>JBPRGG010000185.1:0-8408 GCA_051418075.1 Candidatus Cyclobacteriaceae bacterium M3_2C_046 | reverse complement strand
TGGTCATCTGGTACATTGGTCAGGTTCAAGGTATGCTGACTGAAATGCTCAATCAGATCGGTTAGTATTTCATCCGATAAACGGTTTTTGTTGGTCCAGCTGGCATCCCCAAAAATGCCATAAAGCGTATCCGGGTTGGCTTGTTCAATGGCTCGCATGGCATTCTGTATGGCCAGGCCTACATTTATGGTGGTTTCTCTCACCTCTTTCCAATGGGCACCTTTCGGCACCTGGAAGCGGTGATTCTCTTCAAAAGCCGCATATTCCAGGTCTCCCTCACTCTCCTGCATAGCCAGTTGAAATTCCTCATCAAACACATCACAAATGCGCTTGAAAAACAGCAAGGGGAAAATATACTGCTTGTAATCGCCGGCATCGATGGTGCCACGCAAGGTGGTGGCAGCTCCCCATAGGAATTTTTCGAGTTGTTGTTGTGTCATTTTATAAACTCTTTCAAAATCTTTTTAAACCTTTCCTCCGCATCCAAACTTTCCTGCCAGGCTTGTTTTAAATCCACCAAAGCTTCTTCTACTGTGGGTAAATCATCCTCTATGATTTTTTCCACATAAAGCGGTATGTTCAAATTGTAATCGTTTTCTGCTATTTCCTGCAGAGAAGCCACTTTTACATAATTTTCCACATCCTGGTAATCTTTGTACCAATGGTAAATGGTAGATACATGCTCTTTTTCCAGAAAATTCTGTGCCCTGCCTACCCTGATTTGTTCCGCCGCATCAATGAATAAAACCTTGTCTCTTTGTTGATCAGCTTTTTGCCGCTTGAACACCATAATACAAGCCGCCAATTGGGTACCATAAAAAATATTAGGCCCCAATCCTATCACTGCCTCCAGCAAATCATCTTTAAGCAAGGCTTCTCTTATTCTGCCTTCCGCCCCTTTACGGAATAGAGCTCCATGCGGCAGCACTACAGTCATCCGTCCGGTCGAATTCATAGATTTGATCATGTGCTGCACCCAGGCCATATCGCCATTCCCTTTGGGAGGTATGCCGGCAAAGTTTCTGCCGTAGGGGTCATTGGTCCAGTTGTTGGCTCCCCATTCCTTCAATGAAAACGGTGGATTGGCAATTACACAATCGAAAGTTTTGAGTCCATCCGCTTCAAAAAATGCCGGAGAACGTAAAGTATCACCCCGCACAATCTGAAAATCTTCGATGCCATGCAGGAACATGTTCATCCGGGCAATGGAACTGGAAGTCAGGTTCTTTTCCTGTCCGAATAATTTCAGGGTCCGGTAATCCTGGTTATTTTCCAGCAAATGATTGACCGATTCCAGCAGCATGCCCCCGGTACCACAAGCCGGATCGTAAATACTTTCCCCTTCCTGCGGATCCAGGATCAACCCCATCAAATGCACTACCGATCGGGGTGTATAAAATTCACCAGCTTTTTTATTTGTCAGGTCAGCAAAGTGCTTGATCAGGTATTCATAAGCCTGCCCCAGAATATCCGGTTCTACCAAATCATTAGACAACGAGTATTGAGAAAAATGCTCAACCAGGTCGATTAGCAACCGGTCGGATAGTTTGTTCTTGTTGCTCCACTGTGCATCTCCAAAAATGTCATAAAGATATTCCTGGTTGGATTGCTCGATGCCTCGCAGTGCTTTTTCGATAGCCTGCCCCACATTGGTAGTTGTTTCCCTTACATCCCGCCAATGGCATCCCTCGGGAATGGTAAAGCGGTGAAATTCGGGTAAAGAAGCATACTCCTCATCTCCTTCCGATTCTGCCATAGCCTGCTGGTATTCCTCATCATATACATCAGAAATCCGCTTGAAAAACAGCAAAGGAAATATATATACCTTGAAATCGGAAGCATCCACCGGCCCCTTCAGGATCCAGGCAGCTTTGGCAAGGTATTGTTCGAGTTGAGATAAGGTAAGTTTACTTTGGGTCATTTGTTATTATCGGCAAATAATGTAAATGATTTTAAAGGGTAAATATAAAGTAGCTTTTGCTAAGATGGAAGTGAATACTCATGGGAATATGGGGTGGCGGGGTAAGATGCAATTAGGTTTTGGCTGATTTTACAGCATGTATTTTATAAAATAATTATTTATACCACGGCAGTAATATTTATTCATATAGTAAATGCTCAAATTAATATTTAGGATCTAATTTTAACAAAAAAGAAATTTAAAGGTATGTCATTGGTAAAAAGAATATTATCAGCAGCAGTAAACGAGATCAATAAACCTGCCTCATTTGTTAAAGGAGAAGAATTTGAAAGATATGTTGAAACTACCATTTTTCCCAGAGAAAAGTATCAAATTGTCAGAAAAACTCAAGATTATAATGCCAATAAGAATGGATATGTTGAAGATTCTTTAAAACCGGACTTTCATTTCAGGTGCCTGGAAACTAAGAAGGAATTTGCCATAGAAGCCAAATTTCGTAACGGCAAATATAACAAAAATGAAAGAATAGCCTGGTGCAATCCGGAACAACTAAAACGCTATCAAGCATTTAATAAACAAATAAAGACTTTTATTGTCCTGGGCTTGGGTGATAGAGCTAATAATCCAAAGGAGGTATTCATCTTTCCAGTTTCAGCAACAAAATACTCTGAATTGTATGACTCCTTCCTGGATAAGTATCAGTTTTATGTGGGCAAGCCGGTGTTTTCTAGGTATTTGTGGAAATTGGCCTAATTCAGAGTATTTAAATAAAGTCTATAAGAACAAACTTTCCTCCGGACTTTATCAATTTTACATTGAAAATTTTGAAATTGATCCAAATATAACAGCATTATATATTTTTGTGTCCGTAATAAAAAATATCTGAACTTTCGTCAGTTGAACGGACAGACATGGGCAAAAATATGTAATTTTGATTGCTGCTGGAAGTAGTTTGATACTCCAGCAAGCGTTTCACAAAATCATTGAACCAGGTGCCGGAAAGACTCAACGCCAAAGATCTTCTCTACCTCCTGCTGGATTACTTTAGCTTCTGGAATCGTGATGAAGTTAAAGTGGACAAGCCTTCTGCTATCCGGCGGCAACAAATTCTTTCTCTTAGCTCAGCACTGAATATTTTTAACGTGAGCGATAATAGTGAAGATAGTAAGCCGAAACTAATTGACCAATCGGAACACTGGGATGCACTCTTTCAAAACAGATACCTTGACTATCTGAAACATGGCCGTTTCATACACCTGAGACCTGCCAAATCTTATCAACCAGTGCAGGATCAGCTGTACCAACACCTCGAATATCTTAAAGAGAAAAAAGGCTTGCCAAAATCTTATAAGCCTTCCTCCATTTACATGGAATATGTTTTTGATGACCTTTTCAATTTTCGTCTAAAGGTTTTTTCATTGTTTCGGGATTATTTTACCAGTGACGGTTCTTTTAGCCTGGAGAGGTCTTTTTATAAATCCAAAAAAAAAGCTTGTGAGGAAAGTTTAAAAGAAGATATTGAAAAAATTGATCAAATTCTCTGTCTGATCCTGGATCCTGCCCGGCAACAAATCCCTCTTTCCACCCTGATGAATCTTTATCAATTTCCTGATGTTAATCCAGGATCATTAGATTCGGACTGGGCCATTGGCAACTGGATTGATGATGATTGAGATTTGTTTAGGCTAAAAACACAGAACACCTGTTAAAAAATTGCAATAATTAATAATTTAGGTAAACTAATATTTATGATAAGCGGCAAGTATCATTCAACGATCGGAAACGGCCCTGCCATCACCATCCCTGAGCCATTACAATCTTTGGTGGAGAATCATCAAATTGTAATCAAAAAAGGGTTTGGTAACAATCACCTGGTCATTCATGCTCCTTCTGCGATGAATGAAATCATCAATAAACTGGAAAAACTACCTAAGAAGGAGGCACAGCCCCTTATTGATCAGTTGGATGCTAGCTACTTAGAAGTAAATCATGATTTTCAATTGGTGGTTCCTGAAGACCTTTTCACTTATATTAACAAGGAAAACCAGCTTATTTGGGTGGGTCTGGGCAACCGGGCTGAATTATGGAACCCGGAGGCTTACCGGGAAAGAATGGTAGATCAGGATCAGGAAATGAAAAAGCAATTGGATTTGATTGCCAAATATTTAAATAAAGACGATTAACCACGAAATAAATGGATTTTGAATTACACCTGCATCCCGATAAAAACATCCATGATTTAAAAGTCACTGAAGCTCAGGGTGATTATACCATCAGCTTTCAACTGACAGGCCAATGGCGGGAGGCTTTGCGTGATATCTTTCATCACGGATCACCGGATCATTTTTGGCAATGTATTGACATCAAAACCTTCGATCCGGAAAGTCAGCAATACCTGCTTAAAGATCCTGAACGGATGGTGTCAATAAAGGAACAAATCACCCTCGGCATCATGCAACAAATGGAAGCAGAACTGGCTGGTGAAATGCAGTTCCTGCCCTGGTTATTTCAAAACCGGCAGGGGCCGTCAGCCTTGTCCAAAATAGCTGAACTCAAACAAAAGCAGGAACAGCAGAACCTTAACCTGTATGAAAAGGCAGTAATAAAATTTAACGTGCAGTCCATGCTGGATCTTGAGCAACAGATGGGTCCGGATTTTTTTGGACCACCCAAACGAAAAAATCCTTACCAGCATTTGTCACCGGCAGAAAAGGATACAATCAGAGCAAAATTAAACGCCAAAAAGGAAGAATTGGAACGAAGACTAAAAGGCCTTTTCATCATCAATCCGTCCATCACCGCGAAGTATCAAAAATACGAATTTCAGCTTCTTGATATAAACAACAAGCTTAGTGACCTTGATGGCCATGATCAATCTTCCGGAAGTTCATCAGAAAATCCCGGCGAATGTCCGTTTTAGTCTTCATTTATAATCCATTTTTTTCTTTAATCCACCCATAATTCATCCGCAATCCGGTTGAATTTAACCGTTTCTGATTTTGTAGCAGGATATCAATTCTTTTTTCCAAGCAACAAATACCGCAGGGCCTCAGAAAATTTCAGAGGTTTTTTTATGACCCTGGATAACCGCATCAAAAGGAATATGTATTAATAGCATTTATTTTGACTGAAGCGGATGTTCAGAAAGTTTCACTAATTACAGGTACCACCCTGAATACACTATAATGCTTCTATCACTTTTTGCAACCTGTTCCTGACCTCAGATGCTGTTTGTTCCAAAGAAGCATTACCAACCCCCTGCATACTCACTACCGGATCCACTGCGGCTACCTCCGTTTTTCCCGAATCGCTTTCCTCTACCAGCACATTACAGGGTAGCATCAGCCCGATTTTATCCTCTTTTTGCAAAGCTTCATAGGCAAGTTTAGGATTGCAGGCGCCCAGAACAGTGTACCTTTTAAAATCAACATCCAGCTTTTTCTTAAGTGTTGCTGACATATCAATTTCTGTTAAAATACCAAAACCTTCTTCTTTTAAAGCAGCGGTTAATTTCTCAATAGTTTCATCAAATGAATAGGAAACTTCTTTATTAAAAAAATATTTCATGGTAATTTTTCTTAATTATAAAACATATGAATTTTCATTCATATATACGCCATGCAGATCAATTTGTTTATTTTATTATGAAAAATTTCCTGAAAATATGATTCCAGCAAATAAATAATCCTGCATTACTTATCGAACCAACGGAATTAAAATTGATTTTTTTAATAGTATTACTTCTTTTTTAAATATTTTAACTATCTTTAAGCTGTACGATTAACCTAACCACATTCTACCATGAGTGACTTACTTCAAAAAAGCAAGATTAAAGAACCTACTGAAAGTATCAAAGAACTGGCCGAGCTACTGAATGCTGCTCCCAGTGTCACTATCGCTAAAAATGTAGATGACCTGGTGACGCTGGCAGCGGGAGGAGCAGGTCAAAATTTTCACCAGGTAAAGTATACACTACCCGATGGTACTGAGCACCACGAAGTAGATGTATGCCGCACCAAAAATGGCATCTCAGCTAACTATACCGAAGTTTATATGAGGCGACGGGATCCTAATTGTATGGTAATTGCAGATGATTTTCCTACTGATAAACCTACCTTTGATAAAAGATTTGGCTATCCTTTTGAAAAACTGCGCCAGGAAACATTCGACTGGATGAAGACACAAGACCTGGCCCTGTTCTATTTTCATGCAGGTAAACCCGGCATGGGCTATGATGCCGTAGCCGTGATTCCTGCCAATGCCGGATTCTTTGGATTAGGCTTAGCTTTATTACAAGGCATACTTGATCCGGATAATTTACCTGAAGGATTCCAACCGGAAGCAGTCATTTATACCGCCCCTCCATTCAGACATACCCATTTTGAAGGCAAACAAATTGTAGTACATAATCGCATGCCAGGGCAATATGAAATGTTCTCATACAATCTTTATCCCGGGCCCAGTGCAAAAAAAGGAGTCTATGGCATGCTCATTGGCCAGGGAGAATCTGAAGGTTGGGTAACCGCCCATTGTTCAACCGTAAGGGTGGTTACCCCCTATGATAATGTGGTGACCATGATGCATGAAGGAGCCAGTGGAGGAGGAAAAAGTGAAATGTTACAGCAGCCTCATCGTCAGCCGGATGGCCGGTTGTTGCTGGGAGATAATGTAATTTCAGGAGAAAAAAGGTATATTGAATTACCCAGAACATGCGATTTACAACCTGTTACTGATGACATGGCCTTGTGCCATCCCAAAATACAAAAAGATCAAAATAAATTGTGGCTGGAAGATGCTGAAGAGGCCTGGTTTATCCGGGTAGACCATATTACGGAATATGGTACTGATCCGGAACTGGAAAAGATTACAGCCAAACCGACAACACCTCTGCTTTTTCTGAACATAGAGTCAGTTCCGGGGGGTAGGGCATTGATTTGGGACCATATTATGGATAATCCCGAAACACCATGCCCTAACCCCCGGGTAATTTTGCCCCGTTCTATTGTGCCAGGAATTTATTCCCAGCCAGTAAAAGTGGATATTCGAAGCATAGGTCTGCGTACCCCACCTTGTACTGAAGAAAATCCCAACTACGGTATTGTTGGATTGATGCATGTATTACCCCCTGCCCTGGCCTGGCTGTGGCGGCTGGTGGCACCCCGGGGACATGCCAACCCCAGTATAATCCAAACCAAAGGAATTAGTAGTGAAGGAGTGGGCAGTTATTGGCCCTTTGCTACCGGTAAAAAGGTTAAACAAGCTAACTTACTACTTGAGCAAATTCAAAACAGTCCTGATGTACAATATATTTTAACTCCGAATCAGTATATCGGGGCCTGGAAAACCGGTTTTATGCCGCAATGGATCGCCCGGGATTATCTGGCCCGCCGGGGCAATGCCATTTTCACGCAGGACCAGGTAACTGCGGCCCGTTGTCATCTGTTGGGTTTTGCCTTGAACTCTATGAAAGTAGAAGGAATCCAGATCCCTAAGTGGTTCCTGCAGGTAGAGTATCAGGAAGAAGTAGGAAAGGAAGGATATGATAAAGGGGCTGACATCCTGCATGAATTTTTCTACAAGACCCTGAGACAGTTTATGAATCCCGATTTAAGCCGGTCCGGACATAAAATTATAGATTGCTGCTTAGAAAATGGCACTGTAGATGATTATCAATCATTAATCTAATCGTATTTTTTCATAGCTCTATAGTAGTTTTTGGGTGGTTATTCTCTAAAGGAATAGCCACTTTTTTATTAAATCCCTGGAATAACATAATTATATAAGATTTACCAACAATCATGTAAACAAATACTGCAACCTTTCCATTATTTTTGTAGTATGCTAAAATAAAAACCAGGCAATTTTGAAAAATTTACTTCACGTATGGATGGCTATTTTACTGGTGGTAAGCACTGCTGGTATTTCTGTATCCAAACATATGTGTGGTGAAAGGTTACATGATCTGGCCATTATGCATGAAGCTGAGAATTGCTTTGGTGGCCATGGAATGGATCTGCCTGGTTGTTGTACCAATGAAGTGGAAAACCACCGGGTCACCGATGACTTTCAGTTTGAATCCACTAGGCTGATCAGTTTCCACTTAGGGCCGGTCTTGGCCCTGTTAAAGACTGATTTTCAGCAACTGATAATTGAAAACACATCACCTCAATTTTTTGCACAATTTAAATCCCCTCCCCTGGCTGATCCTGAACGATATATCAGGACCCAGTCTTTTTTGCTATAGTATATCATTCTTATCCTGAAGGTTCTCAAGACTGAAAGGTTTTTTTGGTTTACAACAAATCAAATCCAGCAGGCTTTGAACCGACAGAAATTGCTGATAGATCACTAGCAGGTCTATATATAAACTTCAGCATTTTCAATAAACCATTAGATCAGGCTTCCTGAATATTTTTTTAGATAAAATCTTGGTATGCTAAATAAAACCATAAAGTTTTTCCTGGAAAACAAACTAATTACAGTATTG
>JBPRGG010000184.1:0-6772 GCA_051418075.1 Candidatus Cyclobacteriaceae bacterium M3_2C_046 | reverse complement strand
TTACGTTATGAATGATTTTTCGCTGCACAACATAGAAGAAGAGGTTCATTTATTATTAAAAATCATCATTAAAGATATGCAGATAGGTCCCACTTATGCGGGTGTTGTATTTGAGCAGGGGACGATAAGCCGGTCCGCTGGTGGGGTTTCCTTCCCAATCAAAGATGGAGCCACAGCAGGTATCCATCATATATAATCCGGAGGTATGTACGTCAACAGTGGCGCAGGCTTCATTGGGGGTAAAGGAGCAATTTCTTTCGAAGGCAAGGTATCTGCCGCGATCCTGTTTATACAGAATAATTCCCCTCACTCCTTCCGTATTGATATAGACATAATTTCGGGTATTTAATTCAAGAAATTGAGGATCATTCAGGTTGACTTCGAAATCCACCGGCACATAGGGAATGGGATCATCATAGATTTGCGGTTCACAGGCAAAAAATGAAGAAATTAAGACAGATACAACTATTATTGATCTTTTAATCATTATGAAAGATTAGATTTACAATATAAACGTGTTTTTTGAGGTTCATATTTCAATCCACGGATATTAATCAGATGTATTTTGAGGAATCAATTACTTATAACTTTTGGGGACTGATAAAAATCCGAATAATTTCTTTGATAACTAAAAACAAAAAAATTGAGTTTGTCACAACATATCTTTTTAACAAACGCCTCGGTTCCTTTAGCAGGCGAAAAAGCCATTCCAATCCATTGTTTTGCATCCAGTCCGGAGCCTGAGGAATCATGCCTGAATGAAAACTAAAGGCTGCTCCCACACCCATCATCACTCCATTTATCCTATGCTTCTGTTTGGCTATCCACAGTTCCTGTTTAGGACAGCCTCTTCCTACCAGTATGATATGAGCTCCCGATTTATTTACAACTTCCGGATCTAATGTTTCACCATCAGGAAATTCCTCTCTGTAGGTACCACAGACATTAACCGAGGGATAATGTTCCTTTATGAAGCTTTCAAATTTTAACAATACTTCCTGGGTATTTCCTCCGTATAGAAAAACTTTTAATTGATGTTTATTGGCTTTTCCCAAGACATGCAAAGTTAAAGTAGGCCCATAAACCCGGTCTTTTAACTTTGTCCCATGAAAAAAATTCATTATCCAACGGATAGGTTGGCCATCAGGAACAATCATGTCTGCTCTTTGGCTGGCAGCTTTCATTTTTTGATCTCTGACTGATAAAACCAAACCATGTACTGGCATGGCAAATACGGCATAACTGGTTTTGGCCTTTGCTTTTTCAATAATGACATCACTGGCTGATTCATAATCTACAACGCTGAAATCAACCGTCTTAAAAAGTTTTACTTTTTTGATGTTCATTTCTTCATTGGATTTATTGGAATTGCAGCTCTGGCAAAAATTGATAGTGATAAGATGAAATCCTATAGTACCGAAGCAAACTGTCTCAGAAATCTAACGTCATTCTCAGTAAATAAACGCAAATCCTTCAGCTCATATTTTAACATGGTGATCCTTTCTATACCCATACCAAAGGCAAAACCTGTATACTGCTCCGGGTCTATATGACAATTGCTTAAAACATGTGGGTCTACCATACCTGCTCCACCTATTTCTACCCACCCGGTGTATTTACAAACATTACAACCTGCACCCTTACAGATCAAACAAGAAATATCCATCTCAGCGCTGGGCTCGGTAAACGGAAAGTAGGAAGGTCGGAACCTGATTCTGGTATCTTTGCCAAACATTTCACGGGCAAAATAATAAAGGGTTTGCTTCAGATCGGCAAAACTCACATTTTCATCCACATAGAGGCCTTCAACCTGGTGAAACACACAATGAGCCCGGGCTGAAATGGCTTCATTACGAAATACCCGACCCGGCATAATGGATCGTAGGGGAGGCTTCTTGTTTTCCATCAATCGGATTTGGACGGAGGATGTATGGGTTCTTAAAGCCATATCCGGATTCTTTTCAATGAAGAAAGTATCCTGCATTTCCCTGGCCGGATGATTTTCGGGAAAATTCAATGCCGTAAAATTATGCCAGTCATCTTCAATTTCCGGTCCGTCTACAATGTTAAAACCTATTCGTTCAAATATTTTATTAATTTTGGTTCTAACAATGGTTAATGGATGTATGGTGCCTAATTCATGCTGTACCGGGGGCAAAGTCAGGTCGATGGGTGCTGATTGATCGGCCTGCTTTTGCTGTTGTTGCCGGGCAATCAAATCCTGAAATTTTTCCTGAGCCTGGTTTTTAAGCTCGTTTAACCCAATCCCAACCTGTTTTCTATGCTCCGGAGCAACATCCTTTAGCTGGCCAAATAATTCACCTATCACACTTTTCCGGCTGATGAATCTCAGGCGGTAATTTTCCAGGTCCTGCTCTGATTCCACCTGGTAATTGGCTATTTCATTTTTATACTGTTCAACTTTTTCCTGCATCATAGAGATATTCAGCAAAACGAGTTTTAATCCTGTTCAATTAAATGATCATACCTGCACCTACGGTTTCATTGGTAAATTCATCCACCAAAATAATACTACCCGTATAGCGATTTTTCTTATAACTGTCATAGTATAAGGGTGAAGTGGTTCGAATCCTGATCCGTCCAATGTCATTTAAACCAATTTCCAGGTCATCTTCAATCCGGTGCAGGTTGTTGATATTGACTTTATACCTGACATCCTTCACAATACATCTTAATTCTTTGGTGGTATGTTTAAGCGCATATTTCCCCCCTACATTTAATTTCTTTTCATTCAACCAGCAAATCATCAATTCTATATCCTGTCCGATTTGTGGTTGATTGTTGGGCCTGACGATCATATCTCCCCGGCTGATATCAATGTCATCTTCCAGTTCCATGACCACTGACATAGGTGGGAAGGCTTCATCAATATGCTGATCCATGGTTTTAATGGATTTGATTTTACTGTTGAAGCCGGATGGTAAAGCGATCACTTCATCACCAGGTTTGAAAATACCGCCTTCCACTCGACCGGCATATCCTCTGAAATCATGGAAATCATCAGATTGGGGCCGAATTACTCTTTGGACGGGGAACCGGCAATCTACAAAATCCCAGTCGCTGGAAATATGTACATTTTCTAAAGTATACAAAAAGGTAGGACCTTTGTACCAGGGCATATTTTCAGAATTATCTACCACATTATCCCCTTTTAACGCACTGATAGGAATATACCTGATATCAGGAATTTCCAGTTTGGAACTGAAAGATTCAAAATCTTCTTTGATCTTTAAAAAGGTTTTTTCATCGTAATCTACCAGGTCCATTTTGTTTACACAGAGGATCAGGTGCTTAATTCCCAGTAATGAAGCAATAAAAGAATGACGGCAGGTTTGCTCCACCACACCCTGGCGGGCATCTATCAATATAACCGATAAATTGGAAGTGGAAGCACCGGTAACCATATTACGGGTATATTGGATATGACCTGGCGTATCGGCAATAATGAATTTTCTTTTAGGGGTGGCAAAATAACGGTAAGCCACATCAATGGTAATTCCCTGTTCCCTTTCCGCCCTTAATCCATCTGTAAGTAAAGCCAGGTTCACATGTTCATCCCCCCTTAATTTGCTGGATTTTTCCAGGGCGTCCATTTGGTCCTCAAAGATTTGCTTGGTATCATAAAGCATTCTTCCAATCAGAGTACTTTTACCGTCATCTACACTGCCGGCCGTACTAAATCTTAACAGGTCCATGGTAAGGTAATCCTGAGATGTTTGTTCTAATGACATATTGATTAAATATTATTAAATTCCAATTTTATAAACAGCTATTAATTCTTAAAAAATAATTAAATAGTAAATAAAGAATTATTACTGACAGCTTAAATTAAAAATAACCCTGTCTTTTCCGGTCTTCCATGGCAGCTTCAGACCTTCTGTCATCATAACGACCTCCCCGCTCGGTTACCTTGGCAGCTGCAACTTCTACAATTATATCCTCCAGGGTAGATGCGGTGGATTCTACGGCACCTGTACAGGTCATGTCTCCGATGGTTCTGAACCTAATGATCCTTTCCTCATATTTTTCACCTTGCTGCAAAGGGATATAGGCTGATTTGGCTAAAATGGTGCCATCTCTGTAAAGTACCTCTCGCTTATGGGAAAAATAAATAGATGGTATGGGCACATTTTCTTTCAGGATATATTGCCAGACATCCATTTCAGTCCAGTTACTCAGGGGAAATACCCGGAAATGTTCACCCATATTTTTTCGTCCATTGAATAAGTTCCAAAGTTCCGGCCTTTGGTTTTTAGGGTCCCACTGACCAAATTCATCCCGGTGTGAAAAGAACCTTTCCTTGGCCCTGGCTTTTTCTTCATCCCGACGCCCTCCACCGAAAGCAGCATCTATTTTCAATTCTTCAATAGCATCTAATAATGTAATGGTTTGCAGTACATTTCTACTGGCATTTGGCCCTTTTTCTTCCACCGCTTTCCCCTGATCAATGGAGTCCTGTACTTTTTTTACAATCAGTTCCACCCCCAGTTCCTCTACCAGGTTGTCCCTGAAGTCCAGGGTTTCCTGAAAATTATGCCCTGTATCAATATGCATCAGAGGGAAAGGGATTTTGGCCGGCCAGAAAGCCTTTTGAGCTAACCTTACCATTACTATCGAATCTTTCCCACCTGAGAAAAGCAGTACCGGTTTTTCAAATTGAGAAGCCACTTCACGCATCACAAATATGGCCTCTGCTTCTAATTGTTCTAAATGAGTTAAACTGTATTTATGCATAATTATTTCCGATAATATCTAAATCCACTTGATTTTTGGTTCAATATAATTTACAATCTGTTCCAGGCATACTTCAAGACTGTCCTGATCCGTTTTTACTTCAACGGCCGGATTTTGAGGAGGTTCAAACGGAGAGGAAATACCAGTAAAATCCGGGATTTCTCCTTTTCTGGCTTTGGCATATAAACCTTTTACATCTCTTTGTTCGCATACCTCCAGGGAGCAATTGACATAAACATCAACATAATTTTCCGGCCCGATAATTTTCCTTGACATTTCCCGTACCTGGCTGGTGGGACTGATCAGGGAACACATTGTAATAATCCCGCAATGAAGGAAAAGTTTGGAGGTTTCTGCAGCTCGACGGATATTTTCTATCCGGTCTTCCTTCGAAAATCCAAGGTTTTTATTGACACCAGTACGTAAATTATCTCCGTCCAATAATTTGGTCAGATAACCGAGCTGATGCAAATGATTCTCCAGGGCATTAGCCAGGGTACTTTTACCAGATCCGGATAACCCGATAAACCAGATTACCAATCCTTTTTGTTGAAGTAGCTTCTCTTTGTCTTCTTGCTTCAACTGCCGGTCGAAAATGGGATGAATATTTAACAAAACTAAAATTTTTGCAAAAATAGTATTAAAGCCGGTAAAACAATAGGTTTTCTCACATTTTACCTTAATATTGCCTTAAAGATAATAATATAATTGACAATTATGCTAGACCAAAGACAGACTGAATCGATCAAAAAATTAGTTCGAGAGGCAGGTGCTCTGATAATGGAGGTATACCAAAATAAGCAAATGTTTGAAGCAGTAGATATAAAAGCAGACAATTCACCCCTAACTTTGGCTGATAAAAAATCGAATGAGCTAATTACCCATCAACTTCAATCTATTTTTCCGGAGATTCCGATTATTTCTGAAGAAGGGAAGGATATTCCTTATGACCAGAGGAAAAATTATGATACTTTCTGGCTGGTAGATCCCTTAGATGGGACCAAGGAGTTTATTAAAAGAAATGGGGAGTTTACAGTCAATATAGCTTTAATGGAGAAAGAAAGACCGGTGGAAGGATTTATTTTTGCACCTGATCTTGATTTATTATATTTTACTCAAAATGGGAAAGCTTACCTGGAAAAGGGAGGGCAAATTGAAAAATTAAAGGTCAATCAAAAAAAGGAAGGTCTGGTAGGGGTAAGGAGTCGTTCACACGGAGCACCGGAAGAAGAGGCATTATTTACTCAATATAAGGTTAAAGATTTTATTTCGATAGGTAGTTCCTTAAAGTTTTGTATGATAGCAGAAGGCAAAGCAGATATTTATTACCGTCATAATCCAACTATGGAATGGGATACGGCAGCTGGGCAGGCTATTGTAGAGGCAGCTGGAGGGAAGGTTTATAGGGGAACTTCGGAGGAGCCGTTTACTTATAATAAGGAGGATTTGAGGAATGGAGGTTTTTTATGTGTGGGGTTTTAGGATATACAGATTAAATTTTAGCATTGCTGTACATATTGTAGATTAAAGGGTCTTGTTTTATCCTTGAGTCAGCAAGGCCATGCGCGGATCAAACACAATCCTCCTGTGGAGAATGCGGAGCCCAGCGGCCCTGGAGCGAAAAAGATTGCTAATTGCAGATCAGATTTGTATTACCAACCGCAGCTGGCTACACACATTTTCGATTATGAGATCTCTGCCATTAATTAATTCTTATAAAACAGTAGTCTGCCTTCCTCGGTCGCTGTCATTAATAGGCATTTTCATCGCCTTTGGCAATGGAGAGCAGGGTAAGAATAATAATTTTCAGATCCAGGATCAGTGACCAGTTTTCAATATAGAAACGATCCAGCTTAACCCGATTTTTCATCAAATGGAGTGTGCTGGTTTCTCCTCTGAAACCTTTGGCCTGAGCCAAACCGGTAATACCTGGTTTTACAAAATGGCGGGCTTTAAATTTTTCTATTTGGGGAGAAAATTGTTCGTTCAGTTTGATTGGGTGTGGTCTGGGACCCAC
>JBPRGG010000183.1:0-87359 GCA_051418075.1 Candidatus Cyclobacteriaceae bacterium M3_2C_046 | reverse complement strand
TATCTTGGGTTCAAGAAAAAAATTTATTGACGAGTCCTTATGTGTATTAATACTAATTTGAAGATCCTGATATCCAACTGAGGAGAATGACAAGACTATATTTTCACCTTTAGGAATTTCTAAAGAATAAAATCCATATGCATTTGAGTATGTTCCAACTTTCGAATCCAAAAAAATATGAACATAAGGGATGCTTTCTAAACTTTTACTTTCTTTAGTATATCCATAAATGGAAATATTTTGTGCATAGGATAAAAATGAAATAAAACAACATCCTATTATAAGTATAAATCTCATAGGAAATATTGATATAAAGTACCAAGTTAAAACGATTATTAACTAAAATAATATATAACTATGTATTAATTTAACGATCACCATCGATCTGCCAGAATGATTTTTATTTATTTTGATATATTGAATTATCTTATCCAATTATATTTCCAGCTTACTTGATCTCTGCAGTGGCCAAAATTATTATTTTAAAGCTATCAGTTGCCAGAAATACATTTTTTGAATTAATATTATATATAAATGAATTAACATATTAATCAGTTATAACAAAAACCCCATTTAATTATGAAAAAATTGACCTTATTAATGTTGATGCTGGGTGCTGCTCTGATGGTTCAGGCCCAGGAGAATTTATCTGACCAACAGATCCTGGACCTTTATGAAGGACTAAGGGTAGCTGATGTGTCCGACGGTATGGATAAAGCCGGCCTCTGGAACGTAGGGCTGATGGACCAGAAAATTGAAGCGATGTGGCGTGATTTTGATAACCTGAGCCACCAGATCACAGGAATCGCCCTGACCGTAAAATATGTGCCCACCAATGATCCCCTTCCAGGGAAACTCACTGAAGAACAGTTTGATGCCTGGGTGGGAAAAACATATAATGAGGTGACTCCGGAACCTTTTGTCGATGCAATTGAAGATGGTACTATTATCGTCATAGATGCCAGCGGAGATGGTGATACTGGTTCAGTAGGATCTTTTAATGCCCTGGCCTGGGTAGACAAGGGAGCCCGTGGAATTGTAACCACCGGCAGTGTAAGAGACACTGATGAGGTAGCCAAACAAAGGATACCAGTTTATATTGATTGGGAAAACCGGGGCAGAGGTATAAGGCCAGGCCGGAATGAATTTCACTCTATGCAGGAGCCAATTGAAGTAGGCGGGGTGCTGGTACATCCAGGCGATGTAGTAGTTGCTGATGGGGATGGGGTGATTGTGGTTCCCCGGGCTTATGCCCGTGAAGTAGCGGAATATGCCCTGAAGACCCTCAGTACAGATAAAGCTGCCAGAAGAGGTTTATATGAGAAAATGGGTAAAGAAATGGATCAGACTGTTAAATAAAGTATAAAATACAGCCAAATAGCAAAAAGGACAGATGGAGAGCACCTGTCCTTTTTTTAGTTTCTTCATAGAAAAGAATACCAGCAGTGCTATCGGTGTGCTATGAAAAGTGGTATACTTCTTTTTTCAATGATCCCTTTAGCCACACTTGGTAATATCAGGTTAGATACCGTGCTTCTGCCATAGGCACCCATGATCACCAAAGGATTTTCTACACTATCGGCAAAATTAATAATCTCCTGGGATATATGGGTTCCCTCCAGCAACTGAACTCCAACATTTTTATAATGTTGTTTAACCAATTCCAGTAAAAATTTTTCATTTTTTATTTCTTCATCCAGGGAAGGAGTTACAGTGAGAATAGAGGTGATTTTATCCTGGGTTGCTTTTGAAAAAAGATGACTGAAAGACTTGATCGCAAAAACTGAAGATTCTTTACCATCATAGGTAAAAATGATGTTGTCGATGCTGCGCAGATTGTTGGGTATGATCAAAACAGGACATTTACTTCCTTTCAGCACCTGGTATAAAAGGGAATTGTCTGGTTTACCGGTAATGGAGTTATAAAAGATTTGATAACCTACAATTAAAAGGTCTGCGTAAGTTGTTTGTTTTACTACCTCATGGGCGGTTAGTTTAAAATCGTTGAAGATCTCATAGCGAATGCTGTTATCCCTGGCAGTTTTGACAAAATTGGCAATCAATTCTGCCTTTTTCTGATCTTCTTCAGATAAAAGCTCTTCAGGATTGTATGGATTGATATCCACAAAGCCAGCCTTTTCGAAATAATTGCTAACGTTGGCACTGTAACTCAGGTCTTTTACCAACAAACCCATATATAAATTATTTTGCCAATTTCGGCATAATTCGCTCACGGCGGTTATTAAATCCTGGGTAAATGAATAATGCCCATCCAGCGCAACCAGTACTTTTCCCATTAATTATCTCTTTCTACTTGTTTTTAAAACTATATGTCCAAACCGGACGCTTTGAATGATTTACCACGTCCTCAGCTATACTGCCACTTAATAAATGCATAAAACCTGTCCTGCCGTGGGTAGCCAGAGCAATGAGGTCCGCATTTATATCTTCAGCAAAATAAATAATACCATCTTCTTCCAATGAATCACAATAATTGTTGACGGTATAATCTTTAATATTAAACTTATTTACAAAGCTTTCTATTTCTTTTCGAATCTGTCTGCTTGTCTCAAAATTATTTGGCGTATTGATTTTAACCAGGTGGAGTTTAGCTTTAAATAGTTGTTGCAATTTCAACAGTTCATTCACTACATTTTCCTGGTCCTCTTTAAAATTGGAGGCAAAGATGATGTTCTTAATTTTTTCAGCCTCTACATGTTTTTTAACTGTTAGTACCGGGCATTTAGCCAAACGAACGACTTTTTCCGTATTCGAGCCTATCAATACCTCTTCCACTCCGCTACTGCCCTTGGTGCCCATGATCACCAGATTTACCTGGTTTTCTACAATTTCTTCTGAAATATTATGATATGGATCTCCTATCTGTATTTTATAATTGATGTTTACATCCTGATACTTGCTATCATTGACAATTTCCTCCAGCTGCTGTTTAGTGCGGTTGTGTAATTGAACTACAAAAACATTGTTCATGTCATCCCCGTAGGTAGGAGCACTTCCCATCACATTAAAAGTTGATCCACCAGGCACAAATCCACTGCCCCCAGGAATATCCAATACATTCAAAAGAATAATTTCAGCCTGGCTTAGCCTGGCTATCTGATGGGCCAGTGAAAGGGCATGATTGGCTTGTTCGGAAAAGTCTGTTGGTACTAAAATCTTTTTCATATGTTATGCAATTTAAAATAAGATATTATAGGCAGTAATATAATACATTATTCTTAAATTATATAACAAAAATAATATGGAAACTACCAATTATTTAATGATGGCTATCAGAGCAAAATATGATAATTATCAGCAATTGTTTCCTGTAGGAAAAGCAGGACTGTTTTTGTGGTAAATGTTCCTTTTTTTGGGAAAAATGATTAGAAAAAAGTGAATTACAGGCTATATAGATCAGCTTCTTTCATCAGACCCTGCTGATTCAGCACTTTGATCTTTTTACCTTCCAATGAAATTAACTGATCACTTTTAAACTCAGATAAAAGACGGATCACAGTTTCTGTAGCGGTACCAATGATATTGGCCAGATCTTCTCTGCTAAGGGCAATGTCTATTAAAATGCTTTCATTTCCTTCCATGCCATATGTTTCTTTCAACATGAGCAAGGTAGTGGCTAATCTTTCACGTACTGATTTTTGAGCAATTGTAACCAATTTTTGCTCCATTACCCCTAGTTCCTGGCATACAGCCTTCATCATTTTGCGGAAAAAGGCCGGATTACTATTTAGAATTTCCAGGAAATTGGATTTTGGAATATAGCAAATAGCCGCTTCTTCAATAACGGTGGCAGAGGCATTGTAAAATTCTTCACTGATCAATGCCCTGTAGCCTAAAAAATCACCTGGTTTAGCCAGATTAAGTATTTGTTCTTTACCTTCAGAGCTCATTTTATATACCTTGACCTTTCCGCTGTTTATACAAAACAATCCCATGGGTCGGGTGCCTTCGTAAAACAGGGTTTGACCTTTTTTGTATTTTATACAGGTTTTTCCCTGGGTAAGCTGTGAAAGATCTTTTTCCTGAAGATCATTAAATAAAGAATTGTTTCGGGTGCCACAATAGAGGCAACTAATATTTATATTCTTTTTTAAGCTCAAGGTCAATATAATTTTTGGTTAAACCATGAAAAACAACCAACATCGTTGTTTAGGATCTATGACACAAATCTATAAAATTTTTGCTTTCAAATAAACGAAAATCTATAATTTTAATTGTTTGCGGATCTCTTGATAGGAACAGAAATAATCCAAAAAAAGTTTATAGTTAACAGCTTGATAAGTTATAAGGCTAATAATAATCCAATACCAAAGCTCAGGACAAATATCAGTGTAGATAAGGCCATCTGTTTTAAATATGGGTCTAATTGAGCAGCTTCTTGTTTATGCTTCACTGCTCTGGCATTTTTAATCAGAAAAGGAAGGCTGATCAGAAATAAAAACTGGAGATAATGATGATAATTCATCCAAACAAAGACAGCGGCGGAAATGATGGATAACCCCAGAAGTATCCAGTGGTATATAACTGCATTTTCCCTTCCAATCCGCACAGGAATGGTCTTTTTGCCAGCTTCCCGATCCGAATGAATGTCCCGGATGTTATTTAAATTGAGCACAGCAGTGGCTAACAGCCCGCAACTGAGGGCCGGTAAGATCAGGTCGGGACGTAATTGAAGGGTGTGAAGATAGAAGGTGCCTGCCACACCTACCAAACCAAAAAAAATCAGTACCGAGATGTCTCCCAATCCGGCATAACCATAGGGCCTTTTTCCATTGGTATAGGCAATAGCGGCAAATATGGCTAAAATACCCAGGGCCAGGAAAAAGAGAAATATCCTGGCATTAAACCCCAGCGAAATATATAATAACAGCACACCGCTGCCAAAGGAAAGAATGGCAAAAACAATTAGACCTTTTTTCATGGCAGTTGCAGAAATGGCACCGGATTGCACCGCTCTGGAGGGTCCTTTCCGGGTAAGGCTGTCTGCGCCATGCTTGAAATCGCCATAATCATTGGCCAGGTTAGATAGGATTTGCAGAAAAATGGTAGTGATGGCACATAGGACCAACACCAATAAATCAAATTCTTGACTGAATGCGGCCAAAAAACTTCCCATCCCAATACTGGCCAGGGCCAGGGGAAGTGTTCTGAGCCTTACAGCTTCCACCCAGGCCCTGAGAGAATTCTTTTTCACGGATTAATATTCATTACTGTTTAATGGCCTGGATCATTTCATCCGACATAGGATTCACTTTTGATCCAAAGAATTTAACTAATTCTCCATTTTCGTTGATAAGATACTTGCAGAAATTCCAGGTAGGAGCCTGTTCATTCCATCCATTCAGTGATTTGCTGGTAAGCCATTGATAAAGCGGGTGTTGATCTTCTCCTTTTACTGATATCTTTTCAAACATCTGAAAAGAGACCCCGTAATTGAGCTGGCAAAACTGAGCAATCTCCTGATTGGATCCAGGTTCCTGGCTGCCAAAATTGTTGGCAGGAAAACCTAAAATGGTAACCTTCTCACCATATGTTTCATGCAATTTTTGCAGGTCCTCATATTGTGGGGTAAAGCCGCATTTTGAAGCTACATTGACTAAAAGTAATTTTTCACCTTTGAATTGGGCAAAATCAATTTCACTGCCATCAATGGCCTTCAATTTGAATTCATAAAATGATTTTGATGGTTTATTCATGGTATCTTCGGGGCGGGTTTTGATCTTGTTAGCGCCAACAAAAGCTGTTACCATGGCCACAAGTAAAGAAAAAGGATTAACAAGGTTCAT
Source organism: Candidatus Cyclobacteriaceae bacterium M3_2C_046 (assembly GCA_051418075.1). Taxonomy (GTDB): domain Bacteria; phylum Bacteroidota; class Bacteroidia; order Cytophagales; family Cyclobacteriaceae; genus JBPRGG01. Next base: position 81,552 of record JBPRGG010000183.1, on the reverse strand, counting down.
CATGATTTTATTAATTTACATTCTTTCAGGAACATTTATTCCCAATAACTGCATTCCTAATTTAATTGTTTTACCTACCTGATGGGATAATTTCACCCGAAAAAGTAAAAGATCCTGATGTGCTTCACTAAAGATCGGGGCCTCTGCATAAAAACGGTTGTATTCCTTGGCCAGATCATAAACGTATTGTGCGATGATTGATGGTGAATACGATTGGCCTGCTTCCTTTACCTGGTCTTCATAATTTCCCAGAATGAATATAACCTCTTTCTCAACCGGAAGTATATCATTCAAATGCTTCGGGAATTGATTTTGGTAAGGGATGTCCAATTCATTGGCTTTCCGCAGAATGGCTGAAATACGGGCATAGGTGTATTGTATAAAAGGACCGGTAGAGCCCTGGAACTGGATAGATTCTTCCGGATTAAACAGCATTCTTTTTTTAGGGTCTACCTTTAAAAGATAGTATTTAAGGGCCCCCAATCCCAGGGTATGATATAGCTCCCGGGCTTGCTCCTGAGAGAATCCTTCAATTTTTCCCAGCTCTTTGGTATGATGTTCTGCGGTTTGCAACATTTCCTGTACCAGGTCATCAGCGTCTACTACGGTACCTTCTCTGGACTTCATTTTGCCGGAGGGAAGATCTACCATACCATAGGACAAATGGTAGAGGCCGTTGGCATAAGTCTTTCCCAGTTTTTTTAATATTTTAAAAAGCACATCAAAATGATAGTCCTGTTCATTCCCAACCACATAAATAGACTTATCGAAATGATGATCCTGGTATTTCAGTTCAGCAGTACCCAAATCCTGGGTCATGTATACAGATGTGCCATCAGATCTGAGCAGTAATTTTTCATCCAGACCTTCTCCGGTCAGATCCGCCCAGACTGATCCATTTTCCTTTCGGATAAAAATTCCTTTTTCTAAACCTTCCTCTACAATTTCCTTGCCCAGCAGGTAAGTTTTAGATTCATAATAATATTTATCAAAATCTACCCCTATTTTTTTATAAGTTTCATTAAAACCCTGGTATACCCATCCATTCATTTTCTGCCAAAGGGAAACTACCTCAGGGTCATTGATTTCCCATTTTCGCAGCATTTCCTGGGCTTCCAGCAAGAACGGGGCTTCTGTTTTGGCTTCCTCTTCTGTTTTGCCCTGATCTTTCAATTTTTGGATTTGCTCCTTGTAAACCTGATCAAATTTGACATAGTATTTCCCGATCAGATGATCACCCTTAAGGCCGGAAGACTCCGGCGTTTCTCCTTGTCCAAACTTTTGATAAGCCAGCATGGACTTACAAATGTGAATTCCCCGATCATTAACCAGGTTTAGTTTTACCACTTCATAGCCGCATGCTTTCAGGATTTCTGAAACAGAAAAGCCTAAAAAGTTATTCCTTAGATGGCCCAGGTGAAGCGGTTTGTTGGTATTGGGAGAAGAATACTCTACCACTACTTTTTGGCCATTTACAGGTAATTGCCCAAAGCGGGTATTCAAAACCATTTCCTGAAATGCATCTATCCAGCTGGAGAAGTGAAGGCTAAGATTTAAAAATCCTTTGATCACATTATATGATTCCACCTCCTTAGAATGTTCCTGCAAATACTGACCGATCATATTGGCTGAATCTTCCGGGCTTTTACGGGTGATCTTAAGGTAAGGAAACACAACCAGGGTATGAGACCCTTCAAATTCTTTACGTGTAGGTTGTAATTTTAGCTGGGTAACGTCTATTTCACTGGAAAAAAGTATTTTAAACGCTTCGGCAATTTCTTTTTTTAATCTGTCTTCCCTGATCATGTTGCATTTATTTTTACTATCAATAACAAAAATGACTTTGCAAAGATTATAAAATTACACCAATATTGCACTTTTTATATTACCGCTTAATTTTATGACTTAAAGCATGAAAAGTTATATCGATCTGATTGACCAGACCTTCTATTTTCCCACCAAAGAGTTCAGAGTAGAAAATGATGAGTTGATTTTTAATGACGTGCCATTGATGGAAATTATAAAAGAATATGGCACCCCGATTAAGTTGACCTACCTGCCTAAAATCAGCGACAACATTCAGAACGCCAAGATCTTCTTTAAAAATGCCTTTAATAAGTTTAACTATAAGGGGGATTATGTTTATTGCTATTGTACCAAATCTTCCCATTTTCAATATGTCATGGAAGAGGCTTTACAAAATGATATTCATATCGAAACTTCTTCGGGTTATGATTTATACATAGTCAGAAAGCTGTTTGAAAGCGGAAAAGTCAGCAAAGACACCTATATCATTTGTAACGGCTTTAAACGGCCCTTGTACACTAGCAATATTGTTCAACTGATCAAGGATGGGTTCTCCAATTGCGTTCCCATTCTGGATAATATGAATGAATTCAAGGCTTATGAGGATCATTTGGACCAGGAATATCAGTTAGGAATTAGGATAGCAGCAGATGAAGAGCCTAACTTCGAATTTTATACTTCCAGGCTGGGAATTCGGTATAATGATATCGTGGATTTTTACAAAAACACAATCAAAAAAAGTAAGAAAGCCAAATTGAAGATGCTTCACTTTTTCATTAATACCGGCATCAAGGATTCAGCCTATTACTGGAGTGAGTTAAGCCGGTTTATGTATAAATATTGTGAGCTGAAAAAGGTCTGTCCTGAATTAAATGCTGTGGATATTGGTGGTGGTTTCCCCATAAAAACATCACTTCATTTTGAATATGATTACCAATATATTACTGAACAAATTGTAGAAAATATACAGTGGATTTGTGAAAAAAACGATGTGCCTACCCCTAATATTATCAGCGAATTTGGTTCTTATACGGTAGGTGAAAGTGGTGCCGTGATCTATTCCATCATGGATCAAAAATTGCAGAATGATAAAGAACTATGGTATATGATTGATGGATCCTTTATTACCCATCTGCCTGATGCCTGGGGCCTGAACCAGAAATATATCATGCTTTCCATCAATAAGTGGAACGAAAACTTCCACAAAGTGAATCTGGGAGGGCTTACCTGTGACAGCATGGATTATTATAATTCTGAAGCACATATATCAGAAGTGTTTTTACCCAAAATTGAAAACAGCCAGAAACTATATATCGGCTTTTTTCATACCGGGGCTTACCAGGATTCACTGGGAGGATATGGAGGTATTCAACATTGCTTAATCCCTGCACCTAAGCAGGTGATCATCCAAAAGCATCAGGATGGCAGTATCAGTTCCAGGCTTTTTGCTCCGGAACAGGACCCAGAAACCATGTTAAAGATCCTGGGATATAGTTGAACCGGATCAAGATGATGCCAGGATGTATTTAAAGGTGACATCATACAGATTTTTTCCGGTATAATCAGCCAGGCTCTGGTTAGGCAGGCCTACCTGTATGGTTTTGATTCCCAACTTTCTGGCTGGTATCATGTCCCGATCTGAATCTCCTATCATCCAGGATTGAGCAACATCTATATTGAATCTGGCTATGGCTTTTTCAAACATTAAAGAATCCGGTTTTCGACATAAGGATGCTGTTACGGAAGGATGATAAGGACAAAAGTAGATGGCATCTATTATTTGCCGGCAGCTATTAATAAGATGTTGATGACATAATTTCATTTGTGAAATGGTGTAAAGCCCCCTGCTGATGCCAGCCTGATTGGTGACAACCACCAGCAGGTAACCTGCATCCTTAAGGGATTTTAATGTCTCCGGTACCCCTTCCTCTATGATGAAATGATCCAGTTGGTAAGCGTAATCGCCAATTTCTTTGTTCAAAACCCCGTCCCGGTCCAGGAATATGCATTTATTCATTCTAAAAAATTATTTCACAAAAATAAGTAATACCCCTGAAATGCAGCAATGCAAAACCTTCTTTCCCTGCCTGATCAAGCTGATATTTAAAAAATTAACATATTTTAACCAGCATGAAAGGTTACATTTTGTTAATTTCATTAGTTTTGCCCGCAAACTTTTTAAATAGTTGATTAACTGTGAATAATTGTTTAGTTATCATACCTACCTTTAATGAAAAGGAGAATATTGAAGCGATCATTAAAGCCATATTCAGCTTACCTGTTCATTTCGATATTCTGGTGGTGGATGATAGTTCGCCTGACGGTACCGCCTCAATAGTTAAAAACCTGCAAAAAGCTACTGAAAAGCTGCCCAACATCATGGACCGGCAACTACACCTGATAGAAAGAAAGGAAAAATCAGGATTGGGAACAGCCTATATTACCGGGTTCAAATATGCCCTGGAACATGGTTATGATTACATTTTTGAAATGGATGCTGACTTTTCCCATGACCCGGCGGATTTAGTCAGGTTATTTCGTGCTTGTGCTGAAGAAGGGTATGACCTGGCTATTGGTTCTCGCTATATAACCGGAGTGAACGTAGTTAACTGGCCCATGGGAAGGGTCTTAATGTCTTATTTTGCCAGTGTATACGTGCGGTTTATTACCGGAATGGCCATTCAGGATACTACCGCCGGATTTAAATGCTACAGAAGCAAAGTATTGAGAACCATTAATTTAGATAAAATAAAATTTATAGGTTATGCCTTTCAGATAGAGATGAAATTCTCTACCTGGAAATATGGCTTTAAGATCAAGGAAGTGCCTATCATTTTCACAGACAGAACCAAAGGTACCTCTAAAATGTCTTCCGGTATATTCAAAGAAGCAGTATTGGGTGTTATTCAAATGAAAGTTTACAGTTGGTTCAAAAAATATCCTAAACCAGTATCCGGCTAATCAAATCGTATCGATTTAATAGGATTTATACGGGAAATGATAAGGGTGGGAACCAGTAAAACCAGACTTACCACGGCAAAAGTCAGTAAATTTAACAGGAAGATGGTGGTCCAGTCCCATTCAATAGGCACAAAGCTCATGTAGTAATTTTCCGGATCAAGCGGAAAAATTTTGAAATAATATTGCAGCACGCCAAAGCCAATACCAATTGCATTACCCCATAACAAGCCTTTGATGATCAACAGCATACCATTGGTCATAAAGATGTCTCTGATTTGTTTATTGGTAGCGCCCACGGCTTTAAATATCCCGATCATTTGGGTACGCTCCATGATCAGGATCAGTAAAACAGAAACCATATTAAAACAAGCCACAAAAAGAATGATCACCAGAAAAATGTAGACATTCTGGTTGATCAGTGAAAGCCAGTCGAAGATCTCCAGGTAACGGTCGGTGATCTTTTGTACGAAATATTTAAACCCAAACAGATCAAACAATTTATTTTCAGCCCTGTTCAACTGGTTGAAATTGTCAACATATATTTCAAATCCGCCCACCAGGCTATCACCCCAGTTATTGAGACGTTGGATCAAACCAATATCTCCCAGGATGATCTTCTGATCAAAATCTTCCATACCGGTATCATATATTCCTGCCACATTTAACTTTCTGAACCGGGGAGGGTCCTGTACAAAAAACATAATGATGTCATCACTTACTTCAAGTTGCAGGGTGTTGGCAATGAGTTTGCTGATCACAATATCATTTGAATAGGCAGAATCATTAAAGGATATGAAATCACCGGCTATCATATTGGCATCAAACAGGCTTCGTTCAAAATCCTTACCCACGCCTTTTAAAAGTACGCCATAAACTTCCTCATCGGTCTTAAGCAATCCTGCTTTATAAGCAAACTTTTGAATATGTTCTATAAATTCATATTCTTCCGGATTGGCATAAATATCCTGTTCCACAGAAACCGGAGCGTTCTCATAACTACTGCCCAGGCTGAATTTGGTCAATTGAATATGGGCGCCGAAACTAATGATCTTATCCCTGATGGTGCTTTTAAAACCAAACAAGATCAAAAAGGACACAATCATGATGGCTAATCCTATACCAATACTGGCCACTGCTACTGTATGAATGGTGGCCGAAAAAGAGTTCTTTTCGGCTTTATTAATTCTTTTTGATATAAAATAAGCCAGGTTCAATATTATAATTATTTTTGAGTTATGGTTATGGAATCAAATTTGTAGCCAAAATAAAAAAAAACAAAATGATTCGAAGCATTTTATTCAGCCTGATGTTTTTTTTAGCCTGGTCTTGCCAGGCTGAGACTTCTCAGCAATATCAATCCATTATAACAGGGGCAGAGCAATTAGGTTCATATTTACCGCTGTTAAAAGGAAAAAAGGTTGGTGTTGTGGTAAACCATACCTCGATGGTAGGAAATACCCATTTGGTAGATACCCTGTTAAAGCATCAGGTGACGGTGGCAAAGATCTTTTCTCCTGAACATGGCTTCCGGGGTAACAAAGATGCCGGAGAGAAAATAGATCATTCTGTGGATGAAATGACGGGATTGCCCATTGTTTCACTGTATGGGAATAACCGAAAACCAACCCTGGAGCAAATTAAGGAGTTGGATATCCTGGTATTTGACATACAGGATGTAGGCACCCGGTTTTACACTTACATCAGTACCATGCATTATGTGATGGAAGCTTGCGCTGAAGCAGGAAAACCGGTATTGGTTTTGGATCGGCCTAACCCTAATGGGCAATACGTGGATGGTCCGGTAAGAAAGCCCGGATTTGAATCATTTGTAGGTATGCACCCCATCCCGGTACTACATGGCTTGACGGTGGGAGAACTAGCCGGCATGATCAATGGAGAAGGCTGGCTTTTGAATGGGATGACCTGTGATTTAGAAGTGGTTGAAGTGAAAAATTATACCCATCAAACCCCTTATCCATTGCCTGTAAAACCTTCGCCCAATTTACCAAACGACCTGTCTATTGAGCTGTATCCTTCTTTATGCCTGTTTGAAGGCACCAAAATCAGTGTGGCCAGAGGAACCCATTTCCCTTTCCAGGCCATTGGCTATCCTGATCCGGTATTCGGTGAATTTACTTTTGTGCCTGAAAGCATAGAAGGTATGGCTAAGAATCCGCCCTACCAGGACCAGCAATGTTATGGAATTGATTTTCGTAAACAGCCGCTTCCCGGGGGATTTTCCTTGAAATATCTGATTGAATTTTATAACAAAGCCGATTTTAAAGATACATTTTTTAATAATTACTTCAACACCCTGGCTGGCAATGATGAATTGCAACAGCAAATAAAAGCCGGTATAGATGAAGAATCGATCAGGATGAGTTGGTTGGAAGATCTGAACGCTTTTAATAAACTAAGGCGGCAGTATCTTTTGTACCCTGATCAGGAAGTAAAAAAATAAAACTTGTAAGCCTTTTTGTAAGTTAACATACCACTATGCCGGACCTAAGGATCATTTTTATGGGAACACCTCATTTTGCAGTTCCCAGTTTGGAAATTTTATTAAAAAACGGCTTCAATGTGGTTGGGGTGATCACAGCCCCGGATAAGCCCAGAGGCCGGGGGCAAAAACTCATGCCTTCCCCGGTAAAACAATTTGCCCGGAAGCACCAATTACCGGTGATGCAACCCACCAATCTGAAGTCGCCTGGATTTCTGCAAGAATTAAAAGCCTATCAGGCAAATTTACAGGTGGTGGTGGCTTTTAGAATGCTGCCGCAGGCCGTATGGGAAATGCCGCAATATGGGACGTTTAATTTACATGCATCACTGCTGCCACAATACAGAGGGGCTGCACCCATTAATTGGGCCATCATGAACGGAGAAGCTGAAACAGGTGTGACTACATTTTTCATTCAGCAGGAAATAGATACCGGTAAAATCATCAATCAGGAAAAGGTGGCTATAGGTCCGGAAGAAGATGCAGGCCAATTGCATGATCGCCTAATGGTAAAAGGAGCGGAGCTTGTATTGCAAACGGTAGTTAAGATAGCCCATCAGGATCTGGATCTTATTCCACAGGATCAGATCAGGGAGGTAAAGCAAGCGCCAAAACTTCAAAAAGAGACCTGTAAAGTGGACTGGAATCAACCCTCTGAAAAGATCCGGAATTTCATCAGGGGCCTATCTCCTTATCCGGCTGCCTGGACAGTGATTAATCAGCAGCCCCTAAAGATATTTAAAACCACTCTGGCGGACCGGAAAGGTGAACAATTGGACCCCGGTCAGCACCTTACTGATCAGCGGTCTTATTTATACATAAAAACTGCAGATGGTCTGCTTAAAGTAGAAGAGCTGCAGGTGCAGGGCAAGAAAAGAATGGACATTCAATCATTTTTAAGAGGAAATAATATATGATCAAGTCATTAATTGTAGCTAAATCTGATAATAATGTCATCGGAAAAGATAATGATCTGGTGTGGCATATGCCGGAAGATCAAAAATATTTTAAAAGAACTACCTTAAACCATTATGTCATCATGGGACGAAAGACCTTTGAATCCATGAACAAGCCTTTGCCTAAAAGAACCAATGTGGTGGTGACCCGCCGCCGGAATTATCGACCCGAAGGCGCAATTGTGGTAAATGACCTGTCGACTGCTTTGGAAATTGCTGCAAAGGAGCATCAGCAGGAGGTTTTTATTCTGGGTGGAGGAGAGATCTATAAACAATCTATCCCGTTGGTGGATCGTATGTATATTACAGAGGTCAAAGCCGAATTCGAAGGGGATACTTTTTTCCCCGAATTGGACTATTCCGGTTGGAAAGAAATCAAAAGAGAAGAACATCAACCGGACCTGCTGAATCCATACCCATATGCTTTTGTTGTTTGGGAAAGAAAATGAATATATTTATCTGGGCTTTTTTCTGATAAGATCCAGATGACTAAAAGCGTGAAAAAAAGACCTTTTTCCAGATAACTAAATTAATTGTTTCTGATAAAAAGGCCTCTGAGACATTTGGGTTAATTTTTCGATTTAATTTTATTTAACCCGACGGTTAGTTTTTTGATTTACATATACTGGAGCATCTTTTATGTCATAATGTTTGGCTACCTCATAATAATTATTGTAATCCACATTCACCCTGCCATTGGCATCCTGAGCAGGCACTACCACAATCCGAACAATCCAGTCATCGGTGTAGTTAGGCCCTAAAAATCCAAGGTCAAAATTGGAATCCAGGAAAAGGGATACATCCAGGTAGGAGAAATCAAAATTGTATTGCAATGTACCAAATTCGGTAAACCAGGTCTGTGGTAATGGGCGCCAGATATCCAGTAATTCTCCCTCTACTTCTTCCGTACCCCAAAGCAGGTAAACCAGTACCACATCTGTAGCATACATGAAAAAATCTTCAGGAAATGGTATAAACACCTGGTAGTCAGGGGCGAGGAAGTCTATATCTTCATAATCAAAGGTAAAAGCTTCTTCACCGGGTTCACCAGCCGGACCTTCAGGGCCCCGCAAACCCGGAGGGCCCGGAGGGCCTTCTATATAAACTTCTTCTTGACAGGAGACAAAAAATAAACTAAATAAAAAGAGGAAAAGTATGGAGCGTTTCATGATCTTATTGGTTTAGTTGGAATCTTGAGTTACTATGAAAATAGCAAATCTGGTGCCATTAATGAAGAGGGTGGAAGGAAAAAGCAAAAAAAAGCCCCGGAAGAAACTCCCAGGGCTTATTCTTTATTAACTTAACTTCAAATTAAATTGTAACAGGGCGGTTAGATGTTTCTTCAGGTTTTACGGTTCTGAGCCTGGCAATACGGAATGCCTTACGCTCCTTATAATCACAGTAGTCACACTTGAAGAATTTCATCAGTTCTCCTTCTTCAGATTCAGTAGGAGACTCTAATATTTCTTCTTTTACAACCTTCAGGGTTTGATAATTACATTCCGGACATTGTAAAGCATGCAGGTGTCCTGCATATTTCTCAATCTTGGTATAGCCTGTTTCTTCGTCAATCCAAACATCATAATCAACTGAGAAAACATTTTCTTCGGCCTGCATTCCTTCATCAAGATAAACATCTTCTTCATCTTCACTTAAAAGCTTCATTGATTTACCATTCTTTGGAGATACCCTTGGCGTATACCTGAGTTTTTTCAATCTTTTCTCAACATAAAATGGATAATAAAATTTAAGGACATTAGATACGATAACACCCAGGATCAGTCCCATCATGATGGTGGTAAAAAGACGTACAAAGAACCACATATCACCACTAATGGTGAACAAGGTGTTTACAAATATTCCAATAGCTATGATGGCTGCCAGACTGCTGTACCACAGCATTTTGATTTCATTCAAATTAATATAATCATATTTTTTCTTGAGGTCGCTGGTGGCTTTTACCTTGAAAAGATGATAAGTTAAAATAGATATGGCTGCTCCTGCAAATATCAGGGCGAGCACCTGTCCGTAAATGTTAAAGTTTTGTAATGTATTAGCTCCCATATTTGATAATTTTTTTAAAGTGTAAACTTATTTCATATAAATTATTTAGATTTTAAGATGTTTTTCCTGACATGTTGATAATAGTCTCTGTGTTTCAAAAAGTTAATTTTTTAGAAAATGAATATAAAAGAAACAAATTAATACTTTTTATCAAAATAGTCAAACTAATTGTCAAAACCTTGTAAATGTAATTTCCACAACCATTCTGTTAACTTTGTTCCTTGGTTATTCACCTTTTTCATCCATAAATACAGGAAATAAGCTAATAGTAACCAACAAAATCGACATTTTTTCAAAAAAAATTAAATACTTACCTGTGTAAGGAAAAAGATCGTTTAAATCGCGCTTAGGGGATGTTTATGGAGAAATAATTTCAACAGGTTCAGATCCAGTGCTTTCATTATAGAGACGGTCCAGGGCGGTTACTACATACTTACATTTGCATTGGTCAGGATCTATAAAAAAGGTTATAGGAGCCCTTACCTGAGCCAGGATATGCCTGGGGTCATTCAGATTGACTTTTTCAGATTTTTTGAACCGGTAAATCAAATAATACCGAACTTGATCATTTCCTGATCCTGGTTGCCAGCCTAATTTAACACCCTGTACATCTTCCATGACAGTTAACTGTCGGGGTGGGGCAGGGGCTTCCTGATCAATCCAGGGCATGAGGGGAATGAGGGCCGGGTACCGGTAAAAATCCGTTCGTAAAATATCACTTATGCCTAACGGGTTGTTAACCAGTGATTTAGAAGAGAAGTAAGCACTCCCTTTAATTACCTTTGATTTTCTGTTTATCCGCAATTGGGCAGGAATTTGGCCAGGTTCACGCCAGCCTGGAATTTTTGAGTTGGGATCTATCTTATAGGCACCATGGCCAATGTAAAGGTGCTTGTCGTAATGATGTTTACTCCACCAGCCAGCCAGTTCCTGATAATCAGCCGGAGCAAAGCCAATGTTCCAATACAACTGAGGGATCACATAATCAATCCAGCCTTGACTCAGCCATTTTATGACATCGGCATATAAATCATCATAATTGGTTTGACCAGCCTGTGTGGCAGAACCTGTTGGATCCTGAGATTGGTTGCGCCACACCCCGAAGGGGCTGATCCCAAACTTTACCAGGGGGTCAACCTTTTTTATACTGTCACTGAGCATTTGAACCATCCTGTCTACATTATATCTGCGCCAATCTGCCTTACTGGAAAATGCATAGCCATACCGGGCAAAGCTGATGGAATCAGGAAAATCTTCTCCGGAGATCTTATAGGGATAGAAATAGTCATCAAAATGGACTGCATCAATATCATACCGGTTCACCACATCCATCACTATTCTGGTGACATAGGCTCTGACTGCTGGAATGCCGGGATCAAAATATAGCCTGTCGCCATACTGAAGGAACCATTCCGGATGTTGATAAACAATATTGCCGGAATCCTCCGGCAGGATATCAGCGCTTACCGCAGCCCGGTAGGGGTTAAACCAGGCGTGGAATTCCATGCCCCGATCATGGGTTTCTTCGATCATATAATGCAATGGATCATAATAAGGCTGGGGCGGGCTTCCTGTTTCTCCAGTCAACCAAACTGACCATGGTTCCACTTCAGAGTAATAGAATGCATCTGCAGCTGGCCGGATTTGCAAAATAATCGCATTAAAGCCATTCATTTTATGATAATCCAGTAAATACCTGAATTCTCCCTTTTGGTCTGAACTACTTAAATGGGGCGAAGAAGGCCAGTCAATATTACTGACAGTAGCCATCCAGACTGCCCGAAATTCTCTTTTTAAAGGAATTGCCTGCCTGGCACATCCGGCCAGCCAGAATGTTACCAATAGAATCACTCCCCATTTGATGATGATATTCATTGACTTATTTTTTGTACCCGGGGCCTCTCACTACCCGGCCTGGTTTAGCTCCGGTATGATCACCCTGATCTATCACTTGGGTGCCATTCACGAATACATGAATGACTCCCCTGGCATATTGATGAGGTGCCTCAAAAGTAGCTTGATCCTGGATTTGGTCCGGATCAAAAACCACAATATCAGCAGAATATCCCGGAACCAGTCTGCCTCGTCCGGAGATCTTTAGCTTAGCCGCTGACAGTCCGGTCAGCTTATATATGGCTTCAGCCAGGGTCAGCACCTTTTCTTCCCGTACATATTTTCCCAGCAATCGGGCAAAATTGCCGTAGGTCCTGGGATGGGTGCTGTATTTTAATTCTTCTCCTTCGGCAGCAATGGATGATCCATCCGATCCAAAGCTCATATAAGGCAGCCGAAGCTGCTTTCGCACATTTTCTTCTGACATCAGGAAAAACACAGAAGTTATGTCTCCCCCATTTTCAATTAAAAGATCAATGATGGTTTCCACCGGATCCGTATTTCTCATTTGGGCCACTTCTTTCAGGGTTTTTCCGGTGAGATATTGCAGACTATCCTGTTCAAAGCCAACCAGCAAGATCTTTTCCGGATCTCCGGCCAGCAGATAAAAATTCTCCCACTGGTCAGAAGGTGTCCTGATCTGATTTGCGATTTTGGACCGGATCCCCGGATCTTTTAAACGGGCCATGTACTGTTCGGATCCTCCTTCCTGTACCCAGGGAGGCACACAGGCATCCAGACCGGTAGATGCAGCGGTATAGGTATACATGTTGGTTGATACATTTAAGCCTGCCTTTCTGGCCGAATCAATTTTTTGCAGCACCAGTTCCAGTTTATGCCAGTTTTTCTGGCCTGCTGCTTTCAAGTGATAGATCTCTGCATCTATTCCGGCTTGATCTGCTATGGTAAGCCACTCATCCACAGCGCCAATAAAATCATTGCCTTCGCTACGTAAATGGCTGATATACATACCGTTATATTCTGCTGCGGCCTTGGCTAAGGCCACCAGTTCTTCGGTTTGGGCAAAAAATGCAGGTGGATAGATCAGCGAACTACCCAGGCCCAATGCTCCTTCCTCCATGGCCTGTCGAACCAATTGCTGCATTTTCTTTAATTCAGGTTCAGTTGGGGGGCGGTTTTCATACCCTAATTCGTGGATTCGGATGGTTGTGGCCCCCACAAAGGATGCCACATTGGTAGAAACTCCTTTTTCTTCCAGAAATTCCAAATATTCTCCCAGCGTAGTCCATTCACGTGTTCTTTCCTGATCAGGATGATCCGGCCTCACCGGGCCCATGGAGGTGCCTTCGCCGAATACCTCCAGGGTTACACCTTGTTTTATGTCGCTCATAGAACGACCGTCATCAATCAGCGACCAGTTGGCCCAGCTCAGCATATTGATAAACCCCGGGCTAACAGCCATTCCTTCGGCATCTATTATTTGACGTGCCTTATTTTCCTTTAGTACACCAATGGCTTTGATCTTATCTTTTTTGATGCCCACGTCCCCCTGATAGGGCTTATTGCCACTGCCATCATAGATAGTGCCATCTTTGATCAGGATATCATAGGTACTGCAGGATACCAGGTATAGAAACAGGAAAATCAGCAGGTTTTGAAATTTTAAAATGGAAAAGAAGTAATGGATCATCGATTTTAGGCTTTATTTTGATAAACTATACCACTGACATAAGGATTAAGCAACTGTCCCGGTTTATAAACATATCCATTGATTACCACCTGTTCAATATTTTGTTGATTGAACAGTACAAAATTTGCCTCCTTATCCAGAAGGGATGTTTGTAAAGGCTGAAAGTTATGATCCAGCACGTTTATGGGATATGGGCTATAGGTTTGATCAGGAATTCCGGCTTTTACTCTTACAAACAGGTAGCCCTGGTCCAGCGCCTCCCGGCAATTAAAATCCTGCAAGTCATCCCAATGATCTACTTCATGGGGCCAGATACCCCCTAGTTTCAAAGCTAAATGACTTCCCTCAATCTCCTGATAGCCAAATCGGGTGGAAAGGTCTCCCAGGTCTTCTATGGTACTTTTAAAATAAGATCGCAGGTTTTCCGGAGCGGGTATCACCTGCTGTCTTATTCCCAGGTCAGTGTTGTATTTGTGACCATTGTTCTCCATTTTTACCTGTTTAATCAACACTTCGAACAGTCGGTCTTTGTTTTCCGGAATGGAAAAATAAGGGTTGGGATCATTTTTTTCAAATTGGCCTTCAGCTATTTGGTCAAGGGCAGATAACAATAAGATGACATTAATCTTACGTAAAAATTGTTTTTCAGGATCATTCAGATAACCTCCTGTTTCCACCAGGATGGTGCTGGTGCCCCACTTTTGCATATTATCACCAAAGGCTCGAGGTTCAAATGTATCATCGTATCTGGCCACTTGCTGAGGGATGAATTCCTGGGCCACCTGGTTCATTTCATTGATCAGTTGAATGGCTTTGGTCCGGACAACATTAATATTTCGGTCATGATCATAGGCCGGTGCCAAAAATGATATTGAGGCCGGAAGTCTGGACGCTCCGGCAGCATAATAAGTACTTTGATCGTGTAAGTTAAAGCCAAATTCCGGTTGATACTGTTCCTGAATAGCTTTAAGAACCCTGGCCTCGGGACTACAAAGCCTGACTGCATCCCGGTTGATGTCAATTTCCATGGCATTGCGGCGCTGGTATTTTTCAGCTCCATCCGGATTGAGCAGGGGGATGAATAACAGGGTGACTTTGTTTAGAATTTGGACGGCCCGATCTTTCAGTGGATGTGATTGACTGAAGAAATTAAACATGTCCATCAAGGCCATAGTGGCGGTTGATTCGTCACCATGCATCTGGGACCAAAATAAAACCTTCCTGGAACCCGAACCAGATTTAATTAGATGTAATGGCTTTCCTTGCCAGCTTTTCCCGACCTGGATAACCTCAAATCGGCCGGTAGGTAAGCTGTTTAGCAGGGGGCCAATATCCTTCCATTGTAGCTGTCTTTTATTGATGCTTTTTTGAAAGAATTGAGAATAATATTGATTGATTTGCTGATGAAATGTCATTAATTATTACAACTTCCTGAAACAATTTACTAAAATTAAGATTTAAAATGCAATTATGGGGCTTTTGTTCCAGAATTTCAAAAAGGAATGAGATTTATGGTCAACCTCAATTTTATTTGCAATCAATAAGCATCTTTAAATGAGAAGTAATATTTGGCAAAGTGGTTTTTTTCTGCTTTTAGGTGTGTTTGTTTTCAGTTGTTCATTGCCTAAACACGGATTGACCAGCAAGCAACTTGATCAACTGATTGAGCAATCTCCTGTTTTTTCCCGTTATTTTAGTGGTTTTATGTTATATGACCCGGAGCAATCGCAGGTAATCTATCAAAAAAATGCGGATAAATATTTTGTACCGGCATCCAACACCAAGCTTTTCACCTATTATGCTGGCCTCAACCTATTAGGAGATAGTGTGCCCGCCCTTAAATACATTGTTCGTCAGGATTCCCTGATTTTTTGGGGAACCGGAGATCCTTCTTTATTAAATCCTGATCAAAATAGTCTGGCAGCCTATGAATTTCTACGTAATCGACCGGAAAAACTTTATTTCTCGCCAACCAATTTTTATGAGCAACCATGGGGAGATGGATGGGCCTGGAATTGGTATAATTATGCTTTCGCCAGTGAAAGGTCTCCCTTACCTCTTTATGGGAATTACGTGAGGTTTAGAAAACAGCCCGGTCAAGCCTATCCAGCCATTGATCCTCCCGTTTTCAGCCGCTATACACGAATGAGAATGAATGATCTGCAGGATTATCCTGTGGAAAGGGCCATGCAGGAAAACGAGTTCAACTATTATTTACAACCAGAAACCGCAGCATTTGAATTGTTAGTGCCTTTCAAGTATTCTGCTCAACTTACCGTGGATTTGTTGAGTGATACCCTTCACAGGCCGGTAGGGTTGATTTATAAAGCGTTACCTCCCAGGCATCAAACAATCTATTCCCAACCAGCTGACAGCGTCTATCAGGAAATGCTGCAGCAAAGTGATAATTTTCTAGCCGAACAGATCATGCTCATGTGTGCTTCTGCCATTTCTGATAGTTTATCGGTGGAAATAGCCATTGACTACACCAGGCAAAATTTTCTAAAGGATAGTCCGGACGAGCCCATCTGGATCGATGGATCAGGTTTGTCCCGCTATAATATGTTCACTCCCCGTACCATGGTTTATTTACTGGAAAAAATTGGTCAAAAGGTACCTCGCGAAAGGTTGTTTAAGATCTTACCTGCCGGAGGAGTTTCCGGAACCATCCGCAACTGGTATGCGGCAGAACAGCCTTATGTTTTTGCTAAAACCGGCACCTTATACAGTGTGATTGCTTTGAGTGGATATCTGAAAACAAGTTCCGGTAAAACCCTGATCTTTAGCTGGTTTCACAACAACCATAATACAACTACTGACCAGATAAAACAGGCTATGCAGGAGGTCCTTGAAGCCATACGCCAGGCATATTAAAAAGATGGGTGGATCAGCTGTTGAAAAGCCCAAATATGGAAGCATATTCTATGTATTCATTGATCTTACTGATATTCAGCTTTTTATTGATGTTTTGCCTGTGGGTTTTAACCGTTAGCTCGGCCAGGAACAATTGATCAGAGATTTGTTTGTTAGTATTTCCTGAAGCAACCATTCTCAGGATTTCTTTTTCTCTTTTGGTCAATGACTGAAATTTATAGAAGTTTTTGTTCAGGAATTGATTGTGACCCAGCATATCCTCAGCCTTATTAAGAAAAGGACTGATCTTAAGTACAGGCACCGATTGAGAAATAGTACAATCCAGTTTATTGAAAATTTTAGATACAGTATAGTACCACCGGTAGGGCTGATCAGGTCGTGACCGGATGTATTGAAAAAAAGCAAAGACCTGGTTGATATCTGCATTTTCATAAAACTGATGCAATACCGGCACCACCTGTCTGGCTGTTTCACTGTGGATTCGCTGATTAATCAGTAGCATTCCGGCTTTTTGAGCTTCCTCTGAGGATACTTCCCAGTCTGTTTCCATATTACTGGATAATCCGGTCAGGGCAAAATCCTGTTTCCGGTTTAAATGGATCCAGCCTGGAAGGAACTCCATTATATCTTTTAGTTTCACTTCCTCCCTGGCAGTTAAAAGATCTATTTCAAAAAGCTTTCTTTCTAATGCTGACAATGATTCTTGTTCATTCATGGAGTTATCTTGTTTTAATATCAATACCTGCAGGAAATAATTTTAATTTAGGGTGAATTGTGATAAAAATCAAGTTTCGAGCCGACAAACCTTGAAAATTTGACCATTATATGGTTTAAATATTGAAAATATGATAAAATAAACATCTGATATAAGCAAGACTGATTTAAATCTAAAATGATATTTTTATGTCCGGTAAACCAAATATTTGATTGTTTGGTAGCCTTAATTGATTATATGCGTATTATAGCTTGAAATTACTTTTCTTCCTGTTTAGCCTTGAAAATCAACTGAAGTTACCCCATTTTAAGTGGTTTGAGTTAAGGACATAGAAGCAGGATAATTTCTTTATTTTTTATACATTTTCTTACACCGAAAAGACAGTTGCAATGATCATCTTTTATGACTAATAAAAAAAAATAATTATATTGAGCAAATTAACAACTTGACATGCTCAATATTTCATGCAACCTTGTGATCTCATAAGTGCCATAGATGATCCCGTTCTGATCATTGATAAAGATCATACTATCCAGGATGTTAATCAGGAAGCCCTTGATTTATTTGGAAAGGACCGGTCTGCTGTGGTAGGTGAAAAATGTTTTAGAATACTACATCATGATTCATCCAATGATTTACCTGATTGTCCTGTATGCCAAAGTATTTCCCAGGCTATTGATCAGCAGGTGTCTTTTGATCAAACCCTTTTCTCTAAGGATTATTCGGTGAAATTATATCCGGTACATAATGACAACGGCGAGGTGGTGCAGTATCTATGCAAGTGGAAAGAGGTAAAGATCTTAAAAGATAAGGAAAAGCTGCAGGAGGCACTTTTATTTAATCAGCAGATCATTAACAGTGCTTCTGAAGGAATTTTAGTGTATGACAGGGATTTTAATGTTTTGATTTGGAATGCCATTCTGGAAGATATCTCAGGTATCCCCTCAGAAGATGCCGTAGGTAGAAATATTCATCAATTATTTCCTCAGTTTGATCACTCTCAACACAGGCTTGATCTTACCAGGGCTTTGCAGGGGGAGGTAGTGGAAGTGCCGGCAAGTTTGATTAGTTTACCTGATATAGATAAGGAATTGTGGGTGAAGTCACTTATCAGCCCCAATTACAATATACATGGAGATATCATAGGTTTGGTAGAAATAGTTTCAGATGTTACCAGCTATAAGATAGTGGAAATGGATCTCCTGCAGAAAAATTCTGAAATAGCCTCCCAGCATGAAGAAATAGCGGCCCAAAATGAAGAGTTTCAGGCCTTGAATGAGGAGATTGAAGAACAATATAAGATCATTAATGATAAGGAGAAGCAATTCAGGAGTGTGTTTGAAAATTCAGCTACTGGCATTATTATTTTCGATTCGGAGGGAATTGTAGAGGAGGCCAATCATGAAGTGGCCCAGTTATTAGGTTATGATATCGATGAAATGCGGGGTAAAACCTATCAGCGTTTCCTTCATGCGGATGATTTTAATACCTTAATAGCCCTTTTTGCCAAGCTTGAAAAAGGAGAAATCCCTTTTGTAAAATCGGATAAAAGGTTCAGAGACAAGCACAATTCATTGATATGGGTGAACCTGAATATGTCCCGAATTGAACTGGACGGTGCATTTTTTTATGTGGCACATTTGGTGGATATTAATCAGCGCAAAGAAATAGAATATCAACTTTCTAACAGTGAGCAACGATACAGGGCATTGTATGATCATGCGCCGCTTTCTTACCAATCTTTAGATCAGCAGGGATTGATTCTTGATGTCAACAAAACCTGGTTGAAAACCCTTGGTTATGAAAAAAACGAGGTAGTTGGGAAAAGTTTTGAAAATTATTTGCATCCCGAATACAAATCATTTTTTGAACAAAGGTTTCCTCTTTTTTTGAAGGAAGGATCTATTCACGATGTCCAGTTTAAACTCAGGCATAAAGAAGGTCACTTTCTGCATGTGTCTTACGAAGGTTGTGTGGGTTATGCTTCATCAGGCAACGTAGATCAGACCTATTGTGTATTCAAAGATATCACCCAGGAAAAAGAGTTGGTTGATAAGCTCAAGCTAAAGGAAGAACAATACGATCGTACTTCTTTTTA
Source organism: Candidatus Cyclobacteriaceae bacterium M3_2C_046 (assembly GCA_051418075.1). Taxonomy (GTDB): domain Bacteria; phylum Bacteroidota; class Bacteroidia; order Cytophagales; family Cyclobacteriaceae; genus JBPRGG01. Next base: position 62,034 of record JBPRGG010000183.1, on the reverse strand, counting down.
TCTGAAAGAAAAGGAAAAGTTAGTTACCAGTATATACCGCACTTTACCCATAGGCATAGGAATCATTACCAACCGCATCTTCAATCTGGTAAATGACCAGTTTTGCCGGATGACCGGATACCATCATGATCAGATTGTAGGGAAAAGCAGTGAACTTTTATATTTGTCCCGCCAGGACTATGAAAAGGTGGGGGATGAAATATATCGTGAGGTATTGGATCATGGTATAGGCAGGATTGAATCTTCCTGGAAAAACAATGATGGAAAAGTTATCAATGTCTTAATTCAGGTTTCATTTTTAAACCAGGAAGACAATTCATTTATTTTTTCTGTATTGGATATTACGGAAAGGAAGCAATATGAACGGCATTTGCTTGAAAGTGAAAACCGCTATAAAAGTATATTTGAAGATAGCGCCTCCTATATGCTGATTGTAGATCCGGAAAAAGGAAAAATAATAGACGTCAACCGGTCTGCCTTAGCTTTTTATGGTTATACCAAACAGGAAATGCTGGGTCTAAATGTGTCAGATATTAATATATCTTCTAATCCTGAAGAAGTAAATGAAAAAATGGGAAGGGCAAGTAGAGCCCCCAGCCGGTTCCAGTTTGTCCATAAGTTGGCTGATGGTCAAAAGAAGCATGTAGAGGTGCATAGCGGTCCGGTCATTTTCAGCGGGAAGTTGTATCTGTTCTCCATCATTCACGACAAATCTATTGAGAAGGCTCAGGAACAAAGCCTCCTGGAAATCACCGATAACCTGGTCAAAGCTCAGAAGATAGCTAAATTGGGTAGTTGGGAGATGGATGTACGTACACAGCAGTTGAAATGGTCTGATCAGTTGTATAAATTGTATGGATATGAAGAGCAATCCTTTGAGCCTACCATGGAACATATGATTCAGGCTATACATCCGGATGAACGGGAACAGGTCATGGAAAAGATCATGGATTCCATTCATAACTCCAAGGATTATCATACAGAAAAACGGGTGATCCATCCTGATGGCACTATGCTTTATGTGCAATCCCGGGGAGAAGTAGTGGAAAATAATGGCACTTTTAAGGTTACCGGAACTGTATTGGATATCACCGAGCGTAAAAAGGCCGAACTGGCTCTGGAATCGAATTCTTTTTTCATAAATTCAGTGATAAACAACCTCCAGGAAGGCGTGCTGGTAATGGATTTAGAATTGAGATATATTCTCTGGAATAAAAAAATGGAGATCATGACCGGGAAAAAGGCAGAAGAGGTATTAGGCCAAAAAGCCATGGACATATTTCCACATTTAAAGCAGTTGGGATTTGATCAATATCTTCAAAAGGCCCTGGAAGGCCATATTGTTTCCACCCATGACGTAACTTTTGTGCAGACAGATGGCCAAACCATCTGGTATTATTCTACTTACAGCCCTAATCTTTCCATTGACGGAAAGATCATTGGTGTCATAGCGGTATTGACGGAAATCACCGATCGTAAAAAAGCGGAATCAAACCTCAAGGAAAAAAATGAAGAATTAATTAAGGCCAATCAGGAACTGGACAACTTTGTTTACAGGGTTTCTCATGATCTACGTGCCCCTATTACCTCCTCATTAGGCCTTTCCCGCTTATCCCAGTTAGAGCCTTCATCAGAAAAATTACATCAATATGCTCAGTTACAGGAGCAAAGCCTGGTAAAACTGGATAAGTTTATCAGAGACATTCTGGATTATTCCCGCAATACCCGCATGGAGATTGTGCCTGAGAAAATTGACTTCCAGCAAATAATCCAGGATCTGTTGGAAAACCTCAATAAGCTTCCTGAAAACAAGCGGGTAAAACTGGACCTGAAATTGAATCAGGATTGTGATTTTTACTCAGACAAGTTACGGATGGGAATAATCATCAATAATATTGTTTCCAACGCCTATAAGTTTCAGAATCAATATCAGGAAAATCCTTACATCGAGATTGCGGTTGAGATCAATTGTGAAAAAAGTATCATGGTCATAAAAGATAATGGTATTGGTATAGCTAAGGAGCATCAGGAAAAAATCTTCAATATGTTTTACCGGGCCACAGATAAAAAACCCGGTTCCGGTATCGGGCTGTATATTGTACAAGATTGTCTGAAAAAGCTGAATGGATCCATTCAACTGCAAAGTGCTTTGGACCAGGGCAGTTGCTTCACCATAGCATTACCTAATATGTTGCATAAGATTTAATGCCTGGTTTTGGCAAATTCTGATTTAGTATAATATTCGGAATTTTATAGTCCCTTCTATATTTTTCAGATCGGTGATCACCTCTGTGGCATATTGCTTATCAATATCAGTGATCACATAACCGATCTCTTCGTTGGTTTTTAGGTATTGTCCTTCAATATTGATGTTATGATCAGCCAGAACCCGGTTGATCTGAGCCAGGATGCCAGGCACATTGTGATGAATGTGGATCAGCCGGTGTGCATCCTTTAGCAAGGGAAGCTGCAGGTTAGGGAAGTTTACACTGTTGGTAGTACTGCCGGTGTTGATGTATTCCATGATCTTTCCAGGTACGAACCTGGCGATGTTTTCCTGGGCTTCCAGGGTGCTTCCTCCAATATGAGGGGTCATGATCAGGTTAGGCAGATTGCGCAGGGGAGAATGAAACACCTCCTGATTGGTCTTAGGCTCCTCCGGGAATACATCTATTGCTGCTCCATACACTTTACCCTGTTCTATATTTTGCTTCAAAGCCTCAATATCCACTACGTGGCCCCGGCTTAAGTTCATAAAGATCACCCCCTTTTTCATCATATCAAAGGCTGCCGGACCAATCAGATTGGTATTTTCTTTCCGCCCATCCACATGCAGGCTGATCACATCAGCCAGTTGAAGTAATTCATCCAGGCTATTACATTTGGTGGCATTGCCCAGGGCCAGCTTTTCAATCACATCATAATAATAAACCTGCATACCAAGGGATTCTGCCAATACCGATAGCTGAGCCCCAATGTTACCGTAGCCTACAATGCCTAATTTTTTACCCCTGATCTCAAAACTGTTTTTAGCCGACTTATTCCATTTACCCTGGTGCATTTGCTGAAACTTATCCGGCAGATTGCGCATCAGCATGATCATTTCGCTAATGGCCAGTTCCACTACTGAGCGGGTATTGCTGAAGGGAGCATTGAAAACAGCTACTCCTTTTTTAGCACAAGCTTGCAGGTCTATCTGGTTGGTTCCGATGCAAAAAGCTCCGATCACCATCAGGCGATTGGCTTGTTCAATGACTTTTTGAGTCACCTGGGTCTTGGAACGAATTCCGAGAATGGACACATTTTTTATTCTTTCACATAATTCCTCCTCATCCAGTCCTCCTTCCACTATTTCAACCTTGTAACCTTCCTCCCTCATCAAACGGGTAGCCAATGGATGCACATTTTCTAGTAAAAGTACTGATATCCGGTTTTTGGGATAGGAGATGGCACTGTTCAGTTTGTTTTGGTAGAGGAATTCATCTAAACTGGGGGCAATATGATCAGCTTTTTCCAGGATGTTGTCCCGTGATACATTTTCGGTAAAAGCATAAAACTTATTAGCCAATCCGGCTGCCCTGATCTCGTAATCGGTATAGCCATCGCCAATCACATAGATATCCCCCTGCAGGTTCAGGTTTTTGAGCAAATTTACCTTTCCATTGTTTTGAGCCAGTTGGTTATCCAGGTCCATACCAGTGATATTTCCAGCTTCATCATAGGTAAAGTGGTTGGCAAATACATTCTCCGGTTTAATGCCGTAATTTGTGACAATAGGTAAAATAATGTCCTTAAAACCGTTGGAAATGATGAAAATCCGGGCAGCCTGTTTCTCAAAAAAGTCCTTATTACGCACAAATGAATGGGACACTTTGAGTTTAAGCTGTTCATTCAGTTTATCCAGGTCTTTTTTATGGGCTTTCAATAAAGACATTCTTTTTTGCAGCGACTCTTTAAGGGAAATTTTACCTTCCATGGCCAAATCGGTGATCTTTTTGATTTCCTGCATCACTGCCTCTTTCCCATCATTATTTTCAAGGGAAATATCCACTAAAAGGTCTAAAGTTTCCACCTGGATAAAGGTGCTGTCAAAATCTATAATATAAAATCTTTCTGGAACAGACATGGAAAATTAGTTTATGTAATTTTTTATAATCAAGCCAGCAGCTAATTGTTTGAAATAAAAAATAATCTTCAGGAAGTAATGTTGTATAAGAACCTTTTAATTTTTTTGGTAGGGGTCTTTTCAAATTCCTCCGGATATAGTTTAATGGCGGAAATTTTACTGTAAGAAGGCAATTCTGCATTCAGGTTTTTAAGGTTCTGGTCCATTTTTGCCTGCAGGTCTTTTTCAGGCACCTTGTCTGCATCAGCCCACTGCAGATCCGGGAAAACCAGCGCAATCAGTTTTCCCTGGTTTTCCAGGATCAATGATTCCTGAACATAGGGCAGGTTGTTGAGAACACCTTCAATCTCTTCAGGATAAATATTCTGGCCTGAAGGTCCCAGGATCATATTTTTGCTACGGCCTTTGATGAAAATAAATCCATCCTCATCCAGTAAACCCAGATCGCCGGTATGCAACCAGCCATCCTTCTCCAGTGTTTCTGTGGTGGCTTCTTCATTTTTATAATAGCCCATCATCACATTTTCACCCTTGATCAGGATCTCTCCCGGCTCCCGGACCGGATTAGCCGAATCAATCCTGATTTCTAAATAATTGATCAGCCTCCCTACTGAATAAGGTTTGATCTGGTCCCAGGGAGCATAACTGATCAGAGGAGCACATTCGGTCATACCATACCCATTGGTAAAAGGAAACTTTATCTCTCTCAAAAAATTTTCTACTTCCGGGTTTAAAGCGGCTCCGCCAATTACTACTTCTTTAAAATTTCCTCCAAAAAGATCTAAAAGCTTTTGCCTGATCTTTTTCATAACCACCCCTTTCAGACCGGGTACTTTCAGGGCAAGCTTCATAGCCGGTTTATCCAGAGAAGGTTTAATCTTGTTACGATAAATCTTTTCGATCAGTAAAGGAACCAAAAAGATCAAATTGGGTTGGATCTCACTGAAGGCTTTGATCAGTATCTGTGGGGTGGGCAAACGATTTAAAAATGTAGTATAACAGCCTATGGTGAAAGGGAATATAAATTCAAAGGCACAGGCGTAGGCATGGGCCATTGGCAGAAATGATAATATCCGGCTTCCTGCGGTAAGTGGCATGTTTTCCTGGGCATATTTAATATTGGCAGTCAATGCATTATGATTCAGCATGACACCCTTGGAAAAACCAGTGGTACCGGATGTATAGACAATGGCAGCCAGTTCTTGATTGGGGATTTCCTCCAGCCGGTATTTCTCCGGGGCCAGGTTACTATATTTACTGCGGAATTTCTGTTGAGCCGAGGCTATTTGCTGTGCCAGGTTTTTATTCTTATTGTATAGGAGGGAAAAATCAGTCAAAGAAAAAATGGCCTCTATACACTTCATTTTGGATACGTCCAGGTTTTCATTGATTTGGTCTGCTGTAAACAGGAATTTTGACTCTGAATGATTGATGATATGATGGATATTGTCCGGGGTGAAATCGGCTAAAACCGGTACAATAACAGCGCCATAGGTAATAGTGGCCAGGTAAATCTCGGCCCAATTGGAACTGTTTTTTCCAATTACAGCCACTTTATCACCCTTTTTCAGATTATTTTCCCCAAACAGCAGGTGCCAGCTTAGCAGGCTTTGTCCCACTTGTCCATAAGTCCTGGAACTATGGCCATAATCAGAAAAGGCAGGAAGATCCCAGTTTCTTCGGATACTGCGCTCAATTTCTCCAACTAAATTTTCTTTTAACATGATTTATAATACTTTGGCTAATCTTTCAACCTGTGAACTACTAATCCACTCCGAAGTTTAGGCTCAAACCAGGTGGTTTTGGGAGGCATGATTTTACCGCTGTCGGCAATATTCATTAATTGCTCCATAGATACAGGATATAAGGCAAATGCCAGCCTCATATTTCCCTGATCCACCCTTTTTTCCAACTCTTCCAATCCCCTGATTCCACCTACAAAATCAATTCTTTTGTCCCTTCGCAGATCATGGATATTTAAAATGGGGGCAAGAATCTTTTCCGATAAAATGGTCACATCCAGCACACCAATCGGATCACCGGCCTGGTAAGTACCTTCTTTGGCTGTCAGGGCATACCACTGCTGGTCCATGTACAGACCAAACTTATGCAAAGCATCTGGTTTATAAGGTTCGGTCCCTTGTTTTTCCACCTTAAAGTTTTCATTTAATTTTTCCAGGAATTGGTCCGGACTTAAGCCATTCAGGTCAGTCACTACCCGGTTATAATCAATGATCTGCAGCTGGTTGTGGGGAAAATGCACCGCCAGGAAATAGTTGTAAGGTTCATCACCCTGATGACCCGGGTTTTCTTTTTTCATTTCCTGTCCCACCAGGGCAGCAGCAGCTGTTCGATGATGCCCATCGGCCACATAGGTGTGGGGAATCTGTTGAAAAAGATCCATGATCCTCCTGATGGTAATCGCGTCATCTACCTGCCAAAATCTATGGGCAATCTGATCTTCAGCCACAAAATCATAAAGCGGGGGGTGCTGGCTGGCCCATTTTTGCACCAGTTGGTCCAGTTCAGTTTGGGCCGGATAGGCAAAAAATACCGGTTCGGCATTCATTTCGGTGATTCTCACATGATTTTTACGGTCTTCTTCCTTATCCGGACGGGTAAGTTCATGTTTTTTTATCACATCATCCAGGTAATCCTGTACAGCTGCACAACCCACTATTCCGGTTTGGCTATGGTTCCCCATGGTGAGTTGATACAGATAAATACTTTCTTTTTCATCCTGGAAAAAAACCTCGTCTTTTATCATTTGTTGAAAATTATCCCGGCCTGTTTGGTAGACCTCCGGGGCATAATGATCAGTTTGAGGGGGCAAGTCAATTTCCGGCTTAATTACATGCAAAAAGGAATAGGGATTCCCGGCTGCTTCCTGCCTGGCTTCATCACTATCCAGCACATCATAAGGACGGGATGCAATTGCTTTAACTTTGTCTGGTTGAGGACGCAGACCTTTGAATGGTTTAAGTTGTGCCACAATTTGTTGTTTTAGGTTTTGGCAAAATTAAACCAAAAGTACCAGGTTCTGCAAGTGATTGACTAATTAGCCGTTTCTTTACCCTTAAATCTTTGTTTTACGGACAGCCAGCTAATCATCGATAAGCTTGACAACAAGTAGTAATTTATATTAATATAATATTAAGAAAATATTATATTAACCATAATTTAAGCCCTGTACATATGATCTAACTGGCAAAGTTTTATATTTGGATACATGTAGGTCTAATAAGTAAATCATGAATGATTTCATTTTAACCAACCTTGGCAAAGAAATTAGAAGGATTCGTCAGGAGAAGGAACTTAAGTTACATGATATTGCCATAAGAGCAGATGTAAGCAAAGGTTTACTCTCAAAAATTGAAAATGGACGTACCATGCCTTCCTTGCCCGTTTTAGTATCCATTATTCGGGGGCTTAATATTGACGTAGGCAATTTTTTCAATGGGATACAAAAAGACCATGAACATGAATATATACATAAGACACCGGAGGAATACTCTCCGATCGAAAAGGATGAGGCTTTTGGCTTTATTTATAATTTTATATTAAATCATGATTTTTCCAGGTTTACCATAGAAGCTGTTGTACTGGATCTGATGCCCGGATCCAAACGAGAAGCTGTAACTACGGATGGTTACGAGTTTAAATATGTTTTAGAAGGTGAAGTTGACTATTATATCGGTGAAGAAATGATCAAATTAAAAAAAGGAGATACCCTGTTTTTTAACGCCAGCACACCCCATGTTCCGGTAAACAAACAGGATCATAAAGCAACAATATTGGTGATCTACTTTCTGATCCCCCGGGAATAAGATCTGATACTACCTGCCATTTAACAACTTTTTAGCAAAATTCTGCCGTTTTCTCAATTTTGATAGAAAATATACTTTTATTAGCTTTATCGGAAAATTTCAGCCATGAAGATTATTAATTACCTGATCATCCTGGGCATTTTTTGTGGAACTGCCTGTTCTACCACAACACCCCAGGATCAGTCCCTTGAAACCATACGACCAAATATTATCTATATAATGGCAGACGATCTGGGGTATGGTGATCTTGGTGCTTATGGTCAGCAGATTATTCAAACACCCAACCTGGACCAGATGGCCAGTGAAGGCATGAAATTTACCCAGCATTATGCCGGAAGTCCTGTTTGTGCTCCATCCAGGTGTGTCCTGATGACGGGAAAACATACAGGACGAGCCTATGTAAGGGGAAATCAACAAGCTGAACCTTATGGTCAGATTCCCATTCCAGACCAGGCTACAACAGTGGCGGAATTGATGAAACAGGCTGGTTACGTAACCGGAATGGTGGGAAAATGGGGCTTGGGAGTGGAAAATACTTCCGGAGATCCTACCAAACAGGGATTTGATTTCTTTTATGGATACCTGGACCAGGTGTTGGCCCATAATTACTATCCCGAATACTTATGGCGAAACAGCACCAAAGAATACCTCGAAAATGAAGTAAAATACCTGGATACCGCCGCCTGGCATAAAGGGTTAGGTAGCTACTCTACTAAAAAGATGGATTATTCTCACGACTTGTTTACCCAGGAAGCCCTGGATTTTATCGCTCAATACAAGGATACCACCTTTTTCCTGTATATTCCTTATACCATACCTCATAACAATGGGGAAGCATTACCCGGAGAAAAGCAGGAAGTGCCTGATTTTGGCATTTATGCAGACCGTGACTGGGAAAAAACATCCAAAGGATATGCAGCCATGATTACTCGAATGGATAGGGATGTAGGTGCGATCCTGGATCGACTTGGTCAACTAGGACTGGCTGAAAACACCCTGGTGATTTTTACCAGCGATAATGGACCCATGCAGGAGGAGGCACATGCTTTTGCCAAAAGATTTAATAGCAATGGCCCACTCAGGGGAGGGAAAAGGGATGTCTATGAAGGAGGTATTCGGGTTCCTCTGATCGCCTGGTGGCCCGAAACCATTACAGCCGGAACTCAGACTGATCATATCAGTGCCTTCTGGGACTTCCTGCCTACTGCTTGTGAATTAGCCAGGGTTGAAGTGCCTTCAGATGTTACCGGAAAGTCTTATCTGCCTGCTTTGATGAGTCAGGAACAACCGGATGATGAATACCTGTATTGGGAATTTCCTGAGAAGGGGTTCCAGGTAGCTATTCGTCAGGGACCCTGGAAAGCTGTGAAAACAGGTCTGAGTGAAAATCCAGAGGCTCCGTGGCAGTTATATAACCTGGAGCAGGATATAGATGAAAGTGAAAACATTGCCGGTCAGCATCCAGACATCATTGAAAAAATGGATGAAATTTTCCGTCAGGCCCATCAACCATCCCAGGAATTCCCTCTGCCGGATGGATCTGTTTATTGAGCAGCTTTTACATGAACGAACAATTAATGAACTAATAGTGATCCCTGATGCTATATAGTGAACAGCAGTTAATACGGAGCTAACAGCCTTATTTTAAATAGATAAGGAGAAAAGTGAACAAAAACCTGGCGATTATATAAATTAAGATTTTGTTATTTTTTATTAAATGGTTTGATGATTAATCAAATACCTTTAAAATTGAACGATTATTAATCAGGATCATGAATAGCAGAACAGTTTTATTTCAACCTGAATTACCTCACCAACAACTAAAAATCCTGCATGGCCAAAAAGAAGAAAGCTGATATTGCAGTAATAGGAGCAGGTATTATGGGGTTAGCAATTACCTATGCCGCTGCTAAAAAAGGCTTAAAGGTGGTATTATTTGAACGAAACCCAAAAGCACTGGGGGCATCCATCCGCAACTTTGGTCTGGTGTGGCCTATCGGACAAGGAGCGGGGGTTGACCTGGAAAGGGCTTTAAATTCACGTAAACGTTGGATCAAATTGGCCGCCAAGGCCGGATTTTGGATCAATCAAAATGGTTCTATTCACCTGGCTTATCACCAGGATGAATGGGATGTTCTCCAGGAGTTTATGCAGGATGCCAATTCAAAAGGGTATTATACTCGGCTGGTGAAGCCGGATGAGGTGCATTCCAAGACCCCAGCCGCCCAAGCGGAAGGTTTAATGGGAGGTTTATGGAGTTCCACTGAGTTAACCATTAATCCACTGGAGGCCATTCGAAAGATCCCGGATTGGTTATCTGCCAATTTTAATGTAAAATTAAGATACAATACCACCATCACAGGTATCAATACACCTAAAATAGAAGCCGGGAATGAGCAGTGGAAGGTACAGGAAACCTTTATTTGCAATGGAACTGATTTTGAAACATTATATCCGGATGTTTTTGCTCAAAGTGGATTGTTGAAATGCAAACTCCAGATGATGAAAACCATGGCCCAACCGGATGCTTTTTTATTGGGTCCTGCCCTTTGCTCGGGTTTGAGTATGCGGTATCATGATGCCTTTGCTCATTGCCCCTCAATACACAAATTAAATAGCAGGATCCAGACCGAATGGCCGGATGTCGATACTTATGGGGTTCAGGTTATTGTGGTACAAAACAGCAAAAACGAAATTATTATCGGTGATTCCCATCAATTTGATCTGGCTCATGATCCATTTAATGAGGAAAAGATTAATCAATTGATCTTAAATTACTTTCAAACTTTTGCTCATATCCCTAACCTTCAAATTAGTTATCGCTGGAATGGGTTATATGCCAAATCTCCTGACGGATACTTCTTAAACAAACCTGAGAAAAATGTGACTATCGTAAATGGTCTGGGAGGTAAGGGTATGACTATAGCTCTGGCATTAGGTGAGGAACTGGTAGATAATGCCACTGAGTAACCCCCAGAAGGATTATGGATGAGATTCTTTATGCTTTCTCTTCCTGATATTCCTGAAAGTAACAATAAAACTGGCTTCCCTGGTTGGGTTCACTTTTTATTTCAATGGATCCACCATTCTTTTCCAACAGACTTTTGATAATATAAAGACCTATGCCAGTGCCTTTAGATTGGTTGGTGAACCTTTTAAAAGGCCGGAATAAGTGATTTTTTAACTGGATAAGATTCATACCTATGCCATTGTCTTTAACCATGATCATTAACTGACCATTCTTTTTTTCACCCTTTATTTTCATTTTCAAAGGTTGATCCGGTTGTTTATATTTTATGGCATTGGTGATCAGGTTTTTCAGAATACTGCGAAAGAATGCCTTTACATAAAGAAAGTCCGAATCATCCATCTCCAGGTTAAATGTTGCTGTTACTGCATTCATTTCTGATTGATGTTCATCCAGAATTTCAAGGATCATGGCTCTGGGATTGAACCGGTCAATGCTAATCTCGTCCGGGTTTTGAGCCTGCAGAATTTCTGTGAGTCCTTCAATAACCTGGTCCAGGCGGCTCAGTGATCTATCCAGTAAAGGGATCATATCCAGCTTTTCCTGAATTTCTTTTTCCTGGTGGATCAGGTCCAGGGTAAGCCGAAGGTTAGCAATAGGTGATTTCAGGTCGTGAGCGGCAATATAGATCAGGTTCTGCAGCAACTCATTGAGTTTTTGTAATTGAGAAGTGGTGAATTTCAGATCTTCTTCCTGTTTTTTCTGGTGGGTTATATCCGTATTGGTACCAAACCAAAGGGTGATCTTTCCTTGCTCATCCTTTACCGGCAAAGCTCTGGAAAGAAACCAGCGGTATTCCCCGGATTTCATTTTAAGGGGAAAAGTATCTTCCCAAATCAGCCCTTTTTGGATATGATCCCGAAATTTATTTTCTACCTTTTCCACATATTCAGGATGATGGATCCGGGTCCAGCCCCATCCTTCCATGCTTTTATAATCGGTGCCTGTATGTTCAAACCACCTTTTATTGTACCAGAATATCCAGCCGGTGGGATCGGCCATCCAGGCAAACTGTGAAATATGGTCAGCCAGGGTACGAAATTTTTTCTCGCTTTCTTGCAAGGCCTGTTCTGCCAGTTTTCGTTCCGTAATTTCCCAGGTCATGATCAGGACAGCATCGGTGGTTTTCTGGCTGTATTTCAAAGGGATTAATTCAGCTTCCCACCAGGAAGCTGATTTTCCTGGCAGATCAGCTATAAAATCCCTGATCTTCTCTGGTTTACCGGTTTTCATTACTTTCTTCAGGGTTTTTTCCAATCCCTGGGGTACAGTGGTAGGAAATACCTGGGCAAAACTTCGGCCGATAAACCTGACTTGGGGTCCCAGGATATTCTGGTAGGACGGGTTAACCCAGGAATACCTCAAATCGGCCCCTTCTACCACAGCAATGGCAATAGGGGCATTATTTATTAGTCGCTGAAGGAAATCACTTTGTTGCTGCTTTTCCCTGAGGAGTTTTTCTTTTTCCTGTTGCAGAAATTTAGTGTCAGAAATATCCTGGGATATACCAAAACTCCCGGTTAAATGGCCATTTTGGTCAAACTCCAGTTCGGCTTTTTCCCGGATCCACTTTAATTTACCATTGATGATACTGCGGTGTTCGATATCGTAGGGGTTGCCTTTTAAAGCTTCCTCCCATTTCCTATTCACGTAGTCTTTATCGTCCGGGTGAACCGTATCCAGGAAGGTTTGGTAGGTTATGGTATCACCTGGTGATTTTCCAAATATCCGATGGTTTTCATCAGAGTAGATCAATTGATTATTTTGGATATTGAGCCGCCAGCTGCCGACCTGGGCTACTGATTGGGCATGATTCAGATCCCTTTGCACCTGGATCAATAATTTTTCAGTTTTCTTAAGTTCGGTGATGTCACAACCATATAAATTGACATAATTGTGTAATATGACCGGCACCACCGAAAATGAATAATGGGTTTTTTCAAAACTAATCTCCAGAGTTTCTTTAGTGTTTTGCTTCAATGCCTTTTCTATAATTGTTACCCACTCATCCGGTATTTTTTGATCAGGTCCTGAACCCTGGTGATATAATAGAGCAGAAGCGGATTGATTAGCAAATATTACCTTTCCCCGGGAGGATACCCGTAGTACGGGATAAGGATTTTCATAGGGCAGCCTGGCTATTTGTTCCTGATCAGTATCAGCTGTTGCATAATTATTAAGGTTTTCATGAGGAGAAGTGTCATAATCACGGTGTATTGGTTGATCGACTGAATATAGTGGAAGGGGTATATTGTACTGTGTGATTACTTTTTTCAGTAAATCATTTTCCTTCTCAAGCTCTTTTATTTTCTGTTCAGGTTTCATATAAAAAAACAATAATAAGAAGCACAAAAAGTATCTAACCTCAATGGTTTAAGCAGTGATTTTAGATGTAGTAACCGAATATTTAAATCAAAGGTTTTAGGATCCTGATCGTTTTCTTTTGCGAATAACCAGGATTAAAAAATAGACCATGGCCAAAAAGCATAACATCAATCCCAACGACTCCCTGGCTTGTTCGATGTAAATGGATTGGCTCATGGAAAAAGTGATACCCTCGTATTTTTGCGGCCATTGGGCGATGGCTCCAATTAAATAGGCCAGTAAAGCGGCTATGACTACAGACTTGCTCAATTTATCAAAAGCCACGGCCAATCCAATCAATCCGGCTATGCCATAGATCCCGATCCAAAGCATGGCATCAGGATCATTGTATTGGAATGCAGCAAAAAATAAAAACAAGATACCTATAATGATTGAGATGATTTTGGGTATGGTAGCCATATGATTTGACCAGAAAACTACATATTAAATTTAATTACACGAATTTATTGCTTATTACAGTAATTAAAAATAATTTGGAAGAAATTAAACTATATTTCGTAGTTTTGGTAGGAATTGCTTTGATAAAATGCTTGACTGGCTGGTTGTAATTATTTTAATTGTGATCGGGATCATCCTGATCATTGCTGAAATTATTTTTATTCCTGGAACTACTCTGGTAGGAATTCTGGGAGGCATATGTGCCGGATTGGGTGTTTTTTTAAGCTTTCAGAATTTTAGTTCTGCTACTGGTTTTGTTGTCCTTTCTTTTACTGTTGTGGCCACAGTAGTATCTATATTTTTAAGCTTCAAATCCAATGCCTGGAATAAATTTGCCCTCAAAACTTTTAGTAGCAGCCGGGTTAATGAGGATATAAAACCTAACATATGGACTGGTGATACCGGACTGACTGTTTCCTCCCTCAGACCCTTTGGCAAAGCAGAATTCAAAGACAAAATATATGAAGTAAAGACCAATGGCAATTATCTGGCTGCCGGCACCCGGATCAAAGTCATTAAGGTGGAAAATCATAGAATCATTGTTGAACCTATAACATCATAATAAATGGAAGAATTATCGCTGATCGTCCTCATTTTTGTAGCAATAGTTGTTTTTTTCATCTTCTTATATTTCGTTCCCATTAATTTGTGGATCACGGCCCGGTTTTCCGGGGTGAAGGTGGGATTGTTTGAACTGGTTTTTATGCGGATCAGGAAAGTTCCACCCAGGATTATTGTGGAATCAATGATCACTGCCACCAAAGCCGGCCTTCAGGTAGGAACTACAGAACTGGAGACCCATTACCTGGCTGGTGGTAATGTGCCATCGGTGATCAAGGCCCTGATTTCAGCTGATAAAGCCAACATCAACCTGACATTTAAGCAAGCTACCGCCATAGACCTGGCCGGGAGGGATGTATTTGAAGCAGTACAGATTTCGGTTAATCCTAAAGTAATCAATACACCCAACGTAGCTGCAGTGGCGGCTGATGGTATTCAGTTGATTGCCAAAGCCCGGGTAACAGTAAGGGCCAATATTCAGCAACTGGTGGGTGGGGCTGGTGAAGATACCATTCTGGCCAGAGTAGGGGAAGGCATTGTGACATCGATTGGTTCAGCCAATACTCATAAGGAAGTGCTGGAGAATCCTGATAAAATTTCTAAACTGGTGCTTGAGCGGGGACTGGATGCCGGTACCGCTTTTGAGATTCTGTCTATTGATATAGCTGATGTAGATGTTGGGGCTAATATCGGGGCCAAGCTGCAAATCGACCAGGCCAATGCTGATCTGAAAGTAGCTGAAGCCAAGGCAGAAGAGAGAAGAGCCATGGCGGTAGCCACCGAGCAGGAAATGAAAGCCAAATCTCAGGAAGCACGGGCCAAAGTAATTTTAGCTGAAGCTGAGGTACCTAAAGCCCTGGCAGATGCTTTTAGAAATGGCAATTTGGGTGTGATGGATTATTATCGCATGCAAAATATACAGGCTGATACCGATATGAGGCAGTCCATTTCAGGCAGTGAGGAAAAAGGTCAGTCTTTTAAGGATTCTGACAAAAACAAGGATAAGTAATTTAATACATAGGCACCAGCGGACGTTTGCACCGGTTAGGAATGTAGGTACAGGCGGACGCTTGCCTCAGTTAGGATCGTAGGTAAAAGCAGACCCTTGCAGCGGCTAGTGTGTTAATTACTAAATTAATTCACTATTTTCACCCTTCTTTTTCCTTTATACTGGGTTAAAATTTTCAACCGTAACGCTGCTATGCTCTCTTGCCTTGTCTAAAGAAAAAATAATAGCAAAAATTTAGTAAACCAATTTAATAATTAACACACTAGGGGAACAAAACTCACTAATCGAAGATTACCTGTATTTATTATCTGGCCCAAGGAGGCGGCTAAAGACCGAAATGGCCGGCGGATTATTTTTTAGATAGCAAAATTTCGCAGAGTTTATGATATAAAAGATGCGATGTCTTATCTAACCGAGGGAGGCAGGCTTTAGCGCCGGGAGGCTGGTGCGCCGGCTGGTGGGTTGGTAGTGAGGCTCTTAAAACCAAAAAAATCAATGGTCTCTGCCCCGGATAAAAATAATGATCATAATTACAGTAACCAGGGCCAGGAAAGCCCCACCCAGGAAAACTCCGGATAACTTCCAGACTCCATAAAGCAACCCCATCAGTACCGGTCCCAGGGTTTGGCCCAACCTTAGCACCATGCCATTCAATGACATAAAAGCGGCCCGGTAAGCAGCAGGGGCAAAACCTGAGATAAGGCTGAGGATATTGGGCACATTGATACCCTGGGCAATGCCAAATAAAATAACGGGGAGGCTTAATAGCCAGATGTTGTGTATAAACAGCATGAAAAATGTAGCAATAGCATAGAGGGAAAAGGCTATGATCAATAACTTCTTTTCTGAGATCCGTTTGATTAATTTTCCCAGCTGGGCCGAGGTGAAGGCAGTGCTGACAGACATACCAGACATCATCAGGCCAATAGTGACGGAAGATGCGGCAAACCTTTGATCCATCAAAAAGGGGAAGTAGGTTAGGTAGGAACCATAGAGAATGATGAAGGTGGAAATACTGGCTATGAAAAGGGTGATGACCTGCGGATTTTTGACACTGCCCCAGGCATTTTTTAAATAGGTTCTAAGATCCTGATCATTTTTGGCTGAGGTGTCGGGTAGGCTGTACAAGATCCAAACTCCTACCGGAATAGCCAGAAAGGGCAAAAAGAAGGGGTAAAACCAGGCCAGGGTAGCCAGTCCTCCACCTATGGCCGGGTAGGCGGCGGTACCAATGCTTAATACGCTGGCATTGTAGCCCATTACGGTAGGACGTTTCTGGTTGTTATAGAGGTCACCGATGATGGTGACGTTGAGCGATCCTAAAGAAGCGCCTCCGATTCCCTGCACAAATCTTAGAATCAACAGCCAGTTAAAGTTATCTACGAAGGCACAGGCACCTCCGGCCAGCCCAAATAAAAACAGGGAAGGAATCAGAATGGTTTTTCTTCCCAGCCGATCGGCTAATACGCCCAAAATCAGGGTCAGGAAGATTCCGGGCAAGGTAAAAGCAGTTATCAATAATCCTACCTGAGTTTCGGAAATTTCAAATACCTGCTGAATTTTGGGAAAAGCAGGTGTAATACTGGCTACTCCTAAAATAGCAATCAGGGTAATACTGTAAATGATTTTCAGCTGACCTTCCCAGAAATTTACTTTATGCTGTTTCTGCTGATTCAAGATAGATGGTTTAAAAGTCCAGGGCCCGTAGAATTTTTTGATTAAAGCCGTTTCCCTGGGGGGATGCTTCATCCGGAGCCCAGCCAGCAAAATTTTTATCATTTTCCGGGTTATATGGCCCATCCTTGATCTCGTATATCACGCTGTTTTTTTCCAGAGCGATCAAGCTGTGGTAGGTGCGGGGGGGAATCTCTACACCAAAATTTCCATTGCTTTCTGAAAGGATTATATGGTCTGATACTTTTCCTTCTTCATCAAATTCTACCACCAGCACTTTTCCTCTCAATAATATAAATGCTTCCCGTTTGTCCGGGTCCTGATGCTTGTGGGGACGGATGTAGGTGCCAGGCTCCAGGGCATTGAGCATGCGGTGCAGGGTGTCCCCGGCTTGCTGGTGAAAATTATAGTTCATTCGTTTTCGTTGGGATGACTGGGCCTGGCTGGACACCTGCTGAACTAATTCCTGATTTATTTTTATCATAAATTCTCAATTTTTGAGGCAAAAGTATGTCAGAATGGACGATACTAACAAGAATAATAAGGGAAGTAGAAAAATGTTTCAGGAATTTGATACACTGGTTAGCTAATGATAAGCCATTTTCCTGTACAGGCAGGGTTGATGGCAGTAAAACAAAGTGTTGATGACAGAAACTCAGCTTGTTAAAATGAACAAATTTTGTGATATCGCTACCGGATCTTTGCTGCAGACGTTACCTATTTCAGTAATACCATTAAAATCAGCGGCGTATCTGTAAATTAGCTGTAAAATCTTGTTAAGTTTGGGGGGCATTAACAAAGTGTATCATGAGAAAACGGTCCTTTTTAGTTAAGTTCCTGATTTGGCGGATCAAACATGTGAATGACAGGAATTTTATCATGATATTGGCCCTGATAGTGGGTATTCTGGTAGGGCTATCTGCCACCTTTCTTAAGTTTTTGGTGCATGTAATACAAAATGTTCTTACCCAGAGTTTCACCCTGAGTAAATATAATTTTCTCTACATTATATATCCCAGCCTGGGTATCTTGCTGGTAGTTTTATTTATCAGATACTTTGTCAAGCAAAGGGTGGGCCATGGAATTCCGCTGGTTCTGTTTGCAATCTCCCGTAACAACGGGAACATGAAACCTCATAATATTTACAGCTCTATTATTACCAGTGCCATTACCGTAGCATTTGGCGGTTCAGTAGGATTGGAAGGTCCCACGGTGGCTACTGGCGCGGCCATAGGTTCCAATATAGGCCGGATTTTGCACCTGAATTATAAGAAGGTGTTGCTATTATTGGGATGCGCCAGCGCCGGAGCTATGGCTGCCATTTTTAAAGCGCCTATTGCAGCAGTGATCTTTGCCCTGGAAGTGATCATGCTGGATCTTACCATGTCGGCTATTGTGCCTTTATTGATTGCTTCAGCTACTGCTGCACTGATATCTTACCTCCTGCTGGGCCAGAATATTATTTACACATTTGAAGTTTTGGAAAGCTTTAAATTGGATGAGATTCATTTTTACCTGGTATTCGGAATTATTACTGCATTGGTATCAGTATATTTCACCAAAATGTATATGGCCATTACCGGGCGGTTTGATAGGTTTAAAAGGTGGTATGTAAAGCTTTTGATAGGTGGATTCATTCTGGGTTTATTGATCTTTATTTTTCCAGCCCTTTATGGTGAGGGATATGATGTGATCAATTCCGCGTTAAGTGGCGAAACATCTTATTTATTTAATAACACCATCTTTTTTGACTTGCGGGAAAATTTTTGGGTCATGTGGGTGTTGATGCTGTTGGTAGTCCTGTTAAAATCCATTGCGACATCAGTGACTTTCGGAAGCGGCGGTATAGGTGGTATTTTTGCCCCATCCTTGTTTATGGGATCCAACCTGGGACTGCTGTTTGCTAAACTGATGAATTTCTTCAAGGCAGATATTTCTGAAAGAAATTTTGCCCTGGTAGGAATGGCTGGTTTAATTTCTGGAGTTATTCATGCCCCCTTGACTGCTATATTTTTAATCGCGGAAATCACCGGCGGATATCAGTTGTTTATGCCATTGATGCTGGTAGCTACCATTTCATACCTTACGATAAAATATATTGTACCCAATTCAGTTTATACCATTCAGTTGGCTAAACGAGGAGAATTAATTACCCACCATAAGGACAAGGCCATCCTTTCCCTGATGAAAATTGATAAACTGATCGAAACAGATTTCAAGACCATAGATGTGGATGCCACTTTGGGTGATCTGGTGGAATTGATTAAACTTTCCAAGAGGAATGTATTTCCGGTGCTGGACCAGCAGCGGAATCTGAAGGGAATCGTTCATTTAAATAATATCCGGCAGGTGATGTTTCGGCCAGAATTGTATCAGAACACCTATGTAAGAGACCTGATGCATATCCCGCATAATGAGGTGGATCCGGATGATGCCATGGAGGATGTGGCCAAGCAGATCCAGTACAGTGGACATTTTAATATTCCGGTGGTTAAAAATGGCAAATACATTGGATTTGTATCAAAGGCCAATGTTTTCTCTTCCTACCGGCGTATGTTGCGCTACTTTTCAGAAGATTGATCAGGCAGGCGAATCAATGATCCTCATCCTGGTCCATCTTCCGGTCGATCAACTTGAATACCACATTGATGATCAGTGCCAGGATACTCACACCCAGGGCCAGCACGTATTGCTGCAGCGCTACACTGATCCCAATACCGGCAGAGAAAAGAATAGTGGCAGAAGAAGTTAAAAAGCGGATTCTTTCTTCCTTTTCTGATTTCAGGATGGTGCCAGCACCAATAAAGCTGACCCCCACTATGATGGCTTCTATGATCCTGAAAGGATCTGCCCTCAGGGCTTCCTGAAAAGGATAATTATGGAAAGTATCCAGTAATACGGAACCTATGGAAACCAGCAGGCAGGAAACACTGCCAACGATCATATGCGTACGAAATCCAGCTGGTTTTTCCCGCTTTTCTCTTTCAAATCCAACAGCTCCGGATAGAATAGCAGCAATCAGAATATCCAGTAAAATAAAAAGTTGGTTACTCCAGTCCATTAAAAAAATATTATAGTTTATTTTCAGCAGGAAAAAAATGCTATCAAAACTTGATAGGTAAGGTTTTAACCTTTAAAAGTAAACTATGTTTATTCAGGTAGTTGTGATAAGAGCATGTGATCTCCGGGGCTCACTGGGGTTGGCTAACCCCTTTTTAGCCTGAGATTTTCCGACCCCAATTTATAGATAATAGCTTGACTGTCATTGCAATATATGGAGATAACAGGGGCTTCTACGGGCTTATACCGGTAAGCTTCGGGACTAACTTTAGACATGTATAAATAGCTGGCCAGTACCAGAACAAATAAAATAATGATGATGATCAGGGTTTGGATCAGGTTTCTGAACCGACTGGATTTTTGATGCCGTTGGATCAGCCGGTCATAATCCTTATGCCTCTGAATACGATTAGAGGTGAATTGCTGCCTTCTCAGTCTGATCTCATGACGGGTCATCTTAATTCCTGTTTTAGTTGATTCTTTAATTTTTCAAGAGCCCGGTAAGTACGCATTTTGGCGCTGCTCTCTGAAATTTCCAGAATATAAGCAATTTCTTTAAAGCTGCGTTCTTCAAAAAAACGTAATTCCAGTATTTCCACTTCTTCAGTTTTAAGGTTGTTAAGATCTTGCAATACCTGTTGCAACAACGATTCCTGATCGTTTGGTTCCTGCTCCTCTACCCAAATTAGTTTTATTACCAGGTGTTCTTCCAGGCTGAAAACTTTTTTCTTTTGACGGCTACGATAAAACTTGTTTAATTCATTGATGGCAATACGGTACAACCAGGCTGAAAATGGCAAACCCCGGTCCTGGTATTTTTTAAGATTTTGCAATGCTTTCAAAAAAGTTTGTGATGTGAGATCGGCTGAAATATCTTCATCGTCAGTTCGGCGATACACAAATCCAAAAATTGCTTCAAAATATTTATCATAAAGCATTTTAAACTGAGCCGGATCTTTTTTGGCCAGATTTATCCAATCCTGTTCCTGTTGAATCTGATCCTGGTCAAGATGATATTGTTTATTCAAGGGAATAATGGATTTAATCTTTGTTGGCATAATCCCCTGTTTGTAAAAAGTCACAAACTTTTTCAAATGCGAGGTTAAATTTTTGCCGGATTGCTTTGCTCCGAAATAAAAGCAATAATGGTATAAATTCCCACAATAGTCCCAATAGGAAAAATCAGTAAATAAACACATCCAATCACCAGCATTAATATTTTTGCCCATTGTTTCATTTTTAAAAGACCAATAGCCCCAATAATTGAAATGATGGATATGAGTAAAAGGATCAGTCCGAAGATTCCGCTGAGATAGGAAACCAGGTTGACTATTTCAGGTTCGATCTGGGCAAAATCAGCTACCCGGTAAAAAACAAGGTATCCCAAACCACCAAAAACCATGTGTAGTATAGCAAAAATGATATAGATATAAGCAATTACCTTCCAATGTGTTTCCATGTTTTTCATAAGTGCCAAAATTTAAGTTATCGGCTTAATTTAACCATTTTCAGCCTTTTGAAAAATATTAGGAAGGAAAATTTTGCAGCTAAAAATCATTGGCTATAGATTCCACCGTTTCTTTTTTCTCCTGTTTCAGTACCTGTTCAATTTCTTTAGCATAAAAATTGAGTAATAACTGGTTTTTTTTGTAAGCTTCAAAAGTGAGTGATGTTTTATCTGTACTCCAATAATAATTGCTGGATCTGACAGAATAAGCTGGTTTACCATAAAGGCTGACCAGTCCTTTATACAAATTCGGGTCATCTTCGGTGATCACTTTGATGGCAAAGATCAAATTGTTATAGGCTTTTACTTCCAGTTCATTGATCTTGATGTTTCCGATCTGGTTATAAGCACCTTTTTCTGGTATATATATTTGCGCGGTTTTTACTTTCTCATCATCCACCTCCTGCTTGAATTCCAGTCCTTTATATTTTCTGATATTACTCATAAGCTTAATATCCTTGAATCCATATTTTTGATCCAGGTTAGATAAATCCTGGGAAGAGCCCAATGAGATTGATGATAAAGTGATTATTAAAGAAAGGATTATTTTAGGCATCATAACTTAAAACTGCATTTTTCAACATTCCTCTGGTATATACATTCAGATAGGATTTGGTAATCAACATAATTTAAAAATAAATATTTTCTGAATCCAGACAATTTAGCCTATAGGTAAAGCGTTATACAATGTTAAGCTAAAATTAAGCTTATTTTGTCGTTATTATAGCATTTAAAGATAAAAGAGGTTGATTAGGTTAACAATTTAAATTTTAGGTAGTAATTTAAGTATAT
This sequence comes from Candidatus Cyclobacteriaceae bacterium M3_2C_046, assembly GCA_051418075.1. Classification (GTDB taxonomy): domain Bacteria; phylum Bacteroidota; class Bacteroidia; order Cytophagales; family Cyclobacteriaceae; genus JBPRGG01. The sequence goes on along the minus strand of JBPRGG010000183.1, from coordinate 39,627 downwards.
AGTAAATTTTTATAAACATTTTCTGCAACCGGCGATAATTTTATTTGGAAAAAAATTATATTTTCACCTTTTTTCTTGTAAATATTACATTTAATCAATATTATTAGCTAATATTGTCAAAAAAACTTGAAAATTAAAATAAGTTTGTGACTGTATAAAACAATTAAAACGTTAACATTTTTTAATTATATAAAAAACAAGATATTTCTTGTTGAATAATAACTCAAAATATTTCAGGAAAAAAAGCCTAAATAATGAAACGTAATGGTTTTTAAGGAAGATGTAATCAAACAGTGGGAAAAAAACTTAGAAAGATTAAAAGATTTTAAAGACCATCAGGGGCATTGTATGGTGCCACCAGATTGGGAGGATCCTAAGTTAGCCCAATGGGTGGATATATTAAGAAAGCATAAGAATAAGTTACCTCCCGGTTTAAAATCCAAATTGATTGAGCTGGATTTTGACTTTTCTGATTCCCATTTTCCCTGGGAAGAAAAATTTCAGCAATTGAAAGATTTTGCCAAAAAATTCGGACATGTTCATGTTCCTGCCACCGACCCTCAGTATGAAGATCTGAATACCTGGTTGATCAGCCAGATCAAAAACAGACATTTTCTTAGCCAGGAGCGCTTCCAAAAGCTTGACTACATGGGCGTGGTATGGGAATTCAAGGATCTAAGGGATTGGAAATGGCACGAAATGTATTTGCAACTTGAAGCATATTATCAGGAACATGGCCATTCCAAGGTGCCTCAGAAATGGGATGAAAATCCTAAGCTTAGTAACTGGGTGCTGGTCCAGAGACGAAGGTATGCTGAGGGCAAAATGAAACAGGATCGTTTACGAAAATTGAAAAAACTGGATTTCGTTTGGGATTTTCGGGAACTATATGAAGATCAATGGGAAGAAAAATTTAACCAGCTGCTAAAATATAAGCAAAAGCACGGACATTGCCGGGTTCCTTTAAGTCATCCTGATCAAAAGCTGGCCGGATGGGTAGACCGTCAAAGGACATTGAAGAGCAAAAATAAACTTTTACCTGAGAGAGAGGATAAACTGAAAACGGCCGGTTTTATTTGGGATTGTAATGTGCTTCAGGAAAAAAAGTGGGAAGAAAGATTCAGCCAGCTCAAGCAATACAAGCAAACCTATGGTGATTGTTTTGTGCCGGTAAACTGGAAGAAGAACCGGTCTCTTGGTATATGGGTAAGCGGTCAGCGTACTTTGGAAAAAAAAGGAAAGCTGGATCCTGAAAAAAAGAAGAAGCTGGATAATTTGGGATTTGTCTGGAATAATAAAACCATGGAATTCCAACAAAAAAAATATGATGAGATCTGGGAAAGGAATTTTAAAAAGCTGAAGGCTTATCAGAAAAAATACGGCCGGATACAGGTCTCTGTAAAAATTGATCGTCCTCTGGAAAGATGGACCTGCGCCCAGAGGAAAAGTTATTATGATAAAAAATTGTCACCTGATAAAATCAATAAACTGGACCGGATCAACTTTCCCTGGAATTTAAGCGAGGCGTATTGGATGAAGCGATACGAACAACTGGTAGAATTCAAAAAACGGTTCGGGCATACCCGGGTGCCCTGGGGTTGGGAAGAAAATCATAAATTGGGACAGTGGGTTTCTCGTACCCGCCTGAATCAGAGCAAATTAACCGATAAGCAAATCAAGTTGCTGAATAAAATTAACTTTGACTGGAAAGTAGTGAAAAAGACCATGATCCCCTGGATGGTGATGTATAAAAATCTGGTGGAGTTTAAAAAATCTTATGGTCACACCCGGGTACCAGTGAATTGGGAGAAAAACAGGAAACTAGGTAAATGGATCTCCCGCATCAGGTCAGAGCAAAATAAATTACAGCCGGAAAGAAAAAAACTACTGGAAGAAATTAATTTTGACTGGAAGAAGCGACGGGGAAGAATGCCCAAAAGAGAGATAATGATGGAAAGTGCCTGAAATTTTTCCTGATTGATAGCAAATAATCAACAATTATTTGTATTTTGCGTATAACAATTTTTTGCCGGCTGCGTTTACATTAATAATATTTAACTATAGAAAGAAAAGTTTTAATTCTGCTAATAAATTGATCTAAATATAATATAAATTTTTTAATAAAGAACTGGACTTTTTTGAATTTTTTATAAAATTATATTTAGCTTTAGGACTTAATATTGGAGCAATGATGAAAAATGAAGAACAACTTGTCAAGTTTATTAGAAAAATTATGAAGAAAGAAATCAATTTGAAGTTTTCTGTTGAAGAGGCTAAGATCATATTTGATGCATTAAGTTCTCATAAATATAAAATTGCTAAAAAAAGATCTTCTCTGAGTCCGATTGAAGGTTCTCAGGAAGATGAAAAGGCTGAGTTTATAGCCCAACGATTGCAGGCTATTGAGAATGAGATTGTGAAGACGGATCTGATATTCAATAAGATTGGAGAGTATGTAAAAGAAGAGCAGGAAGATAATAATAAGATCGCCTAAAAGCTCCACTTAAATCTAAAATATACCAATTTAGAAAGTGCCCCAAAATTTCCATTCCTATCATCTGCCAAGAAAATTTGTCCGATTGCATCAAAATCCCAGTTTTCCTTTAGGGATATAGTCAGATTAGGGTTAATAAAAAGTCCCTGGGCTGATGGAAAATACATAGTAGCCAGGCCAGCATTGATCAATGGATGAAAAGGATACATCCCCTGAAGAAATACTGTATGCTTGAATGGGAGCAGGTTTTTGGCTGTCACCTGATCACTGGAAGTGTTAAGTAAAAATAATGAATTGCTCTGACTGGCATTACTGTTGAACAGATAGGAACCATATAGGTACATAGAATTAGAAAAAGAGTAATCGGCTCCTATGCTGGCTACAAAAGCGGCATCCTGGTTTTCCTCAGTAAACGGAGTAAAATAACTGAATTCACCCTTAAAACCTGCATCAACGATGCTGCCTGACCAGCCTCCTCCTAAAACCACATCTCCATTAGCAATACCACCCAGCACCTGGAAGTCATAATTCCATTGGTTAAATTTCCATAAACCGGCAGAAACCATTTGATCCAGGTCATCGGCCATCTTGGTGGCAAATTCTACAGAAGAGGCTACTCCTGTATAATACACTACTCTCAAAGCATCACTGCCGGGTCTTTCTTCGTAGTCAAAATCAAAAAAGGAATAGGCATTGAAGATATCGTTGGGGTTCCAGGCCAGTTCGATCCCCCAATTGATACGCTGACGTCCCAGGGTGATGTTCCAGTTGTTGTTGTTCCATTCCACCAAAGCCCTGTCAATCATAGTGTGAAAGATCAGGTTTTTTTGGTCCAAAGGGGTTGCTGACAGGTCAAAATAGTCGTTGTTGCCATCAATGAACTGGCTGTAGTTAGGTATGTAGCGAACAAAGTCCCCATAAAAAACCCTGTTACGGAGATCTACTCTGAATTTTAAGTTGTCATTGGGATAGTAGCGCAAGTTGAGCCGGTTATGAATCAAATTATCAGTCAACAGGGAATCAAATCCATCCACTATATTCCATACTTGCATATATTTTACATAACCTTTGAGGCTGAATGTTTGGCTTTCATAGTTCACGCCCGGTTGAGCCATAAGCCAGGTCGCCCCTGATCCGGTTACCAGGAGCAATACCAGGCACACGATTCTGATAGATTTTGATAAGAAATTCATGCTACTTACAATGATCGTCTACAATTTTACCATCTTCCAGAGTCAATACCCGTCGGGCCCGATCGATCACCCTTTGGTCATGAGTAGAAAAAATAAAGGTAGCTTTTTCCTCACGGTTCATCTGGGCCATCATGTCCAGCAAATTGGCTGAGGACTTGGAATCCAGGTTGGCTGTGGGTTCATCGGCCAGAATAAATTTAGGTCGTGAAGCCAGGGCCCGGGCCACAGCCACCCGTTGCTGTTGACCACCTGATAATTCAGCCGGACGGTTATTACCCCTGCCATCCAACCCAACTGCCTGTAAAAGCTGCATAACCCTTTCATCACGTTCTTTTTTAGGATATTTCTGCAGCAGCATAATGAATTCTATATTTTCCCTTGCTGTTAATACGGGAATCAGGTTATAAGACTGGAATACAAACCCAATATGCTTTAAGCGGAATTCGATCATTTCACTGTCTTTTAAGCTGCTGATATCCACCCCATCTACTTCAATATGGCCCGAACTGGGCGCATCCAACCCGCCTATGATATTGAGTAAGGTAGATTTACCTGAACCGGAAGGACCCACTATGGCGGTAAATTCACCCTCATCAATGTTTAGATCCACTCCATTCAGAGCATGGACAGGAACCTTGGTTTCCTGGTATACTTTAGTCAGATTTTCTGCTTTAATTACTTTCATTTTATGTGGTATTAATATATTTTCTCCTACAATTTAGCCAGTGCTTCCACCGGTTTTAGTTTTATGGCTTTAATTGCCGGGTAAATAGCAGCCAGTATGGCTGTGACTATCACACCCAGCGCGATGATCAGGTAGTATTTGAGTTCCAGGCCAGGATACAAAACAGAGTCATAACCCAGTTTCTCCAATCCCTGAGAATAATCGGACAGGTCTAGCCCAGTTTGATGAAAGATCTTGATGGTCACAAATCCCAATAGCAAACCTATAGGGCCACCTACCAGTGATATCATGATGGTTTCCAGAATGATCATAAAAAAGACCCTGGTTTTTTTCATTCCAATGGCCATCAGCATTCCAATCTCTTTCATTCTTTCCAGCACAGCCATCAGCATGGTATTGACAATGCCAAAGGCCAGAGCCAGCATGATAATAGCCAGCAGGATATATAAACTCACCATAGATTGATTGATGATCAGTTCCAGTTCCGGGGCCAGTTCCCGCCAGGACAGGACCGACAAGTCAGGGTATTTTGCCTTCAGTTGCTGATGAAATGCTGCTACATATTCCTGGTCATCCAGCTTTATGGCTATTTCATGGATTACTCCGGGCTGGTCAATTAAACGAACCAGGTCATCACGCCTGACATAAACAGCTGATTGATTCAGCACTGGCGAATTGGCATCAAATATTCCGGCAATTCTGAAGGCTCCGGCAGTTATGTTGTTATTCATGTCCGTAAACGTGAGGACGATCTTTGACTTTACTTCTACCTGTAATTTCTCGGCTAAATCATGGCCAATTAACACCGGGTTTCTTTTTACCTCCTCAAAGAAACTTCCCTCTACAATGGATTGATCCAGACCGAAAGTAGCGGCTTCCTGCTCCGGACTTACTCCGTACACAGTTGCTCCATTGGCTGTTTTGGCGGAAGAAATCATGCCATTGACCACCACCCTAGGGCTCAGGCTATGGACAGAATCCATCTGATGGATTTCCCGGATCAACTGATCGCTGTTTTCTATATAAAGCTGAATATCCTTATTGGATTGAAAATCAGGCTGATGAATCTGGATATGAGCAAACTGCTCACTGATGGCATTGTCTACATAATTGGTAATGAATGTGCGCATAAAGCCAAGGCCAAAGGTTAAAGCCCAGATACCCAGTACAATAGCGCCTATCACTACCAGGCTTCTGCCTTTGCTTCGCCAAACATTTCGCCAGGAAATAATACTTAACATGTGATTGTTATTTTAATTAAAAGTTAATTACGGATAGCTCTGGCTGGATCCAGTTTATAGATCTTCACCATAGGATAGATCCCAATCAGCAGGGACATGATCAAAACCACGATGGCTTGTCTGAGAAAGATCACCGGGTCCAGAGAGAATGGAAGTATGGGTTCCATGCCAAATTGTTCATACAGTTCAGCGTATTCACCACCCATTTGCACCGGATTATTAAAGAAATAAAGCAATATGGGGAAACTGATTAATACACCGGCCAATACACCCAGAAGGCCCATAAAAATGATTTCCAGAAACATAACGGCCTGTAAGCGAAACCTTTTCATACCTATAGAAAGTAATATGCCAAATTCATACACCCGTTCATTGGTCATCATCAGAAATGTACCGAATATACCAAATCCAATGACGGCATACAGGATGTACAGTAAAATGACCCCGCTTACATAATCCAGTTCAATACTTTGTACCAATTCCGGCATCATTTCGCGCCAACCCATAACTTCATATTTTTCACGGGGGAGTTTTCCCTGTAAAGACTGGATCACATTTTTTACATCATCAGCTTCTGCAACTACCAGGGCCAGGGCGGTTAGCCGCTGTTCGGCTCCATAAAACCATTGTGCCTCTGTCAAAGGAAGGTAGACCAATTGGTTGTTTAATTCCGGAGAAGGTATTTTTACGATGCCTTTCACAGCGTATTTTCCGGCAGAATTAATGCCTCTGAAACCCTGGCTGATCAATACCAGGGTATCGTTTATGCCAATATCAAGATAATCAGCCAATCCCTGGCTGATCAGGGCCTGCTGATCACCAGATTGCAGGTAGGAACCCTCAACCATTTTTTCTCTGGTATTAGTCAGGATGTTTTCGGCTTCCGGATCCATTCCAATCACCATAGCCCCCTTAGTACTTTCCCGGTATGAAGCCAGGGCAAATGATTCCAGGCGGGGCACGATATCCTGAACGTTTTTGGTTTGTTTAACCATTGATCGTAAGGAATCATCATAAACAAAGCTATTGTCCAGGGTTTTTTCTTCCCAATATCCCTGCTGATGGATCTGTATGTAACCGGTATGGAAACGCACCGCATTATCTATCATTTTTTCATAGGTGCCCAATTGCATAGAGAGCATGAGGCAGGCAAAAAATACAGCAAAAGTGATAGATGCAATGGTAATCAGACTTCTCCTTTTATTTCTCCACAGGTTTCTCCAGGCTAATTTTATATTCATGATCAGTGTAGTTTATGGTCTTAATTTTTTCATGTTTTGAATGGAGAAAAAGTCCTGGTTAATATTGATGTTAAAGTCAATATTATTGTACTCCATCACCGTTTTATGGCCGTCTTCATCAGCTGGCACCACGGTCAACTTGCTGGTGATCAGCCGGTCATCCATCATTTTGATGTCCGAACCTGTCATGGTATTTACCAGGTACATGTCTTCATCGTAAAACCGGGTGAGTAGCTGCAGGTATTCAGCTTTGTCAATAAATACCTCGATCTTTCCCCATACTACGGCCGCTTCCTCTTTGGGTGTGAGTTCCAGGTGCCAGGAATCTCTTCCTTCTATGGTGGTGTCCCCCATTAGTTTATGGGTATAATCAGTAACTATGGATGATTCCTGCACCAGGTCATCGTTAGTAAAATCTGAACCCATCCAGGACTGGCTCATCATGGATGGGGGGAGTTTTACCACCCGGTCTATGGATGGCTGCCAATTCCAGATTTCATTACCCCTTTTGAGGTAAGCCATTCCTTTGTCGCGGGCCGGCGCAGTAATCAGAATCAGGGAATATTCGTTGTCTTTGGTCCAGCTTTTCATAGCTATCTGCCTAGTCCAGTCAGGGCGTATGATGCTCATGGTCATTTCAGCATAGCTGGATTCACCCCTCATTTTCTGGTCTGCTTTTTTGATTATTTCAGTAGCATCTTGTCCTGAAGCAGTAAGCCAACCAGTTAATAAAACTAATAGATAATTATATTTTTTCATTATTATGCTTATTTACAGTATTTATCAATTATATATTTTTCATATTTATCCAGGGGATAGTCATCACCAATTACAATGTATTGAAAACCAATTCCATCAAATAAACTGGTCAGGATCAAGGCCTCTTCAGCGGGGTTTTCCAGGTCGATGGCCGATAGCAATTGGGTGAGCAGGTCTTTATATTGCTCATATTTTTGCTTTACAAATTCAGCAATAAAATTGAATTCATTGGCCCGCATGGAAATCATGGCAAATAATTTATAGAATTCAGTTTTTTGTCGTAACAAGCTGAAATAAAGGGAAAATAATTTTCGCAGCACTTCTTTAGGTTGATCTATATTCAATTCACTCATAAGTCCTTCAAATTCTTTAAAGACCATTTCAATTAGCGCTTTTAGAATATCGTCTTTACTTTGAAAGTAATTGTAAACCAGCCCCTTGGATATATTGGCCTGTTTTGCAATGAGATCTATAGAGGTTTTGTGATAACCTGATTTGGCAAAGTTCTCCAAAGCCACCACCATGATCTGGTTTCTTCTTCGGGTCTTAATTTGGGCTAATTGTTCTTTTGTTCTGGGTGACATATTTTAATATTGACTAAACGGTCAGTCATAAATATTGACGATCATTGCGAGAAAAAGTTGTGCAAATCCATTATTTTTTCATCTTTTCTTGTTCCCATTTTTCCTGCAGGGGTGGGATATGTAATTCCCAAAAGTCATAGGCTTCTTTCATATCTCTGAGTACCTGTAGTCTGACCTGATCTGATTCATCCAACATTTGTAATCCCTTGCTGACAATAGCCTTAAATTTGGCAATTCGTTCCAGTGCTTCTTGCATGGTATTGCTCCAGATTTCTTCTTTCAGCACATAATGGTCTTTTCTTTCACCCCTGAGGCTGACTTTTCTAACCAGGTCGAATTGAATAAGCATACGCAAGGCAGTACTGACAGAGCTTTTACTGGCTTCTAGCACATTTACCAGGTCTGTCATAGACTGATGTTTGGGCTGGCAGATCATTAACCAGGCTGCTACCCTTCCGGCCATACGCGGAAAACCTCTTTCTTCCAGCATCAGGGCCATTTCTTCAACAAATTGATGTACATTATCCTTCATGGTGTTTGATTTTCTTATAATGTACTGTAAATATAGTATAAATAGTTTGTTCTGTAAACACAGAACGTAAAGAATATTCAAGAATAATTTTTAACCCGTTGATTTTCATTTAAAAGCTGGTGAAATTTTTATAATTTAGGCAAGTAATTTTTTTAAACTAAATCTTAGTATTATGATCTATCAAGCTGCAAAAGACCGATATGAAACCATGAAATACAACCGCTGTGGTAAAAGCGGGGTAAAACTACCTGTAGTTTCGCTGGGGTTGTGGCACAATTTCGGAGATGTAGAAAATTTCGAAAAAGGCCGGGAAATAATCAGGAGAGCTTTTGATCTGGGTATCACCCACCTGGATTTGGCCAATAATTACGGTCCTCCCTACGGTACTGCTGAAGAGAATTTTGGCAGGATGATGCAAAAAGATCTGCGACCCTATCGGGACCAACTTTTTATTTCTTCCAAAGCAGGTTTCGATATGTGGCCCGGGCCTTATGGAGACTGGGGTTCACGAAAGTATTTAGTGGCAAGCTGTGATCAAAGTTTGAAGCGGATGCAAATGGATTATGTGGATCTTTTTTATTCTCACCGCTTTGATCCGGAAACGCCCCTGGAGGAAACAATGGGGGCTTTGGATTACATAGTAAGATCCGGAAGAGCTTTGTATGCCGGAATTTCTAATTATCCGCCCGAACAAACCAGGAAGGCTGTTGAAATTTTGAATAAGTTAGGCACTCCTTGCCTGATCCATCAAATGAAGTATTCCATGTTTGAAAGAACTCCTGAGCAGGGGCTGTTTGATGAACTGGAAAAAAATGGAGTGGGAGGTATCGCTTTTTCACCCCTGGCCCAGGGACTATTGACTAATAAATATTTGAAAGGAATTCCGGAAGATTCCAGGGCGGGGAAATCCTACGGTTATTTATGGCCTGAACATGTCACGGAAGAGCGGGTGAAAAAAGTACGCCAGTTAAATGAAATGGCTGAAAAACGAGGTCAATCTATGGCTCAAATGGCCCTTAGCTGGATATTAAGAAATGCTGCTATTACCTCTGTGCTAATTGGAGCCAGTTCAGTAAATCAGTTGGAAGCCAATATTGATTGTACCAAAAACCTTGACTTTGATCAAAAAGAATTAGAACAGGTTGACCAGATACTGGGTGCCTAAATCATAAAAATAAAAAATTCTTTTGTTGTTGGTGTTACCTGTCTGGTATCACCAATATTTTTTCTTTCCGGAACAACAGGGCAGCTTTATTTCACTTCTTTTTTTGAACATTCCGATTAAAGTCAATGAAGCAATCTGGTTATCAGCTTTGCAAGGCTGCAATAAGTCTTTTACCTGGATGGTGCTTACTTTAGCCTTGAAATTTTTTATGAGAAAGTTTTTTACTTTAATATATCAACACCATTTTAAATTGAAATGGCTTGCATATATTCATGGAGTAACAAAACATAGTAGCAGGTCCGGTGTTTAATTAAAAAGATTTTTTAAACGATGAGAAATATTCCCAAAAACAACCTGCCCGATAGTACTTTAAGTCTGCTCAAAAATGGATACAATTTCATTCCTAAAATGAGAAGGAGGTTAGATACCGAAGTTTTTCAAACACGATTAATGGGCAAAAAAGCCATTTTTATCAGCGGTCCTGAAGCGTCGGAAATATTTTATTCCAATCGTTTTATGAGAAAAAAAGCTACCCCAAAACGGGTGAAAAAATCTTTGTTTGGTCAGGGAGGCGTGCATGGTCTGGACGGAAAAGCCCATGAACATCGTAAAGCTATGTTTATGTCATTGATGGGGCCTGAAAGTCTGAAATTATTGATGGCATTGTTGGCAGATTATTGGGAAAAGTATATTAAAAAATGGGAGTCTATGGATCAGGTGGTTCTGTTTGATGAAGTGGAAGAAATTCTTTGTCAGGCCAGCTGTGATTGGTGTGGAGTGCCTTTAAAACCGGAAGAAGTAGGTCAGCGATCCAGGGAGTTTGGACAGATGGTTGATTCATTTGGCGGATTGGGTCCTCGTCATTTGAAAGGTAAAATGGCCCGGAACAGCAGTGAAAATTGGATCAGAGGTTTGATTAACCTGGTCAGGGAAAAAAAGCTTGAAGTAGATAAGGACTCGGCTATCTATCAGTTTGCCTGGCACAGAGATCTGGACCATGAGCTACTGGATCCTCAAATTGCCACAGTGGAATTAATGAATATCATCCGTCCCGTTGTGGCTATTGCTTATTATATTGTATTTGAAGCTCTTGCCCTTCATGATTATCCTGAAATCAGACAACAAGTAAAGGAGAATAAAGACCAATACCAGGAATTATTTGTCAAAGAAGTCAGAAGATTCTATCCGTTCACCCCATTTATAGGAGCAATAGTAAAGGAAGATTTTGAATGGAAAGATTATCTGTTTAAAAAAGGGAGATTGGTAATCCTGGATATTCATGGCATTGATCATCATGAGGGTATCTGGAAGGATCCCGGAGAATTCCGGCCTGAAAGGTTCCGCACCTGGCAGGAGAACCCTTATAACTATATTCCACAGGGTGGCGGTGATCATTATAAAGGCCATAGATGTGCTGGTGAATGGCTTACTATTGACGTGATGAAACAAGCGGCCCAATTTCTTACCCAAAGGATGGATTATCAAGTGCCTGTCCAGGACCTGAGTGTAAATATGTCCCGCATGCCAACCACGCCTCAAAGCCGGTTTATTATGAGTCAGGTTACCTACAATCAGCCAAAAACTAAAGTCAGCTCCAAGGCAGAAGCTACTACCAAAACCAATCAATAGAAGAAGGATATTTCTTCTTTCCGCAGGTTTGGATACCGGTCCGGATGGGGAGGAGGAATATGGGATCATTTCCTGTTGTAATTCAGTTTTGATTGATGCCCGTCCCCGCGATCAAATGTTTAGCGTAATTTTAAAAACAAAATTGGTAGTATGTCTGAAGTTTTATACAATAATTCAGGATGCTACAGTATAGGCCAATGATTATTCTACTTTATATTTGACATAGTTAATTGATGGTTATTTAAAAAATAATATATGAATTCAATGGTTTTAACAGGCATACGTCAAATGAAAATGGTGGAAGTGCCTGATCCTCAAATACAAAACGATACGGATGTTTTGATCAAATTATCCCGGGTAGGGGTTTGTGGTTCTGATATTCACTATTACGTTTCAGGGAAGATTGGATCCCAGGTGGTAAAATACCCATTTCCGGTTGGTCATGAAGCAGGTGGAGTGGTGGTGGAAGTAGGGAAAAATGTTACCCGGGTAAAACCCGGAGATGAAATTGCCATTGAGCCGGCCATGCCCTGTTGGGAATGTGATCAGTGTAAAGCCGGACGTCCGCATACCTGTAGAAAATTAAAATTTCTGGGCTGCCCCGGTCAGGCAGATGGGTGTTTATCAGAATATATCGTCATGCCGGAAACCAGCTGTTTTCCCATGCATGATAATCTAGACCTGGATGAAGCAGCATTATCTGAACCATTGGCCATCGGCGTATATGCGGTTCAACAGTCAATTCCCATGCCAGGTGCAGCAGTGGGTATTTTAGGATTTGGCCCGATTGGTATGAGTGTTTTGCTACCGGCCCAAGCCAAGGGGGCTACTACTTTTTATGTGACAGATAAAGTACCGGAAAGATTAAAGATGGCCAGAGAAAATGGTGCTACCTGGGCTGGTAATCCGGACCAGGAAGATGTTGTTAAAGAAATTACATCGAGAGAGCCACATTTATTAGATGTTGTGTTTGAATGTTGTGGACAGCAGGATGCTATTGATAATGCGGTAGATTTGCTAAAACCGGGAGGCAAATTAATGATCATTGGAATTCCGGAGTTCAACCGCTGGTCTTTTGATGTGGATAAATTGCGTCATAAGGAAATCACTATCACCAATGTTCGTCGCCAGAATGAATGTGTGCAGGATACCCTGGATATGATGCAAAGCCAAAGTATAGATGCCAAGCCCATGGTGACTCATCGATATAAGTTTGAACAAACCAAGGAAGCTTTTGACCTGGTGGATAATTATGCTGACGGGGTGATGAAGGCGATGATCGAGTTTGATTAGTAATATTGTTTTTACCTGATTTTACCGGGAAAAGATGGAGGCTGAAGTTATTGGAAATGACTCAAAGCTTCCAGGAATGTATAGATATTTGCTGTATGCATCTAAGTATGCATTCTTTTTTACTCTATCTTTTGTCAGCCGGTTGACTGGTAATTTGTCTTGATACAAAAGGACCTATAAAAATCAAGAACGAAAAATATACCGCACTGGGATCGCAGCCTTTGCCCTGGGGGCCATCGTGGCCTGGTACACTGTGGTGCCTGGACACCAGTTGGCCCGGTGTTGCTTTTTACTTTCTAATAACCCATGGCCCTCCTGTAATGAGTAATGTAGTTGGAGCTAAATGTAGATAACCTTTTCCCTTGAGATGAGATCGGCCATTACATTAATTTATACATTGGTGAATGCAACAGGCAAAAGTTTATTAAACCTGTCTTTTTTTATTTCCGGGATTACGCATTAGTCAGTTCAACAATTTTTAATTACTTTCGTTGTTCTGTTCAATGGATTAGAACCTTTCAATATGTTTAGTGGACTGAAGACAAAAATTTTAGCCGGATTTTTATTTTCTTTTTGGAGTATATTATTAGTACAGGCACAGATTCCCAAAAGGTATAATGCCTCTGAAATTCAGCTGGCTTTGCAGAAACTTCAGGTGCTGGGCAGTGTATTATATGTAGCAGCGCATCCTGATGACGAAAATACCCGTCTGATTGCTTACTTATCCAAAGAAAAATTATTTAATACAGCCTACCTTTCCCTGACCCGGGGAGATGGTGGACAAAACCTGATTGGACCGGAAATCAGGGAATCACTGGGGATTATCCGTACCCAGGAGCTTTTGGCTGCCCGAAGGATAGACGGAGGGAAACAATTTTTCAGCCGGGCCAATGATTTCGGATATTCCAAACACCCTGACGAAACATTTAATATCTGGCAAAGGGAAGAGGTGCTGTCAGATATGGTTTGGGTAATTCGTAAATTTCAGCCGGATGTGATCATCACCCGATTTAATAGTGAACCAGGCACTACTCATGGACATCACACCGCCTCTGCTATTTTGGCTGAAGAAGCCTTTGAGTTAGCCGGAGACCCTGAAGCTTTCCCAGAACAATTAGAATATACAAATACCTGGAGCCCTAAAAAGCTTTACTGGAATACCTCATGGTGGTTCTATGGAAGCCGTGATTTTGATAAGTCTGGTTTGTTAACCATCAATGTAGGTGAATACAATCCATTGCTGGGCAGGTCCTACACAGAAGTTGCGGCAGAAAGCCGCAGTCAGCACCGTAGTCAGGGTTTTGGCGCTGCCGGCACCCGGGGCCAGGAAGAAGAATACCTGAAACCCATAAAAAATGCAAGGCCGAATGAATCCCTATTTGCAGGAATCAATACCAGCTGGGATCAACTACCTGGAGGTGAGCAGGTTGATAATCTGGTTCAACAGGCATTGGACCAATTTGATCCTTTCAATCCATCAGCTGTAGTTCCATTACTGGTAAAGACTTATACAGCCATCGAACAAGTAGACAACACCTACTGGAAAAAAATTAAGCTCAACGAACTAAAGCAAATAATTGAGGCATGTTTAGGCTTATACCTGGAAGTAACTGCTGATGATCCTACCGCTACCAATGGAGACAGCCTGGAACTGGATTTTGAAATGATCAATCGTTCACCCGTTCCTGTAAATTTAGAAAAGGTATGTTTTTTTGACCAGGATACTTTATTCAATCAGCAATTGCAAAATAATCAAAAGGTCAACTTTAAAAAAAATATCTTACTGCCTACGGATATGCCCTTCTCCCAACCTTATTGGCTAAAGGAAGAAGGCACTTTGGGTATGTTTAATGTAGACCAACAGGAAATGATTGGAATGCCGGAAAATCCACCGGCGATCACTGTACAATTTGATCTGGAAATTGCCGGTAAAAAGCTTCCTTATGATGTTCCTTTGGTTTACAAACAAACCGATCCAGCCCGGGGAGAAATATATAAGCCATTCCAGGTGACACCTCCTGTATTCACCATTATAGATAATCCGGTATATGTTTTTGGCAACAGCCAGGCCAAAGAAGTCAATGTGCTGGTAAAAGCAGGTAAAGGTAATATTTCAGGAGAACTCCGGCTGGAAATCCCGCCTGGCTGGCAGGTTAAGCCGGAAAAAGTTCAGTTTGATCTGGCCCTGAAAGGGGAGGAAAAGAACTTCATGTTCAGTTTAATACCCCCCGAAAAATCTTCTTCCGGTGAACTGAAGGCGGTAACTCAGTTAAATGGGCAGACCTTCAGCTATTCTCTGGTCACTATTGATTATGAGCATATTCCCACCCAATCCTGGTTCCCACAGGCCATTGCTAAAGTTGTGAAAATAGATTTAAAGAAAAAAGGCGATCTGATTGGCTACATTCCCGGTGCAGGTGATGCTATCCCGGAAAATCTGGAGCAGATTGGATATAAGATCAATATTTTACAGGATCAGGATTTTCTTAATGGTAATCTGGATCAATATGATGCTATTATTACTGGTATCCGGGCCTATAATACCAATGAAAGATTGGTGTACTACCAGCCCAGACTGATGGAATATGTGAAGCAGGGAGGAACCCTGGTCATTCAATACAATACCAGCCACCGGCTTGTACTGGATGATCTGGGACCGTATCCCCTGGAACTTTCCCGGGACCGGGTAGCAGTGGAAGATGCTCCGGTAAAAATACTGGCACCTCAACATGAGGTTTTGAATCAACCCAATAAGATCACTTCCGAGGACTTTGACTTTTGGGTGCAGGAAAGGGGGTTGTATTTTCCCAATAAATGGGATGAACGGTTTGTGCCGATACTTTCCAGTCATGATCCGGGAGAAGATCCCAGAGACGGAGGATTATTGATCGCTGAATTCGGTCAGGGGCATTTTGTATATTCAGGTTATTCCTGGTTCAGGCAATTGCCAGCTGGTGTGCCGGGAGCTTACCGGCTTTTTACCAACATCATATCCTTGGGCAACTAATTTAATTTACAATACGAATTACTGATCTAGCAGTTCTCTGGCATTTTCAAAAGCTACGGCTGAAGGATTTTCGCCACCGATCATCTTGGCCACTTCCTCAATTCTTTCTGAAACAGAAAGTTTTCTGATCTTGCTCACAGTTTTGGCCGACTGGTTGTCTTTGAAGACAAAATAATGCGTATCTCCTTTGGAGGCTATCTGGGGAAGATGCGTAATTACCAGCACCTGGTGTTTCTGAGCCATTACCTGCATCATTTTCACCATTTTCAGGGCAATTTCTCCGGATATACCGACATCTACTTCGTCAAATACAATGGTTGGTAAGGCTGTTTTATCGGCCAGCACATATTTTACACAAAACATTAACCGGGAAAATTCACCGCCGGATGCCACATTTTTAAGTTCCAGAGCTTTTATACCTTTATTGGCGCTGAACAGCAGGTTAACTTTATCAATTCCGGTGGGGGCAGGTGAAGTAGCTTGGTGTTCAATCCGGAGGGTGGCATCGGGCATACCCAATTCTTTCAGCAGTAATTGAATTTGATGACAAAACTTTTCAAATACCTGGATCCTGGATTGACTGAGTTGTTGGGCAGATTCCAGCATTTTATCCTTGTTTTGCTCCAAAAACTCTTTTTTCTGATTCAACTGATCATCCAGATCCAGAACCTGATGGGCTTTTTGGGAAAGTTCTTCCTGTATCTGAAGCAGCGCTTGCAGGGATTGTACCTGGTGCTTTTGTTGTAACTGATAGATCAGGCTTAGTCTTTCCTGGGCATACGCAATTTTTTCCGGATCAAATTCCACCTGTTCCTCTTCTTTTTCCAGTTCATTGATAATATCCTTCAACTCTATCATGCAACTTTCCAGCCGTTCCTCCAAATGCTGATATTTTTCAGAAAATGAAGCAATTCCATTTAAGGCTGATACAGAACCATGGACGTGAGCATAAGCAGCAAATTCGGAAGTGTTGAGGTTGTCCAGTACCTGATTAAGCTTGAGCTTAATTTCCTCACTATTTTCCAGCAACTTCAATTCTTCTTCCAGGGTTTCCTGTTCTCCTGCATGTAGCTTGGCTTTTTCCAGTTCCTCCAGTAAAAAATGGTTATAATCAGCTTCTTTATTTAATTCATCTGCTTGTTGTTTGAGTTGCTCATAAGCCTTTTCTGAGGATTTGAAAGCTTTATAATCAGCCTGATATTGTTGGATCGGTGCTTGATTTTGAGCAAATCCATCAATAATTGAAAGTTGGTAGGAGTTGGATGCCAGGAGCAAAGTATCATGTTGGGAATGTACATCCATCAGGTAGCTTCCCAAGGATTTCATCACATCCAGGGTAACCGGGGTGTCATTTATAAAAGCCCTGGATTTGCCTGAAGGGCTGATTTCCCGGCGCAGTATGGAGACTGCATCGTAATCCAGGTCCTTTTCCTGGAAAAATGGTTTCAGGTGGTATTGATCCAGCTCAAAAGTGCCTTCAATAATGCACTTTTCCTGTTCATCATACAGGGCTTTGGTGTCAGCCCGGTTTCCCAATAGCAGGCCCACTGCCCCAATCATGATGGATTTACCCGCTCCAGTTTCCCCGGTAATAATATTCAGGTTGGTTGAAGGCTGCATTTCCAGGTGCTGGATCAGCGCATAATTTTTTATTACCAGATTTTTCAGCATTTCATGTTATTTTAGGTCAAAGACCTGTTGTAATCTTTGATCAGCATTCGGGAAAGCAAAATTATAAATTAGGCTTTAAATATACACCAGTTGTACATGTTTTAGCGGAAATATTTTCAGTATATCCTTTAATTGCTGAGAATAGCCTGGTATTTATCGGTTTTAGTGGGATCCAGTTCCTGCAGAATAGAAAAAGCCTCGTTACGGATACCAGGTTCTCCCTGGGAAAAGATATTGATCAATTCATTGGATTTAGAATATAAAAACAAGGTGATCAAAAAGGAATTAGGCCTGATTTTATTAACGGACTGTAATTTTTTGAGTACTTCCAGTACTGCTTTTCGACTTTCCTCCGGGCTGGAAAGAAACTTATCCAGCCCAATCCGGTGATATTCATAGATACCTTCGCGAACAGGCCTCATTTGCTGGCTCATCAGGTTTTCTATCAACCAGTAGCGGTTTCTTTGGGGGTTTACAAATTGCTGCCAGCCAGGATTTTGGCTTTGCTGGGCATTGGAAGCTATGACCATGGCCTTTTCGAAATAGGGCGTGCCTCCCAAAGGAGCAAAAGAATCATAATCCAGTCCAATAATCACATAGGCATAATAGGCCAGAATAGAAGTAAGGTTACTGGTAAAATTATTTTCGTTGAACTCGAGTGGTTGTGATTCGGTATATTGAAAATTCCAGTCTCCATCGGCATAATTTTGGGTGAGGGCCAGCAGACGGGTTTCCATATTGGTATTAAATACAGGCCTGATAGATTGTATCTGGACAGTGGCGGTGAAATTACCTATGTTTGGCATGGCATCGATACCAATAATCATCTGGCACCTGATTTTTTCTTCCGGACTAAAAACATCATCTGTCCATTTTCTATCATTCAGAAATTGGGAAAAGCTGATCTCCATATCCTTGAAAATGGTACGATCACTGGTAGCCACCCGGTCAGCATTCACTATGACAGCACAATCGAGTTCCTGAGCCCGGGAAGTTAAGGTAATGGCAAAAAGTATAAAGAAAAGGATTAATATTCTCATGAGATCTCCGATATAATGGCGTTAACAATATCACTGGCAACCGCCTCCTTATTCTTCAACTCAAATTTCTTTGATTTATTATCTTTATTGATGATTGTAATTTTATTGGTTTCATGGATAAAACCAGCACCAGGGTCATTCAGCGAATTCAGGGCTACCAGGTCAAAGTTTTTTGAAATCAACTTTTGATAAGCATTGTTCAGTTCATTGTCGGTTTCCAGGGCAAAACCAAGATGAAATTGATGCGCTTTTTTATTTTTTCCCAATTCAAAAGCAATATCTACATTTTTCCTGAGCTCAATGGATAGGTTTGACATGCCCTTTTTTAATTTTTGATCAAAAACCTGGACGGGAGCATAATCTGCCACTGCTGCCGAGAAAATAGCTATATCTGACTGAGAGTGCGTTTTAAGGCATGCCTGGTACATTTCCTCAGCCGAAGTCACCCTGATCAATTCGACCCGGGGATGATTTATCACCTGTTGGGTAGGGCCACTTACCAGGGTTACCCTGGCACCTAATCCAGCAACCTCCCGGGCCAGGGCAAATCCCATTTTGCCACTGGAATGATTACCAATAAAACGCACCGGGTCAATGGCTTCCTGGGTAGGCCCGGCAGTAATTAACACTTTTTTTCCGGCCAGAGGAGTAGACTGGTCGAAATATTTAATTATTGACTGCACAATTTCTTCCGGTTCGGCCATGCGGCCATAGCCGGTCAATCCGCTGGCAAGTTCACCATATGAGGTTTCTAATATGATATTTCCATATGATTTCAGTTGAGCCAGGTTTTGCTGTGTACTGGGATGCTGGTACATATCCAGGTCCATGGCCGGAGCTATCATAACCGGGCAGCGGGCAGACAGGTAGATAGCTGAAAGCATATTTTCGCAAATACCCCGGGCAAAGTGAGCTATTGAATTGGCGCTTATGGGGGCAATAAGGTAAAGGTCAGCCCACAAACCCAATTCTACATGGCTTTCCCACTGTCCTGTTTTTGCATCAAAAAAGTCCCTGATGACCGGGTTATTGGATAGTGTAGAAAGTGTGAGAGGCGTGATAAATTCTGTAGCAGCAGAAGTCATAACAATTTTTACTTCTGCCCCTTCCTTGATCAGCAACCTGGTGAGAATAGCTGCTTTATAGGCAGCTATACTCCCACATACTCCCAATAAAATTTTTTTTCCCTGGAGCATGTGAATGATGGATATTTAGTCTTCCTGTTCTGGTTTCCTGAACATGATTTTATCTTCCAGAAATTCTTCCAGGGCAATATTGGTGGGTTTTGGCATCCTTTCATAGAATTTGGAGATCTCAATCTGCTCCCGGTTTTCAAAAACCTCTTCCAGATTATCCACGGTGGAGGCAAATTCAGCCAGCTTTGAATTCAATTCTTCCTTTAATTTAGAAGATATTTGCCTGGCTCGTTTGGAGATGATAGCTACTGATTCATATACATTCTCTGTAGGTTCTGCAATCTTATCCACATCCCGGGTAACTATCGAAGGATTGGTATTCATATTTTTTACTTGCTTTTTATTAGTTATTTCTGCTTGTTTGTGTTCCATTGTTTCTAAATTCTTCTAAAGCTTCTAATGTTTGTACAAATATTTTTTCTGCTTCTTTAACGTATTTACTGTCTGTATAGTTATCTATAAAATATTCATAATATTCCTTGGTTTTCAGGTATCGTTCCTTTTGTCTGTTGCGATAACTTCTTTCAGCCAGTTTATACTGCGCTTCTATGATCAGGTAACTTACTTCTTCATTATAGTGTGAATCAGGAAAATCCTGACGGAAGTTATCAAAAGCCACAATAGCGGCTTTCAAATTATCCAGCCGGTAATTTTCAAGCTTATAATATTGTTTGGCTTTTTCATAGGCCTTTTTTTCCAGTTTTTGCTGCAATTGGTCAATGATGCTGTTGGCTTCATCCTTATATTCACTTAAAGGATAGCGGTTAATGAAATTTTGAATAGCATCAATGGCCTCCCTGGTACTGGTTTGGTCCAGGTTATATTTGGGAGATTCCTGGTACAGGGAATAGGCATACATGAATAAAGCTTCTTCCGCATACTGACTGCGCCTGTATGTATCATAAAACGTTTTAAAATAATGGGCACTCAGAAGCCGATTACCCTGATAATAGTGGGAATAAGCAAAAAGATACTGTACTTTTTCAGCTTCCTGAGTTCCTATGATCAGAGGTAATATCTCTTCAAACAGGAGGGAAGCATGGTAATAATCCTCTTCTTCATAGTATTTTAAGGCTGCTTCATACTTCTTTTTCCAGTCATCACTCTTCTGAATCTTTCTGAATTCACTGCAGGAACCGGCCAGCAAAGCAACCACGAACCCCAGTAATATATATAAATTGATTTTTTTCCACATATTGCGCTGCAAATATAAATTAGTAACTCATAATAAACAATTTTATTACATTAAGCCTTTTTAACCTGCCTTCAAACAGGATGTCTTTTTTACTATAACTAACTGAATGTTAGCTTCTTAGTGAATAATTCATGTTGGTCTATATATACGGAATAAATGTATACCCCCCGGCTGAAAGTCTGATTGTTTATTTTCAACACTTTTTTATCTTCCGGCAGTTCATACACTTTTAACAACCTACCCAGCACATTGTATATTTTTAATGTAGCTTTTAGGTCTTTTTTTCGTATTTCGTAATTTAATGTACTATAATTTTCCTGGTTATTGATATTTAACTGACTGATCCTGATGTCTTGATTTTCATACACCCAGGGAATGATCTCAGCATTGGCTGAAAATATATTATCCGGGATGGCTGATTTGCCTGCATAACAGCCCATCCATAAGATCAAAAAAAGTATTATACTTCTCATTACCTTTGAATGTTTTCAGGATTTAGTCTTTCAGGTCTTTCCGGAGGAGGTGCTCCTACATTTTCCGGAATAGCCGGGCTTTGAGCCTTCTGATCAGTTGCATTTTCTTCTGTCATCTTGGCATTGTATAGTTCAGCAGGCAGGAAAATATCGGCTTTGGCCGGCCTTTCTGCTATTCGCCAGTTAAACCCCTTCAAACGTTTGGCTGGCGGCTCAATTTCATGAGGTGGTATAAAAGAAGCCTCTGGTTTAGTATAAAACGATGCGTTGGAAAAATTACTTTCCTCAAACCGGATGATCATATCACTGCAAAGGATCTTATTCATGCCGATGACGACTGTTTCAGTTTCATCCAGTGCGAATAGGATACTTTCACCATTTCCATAGACATTGAGCCGGTCCAGTGCGTTTTCCAGGAAATTGGCCACCATTCTGCGGCCTTTGATCTGATTATAATTATTAAGCGTATCCTCGGTGATCAGAAATGCATTGGCATTCATGAACATCCTGTCAATGCCGTTGGTGTTTAGCAACAGAAAAATGGAATCTGCCTCAATCTGGTTATCCTGGTTCCACAGTACCGGATCCTGGTAAAAGTTAATGGTGGAATCAGCTACAAAATAGGCCAGTGAATCAGCTTTTCCCTGCAGGTTATCTTTATAGATCCGTACATGATTATAGGCCAAAACCCGTTTATTGGCCTGTACAGTATCATCAATAGATACCAGGGTATCAGCTGCCATAAACAGGGTGTCCAGGTTAAGCCTTTTTTTCAGGATCGGATTGCCGGTAATCTCAGTTCGCTTTTCAGCTTTCCAGTATCTTCCATCTTCCCCTAAAATGACCAGGTCATCCTCCTTGGAAACCAACTGTACATTTCTTTTGGCAGAATAATATTGATTCAGATCATCAAAGAACAAGGTGTCACCATACAAAATATAGCTGTCCGTTTCGATCCGGCCCCGTCCAAACAGGGACTGTTTAGCTGTAGTCAGGTATTGTCCATCTTCAAAAGTCAGGATGGTACTGTCTTCCCGGGAAATGATGGTGGTTGGTCCCCGGAAATAGGCAATTTTTGAAATCGTATTATATTGCAATGTATCTGTATAAAGGAAATTATCAGGGTTTTCCAGTACTACATCATTTTTAAATGAGGCCAGTTTGGTGACAGTATGATAGTTTCCTATTTCGCTGTTCAGGGTATTCCGGTCATCCCACAAAGTGCCGTAATGAATATAACTGGCCAAATTATTCAACATATCATATTGCATGGTATCAGTTTCAATGGTCAGGCTGGGGTCTTTGTATACTACATTGTCTGTCATTCGGGCCAGCTTTACATTTCCTTCATAAATTAACCGATGTCCGGTGACAGTAATAGTGTCTTTTTCTACTACTTTTACGTTGCCATAAGCTTCCACACGATTTAGAGCACGGAATAAAAAAGCGGAATCGCAATAGATGGTTGTGGTTTTTTGTTTGAAAATGACCCGGTTTTGTGGATTTCCTACAAATTTATCATACCTTATACTGTCTTTCATTCCCCCGGCCATATAATCACCTCCCTGAACAATATCTATTTTACTGCCTGGCTGAGCTAGTAAGGAAGCAGATAGCAACCAGCATATCACGTAGACACCTGTAAATAAAATTTTTTTCATCATCTGCTTTTCAAAGGGCCAAATTTAAGGATATATTTAAAATATGATTGAGACTTTTTTACATTTTAACAAAAAACATGCCCTTTTTGATAGTGACGATAAGATCTTGCTGGCGGTAAGTGGTGGGCTGGATTCGGTGGTCATGACAGATCTGTTCTTTCAGGCCGGGTTTAAGTTTAGTATAGCACATTGTAATTTTCATTTAAGAGGCGCTGCTTCTGATCAGGATGCCGCATTTGTAAAAAAGCTGGCTCAAAGCTATAAATCGGAACTTTTTTTAAAGGATTTTGATACGTTGGCGGTAGCTGCCCGGGATCAGGTTTCTGTGGAAATGGCAGCCCGTGAACTGAGATATGCCTGGTTTGACCAATTGTTGCGTGTCAATGATTTTAAGTGGCTGGCCACGGCCCATCATAAGAATGACAATCTGGAAACCATATTATTTAATCTGGTAAAAGGCACCGGACTGGCTGGATTGAGGGGAATACCACCGAAAAGAGCCATGGTGATCCGTCCTTTGTTGTTTGCCACCCGACACCAACTGGAACAATATGCCCACCAGCGTCAGCTGAAATGGCGCCAGGATCAATCGAATCAGGATCTTAAAATTTCCAGGAACCTGATCCGGCACAAGGTAATTCCTCAGTTAGAAAAGATTAACCCCTCATTGCTTCAAACGCTGGATAGTACCATTGAGAGGATGGTGGCAGCAGAACATGTCTGGATTCAGCAAGTAAATGCCTTTAAGAAAAAGTATACCAGCCGAAGAGGAGATCACTACTGGATTCAAAAGAAGCCATTGGTGAAGGAAAGGGAAGCTCAGGTGCTGCTGTTTGAATTGATCAGACAATTTGGATTTAACCTGGATCAAAGCAGAGATATTATAGCCAGTATTGATCAGCCAGGAAAGATGTTTTATGCTTCAGGTTATGTGTTAAATATTGACCGGGAGGCTGTTTTGGTATCAGTCCGGGCCCCTGACCTGGAGGAACAATCTATTGACGGGCCTGATCAGAAGGAATGGATCAAAGGCTCAGTCAGGTTGCAAATGGAGGTAGTCAATGCTGAATTATTGTCAATGTCCAGGGATTCCCAGGTGGCACAACTGGATTTTGATAAGCTGCATTTTCCTTTAAAAATACGGTCCTGGAAGGAAGGAGACTGGTTTATTCCTTTAGGATTATCAGGCAAAAAAAAGATAAGTGATTTTATGATAGATAAAAAAATTCCTGTAAACTTGAAAAAGAGAATTATTCTGTTGTTGTCAGGAAAAGATATCGTGTGGGTGATTGGGCATCGAATCGATGAGAGATATAAAGTCACACCCGCCACCAGGAACATCTACCGAATTAAATATTTCAGTCATGATCAATCCCTTTAAAAAGTCATATACCGCCAAGGAGCTTAATATATTCAGGTTTTTAAGCAAGATCAAGATTTTTGAAAAGCTCACATATGATGAAATGGCTCATTTTTTACCTTATCTTTATTTAAGAAGATATAAAGGTAATGAAGCAGTGTTTTTCAGGGGAGACCCCAGCAATGCTTTATACCTGGTAAAAAGTGGCAAGGTTTCTCTTAGCCTTGATGTGAAAGAAAAACTGGAAGTCCTGAGGGTGGTCAGATCAGGGGAAGCTTTCGGCAGTAGTTCTCTGCTGGATCAGACTTATCGCATATATAATTCTATTGTAGATTCAGAATCAGCCGAAATGTATGTGGTGCCCAAAGTAAATATTTATGAGATATTTAGTGAAAATGAAAAGGTTAAGGCAAAAATGATCACCTCCCTGGCTGAGATCTACAATGGTATGATGGATAATCTGTTCAAAGCCTATAAGTCTTCACTGGGATTTTTTAACCTGGCCCAGGTTTATGTGAGCCCATCCGAATTTAAGAATGGGAATAGTGATTTTTAACAGACTTGTAGTAGCGGTACCACTATCCACTTATACTATTCACAGCCAAAATATTAATAAATCATTATCCTCAATTTTACAGGATTATTTTGTTTATTAAGTGAAAGGTAATTAATAACTTTACCTCACTTAGAATCATTTTTTAACCATAAAAATAATTATTATGAAAATTACCGTTGTAGGAGCAGGAAATGTTGGAGCAACTTGTGCCGACGTACTTGCCTATAAAGAAATTGCCAATGAGGTAGTATTGGTAGATATCAAAGAAAATTTTGCTGAAGGCAAAGCCCTTGATATCTGGCAAAAAGCTCCGGTTGATTACTATGATACCCGTACCATTGGTTCTACCAATGACTATTCCAAAACTGCCAATTCAGATGTGGTAGTGATCACTTCCGGATTGCCCCGTAAGCCAGGCATGAGCCGGGATGACCTGATCAGCACCAATGCTGGTATCGTAAAAAGTGTGACAGAAAATGTGATCAAGCATTCTCCTGATACAATTATCATCATTGTATCTAATCCGCTGGATGTGATGACATATCAGGCTCACCTGGTATCCAAGTTCCCGCGGGAAAGGGTAATGGGTATGGCCGGAATTTTGGATACTGCCCGTTACCGAGCCTTCCTGGCCGACGCGATTGGCATATCTCCAAAAGAGATCCAGGCGATTTTAATGGGTGGTCATGGAGATACCATGGTTCCTCTACCCCGATATACCACAGTGGCAGGTATTCCTGTGACTGAATTGATCGGAAAAGAAGAATTAGATGCAATTGTTCAAAGAACAAAAACAGGTGGTGGTGAGATCGTGAAGTTGCTGGGTACTTCTGCCTGGTATGCTCCGGGATCTGCTGCGGCTCAAATGGCTGAAGCGATTGTGAAAGATCAGAGAAGGGTGTTCCCTGTATGTGTTAAATTAGAAGGAGAATACGGAATTGACAATTGTTATCTAGGAGCTCCTGCGATCTTAGGTAAAAATGGAATTGAGAAGATCATTGAGCTTGATTTGAATGATGAAGAGAAACAATTATTAAAAACATCTGAGCAGCATGTTCGGGATGTGATGGAAGCCCTGGATAAAATGAGCTGATCAACAGGCCTTAAATTAAAAAAGCTTCATGAAAATGAAGCTTTTTTTTAATGGTTTCTGATGATGTTACAATCTATGTAACAATGTTTTAAATGGCTGTATCAGTAGTATGAAAATTACTGATATCATGTAAAAGACACTGGCAAATATGGCCAATATCATTGCTCCTAATATATGTATTAATCGTATCACATAATATTATACTGTTTTAAAAAAAATTTGTTTTACTTTTAATATTAATTATATGTTTCCTTTTTATTTTGAAAATATTTAAAATATTTAATAGTTTTTTAAATAACTGTTAATCAATTAATTAGAAGTTTAGCCATTAATCAGTTGTTAATTGTGCTTATTTAAAATATTTGGCAGGTTTGTTAGATGGAAATCAAAATATTTTGCGGATAAGGCAAGTTGCAGTAATTTTTATTTGAATTTCTTGAGAATTATTAAAAAATATGTCCAAACTTAAAAATTTTTTCACTTGAAAACCCCGGCCACATTGATTTCGGAAATTCGCGGTAAAAAATCTTTTATCTGTGACATGGACGGGGTGCTTTATCATGGCAATAAAATTCTTCCCGGGGTAAAAGAATTTGTGACCTGGCTAAAAGCCCGTGAAAAAAAATTCCTGTTTCTGACCAATTCCAGTGAAAAATCCCGAAAGGAGCTCAAGGACAAGATGTACCGACTTGGAATTGAGGTAGAGGAAGATGTATTTTATACCAGTGCATTGGCGACTGCTATATTTTTGTCCCAGCAAAAGCCACAGGGGAGCGCTTATGTCATTGGTGAACCAGGTTTGATCAATGCCCTTTATGAAGTGGGTTACACCATGAATGATATCAATCCAGATTATGTGGTGATGGGAGAGACCAGAACCCTCAATTATGAAAAGATGGCCCATGCCATAAACCTGGTACTTAATGGTGCAAAATTGATAGGCACTAATTCCGACCTGACCGGACCCACCGAAAATGGTATAGTTCCTGCCACCAAAGCATTAATAGCGCCTATTGAACTGGCCTCCGGGCGTAATGCCTATTATGTGGGTAAACCCAATCCACTGATAATGCGTACAGCTTTAAAAATACTTGGTTCAGAACCAGAAGATACGGTGATCATTGGTGACAGGATGGATACGGATATTATTGCTGGTATAGAATCAGAAATTGATACAGTGTTGGTATTGAGTGGCATAACTAAATTAAGTGACTTGAAGCAGTTTCCCTACGTGCCGCGTTATATTTTAAATGGTGTAGTAGACTTAACTGGCAATGAACATGAAAGAATTGGTCAAAATTCTGAAATCCTATGATGAAATAGATTTCGAACGGACTAAAGCAGCCCTGGCTACAGTAGTACAGGTGGAAGGATCATCCTACCGAAGACCAGGAGCCCGTATGCTGATGACCGAAGATGGCAGGTGGACAGGATCTATCAGTGGTGGCTGTCTGGAGGGCGATGCTTTAAGGAAATCCCGACAGGTGATCCTGGCCGGTAAGCCACGGGTGGTAGTCTATGATACCATGGATGATGAAAGCGCTGAGCAAATGGGAATAGGTTTGGGTTGTAACGGGGTCATTCATGTTTTGCTTGAACCTCTCCATCCTTCAGATCCGGAAAACCCCCTGGAAGTCTTACGTTTATTTCTTAAAAATGAAAAGCCCTGTGGTTTTGCCCGGGTGTTGGATCAGGAAGGAAGTCTTCCATTTCAACTGGGTGATCGCTTATTTGTACAGGATGACAAATATTTTTTAAATCAGTCTTTAGGTGAATTGTTGGGAGATCATTTGAAGGAGGCGGTAACACAGCAAAGATCCCGTACCGCCTGGATAAATTTTGCAAATGGCCGTTTAAAGATTTTTTTCGAAGTTTTAAATCCGCCAATCCATCTGATCATTTTTGGAGGCGGATTTGATGCAGTGCCGGTGGTGAACCTGGCCAAGCAACTGGGCTGGAAAGTTACTGTTACAGACGATTGTATTGCCCATGTTTCACCCAATAGATTTCCTGAGGCTGACCTGGTTTCCTGTGTAGCCAGGCAGG
The DNA here is from genome assembly GCA_051418075.1 of Candidatus Cyclobacteriaceae bacterium M3_2C_046. Taxonomy (GTDB): domain Bacteria; phylum Bacteroidota; class Bacteroidia; order Cytophagales; family Cyclobacteriaceae; genus JBPRGG01. Next base: position 11,513 of record JBPRGG010000183.1, on the reverse strand, counting down.
AAATTGAAAACTACTTTCAGTTCCGTATAAACGATGCTGTGTTAATTATGTCTCATAATTTTAAATATGATTTAAGTGTTTTGTCAGGCATTTTGAAGCAGCAGGAAAATTTTAATAAACTCAAATACATCGGCCTGCTGGGACCCAAAAAAAGAGCTATTAAGTTGTTTCAACAATTAGAAGCTCAAAAAATTCATTTATCCCCGGCAGATCTGGCAAAAATTTACTATCCGGTGGGTTTGGATATTGGAGCGGATGACCAGGAAGAAATTGCCCTGGCCATCATCAGTGAGATTAAGGCGGTATATAGCCAAAGAAAAGGTGGGTTTTTAAAAAATCGTAAAGATCATATTCATCCGAGGGAAACAGAAAAAGCAATTTCCATCAATTAAATCTTATCGGGCTCTGCTTCTGGTTTTCGGGAATGGAGATATGATGCTTGTTTCAGATTTTAGTTTTTTCCTGTTTTCTTTTCCAGATGATAGCATGCTGCCCCGCCGCTAAATCCGGGAGATCCGGGATATGTAACAATTAATTCAAAATAATTATCAGATTCATTTCCGGTGATCTGACCCTGTACATCAAAGATGTCTTCCTCCCGGTTGGATTATGCTGCCGGATTCAGTGGGGGGAACTTACGGGCCATAAGCAACGCAGTTAATTCCAGGATAATAAAAAAGCTTAAACATTTTATCATTTTAATCAGGATCATTGGCAAAATGTGCTAATGTTTTGGATGAAACGGACAATTCCTTTCTTGCAGTTGAATATTTAATTGGTTGATCATGCCAATGATCCATTTGCTTCAGAGGTCAAACTGCATATAATTTATCATCGTTTGATTATTTATAAGAATTTAATCTTTTTAAACCGTTTGCATTCCAAACATTTTAGCTGTTTTTCGATTGGTATATTCATATTTGGCCTTGGTAAAGTGAAAGTTTTAACAATTAATTAACACTGTTGAATTAAAAACATTACATCGGGAACTTATCTTTGCGCCTGAAAATTTAAGTTCATTCAAAATAATCAGAGACATGAAAAAAGTATTGTTGACAATGTTAATCAACCTGATAGCATGGTCTGTCATGGCCCAGACTGGTGTAATATCCGGTCGTGTACTGGATCAGGAAAATGATGAAGGACTGATAGGGGCTAATGTTGTTGTAAAAGGCACTTCAAAAGGTTCTTTAACAGATATTGAAGGGGATTTTACTATAAATGGTGTAGAACCTGGAGCGAAAACAATTATCATCACCTTTGTAGGCTATACGCCTCAACAAGTAGAGGTGAATGTAAAAGCCAATGAAGTTATCCAACTGGGAACTATTCCTGTAAAGACCAATACCATCGGGCTCAAGGAAATTGAAGTAATAGCTTCCGTAGCCCAGGACAGGAGAACCCCGGTAGCTGTTTCCACTATTAAAAGTCAGGAAATAGAAAACAGGGTAGGCAATCAGGAATTTCCGGAAATTCTGAGGTCCACGCCGTCTGTATATGTGACCAAGCAGGGTGGTGGTTTCGGTGATTCCAGGATCAACGTAAGGGGATTTGACCAAAGGAATACAGCGGTAATGATCAACGGAATTCCGGTGAATGACATGGAGAACGGGTGGGTTTACTGGTCCAACTGGGCTGGCTTGAGTGATGTAACCAGCCAGATCCAGGTGCAAAGGGGACTGGGAGCCACAAAACTGGCCGTAGCCTCTGTAGGAGGGTCTATCAATATTGTAACCAATGCAGCTGAAATAGAAAAAGGAATGACCGCTTCTGTGTCTGTGGGTAATGATCTTTATCAAAAATATGGGATTTCAGCTTCCACAGGACTAGGTCAGAGTGGTTGGGCTTTCACGGTTCAGGGAAGTCATACACGTGGTGACGGATATGCTGACGGAACCCAGTTTGAGGGATGGTCTTATTTTGCCTCTTTAGCCAAACAAATTAATACCTCTCACTCATTGCACTTTACTGTGTTAGGCGCTCCGCAATGGCATTTTCAGCGCGAATATGGAACATTTGACGGGGTAACCATTGAAACTATCCTGGGCAATGAAGTTACTGGTTCTGAAGGTTTTGGGATCAAATACAATCCTCAGTGGGGTTACTGGAACGGCAGTGATTTTAAAGATAATGAATTTTCCTGGAGGAAAAATTTTTATCACAAACCGAAAGCTTTTCTGAACCACTACTGGACCTTTTCTGATCGTACAGAATTATCTACTTCAGCTTATGCTTCGTTTGGCCGGGGAGGAGGAACCGGAGACCTGGGTAGAATAAATGGGAGTTTCCGGACTTCCGGTAAATTTAAAACCGATGAAGGAATTGTTCGCTGGAATGATATCCAAAGCTGGAATACCGGGGGCAATGTACCAGCTTTTGGTGATGATCAAATTCCCTGGCAGGGACCCGGCATGACTGATAATACCGCATATAGTGGTCCCTTTGCCGGTCAAAATGTGGCTGAATCATGGAGAAACGGCATGATCCTGAGAGCTTCCATGAATGAGCATAACTGGTATGGTTTATTATCAAACCTCACCCATCAATTGTCTGATAACTGGAATCTGGTAGCCGGTGTGGATGCCCGCTACTATAAAGGTTTACACTACCGCAGAGTGGAAAACCTGTTAGGCCTGGATGCTTACTTTGATGATGATGACATTAATGAGCCTGCCAAATATCTTACCGATGAAGGAAGGGCTGATGGCAACCAGATTGATTACAATAATGATGGTTTGGTGAATTGGCTAGGTTTGTTTGGTCAGTTGGAATACATTAGCGATAAATTATCAGCATTTGCCAGTTTATCCGGATCCAACCAGGGGTTTAAAAGAATAGATTACTTCCAGTATGAGGATGACAGTGAAGAGCAGGAGTCGGATTGGGAAAATTTCCTGGGCGGCACCCTGAAAGCAGGAGCAAATTATAACCTCACTGAAAATCATAATGTATTTGCCAATGCCGGCTATTTCTCCCGACAGCCGATCTTCGACAACGTATTCCTGAATTTCACCAATGAAGTGAATGAAGATGTGAAGAATCAATCTGTAGTAGCATTCGAATTAGGCTATGGCTACCGTTCCAAGTTTTTAAGTGGTAACATCAATGTGTACCATACTGAATGGGGAGATCGGCAGGTATCCCGGGGAGCTGAATTAAGAGACGGAGATACCCGGATCGAAGGCAACGTAAACTTCTCCAATATTGCCCAGGTACACCAGGGCGTAGAGGTGGATTTTGTCATGGCTCCCACCAGAAAATTAAAGATCAATGGTATGCTTTCTTTAGGTAACTGGAGATATAATCAAAATTTTACCGCCACATTTGTTCCGGATGATCAGGAATTAAGGGGGCAGTATACCCAGGATTTTACCTTATATATGGAAGAAGTGAAGGTGCCGGATGCAGCTCAAACCACCTTCAGCCTGGGAGCAAATTATGAAATATTCACTGGATTCCACCTGTATGGCAACTTTTACTTTGCTGATGATCTGTATGCGGATTTTGACCTGGCTGATGATGAAAGCTTTGATGTGCCAGGCAATCAAGCCTGGAAGCTACCCAATTACAGCCTATTGGACGCCGGGATCTCTTATAACTTCGAGATCAGTGGAATAGCCATGACCTGGAACCTCAATGTGAATAACCTGTTGGATGAAGAATATATGGCCGAATCAGAATCCAACATTTTGTTTGATCCTGCCCGTGAAGGAGATGTGGAATTTGGTGAAAATGGCAGTATCAGGAACAGGGTCTACTTTGGGTTTGGCCGTACCTGGAACACTGGTTTGAAAGTAAGGTTTTAACATTCATAGATATTAACCATCATTAAAAATAGCTGATCATTAATATGGTCAGCTATTTTTTTCTTATCTGTCAGCCGCTAGTAATTCCGGTTGGCTAAATATTTATAGAAGCCGAGGTGTATCGATGTTGAATATTTTTTTCAGTGAAAAATTCATGACCTTGGGCAACTTATCCTTGATTAAGAGGTATCACTTCCTTAATTGAAACAGGTGGAATTTTTGATCATTTTCCATGATAAATCACACCTGAGTAATTTAATCCGGCTGATGATCAATAAAATAGGTTTGTTTTTAGTGGCTTTTTGTTAATTTTAAAGCCTTGTAAGCATCTGGCTATGTTAAAATACTTTTTCTTTCTTTTGTTGATGAGTTTTCTGGTTTTCAGCCAATTGAATGGGCAGCCGGTAAAACATGAACCGCAGGATCTTTGGTCTTATGGTGTCAATGGATATTATGGCGGGCTGTTCAAGATGCATAGTCATGATCCACTGTTTCAATTGTCTAACCTGCATGGATTTGAGTTGCTGGCTAAAAAAACTTTTGTAGGTAAAGAGCGGTGGGAAGCTTTGTATAACTATCCTGAGCTTGATCTTAACCTGTCTTATTACAACTACGGGATCCCTCAGATTTTTGGCCAGGCCTATGCTGGTTATACTTCTCTGAATTTTGGCTTGTTAAACCGAACTGATCATCGGGTGAGGCTGGCTACCGGGGCCGGGGTGGTCTATAATAATAAGATATATCATGTGGATCAGAATCATGATAACCGGGCCATCAGTCGTCACTGGAATTTTGGATTGAGGATTAATTTGAGCTATGAACGCCGGTTGACAGACAAAACCTGGCTCAGTACCGGGCTGGCTTTCCGACATGTTTCCAATGGACGCCTGAAAATCCCCAATAATGGTCTGAATGCACCAATGGTGGGGTTTGGCTTGCGATATGTACCGCAGGGGGCTTACCGGTTTATCAAAAGGGATTCGGCAATGGATTATGATAAAAAAGTTCATTTACATCTTGCATATGCCCGGGGTTGGAAAAATGTAATGGGCTACGATCCTGTATTGAATCATGTAAACCTGCTTTCCGTTTACCTGAGTAGAAAGATTTCGCCTATCAATGCCCTGCTTTTGGGCTTGGATGGATATTATGATACTTCGGCTTATCATGAGTACTGGATGATGACCTCCAGGCGCCCTCCGGAAGATATGGAATTTGATCATCATATGGCTGCAGTGACCATAGGTAATATTTTTTACCTGGGACAATTTGAGTTGTTGTTCCAGTTTGCCCGGTTTATTTATCTGCCAATTAAATTTTATTCTAATTATTACCAACGATATGCTATTCAATACAGGATTATACCTCATGTGTTTGGGCGGGTAGGATTAAAAGCTTACCGGGGTAAGGCTGATCTGCTGGAATTTGGGGTAGGGGTAAGTTTATAATATTTTTTGAATTGCTGGTTTGTCACCACTAAGATTTATGAGAATGGTACAGCAGGCACCCGGGGATAAGGCTGATCATGTGTTAGCTAGTGTGGTAATAATTAAATTGGCTTACTAAATTTTTTGCTCATATTTTTTCTTTAGACAAGGCAAAATTTGAGAGCATAGCCAAAGCTACGGTCGAAAATTTTAACATAGTATAAAGTAAAAAGAGGGGGGGGAATAGTGAGTGAATTTAGTGATTAACACACTAGAATGTGAATTGAAGGTATAAGCTTCATGCGTTTTTTAGGACGGAAGGCGAAGCGAAAGACCGAAATGGCCAGTGGAACCCATTAAGTTTGTGTCAGTCCCCTTGAATGGCGGGAGGCAGGCTTTCGCCGCCGCGAGGTGGATTGGGTGGGTAAGGATTGTGGGAAGGATGTGCGATTCCTCTGGCAGCTATCTATTACCTGTTTGGTTTAGCCGATTCATGACAATAATTTAATCAATTCTTAATCAAATCAGGAACCCATTACGGTAAATTTGAGTTACTGAATTTAAATGGATTAATAGATGCATGACATTGAACCGTACTACAACTGGGAAAAATTTTATGTAGTGTCGCAGGACCCTAACTCTCCCTATTATGGTAAGCAATATGATTTTAATCAGTATACAGATGCGATTTATGGGTATTACATTGATCCTGCCTGGGATTATATTGGTTCTGAAACCCTGTATATTAAGATTCTGTTTGTAGACTACCAGCGGAAATTTATGGTGATAGAGTTTATCGGGGAGTGGAATGATGCGCTGCATAATGATATCATGCATTTAAAAAGGAATATTATTGATCATTTTTGCAAGTATGACATTAATAAGTTTATCCTGATCGGGGAAAATGTATTGAATTTTCATGGGTCTGATGATTGTTACTATGAAGAATGGTTTGAAGATGTGGAGGATGGTTGGGTGGCGGCCCTAAATTTCAGGGATTTTGTACTGGATGAAATGAAGAAGTACAATATAGATTATTACATTAATTTTGGGGGGAGCCTGCAATTGGATAAGTGGCGTACCCTGACACCGGTAAAGCTTTATGAGTTGGTGGATCGGTTGATAACCCGCAGGATATCATTGTTTTAAGGCCGGATAATACTTGGAAAACACAGATTAATCATTTGGATTTGGGATAGTGGGTGGTTTGTTTTTCTTTAAGCTGTCTATCAGGCTATCCATGCCGGCAGTTGGTAATTCAATAGGTTCAGATAAAGGGGCGTAACATTCGCTTTCCTTCATTCTTTTTATAAAATGTTTCAGGTAAAAATCAAAATATATCTCTGACTTTAAGGCATCTATATTGGCATATGGTGGGGGTATGAGGTTGGTTTCAATTTTTTTCAGGTTTACGTTTGCTAATTCTCCGGTTTCCGGATCAGTAATTTTAAGAATTAACACCTTTGAATTCAATTTTTCAATTTTAGCTAAAATGAATCCTGGAACAATGATTGAATCATTTCTGATGGTATAGAAATTACGATGGCCATAGTTTCGAAATTGATTGGAAGTCATGTATAGCTCCTGATCGCTAAAATAAAATTCGTGATAGGTGTCAAAGCAGCCGGCCCATACTACACTTTTTAAGTTGTTTATGGACAAATAGTTTTCCTTTTGAGTACATGAAAACATGGAAAGGATAAGCAGTGGGAATACATTAAAGGTCTTTAAAAAATATTTCATTACTGTAGTGAAATTAAAACTAGGAAAAGCAAACTATTTTATTAAGTGATGAGAAACAAAATAGTTACTGACTGCATCATAAAAGACATCCTACCTTCCTCCATCTTTTGTCCTGTCGGACTGGACCAGCTTTTTTTGAAACAATTGTCTAAATGTAGGTACCTGATAAAAAAAAGCAGGCAAATAAAACCAAGAAAGAAAAAATTTCCCATACCTGCCGTGGCTTTTAAGCTGGAGGCCAACCTGGCCTGCCACACCAAAGTTCCTGCATTTTCTGCCGGGACTTCCCAACTTTATTGCTTCATAGGCTGTGCCGGAATATTAGCAGAATTGATCGGAAATACTAATAAATAGCTCAACTACTTATGTCCTTTTTAAAATGAACTGAAACCGGCACTGCAAGGCGTTAACATCCGTTTTTCCTTATTTATTCTCCTAAAAAATTTGATTTAAATCCTGTCTGCCCACAATCGCCATTATTTCAACTGTGTCATTTTCAATTCGATAGAAAATACTGTCAACACCACAAACACATCTTTTGTAACCTGATCTTATATAATCCACAGATTCAAATGCAAGAGGACGTTCAGCGATAATCTCAAAATGATCAAAAAATTTATTTAAATAATTATCGGCTTGTTTTTGTCCGAATTTATGGATTCCATAATGGTGAATTCTAATTAGATCTTCTTTAGCTGTGTTACTTAATCTATAATCAGCCATTAAGTGTATCTTTTGAAATTTTCAGAATTTCATCCTTACGATCATCCGTAAAACCACTTTTTTCGGCTGACTCTAACTTTAATCGAATCCAATCAATTTGTTTTTGTTGACCTCTTGCCTGGCGAATCAGATCGTTAATCAGTTCACTTTTACTATTATATTCATTATTTTCAATTTGGCTCTTTAGCCATTCATCGTTAGGCTTTGTTAAAGATATACTTTGTCTAGGCATGTTCTTTTTGATGCAAAATTACACCACTTTAGCACCAAAATCAAATTTATTACTAAATTTTCATGAAGTTTAAAAATGGATGGTAACTTACTGATACCATGAAGATGAGATCTGCTTTTAATTTAATTAATTATTCAACGGCGGTCAGCCGTCATGTTTCTTGGAATAGTATAAGTTATATTTGCTGACTGCATCATAAAACATATATAGGATCAATCTCATGTTTCCTTTTCTACTAAAGCCAACTGAGAAATCAGGAATTTCTTGCCGGTTTTGATTTCCCGGCACAGTACCCTGGTCCTGACCAGTTTTTCTTTGGCAAACCATCTTTGATTAAATTTAAATTGTTCCCCTGATTGAATATGGGCCAGACAGACCTGCTGAGGTTGCAATGCAGCAGGTTGGTCAAATTCCCGGAAAACCAGGATCAACTGGGGATCAGAATAGGAGCTGGCTTTGGGATTGATCATATGTTTTTTTAATACCGTTAGCAATTTTGCTGGAAATACTTCTGGTATCAGCAGGGGGGTCATTAATTGGCGAAAGTTGCGCTTCCATTCCTGGCCATGAGGAGCCCAATGTTTTTTTTCTTGCAGATAGGTAACCAAATGAGCTACTTCATGTATGTAAGTCATTAAAAAAGCGTAAGGATTAAGATTGTGATTTACTGATATAAGATGAGTGCCGGTTTGAGGATTGAATCGGTAATCGCCTAACTTGGTATTCCTTTTCCGGGTGATCTTAAAGCTGAACCGGTATCTGATCCACAACTCATAACAATAGCTTACAGCCAGACCGGGGAGGTATTTTTGAAAAATATCAATATGTTGGTTATCCTTCATTAATTCCAGGGCTGGTAAATTTAACGTCTTTGCATATTTCTTAAAAGTTGTGCCAAATTACAACTGTAAAAACATAAAAATGCAGGTTTATTTTTTTCGGAAAACCAACTTCACCGGAACCCCGGTAAAATCAAAATGCTCCCGTAACCTGTTTTCCAGGTACCTTTCATAGGGAGCTTTGATGTGTTGGGGGAAATTACAGAAAAATGCAAATGTAGGGGTGCGGGTGGGGAGTTGGGTCACATATTTAATTTTGATGTATTTCCCCCGTACAGCCGGGGGGGAATAATTCTGAATTTCCTGCAGCATTACATCATTCAGTTTGGCTGTAGGTACTCTTTTTTGTCGGTTTTTATATACTTCTGCCGCTTTATCCAGTGCCTGCATAATCCTTTTCTTTTCCAGTACTGATGAAAAAAGAATGGGAATATAAGCCAAAGGTCCCAGTTTTTCTTTCAGGACCTTTTCAAAATCTGCGTGGGTATAGGTGTCTTTTTCTACCAGGTCCCACTTGTTGACCATCAGTACCATTCCTTTTTTATAGCGATCGGCCAGAGAAATGATATTCATATCCTGGGATTCCAGACCATAGCGGGCATCAATCATGATGATACAAACATCACTGTTTTCCATGGCATCGATGGACCGGACCACTGAATAGAATTCTATCTTATCTTTAAGTTTGCTCTTTTTGCGAATGCCGGCTGTGTCAGTCAGGATCAGTTCTTTGCCAAACATATTATAGGGGGTATCAATAGCATCCCGGGTAGTACCGGCAATATCAGTAACAATGCTTCTTTCCTGGCCCAGTAAAACATTCAGAAAAGATGATTTACCCACATTAGGACGACCCAGAATGGCAATACGGGGAATGCCTTCATGGGGGTTTTCATCGTCTTCGGTTTTAAAATAATTGACTACATCATCCAGGAGCTCGCCTGTACCAGACCCATTAGCTGATGAAATCGGGTAAATCTGTTCAAAACCCATGGCATAAAATTCGTTGCTGGCCATCATTTTTTCAGTACTGTCAGCTTTATTGGCTACCACCAGTACCGGCTTTTTAACGCTTCTTAGCACATTGGCAAAATCCTGGTCCAGGCCGGTCATCCCGGTAATGCAATCCACCATGAATAGTACCACTGAAGCTTCATTGATGGCCAGTACCACCTGTTTGCGAATGGCATCTTCAAAGATATCTTCTGAGCCAAACACATACCCCCCGGTATCTATCACAGAAAAATGTTTGCCATTCCATTCACCATAGCCATAATGACGATCGCGGGTCACCCCACTGAAATTATCCATGATCGCTTTTCTTTTTTCCACCAATCGATTGAATAAGGTGGATTTGCCCACATTAGGCCTGCCTACTATTGCTATTATATTTGCCATCTCATTTTAAAATTGTTGTCCCGGCTTTCCAGCCTCAAAGATGAATCAATATTTCTTCTTATTAATAACCAAACTTATTTAACTTGGAAAGTTTTTTTCTCCAGTCCGGCTCTACCCGCACATATTGTTCCAGATAAACCTGTTTATTGAAAAACTTTTCCAGGTCCTGCCTGGCTTCAATCCCTACTTTTTTAATGGCTTCACCATTTTTGCCAATGATAATGGCCCGCTGGGTTTTTCTTTCTACAAAGATTTCAACCCTGATCCGGATGATATCTTCTGCCTCTTTAAATTCTAAAACTGCCACTTCCGTACTGTAGGGAACTTCTTTTTTATAATGCATAAAAATTTTTTCCCGGATGATCTCAGCCACGAAAAACCGCTCGGGCCGATCGGTTAATTCCTCTTTGTCATAATAAGGTGGGTGAACCGGCAAAAGATCAAGTATAGACTGCAAAACCTTTTCCAGGTTAAATTGGTTCAGGGCAGAGACAGGAATAACTTCCCGGGCCTTAACAATATTGTTCCAGAAGGCCATTTTTTCTTCCACCTGGCCTGGTTTGGCCTGGTCAATTTTGTTGATCAGCAGTAGTACCGGCAAACCGGACTGATGAACCTTTTGCAGGATCTGGTTGAAACTTACCTCTTCCGGAAGGTATTTTTCATAGATATCAGTCATAAAAATAACGATATCAGCATCTTCCAGAGAGCTATAGACAAAGTTCATCATATTTTTTTGTAGCTGATAAGCGGGAGTGATGATTCCCGGGGTATCGGAATAGATGATCTGAAAATCAGGGTTATTGATAATACCCATGATTCGATGGCGTGTAGTTTGGGCTTTGGAGGTAATGATGGACAATCTTTCTCCTACCAGGGAATTCATTAGGGTGGATTTGCCCACGTTGGGTTTACCGATAATATTGACAAAGCCGGCTTTATGAGATAATTCGGACATAGTTTAAATATTTATTACAAAGGTACTTGTTTTTTAGAAATTAGTACCCTACTTTTGTACCTCCATTCAGGAAATGGAAGTTTTTAAGTTAATAAAGATAAAAAAGTAACGGCGCGGGATGGAGCAGTTGGTAGCTCGACGGGCTCATAACCCGTAGGTCGCAGGTTCGAGTCCTGCTCCCGCTACTACTCAAAAGCCTCAGGAAATTTCTGGGGCTTTTTTTATGGTGCGCCCGGTGGTTAAAACGGATCAAGCAATAAATCTGTGGAGAGAAGAAAAATAATCTAACTTTGTGGCAAAAAAAGAATTGTGGATACATCAGGCTGGGAATTATTTTTACCCGAAGGAATGCTTGACTATTTTGAAGTCATAACAGCAGAAAAATTT
>JBPRGG010000182.1:0-1750 GCA_051418075.1 Candidatus Cyclobacteriaceae bacterium M3_2C_046 | reverse complement strand
TGCTGATCAGGAATTACTGAAACTCATTCCGGATTTTAAAAACCACACCTATTTACCCAAATTATTAGTTGCAAAAAGTATATCTCCGTATCTTAGCTTAACTGAAAACAACAATAGAAGCTTTCTAAATTTTGTTTTTGGAATTAAATCATTAATTGAAACAAATTAATTACTGTAACACCCAAAAATTATGATCACAAGACGACAAACTTTAAAAGCCCTATCACTGGCATCAGGCAGCCTTTTTCTACCCTCAATAAATATGGCAAACGATAAAAATCAAATCCAGGAAATTGGTGTTCAGCATTATACCTGGCTCACCTTTTTTAAAAGAGAAGATAAGCAGTGGAATCCTGCAGATAAAACAGCTGTCCAGGCATTAAAAAAAGCTGGTTACAGCCATTATGAACCTAGTTTTGCTAATCCCGAACAAGTACAAAGTCATGCTCATATGATCGATGAAGGATTGAATATAAAATCCTTTTATGTAAACAGCACCTTGCACGAACCACAAATAGCGGAGGAAAGTATCAACATAGTATTGGCTACCGCTGCGGAGGCAAAAAAATTAGGAGCTCAAATAGTTGTGACCAACCCTACCCCTATTGCCTGGGGCAGCGATGAAACCAAAACAGATGAACAGCTTTACCTGCAAGCAGAAATGCTGGAAAAGTTAGGTAGGGAATTACGCCAAATGGGCCTCACATTAGGTTACCATACCCACGACCCGGAAATGAAACGAGGCGCCCGTGAATTTCATCACATGCTGGTAAATACCTCCCCCGAAAATGTAAAGATGTGCCTGGATACTCATTGGATATTTCGGGGTACAGACGATTCTGAACTGGCTATGTTTGATATTGTAAAAATGTATGGAGATCGAATTGTGGAACTGCATTTACGCCAATCGCATGATGGCATCTGGAGCGAAACTTTTGCCCCGGGGGATATCAACTACGTAAAATTGGCAGATATGCTCAATGCAAAAAATATTAATCCTTACCTGGTGGTGGAACAAGCAGTGGAAGAGGGAACCCCTCATAACATGGATGCCATCCAGGCCAATAAATCCAGCCTTGAATATGTAAAACAAATATTCAAGGTTTAAGGCAATCGATTTAATTTATACCACCGCAATAGATGAATTGGTAAATTTCTTTAGATTTTTGTAACCTGCCATCACTTTTATTTCTCTAATGGAGAAATAAACAGAACCAATATGATATTGCATTACCTTAAATTAGCCTGGCGCAATTTAATGCGCAACAAATTATTTTCGTTTATCAATATTTTTGGCTTATCCTTGAGTATCTCTCTGGGGATTTTCATCCTGGCCATGCTTAGTTCACAACTTAAGTATGATAGTTTTCACAAAAACAAAGAGGAAATCTACCGGCTTACCAGTTCAAAAGAAGGATACAATAATTATTTTGCTACCACACCGGAAGCAGCAGCCAAAAACTTATCAGAAATCGCAGGTGTAAAAAAAACTGGCAGGTTGATCGTGGGATTGGGTGGTGACATGATCTACAACCAAAAATCTACTGAATGTACCGGATTTTTTGCAGACCCTGAAATACTTCAAATATTTGACTTTCCATTGGCCAAAGGAAACCCGGATTATGCATTACAAGATCCCTACTCCATGGTAATCAGTAATCAATTAGCAAAAAAGTTGTTTGGCCAGGAAGATCCATTGGGCAAAATGATAACATTTGAAGAAATGGGTCTGCATAGATTCGAAATGGGA
>JBPRGG010000181.1:0-13814 GCA_051418075.1 Candidatus Cyclobacteriaceae bacterium M3_2C_046 | reverse complement strand
CATCAATGGGCAGTTATCCACCAATCCGGAGGACCAGTTGATTGCGCATGTAGGACAGGAGTGCCGGGGCCGGGCCCGGGTAGTATTCGAACCTGGAAGGGAGGTTGGCCTGGTGTTTTTGCTGGTACGAAGCAATGCCACCAATGGGGAAACCATTAGCTTTTCCGTCAAACCAGCTGGTTCTACCAATGAGATCCTGACTTCCACTACCCTGGAATTTATTTCCGACGGTTCTTATGGTTCAATCAGTGACCCCATCCAGTTTATTACCGATCCCAATCGGGTGGATTTAGGAGAGTTTAAAGCCTTTAAATACTTTACCCCCAATGGCGATGGCTATCATGATACCTGGGAAATCCAGGATGTGGGAAAATACCAGGCTTTTACCCTCACCATTGTAAATGACCACGGGAAAATGGTGTTTCAGACGGACAATTATGAAAACGACTGGGATGGCACCAGCCAGGGTAAGGCATTGCCGGTGGGAGCCTATTATTACATTCTTCAAAGTGCTGTACGGCCGGAAGTTTATAAAGGATCCATTTCAATATTAAAATGAGAAACATGAAAAAATTTATACTTCTATTCCTGTTGGTTTCTGGTTTCAGTGTTCAGCTTTTGGCCCAGCAATTAACCGCCAACAACCTTTATCTAAATAACCGCTTTATCTTCAATCCGGCCCGGGCCGGGTATTATTACGGGGTCGACGGATTTGTGAACACCCGCTACCAGTGGCTGGGTATAGAGGATGCCCCTCAATTGATCAGTTTTGGTCTGAGTACCCCGGTAGGAGATCACATGGGGGTTGGTTTGAAATTCCATAATGATAAAAAGGGCGTTTTTGAAAGCTTTTTTGCTGAAGCTGCTTATGCTTACCAACTGGTGTTGGGAGAATACCAAATACTTACTTTCGGCATGTCGGCCGGAATTGTTGATCGCCAGATTGACCAGCTGGAAGTAGGGTTTCCCAATGACTTTGATCCGGTTTTTCAGGGCAGCGCTTTTGATGAGACCTATTTTACTGTAGGGGCAGGTTTGGGATACCAGTGGAAGGGTTTTAAATTTGACCTGGCTTTCCCCTATCTGTTGGAGGAAGGGGATCGTTTGAGGGAACATTTCCTGGCTTTAGCCTCCTATGATTGGGATCTGAGGGCCAGCGATTTCGCCATTTCTCCTTCCGTCATGTATCGTAACCTGGTATTTAGCAATAATCAAACTGATTTTAACCTGGAAGTAAGCTGGAAAGATTTCATCTGGGCCCGACCCGGCTATCGCACCGGGGATAATTACCTGATGGCCCTTGGTCTGAACTTTAAAAATATCCGGATTGGCTATGGCTATCAGCAAACCAATCTGGATTTTGCCCAGTTTTCACATAATACCCATGAAATTTCAGTAGGGTTTACCATTCAAAAGAAGAATAAAGAGTATCAAATTCCGGTCAGCAGGTCCCTCAATTCAGAATATATTCAGCAAATCACTGAAAAAATGGATAACCTGGATCAGCAGATGAAATATCAAAATACCCTGCTAAATGATTACAACCAAGCCCTTACTGACCAACAAAGGTTACTCAACGCCTATGGCCGAAGCCTGGAAAAACTGGAAACGATGAACCAGGAACGGGAAAACATTAAAGCGGCCGATCAGGAAGGTCACTTGATAGAGCCGGTAGCTCCTGGATACTACGTGGTGATCAGTACGTTTGAATCGGAAAAAAGGGCCAGGAAAGCAGTGAACATGCTGCAACTGAACCAAATGCAGACCCAGATCATGTATGATTCAGACAAACAGCTTTATTACATTTATTCCAGCAAAACCGATGACCGGGAAGAAGCCTTATACCGGATGCGTCAGCTTCGGCAAAGTAATTTAAAAGAAACCTGGATTTTAGTAATAGAATGAAAAGCAGAACCTACCTGGTTGAATTTAATCATTGCTATCAGATTATGTTATTCGAATGATAGTTTAATCGCTGAGAAGCAAACCTATATTAATGAAGATGTCTTTCTATCTAAAAATCCAGATGCAGATGCTTATTTAGGATTACTATATCGATTTTCCAATGATATTTATATTGCAGGAGGTCCGGGAATATCAATCACCAGATATTTTGAGAATAATTCTGGTACAACTTATTATAAATTTTTACCCAATGGTGACATAGAAAATATTTTTCCCTATACATTAAATGATGAAACTGAAAATCCGCTGAGTTTTGTTCATTTAGGTATCGGAAAAAACGTTTCTAAATATTCATTTATTTTACCAATATCGACATCACTTCAGCCCGCCAAATAGGTATCATATGATGATAATGTATCCGGTAATATTCTGGCTGGCTTATTCTTGATCATATCTTAAGAATATAAATCAAATAAAAGTTTATACATTGAAATCAATATCATGATACATTTTTAGCCAGTAAAGGCTCAACCTATATCATTGAATTTAAAATAAAAAACTCATATTTAGGATGAGTTTATATTTTCACATAAAGAAAACCTGGGAGCCGGTGGAAATACCATAGAAGTAGCTTTGGGAACTATAATTAATAAAAATGCAGCCATTCAGAAGGCGAGTTACCAGACAGGAATTTTATATTGCCGAACGTGTTTTTCCCTTTGGGACATTCAGCTGCGAAAATCAGGATAGTTTTAAAACCGAAAGGTCATTGTCTGTAATCATATTCATTTTGCATTAAATTTCTGCCCTTCTTTTATATATTTCTTGCAATATCTTCCATAAAAATGCCTGGAATTTTTTAAATTTACTTTGGGCAAAAATTTTCTAAAATGAATCACCGGATATTTCCTTTGGTTTTGATCTTCATTCTTTCAGGCCTTTTCCTGATTATATACATGGTGCTGTCCCCACAGCAAGATCAAATCTCTTTTAATCAGGATATCCGCCCCATTCTGAATGATAATTGCCTGGCTTGTCATGGTGGAGTCAAAAAAGAGTCCGGCTTTAGTTTGTTGTTTGAGGAGGAAGCTTTTTCTCCCAATGAATCAGGAAAAGTAGCAATCATTCCGGGCAAGCCAGCAGAAAGTGAATTATATAAGCGTATTAACCACCACGATCCTGAACTGCGGATGCCACCCCAAAGTGATCCGCTGGATCCGGAGCAAGTGGAGTTGATCCGGAATTGGATCAGGCAAGGAGCTCAATGGGAAACTCATTGGGCTTTGATTCCTCCGCAAAAGCAGGACCTGCCCCGGGTAAAATCGAAAAGCTGGGGTCAAAACGACATCGATTATTTTATTCTGGATAAACTTGAGGATCATGATTTAAAACCTTCATCTGCAGCAGATAAACCCACTTTGTTGCGCCGGCTAAGCCTGGACCTGGTTGGACTGCCTCCCGTACCAGAACAAATGAAAGCTTTTTTACAAGATCCCGAAGCTCATGCTTATGAAAAACAGGTAGATCGTTTGTTGGCCTCGCCTCATTTTGGAGAGAAATGGGCTTCTATGTGGCTTGACCTGGCCCGGTATGCCGATTCTAAAGGCTATGAAAAGGATGGATTTCGTTCTATCTGGAAGTTCAGGGACTATGTGATCCACTCCCTGAACCAGGATAAGCCTTTTGATCAGTTTACTATTGAACAATTAGCCGGAGACCTGTTATCAGATCCTACCGAGGATCAGCTGATTGCTACCGCTTTTCACCGAAATACCATGAATAACGATGAAGGCGGTACGGAAGATGAAGAGTTCCGGGTGGCATCTGTGATAGACCGGGTCAACACCACCTTTGAAGTTTGGCAGGGATTGACCATGAGCTGTGTTCAATGCCACAGTCATCCCTATGACCCATTCCGACACCGGGAATACTATGAATTAATGGCTTTTTTTAATAACACAGCTGATGCTGATGTGCCCAGTGAATCACCCAACCTGAAGATCTTTGAACCGGATGACCGGGGAAAACTGGAACAGATCAAAAAATGGGTGTATCAGCAGGCAGATCAGAATAAAGCAGCATGGGCTGATTATTTTACTAACCTGGTCCGGATCACAGAGCCTAAAATTCACCCCAACTATTTCGATAGCATCACCAACGGCACCCTGGCCGATGCCAAATATATGACTGCCGATCACAATGGTTTCTGTCGGATCAGAGATGTTTTCCTGACTGACCGGGAACAGGTGTTGATCAGCTATGCTTCAGGAAAAAGATCAGGCAGGGTAGAATTCAGGCTGGATAGCCTCACCGGCAGACCTATTGCCGCATTGGAGGTTCAGGATACCGGGGGAGGCTGGCGGTTTAAAACCACTTCTTTGCCTATCGAACCGGTGGATGGATTTCATGATATTTACCTGGCGTTTATTGATCCGGGAAACCAGGGAAGGATTTGCCAGATAGAATGGTTGTTGTTCAGCCCTGAATTACCCGGTATTGTAACCGAAAAAGGGAAAGCGGTCAAACAGGACATGATGACTTTGCTAAATTCGGAGACTACCAATACCCCGATCATGATGGAGCGTCCAGATTTTTACAGCCGAAATACCCATTTATTTGAAAGAGGGAATTGGCTGGTAAAAGGTGAACAGGTAGAGGCAGGGGTGCCAGCTTCCATGCCTGGTCTTTCAGATTATCCTTCCAATCGGTTGGGTCTGGCCCAATGGCTGGTAGATCCGGCAAATCCGCTTACAGCCCGGGTGATGGTCAACCGGGTTTGGGAGCAGCTTTTTGGCATTGGCATCATTGAAACAGCTGAAGATTTTGGCACCCAGGGCACACCACCTTCTCATCCTGCTTTGCTGGACCACCTGTCTTATTTGTTTGTGCACGAGTTTGACTGGAGTCTGAAAAGGCTGATCAAAAACATTGTGATGTCAGCCACTTATCGACAGGATTCACGCTCCAAGCCACAACTAAATCAGGTGGATCCTTATAACCGATTGCTGGCCCGGGGGCCAAGATTCAGGTTGTCGGCTGAACAGGTAAGGGATCAGGCCCTGGCCGTAGGTGGTTTGCTCAGTAGCAAGATTGGTGGTCCCAGCGTAATGCCTCCTCAGCCGGAAGGTGTTTGGCAGGTAATTTACAGTGGCAATAATTGGGAAACCGCTGAGGGTGAGGATCGCTATCGCCGGGGGCTTTATACCTTTTGGAGACGCACCACACCTTATCCTTCCATGGTTTCTTTTGATGCACCCAGCCGGGAATTTTGTGTTTCCCGTCGAATCCGGACCAATACGCCGCTGCAGGCATTTGTAACATTGAATGATACCGTTTACTTTGAAGCAGCCCTGGCTTTAGCTGAAAAAATGATGCAAAAGGGAGACTCACCTGAACAAATGATCTCAGCCGGATACTTCCAGGCTCTTCTGAAAGAGATCAGTCCGGCCAAACTGGAAAGCCTGCTGGAGTTATATCATGGATCTTTAAATACAAAACAGGAACAAGCACCTCTGGTAAAACCAACCAGTATCAAAAATGAAGCTGAGCAGGAACAATTCAGAGCTTTGACCATGGTAGCTAATGTGATTTTAAATTTAGATGAATTTTTAACCAAGGAATAGATGCATCCTTCAGAGCAAGAAAATTTAGCTTTTATTACCCGCCGCCATTTTCTGAAAGGATTGGGAGGATTAGCCCTTGGATCCCTGATAGGATGTGGCCTTGACCGTAATTCCGGCCTGATGAATACAGGTTCAGGCAGTAAGTTGTTAAATGTTTCCCATTTTGTTCCCAAAGCCAAAAGAGTAATTTTTTTACATATGGCCGGGGCTCCCAGTCAACTTGAACTATTCGATTATAAGCCCGAACTACAAAAGCTGGATGGAAAAGATTGTCCTGAATCATTTGTGAAAGGGAAAAAATTTGCTTTTATCCAGGGGGTGCCAAAAATGCTGGGTCCTCAGGCAAAATTCAAGCAACATGGCCAATCCGGCGCTTTAATTTCGGAGCGGCTGCCGTATTTTAGCCAGGTGGCCGATGAAGTATCTTTCCTGAAGGCCTTGCATACGGATGAATTCAATCATGCCCCGGCTCAGTTACTGATGCAAACCGGTTCATCCCGTCTGGGCCGTCCCAGCATGGGTTCCTGGGTGACTTATGGCTTAGGTAGTGAAAACCAGGATTTGCCTGGATTTATGGTATTAGCATCGGGAGGTAAAACCCCCAGCGCCGGCAAAAGTGTATGGGGTAGTGGTTTTCTCCCTACAGTTTATCAGGGGGTGCAATGCCGCTCTAAGGGTGACCCCATTTTATACACCTCGAATCCTGGTGGGATCAGCCGGGAAATGCGGGGTAAAACCATTGAAGCCATCAATGAGATCAATCAACAACATTATCAGGATTACCAGGATCCTGAAATTCTGACCCGGATCAGCCAGTATGAGTTGGCCTTCCGTATGCAAACGGCTGTGCCTGAGATCATGGACATTTCACGAGAGCCGGATTACATACATCAATTGTATGGCACTGAACCGGGCAAATCCTCTTTTGCCAATAATTGCCTTTTAGCCCGCCGGTTAGCTGAAAAAGGCGTGCGATTTATCCAGTTGTATGATTGGGGCTGGGATTCCCACGGTACCAATGCCGGTTCAGGATTAAAAACCGGATTCATTGATAAATGTAATAGTATTGACCGTGCCATGACTGCCCTGCTCCTGGACCTGAAGCAACGGGGGATGCTGGAAGAAACCCTGGTGGTTTGGGGAGGGGAGTTTGGTCGCACACCTATGCAGGAAAACAGGGGTGGTAAGGAAATGCCTTTCAAAGGACGTGATCATCATACCGAAGCTTTTACTATGTGGCTGGCGGGAGGAGGTATCAAGCCGGGAGTGTCTTTTGGTGAAACCGATGAATTTGGTTACAAAGGAGTGAAAGACAGGGTGCATGTTCATGATTTACAGGCCACTATTCTGCATTGTTTAGGGTTGAATCATGAAAAACTGACGTATCATTTCCAGGGACGTGATTTCCGTTTGACTGATGTGCATGGAAGAGTGGTTAATGAAATTTTAAGTTAATATGCGGGCCCCAGCGGCCCTGGAGCGAAAAGGATAGCAAATTGCAGATCGGAATTGTGAAACCATCTACAGCTTGCTACTTCTACAGAGAAAACGTCATTCTCTAATTCTTTTTTCTTGAATATGAGAGATTACCAATGACGTTATATGAAAAGTGTAAATAGTTGCCAGGACGGGCGGTACTTTTTGCCTTGATGCAAAAAGTACCCAAAAAAAGCAAGACAGAAAAAAAAGCCCGCACCTGCCGCCGCCTTTCCGCACGGGGCCATCGTAGCTAGGCACACCAGCCTGCCTGCATTTTCTGTCGGGCCAGCGCTTCTTTTGATTTTATGATAAATATAGTCCTCATGTAATCATAAAAATCATAGTTCAGACATTGATTTGCTGGTTTACAATTTGTGAACCAATACAGGGTTAGCATGTTTTATTTTTGAATATCAAAATAAAAAGAAGATGAATTTTTTAAAGACACTCACATTAATAATAATTGGTTCAATTGTATTTTTTGCCTGTGGTACAAATCAAGATGAGGTTCCGGATGCCATTGTCAGTTCATTTAACCGGGAATATCCCCAGGCCACTGATGTAGAATGGGAGGACGAAGGTGATGAATACGAAGTGGAGTTTGAAGTGGACGATATAGAACGTGAAATTACTTACAACCAACAAGGGGAAGTGGTGGAAACCGGGATTGATGTTTCCGAAGATGAACTTCCGGAAGTAATCACCCAGTATATTGCCCAAAATTATTCCGGATATGAAATAGATGATGCTGATGAAGTAGAAAGGCAGGATGGACAAACCTATATTGAGGTAGAGATTGAAAACAACCAGGAGGAAGTGGATCTGCTTTTTAATTTCCAGGGAGAGTTTGTTCAGGCAGAAGTGGATGAAGATTAGCAGTTAAAATCCCTGGTCATAAAGATTATTCAATAAAGTGGACTACATTTTAATATACGTGCTACCTTACCCGATCTTATGTCCTGGCCGGACGGGCGGTACTTTTTGCCTTGATGCAAAAAGTACCCAAAAAAATCAAGACAGAAAAAAAATGCCCACACCTGCCGCGGCCTTACGCCTGGGGCCATCGTATCCTGGCACACACCAGCCTGCCTGCATTTTCTGTCGGGCCAGCACTTTTTTTGATTTTCTGATAATTATAGTCCTGATGTAATCATTGTTCAGGTAAATTTTAACGGCGGTCAGCGGTCGTTGTTTTGAAATTTATAAATAGATCAAATTTTCTGTCGGGCCAGCGCTTTTTAGTGCTTTATATGCTTTCCCATTTCGTCATTCTCTGATATCATGAAGATGAGATCTGCCTTTTATCTAATTAATTCAACGTCGGTCAGCGGTCTGTCGGTGGTTGTCCGTCATGAAATAATGTTATGATCTAAATTTTTCTAAAATGGAGGGTTACTTTTTTTTAGGCCCCTGGAGTCGGCCAGAGACCGTCAGGCCCAGTGGGTAAGCAGGCTCTGGCGACGGGTGGCTCAAGTGTGGCTGGTGGTGGGCTGGCCAGGCGGGAGATTTCAATAAAAACTGTTTATTCCGGCCGCGGTATCCGAAAAATCAGGCTGCTTCGTAATATCAATCCATCACCCAGGTCCTGGTTGATCATTTGCCGGTCACCAAAATCAAATGCACTCACCACCAGTGCAGACTTGTCATCACCCCGGTATCGGCGGTATTCCCGGGCAATGGAGTATCCACCTTGTAGTCGCAGCACCAGGTTTTTGAACACATAAAAATCCAGGAATGCGGACAGCTCATTGGTGGCTTTTTCCAGATAGTCTCCATTGCTATAGCGATAAGTGACGATATTGGCTACAAAATCAAACCCGGTGCGGGCTTTTTGGCCCAATTTGTATGAAGCGGTGGCAGTGAAAGGTAATGTGCCAAAGATTTGCCAACGTTCTCCCAACCGCCAGTCCAGCCCAACCAATGGGAGTAAAAATGGTCCGAAAAGATGCGGGTTGGCATAAAGGCCGAATTTATATTGCTTCAAACCATTATTTCGCCAATTAAACATAATCAATCCACCCATTTGGAGGTCGGTTCCAATCAAATCTCCGGACGCTCCATTAAGTTGAGGAATGACCATTAGGGTGGTACTCCAATCCTGATTAATTTGTTTTTGATAGCCCAGTCTAAACATATAGGAATGGAAATTATCATCCGGCTCAGGAATTTCCATGCCTTGTTTAATTATTTTCAGCTGGTGGGCATTCAGGGCCAGGATCAGCAAGTCTCCATTATCAAAAGGCTTGGGTAAAAGCAGGTTAAAACGCCATTCCTGCACATCACCGCTACCAGTGGTTTCTCTGAAGTTGTTGTTGGGGGATAGGTAATACCCCATACTGGCCAGGTCCACATAATCCTGGGCTTTAGCTGGTGCATGAAGAAATAAAGTAAACAAGGTGGCCAGCCCGAAAAAAGCTATCCTTTTATTTACGCTATAAGGAGCAATGGATTTTTTCATTACAGGGAATTTTTAATTTTTAACGCTATTTCAAAATCCACCTCATTCAAGCTTGAACAGGAGATGATTTAAAATAAATGCATATTCAGTTTGTGATAAAATACAGGGTAAAACAACCTGTTCGGTAAATACATAAATATTTAATTTTATAATTAAAATATTTAATTCATTCAGCGTTTTGGGGGGGTACTGGCATAGTAGTTAAAGATACACCTTTGAACGGAAAAAATTATATAAATGCTTGATGAAATTTGAATAATTACAATTATTATTGATTGCTTTTTATCACCCAATGTAGGTGTATGCATTAAATTAGGTATTAGATATATTTGTCTATATATTTTTCAAATGATAGAACAACGATTAACCATTATTACCTTAGGTGTAAGAGATCTGAAAATTGCCCGGGATTTTTATCAGTATAAATTTGGCTGGCAACCCTCTGATCACAGCAATGAAAATATCATTTTCTTTGAATTGAATGATATACAACTTGCATTGTTTTCCCGGTCAGATTTGGCGGCAGATGCCCGGGTTGGTTCAGAAGGAGAGGGATTTAAAAGTTTTACTTTATCCTATAATACCCGGAGTGAGTCTGAGGTGGACCAATTGATGGGGCAGTTAAAAGATAAAGGAGTCAGAGTTGTGAAGGAGCCAGAGAAAGTACATTGGGGAGGGTATAGTGGCTATATTGCTGACCCTGATGGAAATCTTTGGGAAATAGCTTTTAATCCTTATTTAATCCCATAAATGGTGTGATTTTTTTACCAGAATTGAACAGATATGAGTAAACAAACATTAGACTGGACCAGTTTTCGGCAGCGAATACTGATTAATAAATCATTAGCAGCAACTTATGCTGCCTGGACCCAACCTGGCCTGATCCAGACCTGGTTTTTGGAAAAGGCAGATTTTTACCAGGGCCATGATATGCCTCGTAGTAAAACGGATGATATAAAAGCAGGGGATCACTTTGTGTGGAAATGGAACAACTGGGATTTTGAGGAAAAAGGAGAGGTGTTGGAGGCCAATGGAAAGGACCTGGTATCCTTTACTTTTGGTGCCGGAGGGGTGGTGAAGGTACGGTTAAGGAAAAATGGCTCGGCTACTGAGCTGGTACTGATTCAAAAGGATATTCCTACTGATGAAAAAAGCAAAAAGGAAATTTTTGTAGGTTGTGCCACAGGCTGGACCTTCTGGCTGACGAATCTGAAGGCCTGGCTGGAATATGGCATTACGCTGCATGCAACAGGACTAAAACAGGAAGAAACAACTGACCTGGTAAATAGTTGATTTGAAACATGACAGTATTTTGTGATACTATCCCTGGAAATAATGTGATTCAACCAGGTCATGTGTAAGTGTATAATCACTAAATTTTCAGGTTAATGCCTGGAAATATATCCAAATCAGACAGGTGCTCTTTGATCTGCGGTCAAGGTTGGAATATCACCCAACCTTATTGATTTTGCTGTTCAATGGCTGCCGGTGCCCCAAAAATATTTTTTAGCCGTTCCTGGTCAAACTTCAATTCACGATCGAAAGTATAGATCCCATTCACTTCCTGCTCGACATCGGTCAGTTGGGTATAGGTGTAGCCAGCAATGTACGGATTATTCAGTAATACCAGGGTAAGGTCCTCAATCAGGTCTTCCACCTGATCTGCCGATTTGCCATAGCCCCATTCGGAACGGCCATTGCCACGGGCCGGTTGGTCAGCATAAGCCGGGATCCAGAAAGTTCCTCCATATTCATCCACCACATAAGGCTGCCCTTCATAGGGAGACTTGTATTCTTCTACTTTGCCATACCAACCCCAGGGTACGTCAAAAAAATCTTCTTTTTCCGGTGAAAAGTCTACATATTTTTCTTTCCAGCTTTCAATTTTTTGGTCGTAATCATGTACGGTATAAATATCAGTAACAATGTGCAGGAAGCCACTGGTTTCATTTACCGGTCTGGTGGGATCCATCTGACGGGTAACCTGATAGATCTCTTCAGCTGCGCGCCGATAGGCTTCATATCCTTGTTTAGGGCTGTGGGTTTCGTTCATAGGTGTCCAGGTGATGATAGATGGATGGTTCATGTCCCGTTGGATCACTTCCCGCCATTCTCTAACCAGGTTGAGCCAGGCCATTGGATCTTTATAGGTTCGGCTTACTCCCCAGTCAGGATATTCTCCCCAGGTCAGGTAGCCTAACTTATCTGCCCAGTAGTGAAATCTTTCTTCAAATACTTTTTCATGCAACCGGGCTCCATTAAATCCCACGGCCATTGATTTTTCGATATCTCCTTTTAAATCCTGGTCAGTGGGAGCAGTCCAGATCCCATCAGGATAAAAACCCTGGTCCAGTACCAATCTTAAAAAGATGGGTTGATTATTTAACATGACCTTATGATCCTCCAGGTGAATCTTGCGCAATCCGGCATAGCTTTTTACCTGATCTACTACTACACCATTAACTTTCAGGGTTAAATTCAGGTCATACAAATAGGGATCATCAGGGCTCCAGGCACGGGGATTTTTCAGATTAATTACAGCTGGTATACCCTGGCTGAAGGATTTACCTGCTCCTGCGGTTTTTCCTTTATCATCTGTCAGGGTGGCCGTGAATTCAAACGGAACGTTGGTGTCCTGTACCAGAGGAGTGATAATAAAACGGGAATTATCCAGGTCGGGAACCACTTTTACCTGTTCAATAAAGGTGTTGGGTCGGGCCTCCAACCAGACGGTCTGCCAAATCCCGGTGACCCTGGTATACTTACAACAACCATTGTTATAATAGGTTTCACTTTGTTTCCCGGCAGGCTGTACATTAGATCGTATTTCATCAACTGCCATTACAACCAGTTCATTTTCCCCTGGCTTAAGTTGCTCTGTGACTTCAAAAGAGAAAGATACACTTCCCCCATAGTGCCGACCAATTTCCTGTCCATTTACCCAGGCCCTGCATTCATAATCCACTCCCCCGAAATTCAGGAAAACACGATCATCTTGCCATTCAGCAGGTATGGTGAATGTTCGATGATACCAGACTACCGGCATGAATCCTTTATGTTCAATCCCGGAAAGTTTGCTTTCCGGTGGGTAGGGAACGACGATCTGCTGATCAAAATCAGGATTTTCATACCATTTCCTTTCCAGGCCGGATTGTCCCAGGTCCATGGCAAAATCCCAGGTTCCGTTCAGGTTAATCCACTGATCCCGGACAAACTGAGGTCGGGGATGTTCTGGTCGGGGAATGGAGGATTGACCTATTCCAAATGAAGCAAATGATAAAATAAATATAATGGTAAAAATATAAGCTGATATACTTCTTAAGTTTCTTGAATTCGACTTTTCCATAAATTTGTTTGTTGATTAAACTAAGATTGATTGACCTATTTAGCCGGCATTCAATCATTTAAAACCCCATATTTACAAATCTACAAATTGAGATAAGAATTGCAACTAAAAAAAGCCCTATGAAGGATCGAAAGAAATGAAGATAGCTGGCCAATGGATCGGCAAAATGATGGTTTTCTTATTCACTTTATCCGCCGAAACATTTTGGAAATGGAGATTTTATCTTATTAAATCAAAACTAAAAGGATACCATGATGAAAAAATCACTCATTTTATTAATACTTGTTGGTCAGATCGCTTCCGCCATGGCTCAGACAAAAGTTTTTGGCGGATCTGGTGGGTTTTATTTTGGAGGTAAATTTTACGATCCGGCTAGCTACCAATATTTTCTACCAGATCAGGCAGAAAGTCTGGGTAGTAATCTCATTACCCTGGGAGGTGGAGCTATGGGTGTATTTAATGATTGGGTGGTTGGTGGATATGGTTTTTACCGTGGAGGCGACCGATTAAGTGTGGAATCGAATCAAATCTATAGCTATTCACTGAATGGAGGAGGTGGTTATTTTAATATAGGATATGTGATTTTTCAAGGGGCGGATTGGTTGATCTATCCTCTGGCAGGCATTGGAGTAGAAGGTCTGAAACTAAACAAAACCATTGATGAGGATGTCGGTTACAGCCCTGATCAGCTGTTATCAGCCGAATACAATTGGACTTCCCCTATGCTGGAAATTTCCCTGGCCTATGATATTTATCCTTTATCCCTGATAAATATTTAATTGGGCTTTCAGGTGGGATATCAGTGGTCCCTCAGAAATAATACTGACTGGTTTCATCTTAGTGGTACCTTTACCGGGTCTGATCTGCCTCAGAACAATTTGAATGGTTTTTATTTCAATTTGATTTTGGGAATGGGAAATATAGTTTTAGAATAGCTGTATTGGGAAAGGATTTGTGGGAAAAATGGGATTTACCAATTCCGCAGGGCCGGATTTTATGACAC
>JBPRGG010000180.1:0-62432 GCA_051418075.1 Candidatus Cyclobacteriaceae bacterium M3_2C_046 | reverse complement strand
AAACATCACCGGCAACTCCGGTAAAATGAAAATGGCCCTGCTCATTACTTTGTACTTTTTGATCAGGACTGGCAAGGCTGGTTACCGAAATTTCAGCCTGAGGTAATGGCATCCCGGTCAGGCTGTCATAGATGTAGCCTTCCAGGTTTAAATGATGCACAAACTGCTTCATTTTAATCTTTTGAATGGAGTTCCCTATCAGGTCTTCATTATTTAAGGCTATCTTCTGTTCATGATAACCCGGTTTTTTCAGGATTAATTCGAATTGATGATCAGGATTTGCGGCAATATTAATTAAGGGAAAGCTGTTTATCCTGATAATTTGGCCGGTGCTGATATTTAGCAGGGAAGCATCCAGGTCTTTTAATGGTTGTCCCGTTTTTTGATCCAATACAAATGCCTTAAAATGATTTTTTGCAACATCTTTACCTGATAGTCCTAATTTTAACTGACCTATTTCTTCATCAGCCAAACCTTCCAGAAATCCACTTTTTTGATCATGATGTGCCATCAACAAAAAAACCTCACCCTGATCAATCCTAAAATGAAAGTTCCCTTGTTGATCGGAAATTAATTCCTGATCCGGTCCGGAAAATGATGTAACATTCACCTTTACCCGGGAAAGTCTTTCACCAGACTTCATATCATAGACATTTCCCTGAATTATAATTTCTTCTTTCCGGGAAATCCCGGTTAAGTTCAAACTCAGGGAATCTTTTTGATGGTGCTCGTTAGTAACCTGGTATTGAGACTTCACACCATTTTTACTTACCTGAACAACATATTCCGTACCTTTCACAGCCGGGAAAGTCAATAAATCTTTTTCCAATTTAAACGGAATTTTTTTACGGCTTTTTAAATCTGTTACTACTACAGAATCTCCTGTAATTTTCTCCTGCAAGTTTTCAAAGAAAAAGACATCATCGGAATATTTTCTGTTGGAGGTAAAGAAACCTGTATGCTGATCATTTTGATAAATCAAACCAAAATCATTTCTGGCAGAATTGATAGGCGCACCCATGTTTTCAGCCTGTAATTGCTGTCGTAGCTTTATGCGGTAAATATCCAGCCCTCCCATGCCTGGCAATCCATTGGAGGCAAAATACAGCACACCATGTTCATCCAGAAAAGGAGTGATTTCATCGCCCGGAGTATTGATCCTACTGCCTAAATTTTGAGGAGAAGTCCACGATCCATTTATAAATTCGGATTTATAAAGATCCATACCACCTGCACCACCAGGCTGATCCGAAGCAAATATTAAAACCTGACCATCTGTTGACAGGGTTGGCTGAATGGCCGAATAGCCATTTGCTACCAGGGAAATTTTTACAGGTTTCGACCATTTCTTTGCTTGTCTTTCTCCATAATAAAGCTTATAATGTCCAAATTGATTGGTTCCGGTTTTTTCCGCCGCTGAAAATATCACCTTTTGATCCTGATCGAAAAAAGCAATATCCCCTTTAAAATCTTCTGTATTTAGATCATTCCAGGCCTGAAAGTCAATAGTTTTATGGTTATAAATATACCAATGAGGTAATGGACTTTCGTTTCTGGTATCAATTCTTTTAACCAATTGATCCTGATAGCGATTGGACAACATGAAAAGATCCTGTTGGAAATAAGTCAACGATATCTCTGAATAGTGGGAATTTGCTTTGATGGGCTTAACCAGGTAATTATCTGACAATTCATAAAAAGTTTCATAGGTTTCTATGGCCTTTATTTTAGCTGCCACCAGGGAGGAAGGGTGCTGACCATAATGATATAAAAACTGTTGCAGTGCTTCTTCTTTTTTTCCATTACTCAATAAAATTTCAGCATACTGTTTCCGTATCTCCGGGTTGACCAGTTCCGTATCAACAATTTTATCAAAATAAGTTTCGGCAGAATCCAATTGATCTAACTGATAATAGCACCGGGCAATTTTTAAATTGATAGAATCATTTAAATCTTTAGGTTTTACCTTTTTATACAATTGAAGAGCCTGGAAATAAGATTTTTGCTGAAACCATTGATCGGCCTTTTCCTTATGGCTAATGAGTAATGAATTAAAAACATGCCCCTGAGACCTGGCTACTTGTACAGAACCCAACCAACACAACAAAAAACAAATATAAATTAATTTTAACTTCATTGTAATAGCTGTTTATTCAATTTTTATCTATTCAACACCACAAACCCTTTGCGCAATGCTTCTCCATCTCCTAAATTGATCAGGTAGTAATAAGTGCCATTAGGTAACTCATTTTTTCCTATAGTAAATGATGTGTTGGACTCCCCTTTCCAAACCTTATCATGATTATTATATCCCTTCATTTTGAAAACGGGGGACCCATTTCGATTAAAAACAATGACCTCATTATCCTGAAAATGCTGAATGCCATCAATTACCCAATAGTCATTCAGATCATCGTTATTGGGACTAAAAGCTTCGTATATTTTAACAGGCGCTTTTAATACATCAATAAATACATTTACAGTATCACATCCATACTGATCACAAACTTCCAACTGAAAAACTTCCTGTCCCAGATATTCCGGATCAGGATTATAAGAGAAACATAATTGATCCTGATCGGAAAGATTTCCATGCTGCGGATAATTTATAATATTTCTAATGAATAAAGGATCATTTTCCTGATCAGAGGCTGTGAGACACACCTCCAGCTTTTGATTTTCTTCCACTTCAGCCAAGAAATCCTCAGCCACAGGTTTGGCATTATCGAATTCTACTTTAATTTTTAAAATGGATTGGGCGCAGGCATTTGGATGACCATCATCGCAAACCTCCAAATGCACCTTGTCTGTGCCGGTAAAACCTTCTACTGGTTGATAATGATATGCCCCATCCTCATACAAGGTGATTTTACCATGTTCCGGAGCAACCAGAGGCCTACTTCTAAGGTACAAATGATCATTTTCCGGATCAAGATCATTTAATAAGACATTGCCTTTGGCGAAAGTATCTATAAATATTACCACCTGGTCATCTTTTAATAAAGGGGCATCATTGACTGATTGTACTTTTATAGTTACCTGGGCTGTATAACATTGATCAGTCTCAGTGCAAACCTGGTAGGAAAATTGATCCTGGCCAAAGAAATCAGGGTTAGGTTGATATTCGAAAGTGCCATTCTGATTCCAGGTCAGCTTTCCCCGGGCTGGATTTGATTTAAGAGAAACGGTGGTTTTTTGCAGGTTTTGATCATTATTTAATACGCTACTTTGTAATAGCTGATCTTCCTCGATTGAGAAATGATCATCTATAGTCAATGGTTGATCATTTGTGGCCTGAACCTGTATTACTACCTGAACCACCTCTGAAAGTACCTGTCCATCCGATGTTTGGTAGGTAAAAACATCATTTCCCTGAAATTCTTCATCAGGAGTATATGAAAAACCTCCATCTTCTTTCAGTACCAGATTTCCATAGCGTACATCTTCCACTAAAACAACAAAAAGCTTATCATTTTCTTTATCTGAATCATTGGAGATGATCCCGGGACTGGATATTTCCAAGGTGGTAGCCTGTTTAGTCTGATAAGCGTCTTGTTTGGCTATAGGAACATCATTTACCGGAGCTATTCTAATCGTCACCCGGGCAGGTTCTGAATGAGATACCTGATCTGAAGCCTGGTAAGTAAAATAATCTTCACCGTTATAATCAGGTTCTGGTTGATATTCAAAGTTTCCATTGGCCTGAAATATCAGGGTACCATGAGAAACATCTTTTACCAATGTAGCGGTAATTTCATCTTGATCAAGATCCTTGTCATTGTTCAAAATACTTTTAGTGTTTTTTAATACCTGATCTTCCATAGTGTGATAGGCATCATCTGCTGCCAGGGGGTAATCATTAACAGATAAAACATCCAGTTTAACAATCACCTCATTGGAAGATTCACTTCCATCATTGGCCTTGTAGGAAAAACTATCAGGGCCAAAGTAATTTTTTTCAGGCTCATAGGTAAAACCTCCGTCTGCGTTTAGCATTAGTGTTCCATGAACTACATCTCTGGTCAATACTGCAGTAAGTTGCCCCTTTTCTACATCAGTATCATTAATTAATATACCCTCGGATAGAGGAATTGAAAGTATATGATCTTCATTGGTCTTGTACTCATCTCCCCTGGCAACCGGGATATCATTATCCGCATAAACAATCAATTGTACCACCACCGGATCAGAATGAGTTATTTGATCCCAGGCCTGATAGGTAAATTCATCCTGACCATGAAAATCAGCTTCAGGAATATAAGTAAATGAACCATCTGCATTTAAAGATAATGAACCATGAGAAACGTCCTCAATCAGTTTTGCAGTTAGCTGATCCTGATCTTCATCCATATCATTTTTTAAAAGGCTGTTGGCCTGTTCTACTATCAAGACATTATCTTCGTCAATTTGATATTGATCTGTTTTTGCTATTGGTGTACCGTTGATCGGTTTGACGGTAATATTAACAGTAGCTATCTCAGAATTTAAAGTTCCGTCATGGACTTGATAGGTAAAGCTATCGCTGCCGTTGTAATTGGCAGACGGAGTATAGGTGAAATCCCCTTCACTGTTTAACGTTACTGTTCCATGGTCAGGATCGGTTACCAGCACAGCGGTTAATTCATCACCATCCAGGTCAGTGGCATCCTGTAGTAAACCTGTACCCACTTCAACTGTCAGTAATTTATCTTCATCAGTTGTATAGGTTTTGTCTGAGGCTACAGGGGCATCATTGATCGCATTGACAGTGAGGGTGACTGTGGCTATTTCGGAATCTGTGGTTCCGTCATGGACTTGATAGGTAAAGCTATCACTGCCGTTGTAATTGGCAGACGGAATGTAGGTGAAATCCCCTTCACTGTTTAACGTTACTGTTCCATGGTCAGGATCGGTTACCAGCAAAGCGGTTAATTCATCACCATCCAGGTCAGTGGCATCCTGTAGTAAACCTGTACTCACTTCAACTGTCAGTAATTTATCTTCATCAGTTGTATAGGTTTTGTCTGAGGCTACAGGGGCATCATTAACAGGTAGCACATTGATTTTGAATGAAACCGGAGCAGACTGATTTTGATCGGGAAGGACACTTGTTCCATTATCAGATAAAACAACTTCTATATTAGCGGTTCCTGAAGAATCGGATTTTGGTTTGAATTGAAGTGTTCCATCTTGATCTAAAGAGGGTAATTGTTCAAATAAATCATGTTTATCTATTGTGATTGAGAAAACCAAATCCTGATCAATTTCCGGGTCTCCATCATTAATGGAAGTAGCCCAACTGTTTGAATAAAGCCCATGATCTTCATTGACCATTAGATCTCCTCCCGAACTAAACCCAGGAGCATCATTTATGGGATTGATCTTTATATCTACACTGGCCTGGTCACATTTGGGATAAGGATGATCATTACACACCTCGTACTCAAAATGAATAGTGCCATTAATATTAGTCTGAGGTGTATAGGTAAGGGATCCGTTAGTCTCAATATTCAAAACACCACTTGATACATCCTGAGTTAATTGACTAAATACCAAATCGATCCCAAGAGGTTCTGTATCATTATCAAACAAAGTTCCATGCAGCACTGCATCTTCACCAATTTCAAATTGATCATCCACTGCCACCGGTGAATAATTAATCGATCCAAATGAAAAGAGGCCAAGGCTATTTAGTTGAGTATCTGAGGTCACAGATCCCACATTTGAATCACCCGAAATATTATGATTTCCCTCCTTTATCCATTTGGAACCGTTCCATCTCACTATATTAACGCAAGCCAGACTGACAATATCACAAGTATTCCGCCAGTTCAACGTCACTTCCACCGGGGTACTACCTGAAGTTCTTTCCACCTCCCAGTAACTACAATTGCTCACTTTATTAATTTCAGCTTCTTTTGAATTTATGTTATGAGGTTTTTTGTTGAAATATTGAGCCAGGTAGCTATCTGTACTGGTATTGGGGGCAGAAATGGCCATTGGATGATATTTATTGTTATTCCCCAAAGGAAATTCAAAGGCATCATCTCCTATTTTTTCCAATTTACCATCTACATAATGTTGATTGCCATATCCGGTGATGGTGGCATCGTCAGAAATAACCAGCACCCCGTCTTCTTCAGTTACAACAATTCCTTTAACAAAACTAAAATGATTCAAGATGATCACCTTTTTCTGATCAATCTCCATTTTATCATCCGAATCAATGGTTAAGTCAAAAAACCGGATTCCATGTTCAGAATGTATAGAGTGTTTGCGGTCATTGCTTCGCAGTGTCACATGGTTAGAGCCTGGTAAAAATGGATCAGCACTATTGCTATAACTTAAAAAGTCATCTCCAATGATCAGGTCATGAGATGGTCCTGAGGCATCCATTTGAGCATTTCCCGTTATATAAAAATCATGAGTTATATTTAATGCAGATAAAGTAGATTTAATACCCTGTTGGGATAATTCCAGGTCATAATAATTATCCTCCGGAGTGATTATTTTTTGATCTGTACCATTGTAATTAATGTAATTTCCATTAAAACTGCTATACAACTTAAAATCCAGATCATGGTCAGTACCCTGATAATAAAGTGTGTCGTAATTATAAAAGGATGTATTTCCGCCAGCCTCCAGCACATTACCCAAGCTCAGGTTTCCCCGGTTTTCAATCATAATATCGCCATTATTAGTATTCAAATCCTGAAATTGCATTTGATTTGAATTCCTGAGCCGATTAGTATGATAACTATCAGATGGTATTAATATATTTTGATCAATCTGTAACAGGCCCTGATTATCCAATACACAATTACTTGCTTCAAATATAATTTGTCCAATGGTAGCCGATCCTGACAGGTTGAGCTGGATATTATCATGAAGAAAATGAAGTGATTGGTTCACAGAAAGGTCTGAAATATTAATATCAATCTGGCTACTGTTTGAAACTTGAAGATCCTGATTCAAATTTATCTTTCCCATTCCACCAATAGTGTGAGTACCGTAACTGTAGATCTTCAGATTAGTCAGTTTTATCCCGTTAGTAATATCATCTACTGCTAAATTGATATTACCTGTACCCGTAAAAATCAGCTCAGCCAGATTATAGCCATTATGATCTATTTTGCTGCCATCTTCAATATTTAAACTGGCCGTATTATGCAAATTAAGCGAAAGATTATTCTTAGTCCAGGTCAGGGATCCACTGTTTTTGATATTAACTGATTTTGCTATACCAGATTCATCAAGATTCACCTGAAAACCATTGATTTCAACCTGGCTGGCGCAATCTGGAATACAATCACAGGAAGTGCCACCTGCAGTGTTAGACCAGGTGGTTGGATCAGACCAGTCACCGTCTTTGATGGCAAATAATTTATTGGTTTTTACATAAATTGTTACATTATCAAACCTGTAGGTTTCCTTATTGGTGGAGTTTCTTGCTCTGATAATGATTTGAATGGTATTTCCAGAAAAACCTGCCCCACATCCCAAATCAGATGTTCGGGCTTCAAACCCTCCGGTTTGAGCGCCGTATTGTTCAAAAAGTATTTCCGGACCATCATTTAATTTATAATAGATATTCAGATAATCATCTGGTTCAAACTCTGCTGAAGTCACTGATAAGATATCTACCGAAGCACTCACATCTTCATAATCTGAAATATCTATCACTTCGGATGACCAGATCATCTCCCCGTCCAGATCCTCACCTTCGAAGTAAGAACTCCGAACTTGCCAATGACCGGTGGGAGTACCGGCTGTAGTCCAGGCGGTGGCATCATTATCTTCTGAGGTACCATCAAACAAATCAAAAGTCTCCTGCCATAAAATATCACCCGGGGCTGCATACAGTCCATAGTTGTGGGGAAGCAACACCCAGATGAATGACAACCAAAAAAGCCTTAATAAGATGTTATATATTTTACAAAAACTGTGTAATAATTTCATGAACCTGTATGATTATATAATCAATTCGAAAAATAATAGTTTTTATAAGATAAATACTATATCAAGATCAGGTGTAACTAATCCATGTAAGAATGGGAAGGATATAAATAAATTAAAATTTTGAATAATACGGCAAAAAACCCTCTTAAAGAGAAGTAGAAGAACATATGCCGGAAATAATCTGACTTAAGGTGAAATGGTTTAATATCGAACAATAAGCAGTCTATGTCCAATTACATATCTCACTTATCGGTAAAAGATAAGAATTCATCTAAAAATGAGATTAATTGGAAATAAATTGATCTTTAGATAATAGGGAAGAACAGATGGTCCAATTTTATTGCTTATAAAGACAGTCAGAAGAAAGCGTTATTTTAAATATAATTCTATTGGCTTTTTAAAATCAAACCAACGATGTCAATTTTTTCATTTTTTGAAGACCGGTTTTAGCTACCTGCAAAGGATCCTGCTCCCAATAGGATCTATTAAACAACTCTATTGATAGTACTTTAGTCCCTCCCATAGCGGCCAGATCTTTCAGAACCTCCGGAATAGGTGCCACTCCATCCCCCGGATATACCCGGTCAGCATCCTTTTGTTGTTCCCGGGGAATATGTGAGGGGTAATCATTGAGGTGAAAAACTTCAATCAAATGGCCCTGCAACATTTTCAAACCATTAAAGCCTGAATCGCCCCGAAATAAATGGTAAATATCAGGCAGCAAACGCACATCCGGATGATTGGCAATCCCTGCTACCATCAATGCCTGGCCAAAATGATAAAAAACTGGTGAAGCACCCCAGAATTCCAGTTGCGGCATCACCCCTGTTTCTTTTCCCAAATCAATTAATTGCCGGTATAGCTGGCCCACTTTAAACAGATCCAATGGTTGATCTGCCGGTACTCCGGCTGCTGGTGCAGCAATACGCTTACAGCCAATGGCCCCCATCATTTTCATTTCCTGTCTCATCTGATTAAAGCCTTCCTCACCCATCATCCAGGGAGCGAAACCAATGGCATTTTCTACCGATAGTCTTTTATCTTCAATGTATCTTTTTAGCTGATTGGCTGAATTTCCCTGATCCAGATAGGCTTTTACATCTCTTACCCATAATTCAACTCCGTCATAGCCAGCTTCAGCCGCAATATCAATGTACTTTATCAAACCCGGTTTCTGACCACTTATAGTACTGGTATTCAAACAGTATTTAAACCGGGTTAACGCTTTTTGAGACGAACGGGAATATCCTGACATAGGTGTAATTGCAGCTGCTCCTGCCAAACCTAAAATTTTAAGTAAACTTCTTCTTGTTGTCATGTTGTATCTTTTTATTCAAAATAAAACCAATCCAGATTGACCAGATCCTCTCCCTGGCCTGAAAACCTTAACCAAACAGCATATTCTCCACTTGGTAAATTCACTTCCGTTGAAATGGTCTGCCAACTCTTCCCATCCCCACCTCCTGCTACATCCAGGGTACCGATAGATTTTCCCCAGGATTGACCCAGCGCAATGTCTATTTTTGAAGCAAAAGCCCCTGGTGCTACTCTAAAAACTGCTTTAGATGGCTTTTTTTCAAAATCAATGAATTTATATGCTGCAGCATCCTGGTCATTTACGCCACTTAATGCTTCTTCATTAGTGGAAAAAGCCTGAATCCGAACATTTCCATAAAGCAAGCAGGCTCTTTCCGCTTCGATTTTTTGAGTAGCCGGCAAAGGTCCCCCTGCACCCTGGGAAGTCATTTCCACCTCATCTATACTACCATCCGAATTAAAATAAATAGGCTCCAGGCAAGCTTTCCGCATCATCCTGCTATTGTGGGTAGAGCGATGATAAAATACATACCACTGATCGTCAAACTCAACAATAGAACCATGGTTGTTCCAAACACCCGGATCACAATGGTCATTATCTATTATTACACCTCCATATCTATATGGCCCCATTGGGTCTGGACTGGTAGCATATCCAATACAGGTTGGTTTACCGGCTCTACCCATATGGGCATAAATCAAGTAGTACAGATTATTTCTTTTAATCAGATAGCCGCCTTCATGAAAAAAATGCTCTTTTTCGGTTAATACATCATCGATAATGGATGCAGAATCAA
The DNA here is from genome assembly GCA_051418075.1 of Candidatus Cyclobacteriaceae bacterium M3_2C_046. GTDB lineage: Bacteria > Bacteroidota > Bacteroidia > Cytophagales > Cyclobacteriaceae > JBPRGG01. Next base: position 52,380 of record JBPRGG010000180.1, on the reverse strand, counting down.
TTGCAACCATATTGGGTTTCATTCTGGCAATTTTCGCTGTAAATTGCCCCCATACATAATAAGCCTGCCCGTCATCATCAATAAAAACTGACGGATCTATTTGGTTATACCCAAATAGGTTAATATCAGTACCATTGATAAATGGTCCTACCGGGGATTTGGAAAAAGCTACCCCTTCTGTTTGCTGATTGGTTGCCAAACAGTAATAAAGATAATAGGTGCCATTTTTATACTGACAATCCGGTGCATACAATGGTCGGTCACTATAGGAAACCTGATCTCCCGGTCCCCTGGAAGAAAAAGCATTTTCATGTATCTCCCATTGCTTCAGATCTGAAGAAGATAAAACATCATAGCTCCAGGAACAATAATAATTCGGGCTTTCATCCCGCGAACCATACACATATAATTTTCCATCACCCCATTGATGAGCCGAAGGATCAGCAATATATACTCCGGCAGGAACTATTGGATTTTGAGCCCTCAGGCTATTGGAATAAGTGAATAAGAAAACTATGATTAATATTATTCTTCGCATCAATTTTTATTTTACAGAAAGCCTGATCTTTTGTTTCTCCACCATCACATTTTCGAAGAAAACCTCTTCAAAAAACTCCTTTTCATCAAACAGATGATCTGCCTTTTCTATTATCAGATTTTTTACATAGATATGATGAATTGGCTTTTCTTCCAAACCCTGCAGCTGAAATACGTTTTTGGCATACCGACAAATTACATTTTCAATATAAATGTGGTGAAATTCGGAAGGCGCATTGCCACCTCGATAGCCATAATAATTATTCCAGAAAAACAATAAATGGGCTTTGACAGAATCTACCTTTACATTGCTGATATAGATATTTTTAATATAACCGCCGCGATCCTTATTGGCTTTGAACTGAATGGCTTCACTTTTCACCTGGTCCATTTTAAAATTCTCAATAAAGATATTCTCAATACCTCCGCTCATCTCGCTGCCAAAAGCAATACCATGAAGGACCTGAGGAGCATAACAATTTCGCACCACTACATTTTTACTGGGTTTGTTCACCCGCCATCCATCCTGATCACGTCCGGATTTAAAAACCACTGCATCGTCACCAGTAAAAAAACTGCAGTTTTCTATCAGGGCCTCTGTGCTTGAGTCAATATCGATCCCGTCATTGTTGATTACCAGGCTATGAAACTTCACTCCTCTGATCACTATATTTGAACTATAAACCGGATGTAAGATCCAGAATGGTGAATTAGTCAGGGTAACATCTTCAACAAGTATCCGTTTGCAATTAATAAACTGGATCAATGGAGTACGTAAAAAATCCCCGGTTCCAAATACCCTTTCTGCTACCGGGACCTGTTCAGTTCCCATAGCCCGAAGCCTGTTCTGTGCTTCTTTTTGTTTAGCCCGATAACTTGTCCAGACCTTACTGGCATTACCATCAATAGTACCTTTTCCGGTAACAGCCACATTCTCCTGATCTTTAGTGTATATCAGGGGAGAATAATTAAAGATTTCCACCCCTTCCCACCGGGTAAAAACCATTGGCAGGTAATCTTCAGGATCAGGACTAAAAAGCAATGTTGCTCCTTTTGAAACCTGCAGGTTGACATTGCTTTTTAAATTGATAGGCCCTTTACAATAAAATGTGCCGGGCGGAATAATCACCCTACCTCCGCCTTTTGAGACACATGCAAGGACAGCTTTTTCAATAAAAGGCCGGTTGTCAAACCCTTCATCAGGTTTGGCCCCAAAATCCAGGATATTAAAATTCTGATCGATGAAATAAGTCTTTTCAATATTTTTAATTATCTGTTCAGCAGAAACTTGCTCCCCCTGTGCACGGGCTGGGACAAAGAGGGCTAAAGAACTCAAGACCAACATTAAAAAAATGGCTAACAATTTTACAGGTATTTTCATTATATGCAGATATTATGGTCAATGTAAATTTATAAAAATTGATGGTTTGAGGCTATACTTAAATTGAAATTGTGAATAAAAATGGCAGTTTTTGTTTCAATTTAAACAATTTCGTTTTAGCATTTAAAATGATTTTTGCCTATTTTAGTTTGTTATTAAGCAGTATTGTCTAACAAATAAATTAAGTAAGATTATGAAAAATATCATTGCATTATCATTCTTGTGGCTGTTTTTGGTGGCAACAGCTTTTGCCGGACCGCCGGAAGTCAAAAAAGTGAACATTTCAAAAACGGAGTTAAAACCCGGAGATGAAATCCAGATGACCATTGAGTTTACAGAACCAGATGTTGCCTCGGTTGAATTGCTATCACGGGAATATTACTATGATGCTCCTCCTATGAAGCTGCAGCAAACTGATAATAAAAATGTATGGGCATTTATGACCAATGTTCCTTATGATGCTCCGGCCGGTACTCACCACCTGGAAATTAAAGCCATGGATCAGGACGGTAATGAAATCGTAGGTGAACAATGCGAAGGTTGCCAGTACGGTAAAACCGGGGTGGTACAAATAAAGATCAATTAATCACAAACAAGTATAAAGGCTGCCCCAGAAGCAAAGAATTAGCTTATTGTTTCAGGCAGCCACTTTTTAATTCATATCATGGAGCTAAAAGTCAAAAAGGAACTTTCTGACCTTGTTCCTGAACTTTCTTTGGGTACTATCCAGGGTAATGTAACAAATTCAGCCTATCAACCGGATTTATGGCAGGAAATCTCATCGGTGATTGACAAGATCCACCATCATTATCGTCTGGAAAATATAAAAGACCAGCTTCATATCAACGCCACCAAAAATGTATATCGCAAATTAGGCAAAGATCCTAACCGGTACCGGCCTTCGGCTGAATCCTTATACCGAAGAATTGTGAAAGGTAATGATCTTTACCAGATTTCTACTTTAGTGGATATTATCAATTTGGTTTCATTAAAAAGGGGTTACTCCATTGGAGGTTTTGATCTGGATAAAATCCGGGGAAACCTTGAGTTAGGAATAGGTGCACCTAATGAACCATATGAAGGCATAGGAAGAGGTAGTTTGAACATTGAAAATTTGCCGGTTTTCAGAGATGAGGACGGTGGGATTGGTACCCCCACCAGTGACCATGTACGCACTGCCATCAGCTTAGACACCACCCGGTTTTTTATGGTTTTCAATGATTACAATTGGGGTAAAGGATTGGAAGAAGTGTTGGAAGAGACCGTTCAAATACTTCAGAAATATGTAGGTTTAAATAATGTATCAACAAAAATCATTGGTCGGTCCTGAGGATTTCAATTCCAGTTATAACGTAGTTTTAACCGATACAGGTGATCTGTTGCAGAAAATTTCTCTTCCGTGATTCTTTTGGTATGTTGCATCACAAACAACATTTCTGCTCTGATACTTTTAGTAAGAAAATATCCCAACCCAGCATTCACACGATTGATATGAGGAAACCTGGAACTATTCTCACCAACATTGATCATCACTTCTTCAGACAAAGGTATGTACATCAACCGGGTCGTTTTTTTCAATCTATTCAATACTATTTTTGTGCTAAGTTCATAGCGCAATCGGCCCATGTATTGCATATCAGAAGTATTTTGCCAGTGGAAAAACCTTTCTTCAAAACGAAATTGGTTGCTCAAATTGAAGCTTTCGGACAGGAATACGGCAAATTTAATTGTCTGGTAGGTACGTAATTCATAGCTCCGGGTGGCAAAATTCTGATCCCAGTCATGAAAGTCAAGACCCTGACCAAAAGACCAGTATTTATTGAGTTTGTAGGTGATGGAATTACGCAGATTATACCTGGACCAGTGAGCATCATTGGTCAATAACCTTAATCCCACATCCCATTCATATACCCATCTGGAATTTAACTGATGGTAGTTATAAAGATCTACCCAAGCATGCCGCCGGGTTTCATTCTGAGCCTGCAGAATATGAAAGGGAAGTAGAAAAAATAAAAACCCTGTCAATAGGCAACGCATATTTGTTTTTTTACAAATTAAGCATTAAAACTTAAGTTAATTGAATAATTATTCAATTAACTTTTTTCTAAAATGGTTATGAAATGGAAACACATTTTTATGTTTTCATAAAATATGATAGATTTATGGCATGCGTAAAAACCTGAATCCTTCAGTAAATATAGGAATTCTGATCGGCCGTATTGCCATAGGAATATTTATGATTATTGGCCATGGATGGCCAAAGCTGATCAATTTTGAAAAGCGCTTTAATTCCTTCGCTGATCCCATTGGCTTAGGCAGTGAGGCATCTTATGTACTTACGGTTTTTGCTGAATTTTTATGTTCTATTTTGCTGGCTGCCGGCCTCTATACCCGTCTGGCTGCTATTCCCCTGATTATTAATATGGCTGTAGCTGCCTTCATTGTGCATGGACCTGACCCCTGGTCCAAAAAGGAAATGGCGGTGCTGTATCTTACTTTTTATATTTTATTGCTATTCACCGGGCCAGGCAGGTATTCACTGGACCATATGTACCGGAAAAATTACTAAAAGCTTAATGAATTTCCTGTACCTGCTCCAGGGAAAAGCTTCCCCCCTGGTTGCCCCAACTGTTCAGGACATAGTTCATCACATCCATTATTTCCTGATCAGATAAGAACTGCATGGGCATTACCCCATAATATGTTTCCCCATTTACAGTTACCGCCCCGCTTAATCCATCTTTAATGATCCTGATGGCATTTTCGGGGTCCCGTAGCAGATAATCTGATCCTGCCAGGGGAGGATAAAGTCCCGGCACTCCTTTTCCATCAGCCATATGGCAGGTATTACAGGTGTTACTGTAAATCTTTTCCCCTCTCTGAATACTTTCCGTTAATTCCGGATCGGCAAAAATAACCAACACCAGAGAAAATGCAGCCAGGGGAAACATCATGCTAAAAATCTTCATGTTTTTGAATACGGCAAAATCATAAAAAATGTTCTTTTGCACTCAGCCTGGATTTTTGCACAGTAGTTTGAATAAAATATGGGGCCTGTTTCTTAAACCAAAACCTTACCATCAAAACCTGGTCGTAAGTCCTGCCTTACCCAGGCCAACGCCACCAAGCCCTGGCAGCTTTCAGCCAATCAAACACAGGTTTTACTGCTAAACTAAAAATAACGGGGATCCTTTATCATAGGTAGCTTTTCCATATAATCCACCTCCAGGGATGGCACCCCAAAATCAGTTACTACTTTCCCTTTGAGCAGATAAAAGCCCTTCCCTAAAAAAGGATATTTGCGAGCCGAAGGAGGGAAATGAATGGTATCAAACAACTTTCCCCGGTCATCCATAAAAGTGCCAAAATGCATTCGTTCTTTTTTAATGGTCCGTACTTCCTTCAAAGTAATCAGGTAACCTACCATTCGGACCACCTTGCCCACCCGAGATAACAAATCATCAGCAAAACAGCTGCCGGAAGTGTTAAAGTTGATCAGGTCAAAAGGGTCACACAAGGGAAATCCCAGCAGTTCAATTTCGTCGAAAGCATCCTCATGGGGCTGATGGTGTAAAGCGGGCAAATGTATTTGCTGATCCAGATCATCAAACAGCCACTGTTCCCCTACCAGCACCTTTTTATGGATCAGCAAGCTGTCCGCTTGCCACAAAAGCGCTTTTTTGGTCTTCCCGGTAAATCTGAAAGCTCCGATCCTGATCAACAAGGTGATCTGTTCAATACCAGCCGGTATCCGTCGCAAAAAATCTTCCAGATTGCGGAAGGATCCATTCCTTTCACGCTCCAGTTCAATCTGCTGACCCAGCTTTTGTTCCAGGTCCTTCAAATGAACAAATCCCAGGTAAATATCCTGGCCATAAAGTGTAGTGAAGTATTCACTGCGATTGACACAGGGGGCATGGATCTGTCCCCCCAGCATTTTAGCTTCATGTACATAAAACTCAGTGCTGTAGAATCCGCCAAAATTGTTGATCACCGCGACCATAAACTCCAGGGGATAATAACAACGCAAAAACAGACTTTGGTAACTTTCCACGGCAAAACTGGCGGAATGGGCTTTGGAAAATGAATACCCGGCAAAACTTTCGATCTGACGCCAGACCTCTTTGATAATATCATGAGGATATCCCCGCTGAATGCAGTTCTGAAAAAATTCATCCCTGATTTCCATGATCTTTTTCTTAGAACGGCCTTTGCCTGACATTCCCTTGCGCAGCACATCAGCCTCGGCCATACCGATTCCGCCGAAATGATGGGCTACTTTAATCACATCCTCCTGATACACCATAATGCCATAGGTTTCCTGCAGCAAATGGGCCAACTTGGGATGAAGGTACTTGACCTGTTTGGGCTCATGATGATTTTTAATATACTCCCGCATCATGCCGGAACTGGCCACTCCCGGCCGGATGATGGAACTGGCAGCTACCAGCAAAGGATAGGTATCACAATGTAACTTCAGCAGCAACTGGCGCATGGCCGGTGACTCAATATAAAAACACCCAACTGTATCCCCCTTAGCCAGGGCCAGGTTCAGCACCGGATCTTTCTTGAACTGATTTACCGGCTCCACATCCACCCTGATGCCCCGGTTCTTTTCAATTAGTTCAGTGGCCGTACGGATATGGCCCAAGCCCCGCTGGCTCAAGATATCGAATTTATCAAACCGGATATCTTCAGCAATGTACATATCAAACTGACTGATAGGAAAATTTTTGGGGGGAATTTCTGTAGCCGTATAGTGATAGATCTCCCGGTCGGAAATCAAAACGCCTCCGGCATGAATAGATAAATGTTTTGGGAAATCCTGGATCTGGTTGCCATACCGGAAGATCAACCGGCTGACTTCATCCATAGGTGCTCCGCCACGGACTGCTACCAGCTGATCAATTTCACTTTTGGGAAGACCAAACACCTTTCCCAGTTCCCGGATGATAGACCGCCCCTTAAAAGTATTAAAATTAGCCAATAAAACAGTATGCTCATGGCCATACTTGTCAAAGATATATCGCAAAACTTCGTCCCGGTCTTTCCAGGAAAAATCCATATCGAAATCAGGGGGTGAACTGCGGTAAATATTCAAAAACCGTTCAAAATACAGGTCCAGCTCGATAGGATCTACATCCGTAATCCGAAGGCAGTAAGAGGTAATGCTGTTGGCTCCGCTGCCTCGCCCTACATAGAAAAAATTGCGCCGGCGGGCATACTGTACGATATCAAAAGTGATCAGGAAATAAGCATTGAAATTTAGGTCATCAATGATCTTCAGTTCTTTACGCAGGCGTTGTTTCGCCTCCTGATTATCCGGGCCATAGCGCCGCTTCATTCCCTCCCAGGCCAGTTGTTCCAGCTTTACTTTATCTTCATAACGAGAGCCAAATACATACTTCCTGTTTTTTCTTTCCCGCTGATTGGCAAAATCGTGCTCAAAACTACAGGCACTAAGTAACCTTTCTGTATTTTCCCTGATCCGGGGAAAATGCTGATAACATTTTAACAGTACATCGGTCTGCACAAAATGTTCATTGGGAAAAGCCTGAAGCTCTGAAGGCAACCTGCTTATTATCAGGTTGTTATCTACTGCACGTAGCACCCGGTGCAAACCATGCTGTGAGCGATCCAGCAGGGTGACTGGCTGCAGGATGACCATCCGGGACAAGTGTTTCAGCCAGGGTGAATGAACCAGCCGGTTTACCTGGTGTGGCCGGACTCCAATCCATTCATAATCTTTCAGGGCCAGCGGCAATTGAAGCCTTTCCCAGGGATATATAATCATCACATGATGAAAGTCAGGCCATACAGTATGCTTCGAGTCTCTGAGCCGGGCGGTCAGATGCTTGTTCAACTGGTAAAACCCTTCATTATTACGGGCTAAACCTATATAATCGCATACGCCTTCCCGGCGAAACTCAATGCCGGCTACCGGATCAATTTGCTGTGACTGGCAAGCCTTCACAAATGGAAAAATACCTGAAGTAGTATTAATATCCGTCAGCGCCAGCCGGTCAACGCCAACTTTTTTAGCTTCTTCCACTAATCGCTCTATTGGCAAAGTACCGTATTTAAAGCTATAAAAACTGTGACAGTTGAGGTACATAAACTAATTTTATTAGTAAATATACAAAGAATAGTGGATTTGATCAATAATTATTGCTAATATATTTACCAAATAAGGACATTTCCAATACTGTCGTTACATTTTGACCACCCACCGGACACGGGCCGACCGCTGTTGAATTTGTCTGAGAACTATGATTTTTATGATTACATGGGGACTATTTTTATTAGAAAATCAAAAGCAGTGCTGGCCCGACATAAAAATGCAGGCCCATCCAGCAGGACAAAAGATGGAGTAAGGTAAAATGTCCAATAAGATACAGTCAGCCAAAACAACTTATGTTATTCCAGGAATTATATCAACATTTCCAATAACATCATTAACTGCTGTAAAATTATATCCAAAACGTTTTTAAACACAACCCTACCATCATCCTGAGAAAATGTTGTATATTTTCAAAAAATGAACTAAAATCAGGCAGCAAAAGCAAAAAACATGGAAACAAGTATCAGAAGATTGCTTTTAGCCGTATCTTTTGGATTAATCAGTATTGTATTTGGCATCGTCGGGTATATGTTGATTGAAAAGTATGGCTTCCTGGAAGCTTTTTACATGACTGTCATCACCATCTCTACGGTGGGATTCACTGAAGTAATGCCCCTAAGCCCGGCTGGAAGGATCTTTACCATTATTTTTATCATCATTAACCTGGTAATTTTTGCCTATGTGATTTCTGTTTTAACTTCTTATTTATTTGAGGGAAATTTAAAAAAAATATTCAGAAAATATATGACCGACCGAGAACTGAGCAAACTTAAAGGACATGTAATTGTATGTGGATTGGGCAGGAACGGCTCCAAAGCCTGTGAGGAACTGATCCGAAGCAACAAGAGATTTGTGGTAATCGATAAACAGCCGGAAATCCCAGATATTTATCCGGAAGCTGTGCTTCAGAATTTTATTCCAGGCGATGCTACTACAGACGAAATCCTGACCCGGGCCCAGGTCCATAAAGCCAGTTACGTAATCACCACTCTACCCAAAGATGCTGACAATGTATATATTACTCTAACTGCCCGCGGGTTAAACCCACAGGTAACCATCATTGCCAGGGCATCCGAAGAGTCTTCCGCCAAAAAATTGTATCGGGCCGGGGCAGATAAGGTGATCATACCGGAAACCCTGGGTGGCATGCATATGGCCCAGATTGTCACCAAGCCTGATGTGGTTGAGTTTCTGGAAATGCTCAACGGAGTAACTGAATTAAAATTGGATCTGGAAGAATTCCCTTTTGACGATTTGAAGGAAGAATATAAAAACAAGACCATCAGGGAACTGGATATTCGTCAGAAAACCGGTGTGACAGTACTGGCTTATAAAGACCTGAACCAGGGCTTCTTATTCGATCCTGGGGCGGACCTTAAAATTACGGAACAGGGTATTCTGATCGTTTTAGGCAGCGAAAAAGGAATTACACAATTCAAAAAAATCTTTATTAATGGAAAAACGGACTTTATCACCTGAGCCATTATGAATAACGCAGTTTACCTGAAGTGCTACTCCGGTCTTCTTTGTTGCAATAACCAATCAAACAATGGCTCTTTTTCATAGGCTGGTATCCATGAATCATGTCCTACTCCAGGGTACACTGTAAATTTTACGTTTCCTCCAATTAATCTCAAACGATCAACCATAATTGCGGACTCCTGCAAAGGTACAATTTTATCTTCAGCTCCATGAAACACCCAGGTGGGAACATCCTTGATCCGATAAACCAACTCAGGGTTGCCACCTCCGCAAATAGGTGCAATGGCAGCAAAAACATTGGCATGTAAAAGGGCCAACTTCCAGGTAGCATATCCTCCCATACTCACTCCGGAAAGATATATTCTTCGCCAGTCCACCTCATATTGTTCTTCTGTCTCTCTAACCAATTCGATCAGCAGGTCAGGGTCCCAATAACTGAAAGAAGGACATTGTGGCGCTACCATCAACATGGGAAAACTTCCAGAAGCTTCAATGATTTTAGGAGGTCCATAGGTGAGTAATTTATTCAGATCGTTTCCTCTTTCACCGGCTCCATGCAAGTACAATAAAAACGGAATCTGTTCATCGGCAAAATCAGGTTTATATAACAGGTAATTCAATCCTGTCCAGGACTTCTTTTCCACTAAATACTTCATGATAAAAAAATTAGTCAGCCAAGTCTTATTAAAAAATCAGTGATATAACTATCCTATTAACAAGCTAATGGATATATTGATCGGGAAAACCGGACTTTTGTGGAAACGATCCAGGACAAAGCTATTAAGTCAAATCAATAACGGCCGTTGGCCTGCTGCATATTGTTTTTTCTGATGATCTCAAATGGTACCATATTATCTGTATAAACCTGCCATTCTGTAATCAGGTTTTCATTAACTGCAACCTTCCAGGCTGAGGGGAGTTTCCAAAAATCCGATTGATCTGAAGAGCCTTTGTAGGTACCACTTGAATAACCAAATAGTCCTATTGTTTCGCCATTATTGATCACATTTTCTATTTCAATATGGTAATCCGGAAATAATTCGAAATACTTTAACCAGGAACGTATTACTACTTCCTTTCCCATCAACTTTTTATCCTGGGAATTAGTAAAGACATGATCTTCAGCTAGTAAGGTAATGATTTGAGTAATATTCTGCTGATTAATCGCTTCTATATATGCATTTATAGTAGACAAAGCTTCTGAGATAGTGGATTGACCGTTCGTATGTACCATATCTTTAAAATTTAAAACCCGAATTTTCGCAACGAATTATTAATTTAATAAAAAACCTTTGAAAAATCAAATCAAATTATCATTTTTTTACCAAATAAGTTTTTTTTATTCCTGATGAAGGATCTTAATTATCTGATGCAGGGGACTGATAAACCGGTATTCAACGGGCAGATACTAATTGCTCTGCTTATTTTATTCATATTAAGAACTAATCATATAACAGAAAAACACTCATTCCCAAACATGCAATATATGTTCGGTGGAATTGCGATTATCGTTTTCTTCAAAAAATACAATTTCCTTTAAAGAAGTTCCATGAATGAAAAATAAAAGAAATAAATCCTTTTGTGTCTAAAAATCGTTACACTATAAGCAACAGTTTCTATTGATGATGTTACTCGCAGAAGAAAAAAATGTAGACTTTAATATTGTAGATATTCGGGATATAGACCAACAGGAAATTAGTGATTTCCTGGTCAACAACCTTGGATCTCCCCGGATTGTATCCAGAGGGCAACTACATGAAATTAGTCAGCAACCTGGATTTTATTGCAAGCATTACAATGAGATCATTGGATTGATCACCTATCATATTCAGAAGGACGAATGTGAGATTCTGTCTCTGAACAGCAGCCTGGAAAGAAAGGGACTGGGCACCCGACTACTGAACGAAGTGATAAAAGTAGCACGCCAAAACCAGTGCAAGAGAGTAGGGCTGGTGACTACCAATGACAATTATGCGGCTATCCGGTTTTTTCAAAAAAGGGGGTTTGAATGGGTTGGTTTTTATCCCGATTCTATGAAAAATGCCAGGGAACTTAAACCTGAAATCCCGGAAAAGGGTATGGATGGCATACCTATAAAACACGAACTGGAATTTGAAATGTTGCTGTAAGTTCATATCCTGCGGCGGCCATTAATAAGCAAGTAAAATAAGCTGTTAAAGGATGCTTTGCAATACTTCAGTTATTTCTGTTTTTAAATCATGATCATCTTTTATGAAATTCAGATCTAACACATTCCTATATAGCAAACCCGTTTTTTCATCACTAATAAATATAATGGCACCAGGATTTCTTCTAACCAAATTACTTGTCCATGGTCTTAATTTGGCTAAGTGGTCTGAAACGAAGATGATATCATCATATCCTTGTTTCACCTTAAAATTATGCAGGTCTGCAGGTAAGGCTTTATCGATGAAGACTAATTTTAACGAATCATATGAATAATTTCTTTTGATTTCATCAATTAAAGAAAATATGTCGTGTCGGAAGTATGATAATGAAGAGAAAAATATCGAGGTGTAACCATTAAAGGACGCTCTTGTAAATTCATTTCCATAGATATCAGTAATTTTAAAAGTGGATGGCAATTCACTGCCAATGATATTCTCGGGAATCTTATAAAGTTTGGCCAATAATTTCATATCATCCTGTCGGTTTGGATAATCAAATCTAAATTCCGGATAGGATTGCTCGTTACACATAATGGTAAAATAACCATTATTCCTTTGATAAAGAACCGGAGGTTGATTTTTTCTATTTAAAGAGAGTTTCACTGAATCGCTGTTGACAGATACATCAAATATTAAAAAATAAATTCCTTTGTCCAGATGAACTTTCTTGGGCCTGTTTAAATGATTATAATAAAATTTATCCCTTTCCTGTAGGGAATCCGGCTGGGAATTAACCAGCATTTGGGCCCCTGCCTCTGAGAAGGTAAGGATTAGTGGTATTAAAAATGTTAATACGTTCGTTTTCATAATATATTGATTACCAGTGATTCAAAGGCCAAACAAATAAAACTTAATATCATCTAATTAGATTAGATAAAATATTCTTGAAATTCTTATCATCAAAAAGCTAAGTCTCCATTTCAGCAACCCATTTTTCAAACAATTTTCGTGTATCCGGAGATGAAGGCCTGCTGGCATCTGCATTAACAATGTTTCCTTCAGGGTCAATCAGGATAAAGCGGGGAATTCCCCTTATCATAAATAATTCATTGATCTCCGAATCCCAGGCTCCTTCACTGTATAATTGAATACCACCTAATTCCTTTTCCCCCACATAATTTTTCCACTTTTCCTCCGAAGGGTCTATGGAGATGCTCACAAAGGCAATTTGTTGACCAAAATCTTCTTCCAATGCTTTTAATTGGGGTATTTCCGCGATACATGGTCCACACCAGGTTGCCCATACATCAATATAAACATATTGTCCTTTCAGGTCTTCCAGGCTCACCAAATTACCTTCAATGTCAGAAAATGTAAATTGTGGAGCGGGTTTTCCCGGCATAAGTGTTTCCAATTGGGCTAATTTTTCATTCATAAAATCCTGTTGGTCAGTATCAGTAACTGCGGAAAGAAAGCGATTTTCGTAGTTTTGTTTAAACGGGGTCAAACTATTAAGATTGGCATTGCGCAGGAAAAAACTGTAATAAGCCCTGCTTTTAATGGCTGGATCCATCACCAGGCTGTCTATCAGATCCAGGATACTGTTTACCTTTACCTGGTAATAGGTCTTGATCAACTCACTCCTGTTTTCCTTATACTCCTGCATGATGGAATCGTAATCAACCAAAGTTTGGTCTAACTGTTCAAAATAATCATCCAGGGTAGAATTATAATAATTGGAATGCAATAGATCCGGATTGGACAACACTATTCCAGAAAGGTAAGCTTTATTTTGATCTAGGACAAAATCAGTTTTTTCCTTGTCCCCGTATACATAATTCCTGGTGTAATAATCCAACCACCTGGAGATTTTATGGTACTTAATTTCAGCTTCCAAAACATTTAAAAGCTCCGGATCTGTTTGCTCTTCCAGTTTTAAATCATCCAGATAGCCTATCATGACCGTTTCAAGGGAATCAAGGGCATGATTAAAAGCCGGTGCATCCTTTTGTATATGATTAAATGCGGCAAATTTCATTTCTTCCAAATGTTGATAAGTATCATTTTCCATTGCACCATCTCCCGAAAAAGTGAGTGAATCAATTTCTCCCTGCTCATTGATCAACATCTCAATTTCCAATTGCCATTCCGGTTTCAGCCAAAAACTAACCCTTTGGCGGGAATTCAGCATTATCTGGAATGACTTCAAGCCATCAACCGGCAAAGCAGTGGAAAAACTACCGGCAGAATCAAGTTGAACCCATATCTTTTCAGGTCCTTCCAGATAATGATGTTTAAAATAGCTGATGTTAAGACTATCCTGTTCCAGTCCTTTTATTTTTCCTGAAACAATGGTTTGATCAGGCGATTCCGGTTGACACTGGAGCAAGGCCAGAAAAAGCGTCAAAAATAATAAATACTTCATGATGGTTCGACAATTTCTATTATACTGATTTGATGATTGAATCTAATAAAAATCAGGTTAAAAATCCAACGAAACGTTCACAATTTTATAAACCTGATTTATTCTTGCTGGCAAAACTTCAAGAATTTCTCCAGGATGTAATCCCAGCCATATTCAGAATCCATCATTTCCTGATAAGTTTCAGCGCCTTCACCATGCAAATTGAAATGGCTATGCTCAAGAGTCAGCAGCGTGACGGATGTGTCCTGTTCAGTAAAAGTGATCAAAACATTGCTGGCCTGATCGGGATTGGGAACCGGTTCTCTTTTTTGACTAATTTGCCATTTCATCCCGATCAATTTATTTTCTTCCCATGCCGTAATCCTACCCCAGTCACACCTGAAGCCATGAGGCCCTATTTCGGTGCAGAGGCCATCTTTGCCTGGATTAATTAAGATATCCTGCAAAACGTCCTGAGACCAGGTATATTCCCTGGGCCACCATTTGCTAAAATCATGGACAAATTTTTTAAATGCCTGTGTTCCTGAGAGGCTGATTTGAATGGTTTTATGAATAGCATCCATTTTTAAAAAATGTTAATGATGATCTGTTGTTATAAAGTTAGCAAAAAAAAATAAAAAAACAAGGATTAAATGTTAATGAAACTGGGCAATACTGGTAATATTTATAATAATTCGTCCAATAATTACCCTGATTCCTGAAATTATACTTAAATTCGCTGTTTTGGAATAAATATTAGGCTATTCGACATATGATTTATCAACAACTTGGAAAAACACCACTTAAAGTAAGTAAAATATGCCTGGGCACCATGACCTGGGGTCAGCAAAATACGGAGCAGGAAGCCCACCAACAACTGAACTATGCCCTGGAGCAGGGAATTAATTTTATTGATGCGGCTGAAATGTATCCTGTACCGGGCCGTCCCGAAACACAGGGACGTACAGAGGCCTATATTGGCACCTGGTTAAAACAGCGGGCAGACCGGGACAAGATCATACTGGCCAGTAAGGTTACCGGACCTTCTGCCGGATTAGCCCATATTCGTAATCCACTCAGGTTTAGCCGGGATCAAATTGAATCTGCTCTGGATCAAAGTCTGCAAAGGCTGCAGACTGATTATATAGACCTGTACCAGTTGCATTGGCCAGAGCGAAAAGCCAACTTTTTTGGTAAATTAGGTTATAGTCATGATCCTGAAGATGATTGGCTGGATAATTTCCAGGAAGTACTTCAAATCCTTCAGGATCAGATAAAAGCAGGTAAAATCAGATACATCGGTCTTTCCAATGAAACTCCCTGGGGATTATATCATTTTCTGGAAATTGCCCGCAGGGAAGGATTACCGGAAATGGTGAGTATTCAAAATCCCTACAGCCTGGTAAACCGCACCTTTGAGGTCGGATTGGCTGAAATCGCCATCCGGGAAAAAACAGGATTGTTAGCATACTCTCCCCTGGCCTTTGGCGTATTGACTGGCAAATATTTCACAGGTAAGCCTCAGGAAAAGGCTCGTCTTAACCTTTTTCCTAATTTTGAAAGGTACAACAGCGAATTGACCCGCAGGGCAGCACTGGCTTACGTAAACCTGGCTAAAGAGTCTGGGCTTTCCCCGGCACAGTTGGCTCTGGCATTTGTCAATAGCCGCCCATTCCTGACCAGTAACATTATTGGAGCAACCTCCATAGAACAGCTTCGGGAAAATATCAACAGTATCAAGATAAAGCTTGATTCAAAAGTATTGGATAAGATTGAGGCTATACACAAACAGATCCCTAACCCAGCACCTTAAGAATGGACTTAACTCATTTAGGGCTGTTTTTCAGCCCTTAATGATTGTCTGATCGTAATTTAATCAACACTGCCTGCTCACCGGGTAATTCAATTTCTCCCCGAAATGACTTTTCACCCTGTTCAAACCAACTATTTAAAATAACCTCTCCTTTTTCAGGACCTGAGTAAATGCTATTTTGCTTGCCAAAGTTGATCAGCACCAGTATTTCTTCATCGGCCTGCAATGACCGCTTATAAATCATCATATTATCCTGCAGACCCAATGGGATGTAATCTCCCAGCATCAAGGCTTTTTCTTGTTTCCGAAGCTCCAGTAAGGATTTATACAGCCAAAGCATAGAATGGTGATCTTCTTTTTCGGATTCTACATTTTTCTGCTGATAATCTGGTGTTAATGGCAGCCAGGGATCATTTTCGGAAAAGCCGGCATTTTTACCACCATGCCATTGCATAGGAGTTCTTTGAGGGTCTCTGCTATGTCCAGGCAGGTTGATTCCCTGAGGATCCTGAACCTTTTCCTGAGGTATTTCCACATCGAGGATGCCCAATTCATCACCATAATAAATAGTAGGAGTTCCCCTTAATGTCAAAAGCAATACTGCGGCTAAGCGAGCCTGGGCCTCTCCTACCCGGGTCAATATCCTGGGATTGTCATGGTTGCTTAATACCCAATTAGGCCATCCATTGGGCGGGATCAACCCTTCATATTCATTGATCAGGGCATACAGTCGGGCCACTTCCCATTCAATCTGCACCAGTTGAAAGTTAAAAGGCAAATGCACTCCCTGGCCAGACTGGCCATAATAATTCACCAGTTTGTCCAGTGGTAAATAAATTTCTCCGATCAGCAACCGGTCCGGATATTCATCTGTAACCTGTCGCATTTCAGTAATAAGATCATGAATATCAGGCTGGTCAGTGGAATAAACTGCCAATAATTGGTGATATTCTCGTTCTCTGGGATGATAGTCGGGATTTACGGGATTATCCCGGTAAAGCTCATCTTTCAGCATATGCCAGATCACATCCACCCGAAATCCGTCCACTCCTTTATCCAGCCAGAAACGCATCATTTCAAACATGGCTTTTTTTACCTCGGGATTACGCCAGTTCAGGTCTGGCTGATGGGTCAGGAATGCATGGTAATAATATTGTCCGGTAGTTTCATCATAGGTCCAGGCAGGGCCGCCAAAATTACTGAGCCAGTTATTAGGTGGGTCTCCATTGGGTTTAGGATCCCTCCAGATGTACCAGTTTCTCTTCGGATTTTGGCGGGAAGTTCTTGATTCCTGAAACCAGGGATGCTGATCAGAAGTATGGTTGGGTACCAGGTCCAGGATCAGTTTCATTTCTTTTTGATGAATACGGCTGATCAATTGATCAAAATCTGCCATGGTACCAAATAGAGGATGAATATCCTGATAATCTGAAATATCATAACCGAAATCAGCCATGGGAGAAGGATAAAAGGGAGATATCCATACGGCATCCACTCCCAACCATTTCAGGTAATCCAGCTTTTCCATAATTCCTTTCAGGTCGCCCACACCATCTGCATTGGTATCTTTAAATGACCGGGGATAAATCTGGTAAATTACATCCTTTTGCCACCATTTTATTTGGCTGTGGATTTTATTCATATTCACATCTATTACTTAGTTTTCCTTTGAACCAACGGTAACCTAAGCCGTTCAGTTTTATTGGCTTATTTTTCTGATGTTTTTCATAAAGGGTATCACTGAACACTTCATATAGCTCACTAATCCCTAAATTATCTAAATCTAACTGAACTGATTGGTTTTGATCGCTAAAATTATGTAACACAATAGATATTTCAAAATCCATTTTGCTGGAATGGGCCATCACCTGATCTGAGCCTGTTTCTATGAAATTGTAGTTGCCCCGGCCAAACTCAATGCATTTGGTCCTGATCCTGATCAGCTTCTCCATCCAGTTGAGCAGACTTTCTGGATCTCTTTGCTGATCTTCTACATTAACCTGTGAATAACCATATTTACCGTCTTTAATCACAGGTTTTACCAGTTGATCCTCCGGGGCATCAGAAAAACCGGCATTTTTCCGGTCGGCCCACTGCATCACTGTGCGCACACTTTTCCGGCCTTTCAGATTCAGGTCATCACCCATACCAATTTCATCACCATAGCGTATGACCGGTGTGCCGGGCAGGGAAAAAAGAACACTGTAAGCCAATTCCTCCAATTTCCTGTCATTGAGTAGAGGACTCAACCTTCTTCGTATACCCCTGCCAAAAATGCGCATGTTTTCTTCCGGAGCAAATTTATCCAGCACCAGGTCCAGTTCATCCTGGTTCAACCTTTCCAGGTCCAGTTCATCATGGTTACGCATGAAATTTGCGTATTGTTCAAACATATTAGGCACAGGGAGTTGATTCAGTCCATATTGTATGGGTTTTTTGTCCTGTTTGGCAAAAGACAGAAACATATAATTGGCCATATAAAAATTCAGCAACATATGGAACTGGGTACCATTGCCAAAGAAAAATTTATATTCATCAGGCGCGACATCGCTTTCACCCAGCAATACAGCATCATTTCTGATCTCATCTACATTTTGCCTGAGAATCCGGAGGATCTTTTGGGGATTTTCAAATACTATTCCTCCCTTATCCCTGACAATATGGGGAGTAGCATCTATCCGAAATCCTGAAATCCCTAACCGCAGCCAGAAATGCATGATATTTCGGACTTCTTTACGTACATTAGGATTACTAAAATTTAAATCAGGCTGAAAATGGTAAAAGGAATGATAATAATAAGAATCAGTTATTTTATCATGGCCCCAGTTGCTTTCCTGTTGCCCCTTAAATATCAGCTTTTCATCAGGATTCTCCGGCTTTTCTTTTTTCCATATATAGTAATCCCGGTATTTTGAATCAGGATTATTAATAGCCTCCTGAAACCAGGGATGTTGATCACTGGTATGATTAATGGGGAAATCAATGATGATTCGCAAGTTATGATCTTCAGCCATATCAATGAACTCCACCAGAGAAGACATATCGCCCAATCGCTGGTCAATGGTATAATAATCTGATACATCATACCCATTGTCCCTGTTGGGGGTAGAAAAGATGGGCAATAGCCAGATAGTATTTACTCCCAGGCCGGATAAATACTCCAGTCGCTCCTTTAAGCCTTTGAAATCCCCAATTCCGTCACCACTATCATCTTTAAAGGATTCTACATCAAGAGAATAGATAATTGCATTTTTAAACCAGTATTTCATAGATCAGTGCCTTAAAAAATTTATGAATCAAAAAAATAAGCTGAAGTTGTAGCTAAACTTGTAACTGTTCTTTTAACAGATGGTTCAAGCTAAGCTGGTATGGACCCTTCAAAATCCTCTGTTTGACAAGTTTTCTGTAAAACTTTAGTAATATGAAATTCGTTAACTTTTCTTTATCTGACCGGTTATTTTCTCGTAACTTAAACTTTTTAAACTATGCATCAATCCCTCTGGAAATCAAAGGCTTTGCCCAAAAATTATTCCAAATTACAGCAACATATTGAAGCTGATGTCTGTATAGTAGGTGGTGGTATCACCGGATTGACCACGGCTTATCAATTGAAGGATAAAGGCATGAAAGTGGTAGTACTGGAAGCACTGCATTTGGGGGCCGGAACTACCGGTCACTCTTCCAATCACCTCAATACGCAGGTCGATTTTTCCTACCAACAAATATTCAACAAACATGGGGAGGAAAAAGCTAAAACTGTGGCTTCTTCACGCCAGGCAGCCATAGACTGGATAGAAACTGTCCATCAGCAACATGCTTTCGACTGCGATTGGAAACGGGTGGATGGATATTTATATGCAGAAAAGTCATCAAATATATCAGCTATCGAACAGGAATTTGAATATGCCCAAAAAGCAGGTCTGGCAGTTTCTTTGACTGATTCGATGCCTTTACCCTTTCCCGTTCATAAAGCCCTTGTATTTCCTGCCCAAGCGCAGTTCAATTCTCAAAAATACCTGATGGGGTTGGCATCAGTGATTGAAAATGATTGCCAGATATTCGAAAACAGCCGGGTGGTTCATTTTGATCACAAGAAAAAGCAATTATATACAGCTGAAGGATCAGTCACAGCCAAACATATCGTTTTAGCTACCCATATTCCTTTGTTCATTAATATACATCAAACCACTGCTGCACCATACCGAAGCTATATGATAACAGCCCAATTGGAGAATTATCCTCCCGATGGATTATACTGGGACAATATGGACCCTTATCATTATACCCGGCTCTATCAGCAGGACCAGCAAAAATGGTTGGTTTTAGGGGGTGCAGATCATAAAACCGGGCATGATCCGGACATTGATTATTACCAAAAACTGGAAACTTATTTGAATGAGCGTTACCAAGTGAAACAGATTGACTACCGCTGGTCATCCCAATATTATGAACCGGCTGACGGTCTGCCTTATATTGGAGAAAGTCCTGGAGGAAAGACCCTGATGGCCACCGGGTATTCCGGTGATGGATTGGTCTACGGCACCATAGCCGGTTTGATATTATCAGACAGCATCACAGGGAATCCAAACCCATGGCAAAAAACCTACGACTCTAAACGGATACCTCCCCTATCAGCAGCGCCGAGTTATCTAAAGGAAAACCTGGATGTGGCCAAAAGATTTGTAATGGATCGATTTAAATCGGAAGACCTTTCCAGGATCCAGCCTCAAAGCGGCGCTTTAGTAGAAGTAAAGGGAAATAAATATGCTATTTATCGTGATAAGCAGGGCAAGTTGCATACTAATTCAGCCATTTGCCCTCACCTTGGCTGCCTGGTAGACTGGAACCATATGGAGCACACCTGGGATTGCCCCTGCCATGGCAGCAGGTTTACGAGCTATGGAGAAATAATGATAGGACCAGCCACGCGCAACCTGGAACAGCCTGATGTTAAGCCGGAAGAGTGAATCAATTTTGGAAAAGTAAAACTTAAACATTCTAGGACCGACGACTGGGACGGCAGACTGCCGACACTGCCGACCGCTGTTGAATTTGTCTGAACTATAATTTTTATGGATAAATGAGGACCTAGTTAGGATTAATAGACAATCAAAAGCAGCACTGGTCCCATTAGCTGGCATCTTTTTGCCTACTTTTTGGATAAAGACAAAAAATATGGCCCGTCAGCCAGCTAACTGACAAAAAATTGAAGAAAGGTAAGAAAGGTAGAATTTCCTATTAATGGAAGAAAGCTTAACTTATTGACAATGAGCACAAGAAATCATTCTTATCGACCCTTTAACAACTTCATTAATCATCAATCCGCCAGCTTTTGCACCAACTCTTCCTTATTCATTTTAGACATCCCTTCAATTTGCTGATCCTGAGCCATTTTATAAAGTTCTTTTTTGGATTTGGTACGTAATCTTTCAGGCTTCCCCTGGTACTGTTTTTCGGAACCTACATTCCCATCCCCCTTAACATGTTTTTCCACTTTGGACCGACTTACCAGGTCATTGGTTTTTACCAGCT
This sequence comes from Candidatus Cyclobacteriaceae bacterium M3_2C_046, assembly GCA_051418075.1. Lineage (GTDB taxonomy): Bacteria > Bacteroidota > Bacteroidia > Cytophagales > Cyclobacteriaceae > JBPRGG01. Next base: position 30,981 of record JBPRGG010000180.1, on the reverse strand, counting down.
TTTTTTGGTAGTCATCTTTGGTAGGATAATCATTAGGTAAAATCCATTCCCTGAATTTGCTTCCTTCCTGTAAAAACAAATGAGGCAGATCTGTAAATTCAGGATCATCATCAAAGTTGGCCATATAAAATGTGCCTTTTTTCAATGTTTTCTGTTTTTGATGGTCTTCATCAGATCCTACCAGGATGTCTCCCCGCTGTCCTTCTACCACAGCATAGAAATATTTATCATTTAAATTTAATATCTGACTTCCTTTGGTAGTTTGAAATAATTCGTAATTTCCGCTTTTTTCTAATTTTCCACGCATATTTCCTCCTTGGTTTAATTCACAATTATTACTATAAATCAAACAGGAAGGCTGGAACAGATGTTTAATGCCATTGGAATGAATGAAAATGAAGCAGACGCTTAAAAATGCTTTCGGTCCAGGATCTCTTTCATGATGATGGCTTGTTTCAGGTTATTCCGGTTTCTCAGTAATTTAGCATACTTACTGGTGGCAGCTGCCTTCTTCTTTGTCACCTGTTCTACTTCTTTGAGTCTGGAAGCAGTGTCTTCAATTTTCACCTGTTCATCCAGGGTCTTCAGTTTTTTACCGGTTTCAACAGCCTGTTCATAAATGTCTTTAACCTCATCGTCATAATCTTCCCTTTCAAAAGGTTTGGGTTTTGCTTTTTCAGGGGCGGGTGAGAACGATTCCGGATCTTCCGGCTCTACCGGTGCACCGAATTCTCTTAACAGATCTTCAAAGGTAGAAGGCCTTTTCTTGGGTTGGCGGGGTCCGGCTTCAGCCTCCTGTTCAAATTCATCATGCCTTTCTACTTCCTCTTCAGGCCTTCTGGTAGCGGCATCTTTTTTAGATTTAAAAAACTGCCCTACCAGATATATCAGGCCTAATATGATGTAAATAATCAGTGAATAATCATCCATATGAGCAAATTTAAAGAAAATAATTTTAAATTTGCTACCTTCAAAACCTTTCTGAAAATTAATCCAGCATGTTATTAAATAAATTAGAGATTAAAGGGTTTAAAAGCTTTGGTGATAAGATAACCATTAATTTTGACGAAGGAATTACGGGAATTGTGGGACCTAATGGTTGTGGTAAATCCAACGTGGTAGATGCCATTCGATGGGTGCTGGGTGAACAGAAAACCAGGATGCTGCGATCAGATAAGATGGAAAATGTGATCTTCAATGGCACCAAAACCCGTAAGGCAACTCAACTGGCCGAAGTATCCTTAACTTTTGCCAACACCAAAAACCTGTTACCCACCGAATATTCAGAAGTGACCATCACCAGGAAATATTACAGATCCGGCGATAGTGAGTATTTGCTCAATGGTGTTCCCTGCCGCTTAAAAGACATCACCAATCTTTTCCTGGACACGGGTATAGCATCCAACAGCTACGCCATCATTGAGCTGAAAATGGTAGATGACCTGCTTAATGACAAGGATAATTCCCGCAGATCCCTTTTTGAAGAAGCTGCTGGCATTTCTAAATTCAAGATCCGGAAAAAAGAAACCATAAAAAAATTAGAGGATACAGATGCGGATCTGGAAAGAGTGGAAGACCTGCTTTTTGAAATAGAAAAAAACATGAAATCCCTGGAAAGACAAGCCAGGCAAGCCAAAAAATATTTTAAAACCAAGGAGGAATATAAGGAATTAAGTCTTCAGTTGGCTCAAAAGACCGTACAGAAACATCAGGAGGAGTTTACCAGGGTCAAACAACAAATTGAAACAGAGAATGACAAAAAGCTAAGCATAGCCCGTCAGATCAAGGAAAAGGATGCGGAAATAGAAAATGCCAAAACCAACTTATTAAAACTGGAAAGAACATTATCTTCCCGTCAGAAGGCGCTCAATGAGCATGTGGGAAAAATAAGACAGTACGAAAGCGAAAAAAAAATCAAAAATGAAAGGCTTAAATATCTTAATGATAAAAGTGAATCCCTGAAAGAACAATTAGAACAAGATAAAAAAAGTAATGAACGGGCATCCTTTAGTTTACAAAGCCTAAACCAGGAAAAAAATTCAGCCGAAAAGATCTTGCAGGAGATGGAAGCCAAACTGGTTCAATTAAAGGAAGCCTATGAAGAGCAAAAGATCCGCACCACTGCCATCCAGGAAGAATTAAGTACACTCAATAAAATCCACCGGAATAAGCAGGAGAGTGTATACAGACTTAATAAAGATGTTGAAATCAAGGAAATTCAGCTTTCTGCCCTGAAGCAGGAGTTGGAAAAAGCTTCCACAGATACTACAGAGCAATCGGCCAGCCTGGCTGAATTTGAAACCAAGATCAGGATCCTATCGGAGGACATGAGCCAGAAAAACCAAAACCTGGAAAAATTAAAATCGGCCGAACAGGAAAATCAACAAAGGATAGATGCTACCAATCGAACCATTGAATTGATCCGGGAGGAGCATGTTTCCCTGAACCGCAAACTTGATGCCCGCCAGAATGAATACAACCTGACCAAATCCCTGGTAGAAAACCTGGAAGGATTTCCTGAAGCGATCAAATTCCTGCGTAAACAATCTAGTTGGTACAAAAATGCCCCGCTGCTGTCAGATATTATAGCCTGTCCGGAAGACTACAGGGTAACCGTAGAAAACTTCCTGGAGACTTTTATGAACTATTACATTGTTGAATCTGAGGCCCAGGCATATCAGGCGGTGAATTTGCTTAGTGATGCCTCCAAAGGAAAAGCGCATTTTTTCATCCTGGAAAAATTTGAAAACTTTCATACCCAAACTGCCCGCATTTATGACCACGCTTTACCAGCTACAGAAATTGTAGAATACGATCAGAAATATAAAAAGCTGGTTTCTTACCTGCTGGACAATGTGTATATTGTAAAAGATCATCAGCAGATCCCTGCAGGAGATGAAGGAACTTTCATTACTCATAATGGAAAAATAATCCGGAAAAAGTTCAGCCTTTCCGGAGGTTCTGTAGGGCTTTTTGAAGGAAAAAGGATTGGAAGGGCCAAAAACCTGGAAAAACTGCAAAAAGAAATAAAATCACTGAACAGCCGTATCGATGATGTAAAGGAAAACCTGGATCAGAAACAACAGGAACTTAGTCAATTAAAAACCAATACCCGGAAAGAGCAGATAGAGTCTTTACAAAAAGAGATCAATTTGATCAATGAGGAATATATTTCGGTCAAGACCCGGCAGGAACAATTTATACGGATGCTGGACAGCAATACATTGAAAAAAGAGGATATTCAGGATAAAATTGTGGAATTCACCCATGAAATTCAGGATAAAAAGCCCCAGGCCGAAAAAGAACAGGATGAACTGGAAATAATTGTCACCAAGATCAACAATCTCACAGATGATTTTAACAGCCAAAATGAATTGCTGACAATCAAATCCAGCGCTTTCAATCAGGAAAATATCATGTTCCACCAGCAGCAAAATAAGGTGAACAGTATTGAGCAGGAAATTGGCTACAAACAATCCACTTTCGAAAATAGCCGGGAAAGAATTGAAAAAAACCAGACGGAGCTTCATAAAAATGAGCAGGAAATCAAGGTTTTATTAGATAAAAATGAAACCAATGAGGATGAACTGGTGGAAATGTACCGGGAAAAAGAGCGAATTGAGGCCGGAGTAAATGAGGCTGAAAAAGATTACTATGCTTCCAGGGGAACAATTGATGAATTGGAAAAAGCTAACCGGGAAATAAGCCGCAGCAGGGAAGCCATTGATGTACTTTTGATAGAACTGCAAAACAAGATCAATGAGATTAAGCTGCAATTTAGCTCAGTCAGAGAAAGGTTATCAGTGGAGTTTAATCTGGACCTGGATCAAATATTGGAAGAGGGCATCGAAGAAACGGAATTTTCAGCTGAACAGCTCAAGGAGAAAGTGACCCAGGCCAGGGATAGACTGGACAAAATCGGGCCTGTTAACCCCATGGCCATGGAAGCCTATGAAGAGATCAAGGAAAGGTATGATTTCATCATCAGCCAAAAAGATGATTTACTCAAAGCCAAAGAATCGCTGCAATCAACCATTTCAGAAATTGACCTGGTGGCCAAAGCAACTTTTCTGGAAGCATTCAACAAGATTAAGGAGAATTTTATCCGGGTATTTCGCTCATTATTTACCGATGAAGATGATTGTGATTTGAAACTGGTGAACCCGGAAGATCCCCTGGATTCCAGCATAGAGATCATGGCCAAACCCAAAGGAAAAAGGCCTTTAAGTATCAACCAGCTGTCGGGAGGTGAAAAGACCCTGACTGCCACTTCCCTGTTATTTGCCATCTATCTACTCAAACCGGCGCCTTTTTGTATTTTCGATGAAGTTGATGCGCCCCTGGATGATGCCAATATTGATAAATTCAATCAGATCATTAAAAAGTTTTCCCGTGAATCTCAGTTTATTATAGTGACCCACAACAAAAGGACAATGGCCAGTACAGATGTCATTTACGGCATTACCATGGTAGAACAAGGGGTGTCGCGGGTGGTACCAGTAGATCTGAGAGAAATTGCTGATTGAGGTTTCTGTTAACAGGTTAAAAAGAAACCGTTTGTCCGGCCAGTGGTAATTCAATGTAAAAGGATGTGCCCTGGTTTTCTTCAGTATCAAACCAGATCTTGCCACCGGCATGTTCAATACCTCTTTTAGCCACCGCCAACCCAATGCCTGACCCCCCGGTTTTGGTACTGAAGTTAGGTATGAACACCTTGTCCCGGATATCTTCCGGAATTCCGGAACCATTATCGCTGATCTCAATGGTAACTTTTTGCTGATCAGTTTTCAATTTTACCCAAACCCTGGCTTCCTTGTCTTCCGGAACAGCCTGAAACCCATTAATGATCAGGTTGGTGAATATACGACCCATCCATTGCTCATCACCAATGACCCAAGCTTCTGCTTCTTCGATCTCTGTTTCCAGTTTTCCCTGTTCACTATTTCGGTAAAGATTGACCGTTCGTCTTAACACTGCTACAATTTCAAATTTTTCTGACTCAGGTACAGGCATTTGGGCAAAAGCAGAAAAAGAAGTAGCTATGTCGCTCAGGGTATCCACTTGATGCAAGAGGGTGTTTAGAGGTCTCTCTGCTATATTTTTTTTATCATTGCCATCTACTTCGATCATACGCTTCAAATGCTGCAAGGTAAGCTTCATGGGGGTGAGGGGATTCTTGATCTCATGGGCAACCTGTCTGGCCATATCACGCCAGGCAGATTCTTTTTCTGAACGAGCCAGGGCTTTCTTACTGTTTTCCAGGTTTACCAGCATTTTATTATATTCTTTCACCATCATCCCAATCTCGTCATCCGAATACCAGGTCAGGGGTTCGTTGTATTGGCTAAGCGTCGTTTTACGGATCTTCTGGGTGATTAATCTTAAAGGAAAAGTCAGCCATTTGGAAGCAAAATAGGAGATAAAAAGGAAAATGATGAAAATAAAGGTAAAAATGTTAATAATTCGGGTGAACACGTCAATAATCTGTTGTTCAAGCTGAAATTGAGATTCGAAAAAAGGTATACTTAAGATCCCGATCAAATCTCCGGTAATATAATATTTCACACCGACATATGAGGATTTATAGTCCAGGCTTCCTACCGATTCATCCAGGACCACACTCTTATTCTTTTGTTCCACAATCTCAGCCATTGCTTCCGGATTGATATACTCAGACAAGATGCCATTATCGTATATCATAGGTTGGGTAGAAGAAATTAACTTACCATTGATACTGAATAAATTAATATCAAGATCGGTAAATTTGGCCAATTGAAGCAATTGCCCGGCCAATTCTTCTCTTCCGGTACGGTTCCTGGTATAATCAAACAATGGTTCCACCAATTCATTGCTGAGGCTTTCCGCCCGGTTGATATAGTCATTCTCCACTTCCCTTTTGTAGGAGGAGATCAGCAGACTTAAAGTTGTAATACTCACAACCAATAAGGGCAGGAAAAAGGCAAAATTGGAATAGAGCTGAATTTTGGTAGCGTAATTTAACTTTACCCGGGTAAAACTTAAATAAATGGCATAAAACAATAAAATAATCAGGGTTAAGAAGATCAGGAGCAAAAATAAGAAAGAAAAATTCGACACTGTGTAAATAAAAGGATAAACCGGAGAGGATACCAGAATAACATTTTCATCTGCACCTCTTTTTGCCAGGTGGATATAACCATCATCCCTCATACCTCTTTCAAATAATTCATTGTTCAGCAGGTAGCGTTTATTGAAATTTCGGGCATAATTAAATTTCCCCGAGCTATAAACTACTTCCCCCTCGGATAGAATAGCATAACTAAAGTCCCTGTATTCATTGTTGTTGAAGTAGGGTTGAATATAGCTCTGATCTACCAGCAATTCAGGATATACACTATTGGGTATAATTCTCTTCAGATTCAGATCAATCAGTATATGCCCTATGACATAGCCATAGCGTTCTATTTCTATAAAAGACAGGTATCGTTTGGGAGAACGGGCTCCCATCTGGTTTACAAAATAAATGTTTTCATAATCTGTTTTATACTTTTGGTATCTTTCCTTAATGTCATAATAATTTATCTCCGAATTACTTACTCCCAGTGGTTCACCATTGGAGCTAAACAATAAAATATTGATATCATACTTATCAAAGTAATTGGAAAGATAAACCCTTCTGATCTTTTGTTCTACAATATTTGCAGAAAGCCCCCAGTAATTCAGCATTCGGGATTTGATAAAAACATCATTTTTGATCTTTTCAATAGCTTCAAATAAAAGGTATTCGCCATGATAATCATGCTCTATCAACAATTGATCAGCCAGCCTGAGTCGTTTACGGTCATTTTTACCCTGTTCGAAGTTGTAAATGGCATAGGCACCCACAATGGCTATGGTAATAGCCCCTAAAAAGTAATAGAAGAAAGTCTTATACCTTATTCGGGTAATAAATGAAGGCAGGTCCATCAGGTAGATGATCAGGAAATAAACAAAATTGGCAATGACCACGACCAGGAAATTCCAATCGAATATCAAGGCTACCGTAATAAATAATAAAGTGCCTATTATGAAATCAAATAGTAAATAAAAAGTAGATTTTTTATTAATCTTTAAAAATAACTTGTAAGAAATATGAGCTCCCAAAAAATAGATCAGACCACTAAGATACATGATCAGCAGGCTAACAACCTTTAAAAAATCGAAATTGATGCTGAAATTGATATCCAGGGTCCATTGGGAATGATAATTGATAGCTTTAATCAGGGCAAAATTGAAATACAGCAGAAGGTAAACTACAAAAGCCAGGAATATGGAGATGATTGCCCGTTTATTTTCACCTGTCCGTATAATCCTGCGGTATATGTCTAACCTGTAAAAATACCTGAAAATATAACCGATAATAATCAGAAAAACGATCAGGTTTAAGAACAGGTCACCCAGGGAAGGGTTCAACAGGGAAGAAGCGTAATACATGGAGTTAAACAAGGTGAATTCCATGATGCTGTAGGGAAATCCCAGCAACAACATAAGGGCTCGTATCAATAGTAATCCCACCATCAGCACTACCAATCCTTTACCTGCTTTATCATTTCTTAATAGGTGATCAATCCATCTTTTAATATATACCAGCGCCAAAATGATTGAAATACTGATTAAAAGCAGGATCAGCAATTGAAAAGGATTGAATTTAATCCGGTAGTTCTCATTAAATGAAACAGTAAATAAATAATTGTCTTCAGGAATATCTATTCTAAACCCATCCTGTTCTTTATCCTGTATGACAGAAACAGCAGAACTGGAAAAAATATTTTCGTTGTATCCTGATTCCACATACTTATTATTGATGGCATAATTCACATAAAGCGGAATAAAAAAATACAGTTCCAGCGTATCCTCTTTATGGGCTAACGGATATTTCCTGGCCAGGTATTTTCCCTGGGGCAGATTAAGGTACCTTACTTCAAATTCCCCCTCCAGTGTCATGTAGTTAGGCACAAACAAGTTACTGGACCAGAAAAGCATTCGCTCATTTTTAAACAGGTAGAAGGGGTATTGGGTCTTTATATCAATGGTTGAAAAATTCAGGCTGGCCAAATCATTTATTTGTGAAATTACCTTTTCGGCTTCCTGGTCAACCAATTGCAGTTCATCATTGATCTCTTCCCGGATATTTTCAATATATACCTCCTGATTCTGAAAACCATCATCAAAAAAAGACCTTAGCATGATCGCAAATACTAAGGTAAGCAGAGAAAAGACTATGAGGTAATGGCGTTTAATTGTTCTATTTGATTTATAATGACTTAAAGTTAACCAATAAATCATCTTAAGAACAAAATTTATACCAGATTAGTGCTGATGCTGGTATTTTTCATTGTAGGAGATGCCCCCAAATACATGCAGGAACAAGACCCGGGAAAACCTGAAAATAAAAGGCAATAATATGACTACTACGGTTGGAACGGTAATTACATAGATCCACAGGTCCGGATCTCCGAAGAAATAATACAAGATAAAAGCAGAGGTCAGTAAAACAGCTACTGAAATGGCATAGCTAATATACATGGCCCCAAAAAAAAATCCAGGTTCAATTTCAAATCGCAGGCCGCAATGAGGACATTCCTTATTCATCTTATCAAACCTGGCAATGTTAGATACAGGATACTGAAACATATCTCCTTCTCTGCATCTTGGGCATTTAGCTTGTAAAACGGCGTTTAATTGAGATCTTTTTTGCATTTGATTTACTGCTTTTGTACCAAAAATAGCCAATAACAGCTATTACAATATAGGGTGTGAAAAATAAATAAAGAATACCAAAATTCAAACTTGATGCAATACCAAGATCATCTCCATTGCTGACATTGTTTTCTACAGTGGCTCTGCACATGGCACACTGAGCCCACAACTGATAAGTTGACACCAGAATCAACCCAAGTGTGACAAAAAATATTCTATTTAGTTTTTTTTCAAACATTCCATCCTATCTTTAATAACTTTAAACAGCCATTTTACCCTTTTGGTTTAGTTCTTTTTAATAATATGGCCTGATCATCAGGTACACCAGTACACCGGTTACTGAAACATAAAGCCAGATTGGAAAAGCATATTTCACAATCTTTTTATGGCGTTTGAAATCTTTGCGTAAGGCATGAAACATAGCCAGTAACACAAAAGGTACCACCACAATAGCCAGTAAAATATGACTCAGCAGGATTGCCAGATAGATGATTCTCATAGATCCTAATTCGGCTGATTCTGTCGCACTTAACATACCATCTCCGTCCAAATCTCCAAATTTGGTGGAAGGAGCAGAAGAATGATAGATCACGTAGGAGACAAGGAAAATCGTTCCCAGCAAAAACCCAAAAGTCATCATGGTTTTATGCTTCTCCTGATCACCCTTACGGATAAAATAAAATCCTGATAGAAGTAATACAGAGGTTACAGTATTTAAGGTCCCGTTAAGGTGCGGCAACAGGTAAATCCAATCTCCCTGAAAGGAAATTTTGGCGGGATTGAAAATAAGCAAAGCCACTACCAGGGGTATGACTATGGACACAATGGTAATTAAATAATAATATCTTTTATCTGAAATTGCTCTTGCCATATTAGGTGTTAATATTTTCCTGATATAATAAAATACGAATTTCCAGGATCAAACGGTCAATATCTTCCCTGTTAGTACCCTCATAATATCCCCGGATTCGATGCTGCTGATCTACCAGCACAAAAGTATCCATGAAATATACTTCGGTGATTTTATCCAGAGGTAAAACGAGATCACAGTAAGCAAATTGTTGCAGATCAGTTAAATTGGCCTGGCCGAAATACCAATCACCGGGATCATAAAGGGCTTGCAACTGATCAAATGCAGTAGAGTCAATATCATGAGGTACAAATGAAACAACCTGTACCGGATCAGGCTGGTCAAAGGCAGATAAAACCCTGGAAAGCTGGTTAAATTTTACCTGGCATGGTTGTCCGCAGTCTCCCGGCAAAAAACTAAAAACCGTTATCCGGTTTGATAGCAAATTTTTAGTATTCAACTCCTGACCGGAAGTGGCTATAAAATTTAGTGAAGCGATCCTGTGCTGGCCGGAATCATCAGGACAATTTACCAGACTATCTGAAATACCGGATGAATAATATACCGGAATCTCATAATTATTGCTGCCATACAGCTGCAGAAATATATATAAAAAAACCGGAACCGCTAATAACATGATCAGCAGGATGCCGGTCCTGAAATTTATTTTCATGGATTATTTCCAAAAACTAACGTAATTCGATGATAGACCCTCCTTCAACCAGTAAGGCAATGATTAACCAAACTACAAATATCAAAGGGATCATGATGGACCAGATCAGTACCTTTACTTCATACTTCAGGTGCATAAATTCCGAAACAATGTAAAAAGCTTTTACAATAGTCATGGCCACAAAAATGGCAATCCTTAAAGTAGCCCATTCATGAGGTATGGTAAAAGCCACCACAAATTCTAAAGCAGTAACAATTAACAAGATCCAGAATGTTCTCCAGATAATGTGCTTATGAGATTTAGAAGCGTGATCCTGATTAACCTCCTGTTCTGAAACTGATGATGTCATAATTAATAACTTTTTGCTTAAACCAAATAAAAGAATGTAAACACAAATACCCATACCAGGTCCACAAAGTGCCAGTATAAACCTACCTTTTCTACCATTTCGTAATGACCTAACCTTTTATATTTACCTACCGCAGTATTGTAGAAAACAATGAAATTCAATACAACCCCGGATAAAACGTGAGTGCCGTGAAACCCGGTGATGAAAAAGAAAAATCCAGCAAATAAAGGCGGGCCGTATTGATTGACTGTCAAATTGGCCCCATGGAATATTGAACCATCAGTAAGCATTCCACCGGCTTCAGTGCCATGGATAAAATGACTCCATTCCCAGGCCTGACATCCTAAGAATGTAATACCACCAATCAGGGTCCAAAGCAACCACTTCTCTACATTTTTATGATCATTCCGCTGACCAGCCTCCACTGCCAATACCATAGTCACACTACTCATGATCAAAATAAAAGTCATAATACCCACAAATACCAGGGGAGCATGTATATGTATAAAAGGCACTTCGGTAAAAACCATTTCAGGAATGGGCCAGTATTCCTGAGAGAAGGTGAAATTTTCAATCGGACCTTGATAAGCAGGAAAGCTGTATCGGATCATTCCATAGGAAATCAACAAAGCAGAAAATGTAAAGGCATCAGAAAGCAGGAAAAACCACATCATTAGTTTTCCATAACTGGCTTTGAGAGGTGACTGACCGCCATCCCACAAGCCTAATTTCCTTTTACTTTCCTGAACTGCCGGGGTAGTTGTTGCCATAAAATTTAAGCTGTTTTTAAATTTTGTTTAATTATTTAACCATAAAAAAAGAAACAAATAAATCCAGAGACCTCCTAAAAAATGCCAGTATGTCGTCAACATTTCTATCCTGATCATGTTTTTGGAATGTACTTTATATCTGAAGGTAGCCAATAGCACCACCAGTACAAATACAATAGAACTTACTATATGCAAACCATGCACTCCGGATAATACATACACAAAAGATCCGGCCGGATTTCCGACAAAATAAACATCCATTTGCACCAATCTGCTCCAACCCATGATTTGACCAATCAAAAAAGCCACACCAATAATGCCGGTGATAGCTAAGCCAATTTTCACCTGGTCAAGCTGATCTTTCCTGGCTGAAATATAAGCCCAATGCATACTGATACTGCTCAATAATATGATGCCGGTAGTAATAAAGAATATGGGTGGCAATTGAAATTCCAGCCAGTTACCATCAGCCTGTCTTACAATATAGGCACTGGTAAGTGAGGCGAAGATCATTACAACCGAAACCATAAAAAGCCACAATGCAAATTTTTTAGGATGCATTGAAAGCGGATATTTAGGGGTTTCCAGAAGGTTAATCTGCTGAGCCATAATTAGATTTTATCCAGTAAATAAGATATTTGTACTATTGGTAAATATAAAAAAGATCCATACATTATCTTCAAGGCTGCCTTTTTACTACCTTCCTTCATCAGGGTGAAGGTCAGGCTCAAAAATAAAACGCCACAAACAGTGGCTATAATGGCAGAATTTATTCCTGTCATGCCAATTTTAGCCGGTAAAAGACCTAATGGAAGCAGGAACAATGTATAAACCATAATTTGTATTGCAGTGTTCAGATCTTTTTTACCTCCGGAAGGCAATAATTTAAAACCGGCTTTTTTATAATCATCATCTGCAATCCAGGCAATAGCCCAAAAATGCGGAAATTGCCAAATAAACTGTATTCCAAAAATTATCAATGCTTCCGGAGTAACAGTGCCGGTAGCTGCTATCCAACCCAATAATGGAGGTAAGGCCCCGGGAATGGCGCCCACAAATACAGCTATGGGACCTACCCGCTTTAGTGGGGTATATACAAAGCTATATAAAATCATGGATACCAGAGCCATCAAGGTTGTAAGCCAGTTTGTAAAAACTGAAAGCAGCAAAACACCTCCAAAAGTCAGCAGAATGGCATATATAAACGCTTCATTAGGACTAACCCGTTCTGTAGGTAAGGGCCGGTTTTGAGTCCTTTTCATCAATCGGTCATAATCCTTTTCAAAGATTTGATTGAGTGTAATAGATGCTCCTGAAATTAAAAAACCACCCAGGCTGAACATAGTAAAATTAAACCAGTTCAAATGGCCCTGGCTTCCCAGAATATAACCAAAGGCAGAAGAAAACACCACCAGAAAAGACAGTCTGATCTTCAACAAAGCCAAATAATCCTTTACCTTATAGCCTATCAGGCTGAGTATTTCTATATTTTGAGATTTGGTTGAAATCATATTTAAATATTAACTTGCAAATAACGATTATGATTATTTACCCGCTTTTTCCAGATCCTGCTGATCTTCTTCCTGCTCCAGGGATATTTTTTCATTTTCATGAGGCAGGTTAGATTCCGGTGTTTCTGAATAAGGAATATGTTGCGGAATAAAATCATCCTGGGCTCCTGGTTTTGAATAATCATAAGGCCAGCGATATACCCTGGGAATCTCACCAGGCCAATTGCCATGGCCGGGATTGATTGGAGTTGTCCATTCCAGGGTATTGGATTTCCAGGGATTTTTAGGCGCTACCCTTCCTTTGATCATACTGTAAAAGAAATTGACCAGGAATATAAATTGTGCAGCCATGGTGACGATAGCGGCAATACTGATAAAGGAATTTAAGTCACCCATAATACTGAATGCATCAAAATTGGTAAATGAATAATACCTTCGGGGGAAACCAGAGATCCCAATATAATGCATGGGGAAAAATACCAGATAGATGCCCACAAATGATATCCAGAAGTGCACAAATCCCAACTTTTCATTCATCATCCGTCCAAACATCTTGGGAAACCAATGATAGACTCCAGCCATCATACCGAAAAATGAGGCGCTGCCCATCACCAGGTGAAAATGCGCCACCACAAAATAAGTATCATGCAACTGTATATCAAGGGCAGAATTCCCCAGAAAGATGCCCGTAAGCCCTCCGGAAATAAAAAACGATACCAATCCAATGGAAAACAGCATGGCTGGTGTGAATCGGATATTTCCTCTCCATAAGGTAGTGAGGTAATTAAATACTTTTACAGCGGAAGGTACGGCAATTACCAATGTCAATAACATAAATACCGATCCCAGGAAGGGATTAAGCCCTGAAACAAACATATGGTGAGCCCAAACCACAAATGACAATATGGTAATGCCCAGCATGGAACCGATCATTGCCCGGTAGCCAAAGATGGGTTTTCTGGAATTGGTGGCTATAATTTCGGAAGTGATACCTAGAGCCGGAAGTAGCACGATATAAACTTCAGGATGTCCCAGGAACCAAAACAAATGCTGATACAGAATAGGACTACCTCCCACATTGGGTAAAGCTTCTCCTGCTATATAAATATCTGACAAGTAAAAGCTGGTACCAAAACTTCGGTCAAACACCAGTAATAAGGCGGCAGCAAATAATACAGGGAAAGAAAGCAATCCGATTACCGCAGTAAGGAAGAAAGCCCAGATCGTTAACGGTAATTTGGCAAAAGACATGCCCTGTGTCCTTAAATTAATCACTGTAGAGATATAGTTGATCCCTCCCATCAGAGTAGAAGCGATGAAAAAGGTCATAGCGACCAGCCACATGGTCATACCCATGCCAGAACCTGACACCGCTTGGGGTAAAGCACTTAATGGAGGATAGATCACCCATCCCCCCATGGCCGGACCGGTTTCAAGGAAAAGTGAAGCAAACATGATCACACTGGCTATAAAGAAAAACCAGTAGGAAAGCATGTTCAGGAATCCTGAGGCCATATCTCTGGCGCCTATTTGCAAGGGAATCAAGTAATTACTAAATGTTCCACTCAAACCACCAGTCAAAACAAAAAACACCATAATAGTTCCGTGCATGGTTACCAGGGCCAGGTAAAATTCCGGATCCAACTTGCCGGTAGTGGTGATCCATTTTCCCATAAAAGGCCTGAGCCATTCCAGATTCATATCGGGAAAACCTAATTGCAACCTGAATATCACCGACATTAAACCTCCTATCAATGCCCAGAAAATAGCTGTAAACAGGTATTGTTTGGCTATGGTTTTATGGTCGGTACTGAAAATATACTTTGTAATAAAATTCTGGCCATGTTCATGGTCATGAGCATGATCGTCTCCATGAGTTCCGGCCGGTGTTAAAGCATAATCTGTACTTGACATATTTTTTCTTTATTGTAAGGTTGATTAATTTTTAATTGCGCTGGTTTCTGATTGTAACTTTTCATTATCCTGACTATACTTGATGCCGGTTTTAGACATGGCTAACTCTTTAAGATTTTCAGGTACCTTGGCCAGGTAATCAGGATGCTTGGATAACCAGGACTCCTGTTCAGCATACCATTGTTCGTAGGCTTCCGGTTCTTCCACCACCACAGTGATCTTCATAGAGAAGTGACCTCTACCACAAACCTCAGTACAGGCGATCTCATAATTAAAATCAGGATTATTCAATTCCTGCCTCATCTCATCTGTTGTTTTATTAGGTATAAACCAAAACTTGGTGGGCATTCCGGGTACTGCATCCATTTTTAATCGAAAATGAGGAGCAAAAACACTGTGCAAAACATCACGTGCTCTTATTTTAAACAAAACAGGTTTTCCTACGGGTAAATGAATTTCCCGGGGAATAAAATCATCAAAAGAGGCACGGTCGGTAAAATCTATACCAAATGTATTCTCTACATCAATTAGTTGGTAATGATAATCGCCTAATCGATCATCCATGCCCGGATACCTCACATTCCAGGCAAATTGATAGCCCAGAATTTCCACCACCTCAGCATCATCAGGAGCCTGATCCATTACCTGGTTCCAGGTTTTCAGACCAGCAAAAACCAGCAATGATAAAACAATAGCCGGTACAATGGTCCAAATGATTTCCAACTTGGAATTGTCAGGATAATAAAGGGCTTTTTGATCTTTCTTGTATTGATACTTATAGGAAAAGTAAAATAATAAGACATTGGTCAGCACGAAAACAAACCCGGTAATGGCCATGGTGACCCAAAATAAACGGTCTGTCAATATGCCATGCTCTGAAGCTACAGGAAGGTTATAAACATCAAAATTTTTGGTGGAGTACCAGAAAAAGGCACCTAAACCAAAAATCATAAATAACAGCAGTAATAATCCATTTACTTTATTACTGGAGGTAATTTGTTCTGCAGATGAAGTCTTATGCTTTCCCTTTACCACACTTACCAGGCGGATAATTCTGAACAGCAATAGCAGAATAGCCAGAATAAAAATAATTCCGATTACAATAAATGCTTGTAACATGTTTCTTTAAAAATTTACTTTAAGGTTAAATTACGTTTTGATTATATCAAAAGTTTTCAATAATCATAATGTTTTAATTATATCAGGCATGATAATGCAAACTTTCTCCCATCATAGGATCATGTTTGGCCACTAACGGTGCCTTGGCCAGATTATTTAAAGCCACATATAAAAATGCTGCTCCAAATATCATTGCCACTCCAATTTCCATAAATCCTATTCCACCATTTTCCCCGATGGCGGTAGGAGCTACAAATAAATAAAGATCGATCCAATGTCCAATTATCAACATTATACCAACAATTTTGAGGAAAATGCCGTGACGTTTTGAATCTCTGGTCATAAGAACTAAAAATGGAAAGAAAAAGTTTATTATAATATTTACGTAAAACAGGGTCCCATAAACCGGACTGTGCAATCTTTCGTAATAATGCAAAGATTCTTCCGGGATGTTGGCATACCATATAAGCATGTACTGGCTGAACCACAAATAAGTCCAGAAAATACTGAATGCAAAAATATATTTTCCCATATCATGGTAGTGATTGGCATTTACTACACCCAGGTATCCACTTTCCTTTAAGTATACCATAATAAGGGTCATCACTGATAATCCGGCCACAAACCAGGTAGCAAAAGTATACCAACCAAAAATAGTACTAAACCAATGAGGGTCAGCCGACATCACCCAATCCCAGGAGGAAGTAGAAGAAGTGATACCAAAAATGATAATAAAGATGGCGGAATAAGTTCTTAATTTATGCCAGTATTTGGTGCCTCCATGTACATCCTCTTCCAGGGATTTTTTCCTGATCAAGCGATACATCATATACCATAGTACGAAATAGATGATCAACCTGGCTACAAAAAACCCATAATTAAGGTAAGGCTTTTTACCTAACAATATAGGATCAAGGTTATCATGAGTCCAGTGAAATATATCATGATTGGCTATAATGAATACCACCAGCATCACAATTCCGGCAAAAGGCAACCAGGCCCCAAACGATTCAGGAATCCTTTTGATAGCAGCTGACCAGCCTGCCTGGGAGGCATAATGAATGGCCACAAAGAATACTCCAATCAAAGCAATGCCAGCGAAATAGACATTACTCACCCAAACATTGACCCACAATCGCTGAGACCAGTGAAATGCATGACCACCTTCATGTGCCCCACCATGTTCTCCATGGGATGCTCCAGCTGTAAATATAATCCCTAAAATAGTTAAAACAACACCTGCCAACACCACGATACCCAGCCATTTTTTTATATCCTTGGTAAATTCAAATTTTTCTTCAACCATGATTTTTTAGCACTATGGATAAATTAAAAATTAATTCATTTGTTGTAACTGCTGAACGTATTCAACGATTTGCCATCTTTTAACCATATCAAGCTGTGAACCATACGCCCCCATCCTTCCCTGGCCATAGGTGATCACATGAAAAATATGCCCTTCAGTCAAAGTTACATATCTTCCTTTATTAAATGCCGGAACACCTAAATAAACCTGCCCCACAGCTCCATCACCCTGGCCTGATCCTCCGTGACAAGGCATGCAATATACATTATATAAGGCCTGCCCTTGCTCTAGTACCGCAGCCGTAGAATCCAGCGGACTGTCCACTACCCGGGCTGCTAATTGTAAACTGTCTCTGGGAATCCGATATGGTAACATTCCTGTTTCAGTCCTTCTCACAGTATTAGCCGGTGGCATTCTCATATTCATATCAAAAGGATTGAACGGATTGGAATTAAAATATTCTCCCCGGTTATCGGCCCTGGAATTTAACCAGTTGCCAGCTGTTTCCTGAGTAACTTGCTTATAGGGATCATAAGGTACAGAATGATACATATTTGGTGCATATTCCGTTCCGGGATTATCTCCTTCAGCGCCACAGGAAGCAAGAAATCCAGCTAAACTCAGGGAAATTATTATAGAAACAATATAGTGTCTTAATCTCATTTTAAGATCTTTTTAATCAAATACTTTTTTATAAACTTCTACCGCGCCTACATTCATTAGATTTTGCTTGATCTCATCCACCGGATTGGTATTGTAGGCCAGGTCCAATGCCATAACATGCTTATCATCAGTGCTACGAATATCATAAATACGCACTCTTTTATATGGTTTGAAGTCACTGACCACCATAAATGTACCGACCATTCCCAAAGCAGCTAAAAGTACTGTTACTTCAAAAGTAGGTGGTATAAATCCGGGTAATCCGGCATATGGTTTACCTCCAATGATCATGGGCCAATCTACTCCCATCATCCAGAATTGCATCAATAGGGCCAAAAAGCATCCTAAAACTCCAAACATGAAGGCGACAATAGGCAACCTGGACCTTTTATATCCCAAAGCATGATCCAATCCATGAACCGGGAAAGGTGAATAAACTTCCTGAATTTTCAGGCCCTGACTTCTAACAGCTTCTACAGCTTTGACAAGCACATCTTCGTCATCAAAAATTCCTAAAATATAATTTTTTCCAGCTTCCATAATTTCAGATATTAATTATTTAACTCCAGCCTCCATCTGCTCCTGTTTCGCCTGTTTTTTTACACTATTTGATTTGATAATAGATTTTACTTCGGCAATATTTATTACAGGGAAAAATTTGGCAAACAGGAAAAATAAGGTGAAGAATAACCCGAAAGTGAACAGATAAACTCCCACATCATAAAAAGTTGGATAAAACATAGCCCAGCTAGATGGAAGAAAATCCCTGTGCAAAGAGGTAACTATAATTACAAATCGTTCGAACCACATTCCAATATTTACCACTATGGACAAAATAAAGGTAGCAACTAAACTGGTCCTTACTTTTTTAAACCAGAATAACTGAGGGGAAACTACATTACAGGTCATCATGATCCAGTAAGCCCAGGCATAAGGTCCGGTAGCACGGTTAATAAAGGCATACTGTTCGAATTTTACCCCTGAATACCAGGACATGAATAATTCTGTGATATAGGCAATACCCACTATAGATCCTGTTACAATGATGATAATATTCATCATTTCAATATGGTTGATCGTAATATAATCTTCCAGTTTATAGACTTTTCTGGTAATAATAAGCAAAGTAAGTACCATGGCAAATCCTGAGAAGATAGCCCCGGAAACAAAATAAGGTGGAAAAATTGTGGTATGCCATCCCGGAATCACCGAAGTGGCAAAGTCAAATGATACAATGGTGTGTACCGAAAGCACCAGAGGTGTAGCCAGACCGGCCAGAATCAAAGATACAGACTCATACCGGGACCAGGCTTTAGCAGCACCATCCCAGCCAAAACTTAAAGCGCCATAAACAAGTTTTGTAATTTTATTTTTAGCTCTGTCTCTGATGGTTGCAAAATCAGGAATTAGACCCAAATACCAAAATACCAGAGAAACAGTAAAATAAGTTGAAATAGCAAAAGCATCCCATACCAAAGGAGAATACCAGTTGACCCAAAGGGATCCCCAGGTATTTGGAATGGGAAAGATCCAGTAAAAACCTAACCACAACCTGCCCATGTGTAGTAAGGGAAATTGAGCGGCACAAAGCACCGCAAATATGGTCATTGCTTCAGCTGCCCGGTTGATTGACATTCTCCATTTTTGCCTGAATAAAAGCAAAATAGCTGAAATCAGGGTGCCTGCATGACCAATACCTACCCACCATACAAAATTGGTAATATCCCAGGCCCATCCTACTGTTTTATTTAAGCCCCAAACGCCTATCCCATCCCAAACCAATCTAAATACGGCATATAATCCAATGGCTAACAGAGCAAGAGAAATAGCCATGGCCATAAACCAAAGCTTGGATGGCTTGGCTTCCACCTGACGGCAAATATCCTCAGTTACATCATGAACGGTCTTATTTCCTGTAACTAATGGGCTCCTTACGGCTGATATTTCCTCCATAGAAAAATAATTTGTTTATATTGCTATATATTTTTACTTTCTTTATTCTTGATCCTGGTCAAATAAAATACATTTGGCTTCACGTTCAATTCAACCAGCATATTATAAGCTCTGGGCTCATTCACTTTAATGCCCCGTTTACCTTCTTCCTCCTCAATACCCAGTTTTTGAGAAATCGTGCTATTGGGATCATTCAGATCGCCAAAAACAATAGCATTAGCCGGACAGGCTTCAGCACAAGCTGAAACGATTTCCCCGTCTTCGGGTCTACGGTTCTCTTTTTTAGCCTGAAGCTTACCATACTGAATCCTTTGCACACAGAAGGTACATTTTTCCATTACTCCCCGTGATCTTACCGTCACATCCGGATTTAGTACCATTTTACCCAGGTCATCATACATAGATGGATTCACATCCATAAATTGGGCATTATCATGATACTTAAACCAATTAAACCTCCGTACCTTATAAGGACAGTTGTTGGCACAATACCGGGTACCAATACAACGGTTATAGGTCATTTGATTAAGCCCTTCGGAACTATGGGTAGTGGCAGCCACCGGGCATACTGTTTCACAAGGAGCATTATTACATTGCTGACACATTACCGGTTGAAAAATCACCTCGGGATTTTCAGCAGCCTGTTCCAAACCTTTAAGGTCATTAACTTCTGCGTCAGAACTATAATATCGATCAATACGTATCCAATGCATTTCCCGACGATTGATCACTTCCTGACGGCCCACCACAGGCACATTATTCTCTACCTGACAGGCTACAGTACAGGCACCACAACCTATACATGAGTTTAGGTCTACGATCATGCCCCAATGATGATTAGGATAGGAATGACCATCCCATAATGAGATGCTTTCCGGTTCTTTAGGTCCTTCCGAAGTTGGATAAGTAGGTGTATACCTACCAGCCATTGGGTTATCTTTATATTCCGGCAAGATCGACTCCTGGATTACCGTTTCCCGTCCCATATAAGTATGATGGGTTTGGGTTTTGGCCAGGCTGTAAGATTCCTCCAGTTTCTCAAAGGAAACTCCGGAATAGTGATCATATCTGAGGGTATTCTGCTCATACCTGACCAATGGGAATACATTTACCCCTACATTGTCTGCAGCAGGGCCGGCTACAGTTCTGCCATATCCCAGGGCTATGGCAATGGTACCCCGGGCCTGACCAGGCTGTAATAAAACCGGCAGGTTCATGGTCACCCCATTTACATTCACATTCATCCTGGTGGTGCTTCCTTCAGAGAATTTCATACCTAATTCATTAGCCAACTGAAGAGGTACTGATACATAATTATCCCAGGTAACCTTGGAAATTGGATCCGGCATTTCCTGAAGCCAGGGGTTATTAGCCATGGAGCCTACTCCAATACCCACTTTTTGATAAAGTACCAGTTCATATTCAGAATTGGAAGCCTGATAGGTTTCATTGATCTGACTGGCCAGCTGAGACAGGTTGGGGTTAAAGGATAATGCACTGGTTTCATTTAATTCGGGAATTTCGAATACGCCAGTAAATAAAACTGAATCCCAGAACCTTTGAAAATCAATTTCTTTGTCCTGCTGAGCAAAATAAGTTTCCCGCCAATTGTTCTGCAAATAGGTATAATAATCCTGTACCGGGGCATTGGCCCATACCAGGAGGCTTTGTTCTGCTTGTCTGGTGTTGAATAAGGGGGTAATGGCCGGTTGTATTAAACTGTAGAAACCTTGTTTGGGTTCGGCATCATTCCAGGATTCCAGGAAATGATGATTTGGCGCCACAAAGGCAGACAAAGCGGCTGTTTCATCAATTTTTTCAGTAATACTGACCCGGAGAGACACATTTTCCAGATTTTCCGCCAATTCTTTTCCCAGGGCAAAATCATAAACAGGATTTGATTCAAAAAATATAACACCATCTACATTCCCATTCTTCACATCCTGAACAAATTGATACATGGCTTCATCATCACCCTGTCTGAAATTAACCGGCAGGTCAAGGTCTATTACTTTCTCCTGGTAGGCTTGTAACAACATGTTGATATTATTAACCACCTGTTGTATAGCAGGATCATTAGATCCACATACTACCACTGCCCGGCCTCTTTTGCTCCAAAGGTCATTGGCTGCCATCTCAAGATTTGCCACTTCAGGCAGGTCGGTTGCCTGGAGGGAGGCTGCTCCTGCCTTTTCAGCCAAAAGATTATATAATTTAGCAACTACTAAACCTTCCTGAGAAGGCTTTATTGGGGTCCTGTAATCTGCATTGGCCCCGGTAGTTGATAAAATAGTTTCAAACTGATAATGACGGGACATAAAATTCTTTTCCCTGCCTAATTTCCTGGTTTCACTGTATTCCTTAATATGTTCTACCGGTGACATCCAGGTACCCAGAAAATCTGCTGAAATTCCGACAATAACATCTGTCCGGCTGAAGAAATAGGAAGGGATTACCGATCTGCCAAAAGAAGCCTGGTTGGCCAACACCATGCCATAGCAGGAACTGGGATCATACATTATATGTTGAGCCCCAGAATATTGAGTTGTAAAATCAGCAATAACTTTCTTGGTAGTGGGGCTTAATATACTGTTACTGATAATTCTGATCTGCCCCCCATTGGCTGAGATCTGCTGTAACTGTGACCTGATATTGTTATCAAAGTCATTCCAGGAAACTTCCTGCCCCTGAGCTAATGGATTAGGTAAACGGTTGCTGTCGTACAGGTTTAATACTGATGCCTGAACCTGTGCGGTAGTACCTCCCCTGGTAACACTGGAAAGCGCATTACCTTCAATCTTTATTGGTCTGCCTTCCCTGGTTTTCACCAATATGCTACAATAATCGCCTTTATTTACGAAAGTAGAAGCGTAATAATTGGGAACTCCGGGAACCAGATCCAGTGGTCTGTTAACATAGGGAATTGCCTTTCTCACCGGTGCCTCACAAGCAGCAAGAGAAGCTGCAGCCATACTGAAACCCATTAATTTCAGGAAATCTCTTCTGGACGTTCCGGCATGTTTCACACTTTTTTCATCCACCGGTATTTCCTCGGCAAATTCCTTGTTGGCATATTTTACAAATTCCGGATCGTTGGTTAATTGTTCTATACCCTTCCAGTATTGTTTCTTATGAACTTTCATTAATTATTTGAAGATTATTTAAGTCTAAATCAGCTAAGGTTAAATTAATAATGGCACTTTGAACACTCGGTACCACCTATATCTTCCACAGTAAGAGGTGAATCACTGACCTCCTCATGGATCTGCACCAGTTTATCGTAATATGCATTACCTTCTACATTCAGTTCTGTGGTCCTGTGGCAATCTATACACCAACCCATGGTCAACAGGGAAGACTGGCTCAATACATCCATTTCCTCCACCGTGCCATGACAGGTCTGACATTCAATACCACCAACATTTACGTGCTGGGCATGATTAAAATAAGACAGGTCCGGCAAATTGTGCACTCTAACCCACTCTATCGGCTCTTCATTCTGATAGGCCGCAACCACTTTGGCAATTTCGGCCTCACCAGTGATAGTTCCCTGCAATATGCCACCTCTTTGTGGATTATGACAATTCATACAAATATTTACCGAAGGTATGGTGGCACTGGCGCTTTCCATAGCTCCTGAATGACAATAGTTGCAATCTATTTGAAATTGGCCGGCATGGATCTTGTGAGAAAACCATACAGGTTGAGTAGGTGCATAGCCTTGCTGCACACCCACTTTAAATAATTCATCAATACCTCCCTTTAAAGCAATCGCGACAAAAACAAAAGCCAGCAGTCCTATCACAGGTTTACTGGCCAGTATTTTTTTATAATCAGTTTGGGGCTTAACGATATCTTTGGCTTCTTCATCCAGATCATCACGCTGGCTTAGATATTTACTCAGAACAGATATGATCAGACCTAAAACCACCAGAATAAGTACCAATACAATCAGGATACCAATCAGGATAATATTCAGATACTGGGTAGGCAGGCCAGTGGTTGTGGCAGTACCGGCAGTTCCGTCAGCAGCCTGACCAGGTTCAGCTTCTGCAGTGGCGGGTGCTGCTTCCGACTGTTGCTTGATATAAGCCAGAATATTTAAAACCTCTTCATCACTAAAATCAAAAGAAGGCATTAATACCTTATTGTATTGATTATAGAGTTCTACAGCGTAGTCATCACCACTTTGGATAACCTTTTGGGAGTTCTTAATAAAAGAGATTAACCAGGGTAATGGTCTCCTTTGGGTTACATCGGCCAGAGCCGGTCCTACTAATTGCTGATGAACCTGGTGACATACAGTACAATTATTTTCAAATAATGTCTGGCCCTGAGAAATGGCCTGATCTGTCACAGGAATACCATCATCAGGAGCAGCAGCCTGTTCAGAAGCAGGTTCAGCAGTTTCCTGCTGAGCAGTAGTATCATTTACATCCTGAGCAGCTATTTCACTTATAAATAAAGCGCTAACAGCCAATATGATAAGTAAGGATTGAAAAGATTTGAAGATTAGTTGTGGTAAACTTTTGAACATATAATTTTTAATTATACACAATATATTCATATTAATAAACTTGGAAAAAGCCAGTACAAAACTATAATTCAAAGCCCAATTTCCAAATTTATTTTTATCATTTTATTTTTAATGCATATTGAGCATTAAAACATTAGAAAATTTAGCGTTTTATTCTATAAACTTGCCAAATAAGTTTTATTAAAAATGCTCTTTTATTAAAAATAAGGAATATTATTGGGCAATTATTTTAACCAAAGAACAAACTTTTAGTAATTATTTTTTTAATTAATCGGTGGCAAAAATAAATATTTATTCTGATTATTTACTATTAAAAAAGTAAAATAACCCGTAAAAATTTATTTTTTTTATTTTTAGCTCATATTTTTCAAATTTTAACGACCAAAAAGCATTTTTTTTGACAAACTTTAACTGTTTAAAATCTATCATTAAAAATTACCCTGTCAAACTTTTTGTTTTTGACAGCTACATTATTGGCTTTTTTAATTAAGCAAAGTTTGTAACTTTGTTCAGCAAATATAAGTTTATATGGATATCTTTTTTTCTAGATAAATTGTTTTGAATCATTAAACTCATTTTTAACTTATGGCATTTGATATAGATATGATTAAGGCGGTCTACTCCAGCCTACAACAGCGAGTAAATGCTGCCAGAAAAGCTTTAGGCAGACCACTTTCATTGACTGAAAAAATACTTTACAGCCATCTTTATGAAGGTTTGGCCAATACACCCTATGAAAGAGGCAAATCCTACGTCAATTTTTCTCCCGACAGGGTAGCTATGCAGGATGCTACGGCCCAAATGGCCTTATTGCAATTTATGCAGGCTGGTAAGTCAAAAGCTGCCGTTCCCTCCACTGTACATTGCGATCACCTGATCCTGGCTGAAACAGGAGCAGCTTCCGATCTGAAAAAATCTATTCAGAATAACAAGGAAGTATTTGATTTCCTTTCCTCGGTATCTAATAAATATGGCATTGGCTTCTGGAAACCTGGAGCAGGAATTATCCACCAGGTAGTACTGGAAAATTATGCTTTTCCCGGGGGCATGATGATAGGCACTGATTCTCATACGCCAAATGCAGGAGGATTAGGTATGGTAGCTATAGGTGTTGGAGGAGCTGATGCAGTAGATGTAATGGCTGGAATGCCCTGGGAGTTAAAATTCCCCAAATTGATTGGCGTGAAACTCACCGGAATGTTAAGTGGCTGGACTTCAGCCAAAGATGTGATATTGAAAGTTGCCGGTATCCTGACCGTTAAAGGTGGAACAGGCGCAATAGTAGAATATTTCGGAGATGGTGCGGATGCCATTAGCTGTACGGGAAAAGGTACTATTTGCAATATGGGGGCTGAAATCGGTGCTACTACCTCAGTATTTCCTTACAGTGATAAAATGAAAGATTACCTGGAGCAAACTAATAGAGCAGATGTAGCAGCTGAAGCTGAAAAAGTAAAAGAACATCTGAGAGCGGACCAGGAGGTTTACCAGAACCCGGAAAAGTATTATGACCAGGTCATAGAAATCAATTTATCTGAATTAGAGCCACACATTAACGGACCTTTCACGCCAGATGCTGCCTGGCCCCTCTCCAAATTTGCCCAGGTAGTAAAAGATCATGGCTGGCCAGAAGAACTGGAAGTGGGATTAATTGGCTCCTGTACCAATTCATCCTATGAAGATATGACCCGATCGGCCTCTGTAGCCAAACAAGCAGTAGACAAAAAACTAAAGGCTATGTCCGAATTCACCATTACGCCGGGTTCAGAACAGGTTCGCTATACGGCTGAAAGAGATGGATTACTGAAAATTTTTGATCATATGGGCGGAGTGGTATTAGCCAATGCCTGCGGGCCTTGTATCGGCCAATGGGCTCGTCATACCAATGATCCGGACCGAAAAAACAGCATTATTACATCATTCAACAGGAATTTTGCCAAAAGAAATGATGGCAATCCCAATACGCATGCCTTTGTGGCCTCACCTGAGTTAGTGACAGCCCTGGCCATAGCCGGAAAACTCACGTTCAATCCATTAAAGGATAAACTGCTTAATAAGGAAGGTAAAGAAGTCATGCTGGATGAACCCAAAGGCATCGAGCTGCCGCTGAATGGATTTGCCGTAGAAGATGCAGGTTATCAGCCCCCGGCTGAAAATGGAGAGCAGGTAGAAGTGGTGGTTCATCCGGATTCTAATCGTTTGCAGCTTCTTTCCCCGTTTGAGGGATGGAATGGTCAGGACATCACTGGGTTAAGACTCTTATTGAAAGCGCAGGGCAAATGCACCACCGACCATATTTCCATGGCTGGTCCCTGGCTGAAATACAGGGGGCATTTGGACAATATATCAAACAATATGTTTATTGGTGCTATAAATGCATTTAATGGGGCTACCAATAAAGTAAAAAATCAACTAAACGGACA
The DNA here is from genome assembly GCA_051418075.1 of Candidatus Cyclobacteriaceae bacterium M3_2C_046. GTDB lineage: Bacteria > Bacteroidota > Bacteroidia > Cytophagales > Cyclobacteriaceae > JBPRGG01. The sequence continues at coordinate 4,195 of JBPRGG010000180.1, read as the reverse complement.
ATATGGAGAAGTTCCAGCCACAGCGCGTGATTACAAAAGCAAGGGAATAGGTACTATTGTGGTAGGTGATGATAACTACGGTGAAGGTTCTTCCCGGGAACATGCCGCAATGGAACCCCGGCATCTGGGTGTAAAAGTAGTACTGGTTAAATCATTTGCCCGGATACATGAAACAAACCTGAAAAAACAGGGAATGCTGGCCCTTACCTTTGATGATCCGGCAGATTATGATAAAATAATGGAAGATGATATGCTGGATGTTATAGATATGCATGATTTCTCCCCCGGCAAACCCCTTAAAGTGGTTATCAATCATAATGACGGCAGTAAAGAAGCAATAAAAGTGAATCATACCTATAATGAAACACAAATAGAATGGTTCAAAGCTGGTTCAGCTTTGAACCTGATCAAGAAAAAAGAGAAAAGCAATTAAAATAATTTTTAAATTTTAAAAGGATGGCTAGTCTTGCCATCCTTCATTTAACATTATCTAACCTCTAAAAAATCAGACCATGAATGAGATTATCACCTTAAAACGCTCAATTACCGAAGAAACAGAACAATTGTTGAACAAGCAGATCAAAATGGAAGGTGCGTCTTCCGCTGCCTATTTATCCATGGCTTCCTGGTGTGACAAGAAAGGCTTTGCCAATTCCGCCAGATTTCTCTATGGACATTCTGAAGAAGAAAGAATGCATATGTTAAAATTATTCCGGTACATCAATGATGCCGGAGGACATGCACTGCAGCCGGAGTTTACCAATATCCAGCACCATTTCCAATCTCTGCGGGAAATATTTGAAAAAATACTGGTACATGAAATCGAGGTAACTAAGTCGATCCACCGCATTGTGGACCATTGCTTTACAATTAAAGATTTCACCACTTTTAGTTTTATGCAATGGTATGTGGTAGAACAAAGGGAAGAAGAAACCCTGGGTCGCCGGGCCCTGGAATTGTTTGAACTGATCGGTGAAGAAGGCATGGGACTCTGGACCATTGATCAGGAAATAGGAAAACTGGAAAATGATCCCGGCATCACTTCACCAGCAGTGGAGGCCTAAATCAAAAATCTTTAAACCATCAGGGGAAAAAATCCCCCTGATGAATTTAAAAACCTAATCACCTTTTTTACCCAGCATTACAAAATCTGAAACCACTACCTCTGAAAAGAATTTCTTAACTCCTTTTTTATCTTCATATATTCGATGAGTTAGTTTACCGGTTAATGCCACTTCCTTTCCTTTGGCCAGGTATTTACCCGCAATTTCAGCAGTTTTACCCCAAATCGTGATATTGTGCCATTGTGTTTCGGTTACTTTTTCACCAGCAGCATTTTTATAAACTTCATTAGTGGCCATGGAAAAAGTAACTCTTTTACGTTTGTCCTTTAATGTTTTCAGTTCAGGATCTGTACCTAGATGACCAATCAGTTGTACTTTGTTTCTTAAAGAATTCATAATAATATACTTTTTGTTAAAACTAAATAGGTGATGCGTAAACATCGATGATACAAAGTAAAAGCAGCTGAATAAAAGGAGTCGGATTTAAAACGGATACAGACGGAAATAATCGATTATAACCGTTTATTATCGGCTATGTAGTTGATTAACAGTCAAATATGTTCTTTAAAATTAAAGGCATACTTCTCACAAAATTTTGGTCTTATTCATTCATTATAATAATTGCTGTTGAGAGAGCAAAAAGAAATTGGACTCAAGCCGAATTAGCACAGGAATTGATGTCTCACGACAAACAATTAATTCAATTGAACTTGGGAAATATATTCCTTCGACTGTTCTGGCATTACGATTAGCAAATTATTTCAGTGTAAATCAGGTTTATTCTGTTGCCCTTAACCAAAATAAAGCTATATGCTGTGCCGGAAATAATTGTAGTATTGACCAAATATCATCAAGGTTTCGGCTACTTCTATATATTTTAAAAGCACAGAAACCGGCATTGCATATAGGTCTGTGTTGTGTTTCGTGTTATTACAGATCATAAATAAGTATTAATATAATAATATAATGATTAGTCAAATTCCAAAAGTCTATAACCTAAAGAAAAAGATAAGTATGAAGCCTTAAAATTAGATTTATAAGAATTATTAAAAATTTCAATTTTTTCTGTAAAAGAATTTCCCCTGTTGGATTGAAATCTTACAATAAACATGAACTTTTTATACTCAAATAAAAATCCATAAGCAAGATTAATACTTAAAGGATTAATAATATTATCTAAATTATTTACTACTTCCGATACACCAGGGTGTCTATTGTCAAAGTAATTTGGTTCATTTCTACTAAATTGAAGATTTAAAGATGCACCTATGAATCCTTTAAATAATAATGACTTAAATATTGGAATTGTAATAGCAGGAGTTAAGTTTAATTCAACAGTAGGATGAGCTATTGATCTAGCTTTAATTACAGGGCAAAATTTACAATTTTCTTGATTGTTATAAATTAAGTAAGAGGAATAATTGGCAAAATAATTCAAACTCGAATTTAAAGAAATAATTTTGTTCAGGTTATATTCTAAAAGAACCCCAATGATTGGATTATTCTCTGTCCCTTCCTGAATTTCCAAATTAATAGAATCAATAACCATAATATCACCCCAATAATTGGAATAATTAAATCCAAAGGTAGGGCTAATATGAATATTCTGCCCCCAAGACAGATTACTAAATAATAATAACAGAGTTAGGAGAACAATATTTCTCCTAACATTTAATCTTAAATATTTTTTACTTTTGTCTGACATAAAATTCAATATCACCAGGTTTGTACAAATAACCTTCACCATCAGTATTATCACAATACTCAACAATTGATTCACCTAATAAATCGTCTTCATCCTTAATTTTATAACTCACGGAGTGTTTAGTTGATGTTGTCGTATTATCATCATTTTTATAGTTCGAAGTAAATTCTGCACTATGGTTTGTTTCTTCTCCTCCATCTCTTTCTATCCAGGAATATAGCATAATATCGCCATATTTAGATCTGTCCCAAGTAATCACCTCAAAATACATTTCAAACCACTCTGGATTACAATTAAATAAACCACAATTTTTAAATTCATGTTCCTTACCTGTAAAATATTTTGTTACTTTACTAATTTCACCAGCTTTAGTACCAAAAAATATAGTTACTTGCATTTCAAGTCTACTATCAAACCAACCCTCATTAGCCGCTTTATATGCTGTCATACTAGTAAATTTCATCTTGTTTAATTCATCTTTTGTGTTTTTTCTATCTCTATCACAAGCTGTACTTCCAGAAGGTGGAGGAGAAGGAGGATCGTATGGTGGTTCAGTAGGATAGCAATAATTCAAATCAGTAATGTTGTAATAATCATATTGTGATGTGCTATAATAAGGTTCGATTGATGCAAGTTGAGGACATTCTTCAACCCTTTTTAATCTTCCAGAAGTTTTAGTCTTTTGAAATGCTTTTAGTCTTTCATTTTCACTAATAACTACAACTAAATTCTCTGGAACAATATTTTTATTTAATATTATTTGTTCTCCTTTAGAATTAAATGAGTAAATTTCAGTTGATTCATCTGTAGCGCCATATGCTACCAAAGGAATATGCTCCTCTGTATTCCATTCATTTGCATTTATTTCAGGAAGTTCCGGAATAGATATCTGTAATAATGGCAAATAAGTATTAACTGAATCAATAAATTCGCTTAAACTAATTTTTGAGGTTGTTCTTGCATTAGTTGATTTAGCAAATAAAAATCTCCAAAACTAATTTATAAAATCTCTTACAACTTTGTCTTTTAAAGCTAATGCAACTTTTTTGCTAATGCTATTTAATATTTTGTCTCGAGGAGAATCCACATTAAATGTATGATTTTGCGAAGCCGGGGCTACATTCTCAATTTGATTACATCTTGTAATCAATAAGCTGATTACAACAAATAAAACTAAATAAAATGGTGTAAAAATTATCTTTTTCATAATTGAAAATTTATTAAAAATTGAAAATTTATTTTATTTAGTAAAATTAATTAACGATACTGACAGGAGTAGTCATTTATTGTTAATTTATTATTATTTTGTTCAATGATAATTATTTTTGTTCTAAAATATAGCTATTTAGTTCATAAGAATATCTTAAATCCTTATTAAAATGTAGATCTCTTACAATATTTAGATATCTAAAGACTGTACGTTCAG
>JBPRGG010000179.1:0-9696 GCA_051418075.1 Candidatus Cyclobacteriaceae bacterium M3_2C_046 | reverse complement strand
TTTCTCACCTGGATCACCTTTCTCACCTGGATCACCTTTCTCACCTTGTTCTCCCGGATCACCTTTGTCACCTTTGTCACCCTTATCCCCTTTGTCACCTTTGTCACCTTTGTCACCCTTGTCTCCTTGAAGTCCCTGTTCACCCCGAGGTCCTTCAATACCCGGATCATCATCGGTGCCACATCCTTGAAAGGTGAAGAAAAATGCTACGAATAGTGCAAGTAAAAGCTTAGTTTTCATTGTTTTTATTGGTTAAAGGTTAAGTAAATAGTTTTTATAATTTTATTTTTATATGTTATATGTATTTCATACTTGCCTTTTTTCAAATGATTTACATTGATGTAAATTTTTCTGAATTTCAGTTCTTCAATAATACCATCGTATTCTATTCTCTTTTTTGACATGAAGACGGGTTAATAATTCCGGATCAAATGTAAAAGAGATCATAAAAAACGATTAGGAGTTTTGTAACAAAGACTGGGAATATTGTAACAATTACACCAGAAGGTCATTGAATGCAGTTTTCAGCAGGAAGAGATGCTATAAAAGTTATATTGCTTCTTAGAAACCTTATTTGGGTTTTAATGATTTTACTTTGAGATAATCACTAGGTGAAACATGAAATTTGTCTTTAAAACATTTTGAAAAATAGGAGGGATCGTTAAATCCTGCCAGATAGCAGATCTCTGCTACGGTGGCATGATTGGATTTCAACAACCGGGCAGCCATATCCAGGCGGTGGGTCAAAATAAGCTCATTGGCCGTGAAACCAGTCAAAGCTTTAAGTTTACGGTGAAGCTGCATCCGGCTCATGCCCATCTCTTCACTGAATTGCCGGGCGTTGAAATTTCCGTCAGTAAGAAAATTATCCAGAATTTGCCTTACTTTCTCCAAAAACTGCTCTTCCCGGCTGGTTACCTCTACATCTTTGGGTTTTAAGATGATTTCCCTGGCATATCTTTCCTGCAGTTTTTCTCGTAAGCTGATCAGATTTCGGGTTTTTGCCTTCAACAGATCCTGATTGAAGGGTTTGACCAGGTAATCATCTGCCCCATGATCTAACCCCTGCAATGCATTTTCATCGCCAGCTTTTGCTGTCAACAGGATTACCGGTATATGGCTGGTTAGTTCATGTGATTTGATCTGTTTGCACAAATCCAGTCCATTCATCACTGGCATCATCAGGTCAGAAATAATGATATCTGGAATGTTTTCTTTGGCCAGTTCCCAACCGGTTTGTCCATTTTCTGCTATAATTAAATGATAATCTTCTGCGAACAGGTTACGCATCAGGTGCCTTGTATCAGCATGATCATCCACAATTAACAAAGTTTGCCTGTCTTCCTGTGTCATCTGACCGGTTAATTCTGGTGCTATTACAGGATTTGGCCGGTCATTTTCCCCTGCATACACCTGTTCTGGCACCTCTTTAACAGGCAATGTCAGCATAAATGTGGTCCAATCGCCAGGAGCACTACTTGCAGTGATCTTTCCGTTCATTCTTTCTGCCAGTTCCTTTACCAGTGCCAGGCCAACACCCAGTCCGTCTACTTGAGGATCAGACTGATAAAAGCGATTAAAGATTTGCTTTAATTTTGCCGGCTCAATGCCACTGCCTGAATTTTTAACTTCCACCATCAATTGACCAGATATCATTTTAACAGAAAATTGAATAATCCCTGATATGGGTGTATATTTAAATGCATTGCCTAATAGATTCATCACGATTTTGTGCAGGGCATCCGGATGAGTGTCTATTAAAACTTCCTTATCCGGGAATTGCAACTGGTAATTAATTTGCTTCTGCCTGGCCATAAATTCAAATGAAGATGCCAGGGACTTCAGGGTGGTATTAAGATAAATTCTGTCTGCACGGAGTTTAATGACACCGGATTCCAGTTTGGACAAATCCAACAATTGATCGACCAGGTTCAGTAAGTTCTTGGAATTTCGCTGGATCATTTCCAACTCCTCTTTATACACTAATGGCAATCGATGATCCTTCAGCCGGTATTCAACCGGTCCGGATATCAGGTGTAAGGGCGTACGGAATTCATGGGAAATATTAGTCAGGAAAGAAGATTTGAGCAGGTCTGCTTCCTTCAGTTTCCGGTTGGCTTTTTGCTTCAGCTGAAATGAATAAAACAAACCGACCAGGATAACCAGTAAAGACAGGGTAATGGCCAAAAAAACGATAAACTGTTTGCTTTTCTGCTGCTTACTCAGTGCATTTTGAGTTGCCAGCAATTCAATTTCCTGCTGTTTTTTAGCGTTTTGATATTTCGCTTCCATTTCGTGCAGGGTTTTGGAGCTTTTGATCCGGGCCAGGCTATCCACTATTTGGTTTGCCTTACTCATCATTTGATAAACCATGGCTGCATCACCAACCAACTTGTAATACGCGGCATACCCCCGGTAAATTTGCCCTTTGAAATCGAGGGAAGTCAATTCTTCTGAAAAACGATCTGCCTGAGTAATGAATTGAATGGCTTCCTGCTTCTGACCCAGGTTGACCAGGGCTATCCCTTTACCCAACAGGATATTTGCCTCTATGAGTTTTTCTATATTTTCATTTTCTGTGGCCTGGTTAAAATAATCCAGAGCAATCTGGAATTTTTCTTGCTCCAGGGATATTTTGCCCAGATATAAATAAACCTCTGCCAGTTTGGTGTAATTTTTGGTTTCCCGGAAATAAGGGATCGCCGCCTTAAAATATGCCAGTCCTTTTTTAAATTGATGGTTTTCTTTGGCTATGTTGCCCAGCCTAAGGTAAACATGACTTATGCCATATTGATCGTCAATGGCAGTATAAATATCCAAAGCCTGATTAAGATATTCCTCTTCAGACACTTTTTGATCCAACACATGGTACGTAATAGCGATATTTTGAAGTACGTCGCCATGATTCATGCTAACTTTATCTCCATAAACTGAATCAGCCTTCAGGTAAAGATACAATGCGTCTTCATACCGGCTTTGCTGATAATTTAAAATGCCCAGCCCCATATAGGCTTTGGCTATCGCTTTTTGATTTTCAGTGAAAATAGCCAGTTTCAGGCTTTTGTAATATTCCCCTTCCGCCTTTTCATAATCCGACTTTTGTATATAGCTGGAAGCCAGCCAATAATGACTGAAAATTTGTTCTTCAACAAATTCCTTTGTATTGCTGATGGCCAGAGCCCGGGTAAAATCAGCAATGGCTGAATCATATTGTCCGTCTAAATATTTCAGATAGGCGGAAATATTATGGCTTTTCCAGATCCCTTTATCATAGCCGGCACTGGCAGATAAGGCATGGATATTTTGTGCCAGCTTTTTTGATTCATCTTTATCCTGATAGTAATAAAGCTCTGCCAAAAGATACATGGCATCCACTTTTTGAGGTAAAGGCGGATTTTGCGCAATGACAACTTTCAGGGAATCGATTTGATCATTTCCGAATATAAATCCAGGCATTAACAGTAAGAAAAACAAAACTTTTATGACCATAGACAAATCCGAATCGCGATAAATGACATCATTTGGAAAACACAAATATAAAATAATGAACCTGATTTGCAATTTTGGGGGGCATTCTACTGATGTGATACCTCTTTATTTTCAAATTAATCTGGAAGGGATCCTTCTTTTCAGGAGAGGAAGTATACTAATACAAATAGGGCAACCAGTCTATATTGTATTAAAGTTATCCAACCAAGGATGAATAAGTTTATCGCGACTTCCCCCGATCGGGGTGGTTCCTGAGATAAAAATTTCTGTGGAGCAAAGACTTTTATAAAAAAATCTTGGTTAAATATAATTTTATTTTACTATTTATAAAAATTTCAGCTATTAAGTTGGTAAAATACAAAAATATGAATCTGTAAGTAAGTTGGTTTAATAATTTGGCAAAATAATTGCATTAAAATTTTAAACTAAATTACAATAAAGATGAAGACTTCTAAAGTACTTATTACATTGTTAATTGCTGTCATTGTCGGAGGTTCAATGATGAGTTGTGGATCATCAGATCCGAATAAAGCTGCATCCAAGGAGATGAGAAGCAAGGCGTACTCAAAAGCAAGAAAAGAAGCCAGGCAATTTAAGCGCCAAGGCTGGTATGTGGCTCCAGGGGCATTGCCCATGGATAAACAAATTGAAAAATCCTGGGAACTCCAATACAAAATGGATGAAGATGGCTATCCGCTCTACATCGTTTCTACTGGTAATTCTGTTGCCGAAACCCAGTCTGCGGCAAAACTTCAAGCCACTGAACTGGCCAAGCTAGAACTTGCAGGGTTGGTGCAGACCAATGTGGCGGCTTTGGTCGAAAACAGTATTGCCAACAATCAACTCAACAATGAAGAGGCGGCATCGGTCACCAAAACGGTGGCGGCATCAAAAAATGTGATTGCCCAGGAAATTGGCAGGGTGATCTTTCTGTTCGAAATATACCGTAAAATTGATAAAAACGTAGAATCTTCCGTGCGGGTTGGATATAACAATGAGCTGGCCAAGGAGGCAGCCAAAAAGGCGATCAGAAAGCAACTTGAAGAACAGACAGACATCCTGCACGAGAAACTGGATAAACTGATGGACTTTTAGAAAAAGCTATTCTTCGATGCGTCGCATTAAATACATATTGGTTTTAATTATTCTCAGTCTGAGTTGTGCCTATGCCCAGAAAATCAGAGATGCTTCCGGCGAGGCCCAATTCAGGCTTGAGGACGATATGAGTAAAATCGACCTGAAGGAAAAACTGCGACATCATGCCATCATCAATGCCATAGAGCGAGAATATGGTACTTATGTGTCACAGGAATCATTTGTAGAGGTAGAAGACGGCAAAACGGAGTTCCGGGTTTTTGGCAAAAACGAAGTAAGAGGGGAGTGGCTTAAAACGACCAGGGAGGTTTTTAAGGATGAATTCAGAAAACCCCCGGAGAAAGGTAGCACACACGAATTATGGATGTCGCTTAAAATTCAGGGAAAGGTACGTGAATTCACCCGGCCGGATATTGCGTTTGATTATTTTACTACCAATTGCAGGAAAGAAGCTTGCCGTACCTCCATTTTTGAATCAGGCCAGCCTTTGTACTTCCATTTTAAAACTCCGGTTGATGGCTACCTTTCCGTATTCATCATAGAAAATAATGATGCATATCGTATTCTGCCCTATCAAAATATGCCGGAACGGTTCCAAAATGCTGTTCCTGTAGATTCTGACAAATCGTATGTTTTTTTCTCGCCGGAAAACGACTATTACCATGATTTTTCCAGGCACCTGATTGATGAACTGGTTATGATTGCCGAACAACCGGAAGAATATATTACCCTGTGCCTGGTATTTTCACCCGGAGAATTTGACAAACCCGGTTTGGAACCACCCGGCGTGGAGGAAACTTCAGGATGGGAATTGCCAAAATCGCTCAATGCTGAGGCTCTGAAGGAATGGCTGGAAACCAACAGAATTAATGATGTGAACTTCTACTACAGGAAACTGAAACTGAAGATTGTTAAATGATAATTCCATTTCAATTCAAGGGATAAAACAAATGACAAAGACCATACTCTTCTTATTGATTTTCTCTGCAGTTTATTGCAGTAAAGCCTTAGCCCAGCATGATCATTACCTGATGTCTGCAAAAAAATATGGCAAATGGGGTTTCATCAACCTTGACGGAGCCTGGATCATTGACAACAAATATGAAGAGGTCTATTATTTTACTGAGGGTCTGGCAGCAGTGAAGTATTATGGCAAATGGGGATTTATTAACCGGCATGGACAGTGGATCATACAACCGGATTACAGCGATGCTAAACCATTCAGTGAAGGGGTGGCCTGTGTGATTAGTAAATTCAACTGGGGTTACATCAATAAAAAGGGCCAATGGCATTTTGAGCCTAACTTAAAAGTAGTCAGCTCTTTTTCCGACGGAAATGCTATAATAAAAGGTGACGATGGTTTTGTTTTTATCAACAGAGATGGTAATTATATTCTGCCACACAGCTTTGAGCAGGGACTCCCATTTTCTGAAGGTCTCGCTTACGTGGTATACAACGGATTTAAGGGATATATCGGGCGCAATGGCAATTGGCTTATTAAACATGATTATGAAGAAGCCTATTCATTTTCTGAGAGACTGGCACTTATCAAAACCGGAAACAAGTATGGATTTATTGATCAGAAGGGATCTTTGGTGATTCCGGCAGAATTTGACGATGCCAATTACTTTATGGAAGGATTAGCCGCAGTTAAGAGGCATGAAAAATGGGGGTACATCAACCATACAGGCCAATTTGTAATTGATGAGCAGTTTGAGGCTGCTTTTCCTTTCTCAAATGACCATGCTGTTGTAAAATCGGGGGGTAAGTATGGACTTATTGATAAAAAAGGTAAATGGGTGTTAAATCCAATATATAGTGGTCTGGGCAGATATACCAAAGCATTATCTCTGGAGGAGCAGGTTCAGAATTACGTATTTTCTATGTATTCTGACTGGCAGCTGAAGGGTGAATTTGAGAAAACTTCTGCTTATCTGGAAAGGGTTTCCCAGGAAAACCGGGAAGCACAAATCAGAAGCTTTACATTAGATGCGATTAACTCTTTAGCAAAACGATATGTTCGGTTTGATCAGGCCACTGTAGGCCTTTACGAAGCTGACTATGAGAAATTTAATGTTTTTGTTCCAGGCGCAAAAAGCATTCTGCTGCCTGTTCCTTTGGAATTCGCAAAAGAAGTGAAAGACGATTGGGATAAGGTGTGGCTGGGCAATCCGGCATACACAATTTCCGGTGATGAATTTTTAATCAATTCCCTGGAAGTAAGGTATAAGGATCAGGTTTTTTATTATCACATTGCCCAGGATTATCATGTCAGGGCAAATTCTACCCTGGATTTGAATTTTAACGATTTTATTTATGACATACCTAAAATTAATGGTCGTATTGCAGAAGGGCCTTTGACGGAACCTCTTACCGTAATTGGTCAGTCCGATGTGGATGTAGATATTCCTTTCACCAACAGGCAAAATTCCAGAACGTTTGCCCTGATAATAGGCAATGAGGATTACAGTTCTTTTCAGATGGATCTGAATACGGACATGAATGTAGATTTTGCTACTGTGGATGCTACCACATTTAAGAAATACCTGGTAAGCACACTTGGAGTTCCAAATGAAAACATCACACTTTTGACCAATGCCACTGCAGGCCAGATGAGGCAATCCATTGCCAGATTGAGCGCTATCTCAGAGGCGTTTGAAGGAGAGGCCAGACTTATATTCTATTACGCAGGACATGGATTGCCCAGGGAAGGAAGTAATGAACCCTACCTGATACCGGTGGATGTCAGCAGTTCTAACCTGGATTATGCCATAAAACTGGAGGATGTATATAAAAAATTGACTGAGCATCAATCAGAAACAGTCACCGTATTTCTGGATGCATGTTTTACCGGCGGGGCCAGAAACCAGAGCCTGGTAGCATCAAGAGGGGTCAGAATTAAGCCAAAGTCACCCTTTGTACTTGGGAATTTAATTGTGTTTTCCGCCTCATCAGAAGACCAAACCGCACACCCATACAGAGAAAAAGCACACGGCATTTTCACATATTACCTTTTAAAGGCATTGCAAATTTCAAATGGAGAGATGAGCTATGGTGAACTGGCAGACTTTGTGAGAACCAATGTTATGCGAAAATCTGTGTTGGTGAATGACAGAGTTCAGATTCCTCAGGTTGAGGTAAGTCCTGTTTTTGAATATACCTGGAAGGATATGAGGTTTTTGGAAAACAGTAGTGTAGCTGAGTGAAGTATGGGAATTATACATAAGATTTAAATGGAGATATATAAAACACCGGCCGGATTGAGAATTGATTGTCGGGGATTTTAGTACCTCAATACCCCCATTCCCAATAGACCACCGGCAGACTATTCAATAAATTCCCATGCTACTTCGAGATCAGGAAAAGGGAGAAAGACCTTGTTAATCAGGTGAATTATATAGTTGTTGGCCATGAAAATGAGCTTAATAAAGATTACTTAAAAGCAGAATATTAAATGCACACCTTGACTTGCATGCAAAAAGGATAGGAAGCATCCAGGGTGAAAAATGGGAAAGTCGAGTTTTTTGATTAGTACCTTAATTCGCTCCGATAGCTTTTGCCAAACCTCCAACGATCCCGGGAGACACCATCAAATAGGAGGGTATCGGATCCCGGAGATCATACCCAGCTGACCTCTATCTGATCTAAACCTCAACCATGATATCACATCATTACAAATGCCGATATTTCCGGATATCAATTTAATGTGATCGTTATGTGATCTGAATGGCCAATATTCTGTTCCATGAAACCCAGGTTTTGTGGGGAATTAACCTGAAGTCAAAAAATAGCCAAAAACATTACCAAAAACCTTTACCAAAAAACAACGTACCAGATTTGTAGCCCTTTAATGGTTTTTGAGTGTATGGAATTAATATCTGACCATCTTATTGGCTTTTATAAAAAAAAGCAAGCGTTCACCTTGTCCAAGCATTTTAGCAGATTAAGAAAAACCCATCTATCGGTTAATACTTTTCGGTTTTATTTGGAGAGTTCAGCTATTCACTCAAGTATGATAGAAGGAGTAAGGGTTGACTTTAATTCTTATACACGTTACAAAGAAATGGAAGGAGGCATAATAGATAAAAATTTAACCCAGGTTGAAGATTTGATTAACGCTTACGACTATGCCAGGAAACATACATTAAGCAAAACCAAAATATTGAAGGCTCATGCTCTTTTGTCAAAAAACATTCTTACTCCTAAATCCCGTGGAAAATTAAGAGATAAAAATGTAACGGTTTCCAATATAAAAACTGGAAAGGTGATCTGCTATACAGCACCCGTTGAAATGCTTGAAAAAGAAATTACTACATTTTTTAATGATATAAAGGAATTGAGAAAAAAGAAACTCAATTACAATGAAATATTTTATTATGCTTCATACATACATCTTGTATTGTCGCAAATTCATCCTTTTGCAGATGGAAATGGTAGAATAGCCAGGTTGGTTGAAAAGTGGTTTTTAGCTGATAAATTAGGTCCGGATGCGTGGTTCATTCAAAGCGAAAAAAATTATTATAGGAAACGGAAATCATATTATAAGAATATTCATTTAGGCAAACATTATAATAATCTTGACTATGATTTGGCTCTTGATTTTTTGTTGATGTTGCCATGGGCATTAAAAATTAAAGTGTAAAATGAAAATAGGATATGCCCGTGTTAGTACCAAAGATCAGAATTTAGATCTTCAAGTAGAAGCACTTCAAAAAGAAAGTTGCGAGATCCTTGTAATTGCTTGATTTCGGATCCTACACCCTTTAGGTGATGGTGCCTTCCGAAAATTACAGTAATACCTGCAGTACCACTATTTTCATTGGTAATCATATCCATGGACAGCTCCACCAAAAACAACGGTGTTGTCTGGCGACAAAATGGGTATGGCTCACCAAAATTAAAAATATAAAAATGTTAGTACATATTTAGAACAAAAATAAAAAAACCCTCTCAGAATCACTTCTAAGAGGGTTTTTTGCGGTCTGGACGGGACTCGAACCCGCGACCTCCTGCGTGACAGGCAGGCATTCTAACCAGACTGAACTACCAGACCATTTTTCATCTTAAATACCCAAATAATACTTTTCAACTATTTTTTGAGCTTTTTCTGAT
>JBPRGG010000178.1:0-2582 GCA_051418075.1 Candidatus Cyclobacteriaceae bacterium M3_2C_046 | reverse complement strand
TGATACCAGCGATTATGTTAGACATGTGGTAGTATTCAAGTACAAGCCTGAAGCCACCGAGGCACAGATTAAGGAAATCACTGATGCTTTCAGGAATCTTAAAAACAAAGTACCCGGAATAGTTGACTTTGAGACGGGGGTGAATAATAGCCCTGAAAATTTGAATCAGGATTTCACACACATTTATTTACTTACCTTCGAAAATGCAGAAGCAAGGGACAATTACCTGCCGCATCCCGAGCACAAAGAATTTGGTAAAATACTTAGAGAGTCAGGAATTTTCGACGGAGTATTTGTAGTTGATTATCAAATTGGACAGTAGACTTTTTAAAAAATATACGAAAATAGCCCGGTAAGCCTACCGGGCTATTTTTTATGTAATTAATATTTTGGCAACTTCCATTGATTATGATATTCAGGAGTAATCATTTGATTAGCTTCATCATCATTCCTAAATTTTGAGCTACTAGCATCCCAAAATACCTTACGGCCAGTCATAAAAGCTACATTGCCTAAATGGGCTACTTTGGCAGTATTGGCGGCAATGGCAATATCGGCATTAGGAAGCTTTCTGGATTTCACGCAGTCAATAAAATTAGCCACGTGTTTTTCAAGATCTCCCCCAGGTCCTTTGCGTGGAGGCATAGGATTGACCAGGTATTTTCCACCATCCTCTTCAGGAATAATTTCCCATCCACCTCTGTCTACCACCAGTGTTCCATTGTTGCCAATAAATGCCACCCCGTGATTTCTCCCATAGGGACCTCCATCAATGCCAACGGCGTGTTCCCACATCATCGAAAAATTATCAAATTCATAAATTGCCTGTTGGGTATCAGGTGTTTCCATGGCGCTATCAGGATAAGCAAACATACCACCAGATGAAATCACACTATTCGGAGCTTGGGCATCCATTCCAAACAATGCCATATCAATTAAATGCACACCCCAGTCGGTCATAAGGCCCCCGGCATAGTCCCAATACCAGCGAAAATTGAAATGGAAACGATTGGGATTGAATGGTCGTTTTTCTGCTGGCCCTAACCACATATCATAATTCACTCCTGCCGGTGGCTGCTGATCTGGTTTTTTGGGTATATTTTTCATCCATCCCTGGTAGGCCCAGGCTTTTGCCAGTCTAATATTCCCCAGTTTGCCTGAACGAACATAATCAATGGCTTCCTGCCAGTGGGGTCCACTGCGCTGCCATTGGCCTACTTGCACTATTTTATTATGCTTGCGGGCAGCATTTACCATGATATCGCATTCGGCAATGCTGTTGCCCAGTGGTTTTTCACAATAAACATCTTTTCCAGCTTCAATAGCATCAACAGTTTGCAGGCAATGCCAGTGATCGGGTGTACCCACAATTACGGCATCGATATCTTTATCATCCAATAATTTTCGATAATCTTCGTGCAGAGTAGCTTTTTCACCGGTAAGCTTTTCCAGGTCGCCGGCTCTTTCTTCCAATACATTTTTATCTACATCGCATAAAGCTTTTACACTTACCTCGGGAAATTTGACGAAATTTCTGAGATTGCTGAATCCCATTCCTTTACATCCGATCAAGCCTATCACCAGTTTATCATTAGGTTTACCAGCCATTGCTTTAGCACTTGCCAGTCCACTAAGGCCAATACCTGCTGATAACAAGCTGCCCTGTTTAATAAAATTTCTTCTTGATTGCTTCATTGCTAATCCTTTCTAATTTTTGGGTTAAATTGATAATGTAATAGATAGTGGAAAATTATAGTTTTTCTGGCAAAGTAGCAATAAGAATAACAAAATAGGCAATAGAACTAAATACGACTTTTACGCTTTTGAGGCTTAAAATATCATTTAAGAAGTGGATTATAGGATTATTTATATGAATGATAAGCAAAAATTAATATCATCTTTTATACATTACATCTAAAAGATTGATCATAAAGAGGTGAGTGAGCAATACCTGAAAATCAACTAAATTTATCACTTAATCAGTTGAGCTAAAATTCAAAAATAAAAGATGGACAGAGTATTATATTTGCTTAAATTTAAAAAGGTTGCTCTGGATCAAGCTCAGCTTCTCATGCAAAAAATGAAGAAAGGACTCTTGCAATTTTTAAAGTCATTTACTGCTTCCATTTAATATTGCAACCAATGCTTGGTTTCTGTTCAGGATTAATAGGCATCCCATTCAAAAGATTAGTAAGTGCATTGCGCAAATCCTTGCCAGTAACCGGTTCATCATTTTTGGGCCTGGAATCATCAAATTGTCCCCGGTAAACTAATTTGTCGTCACTATCAAATACGTAAATATCCGGGGTACAGGCAGCATCAAATTCACGTGCAACATCCTGGGTTTCATCAAATAAATAAGGAAATGGGAAATGATGGTCGTCAGCAAATTCCTGCATCTTTTCCGGAGAATCATCCGGGTAGTTTTCTACATCATTACTGCTAATGGCAATAAAAGATATACCATCATCAAGGTATTTATTAGCAACTTTCACTACTTCTTCAATGATATGCTTTACATAAGGGCAATGATTGCAAATAAACATGATCACTGTACCCTGATCACCTCTTAAAGTGTGATA
>JBPRGG010000177.1:0-186851 GCA_051418075.1 Candidatus Cyclobacteriaceae bacterium M3_2C_046 | reverse complement strand
TTATTATTACTTTTGGCTGCATTACTGAATGTACTTATATTTTCGTGCCTTTTCAATGGCATCACCCCTACTGCTAACATGCAACTTCAGGTAGATATTTTTGTAATGGGTCTTCACGGTTTCTCCACTAATTTCCAGTATTTCTCCTATTTTACGGGTGGTAAATCCTTTGGACAGGAATTCCAGTATTTCCATCTCTCGTTTTGTAATGTATTGTAACTTATCATTTATCAACATTTTAAATTACAAAAATAAGCCTTGATGCTGCTCTAAAATTGGATAAATCCGCAAGGGGGGAGGGGTTAATTGTGCATAACTATGAACACTTAAAAACAAATAAGCCAATAATTCATTATTTTTGATTCAAAAAAATAGATAGAGAACGTGTCCGACTTTTGGCGACTTTTGGCGGAAGACGTTTGGTAGTAGCCCTTGCTGCAGTGCTTTTGGTTGGAGATTTCTCGCCACTAATGCTTCCCAAAAGTGGCCAAGAAATGACGATTTAGAGGGTATGTGCTACGCTTTTTCAAAGACTCATTAGTAGCCCCGAACTGATCCAACTTTCTCACCTTTGAATACACATACAAAAAATAATTAACCGATGCCATTTCTTCTATCCACCCCAAATCGTCCGAGTAGGACAGTAACTCGGACCAGCCAAGGGTTAATATAGTTACAAAAAATTACCTAATACAAAATTATAAAACCTTAATAAAAAGCATCGGAATAAATCTGCTTTATTTATTCTTGATTTTTAATTTGATTGATTTCTGATATTGTTAATCCAGTTATACTGGAAATCTGGTCTATACTTAATCCAAGTGCTAAAGAATTTAATACAATTTCTTTATTCCTGTTACTCAACGTCTCTTCCCGTGCTGTATCTATTGAGTTTTTCAAATCCCGATATGATTTCAAACTATCCTCATATTCATCAGCTTCCTTTTTACTGAATTTAGCTATTTCAGCAATTTCAAAAAGACGTTCAAATATTCCTTCTCTTAATTCATCAGGAATCCTTTCTAGTTTATTCAAATTTCTGATAACATATAGCCATTTTTCGAATCGGGAGTCAATATCTTTTAGCTCCTTTTTAAATTTTGGAATCTCAAGGTATATGAATGTCAGCTTATCATAAAAGACTTTGCAAGTATCAATATCCGATAATTTGACATCATATCTGTATTTAGATGGTTCATTTTTATCCTCGTCAAAAACAAAATCTAATATGGCAATAGTATATACTGCCTGTAATTCAAAGTTCCATTCACTTCCTTTTTCTGCTTGCTCTCTAATAGGAAACTTTGAATAATATATCGTGCGGTCTTTAAAAAATTTTTGCTTTGTTTTTTGAAGCTCGACAATAAATTTTTCACCTTGTTCATTTTCACAATAAAGGTCAAAAACCGCCTTTCGTTGTTCTTCGGTTGTACCTAACCTATCAGTTTTTAAATAGGTTAGATTAGTTATTTTACCTTGCTCCTCAGATAATAGTTCATTGAGAAAATCCAGAAGCAATTCCTTGCTTGGCTCTTCTCCAAAAAGGCGTTTAAATCCATAATCAGTGAAAGGATTAACATATTTTTCTTTAAAGCCACTCATAATCCAAAGATAAGGTTTTTATTTTTTCTGAAATTTCAGTCTAATAAAATTCTTCAAAAACCAGCCGCCCGCTTCTGATACATGCCAAAAAATTTACCCATACCAATGTCTTCTTTTCTCAACACTTTAGGCGAATGGCCACTGAATTTTTTAAAATGCCTAATGAAATGAGACTGGTCGCAGTAACCTGCATATTGAGCAATAGCTGCCAGGTTGAGATGATTCATTTTTTCCATTAATACTTTACTGTAGTTGAATTTACACAGATCGCAATAGTGCTTGGCAGTGATCCCAAAAGTATTGAAAAAATGCGTTTGAAAATTCCTTTCACTGACGCTTATTTTAGGCAGATAAGATGTGATTTTTATTTGCCCTTTAGCCTCAACTGCTTCTTTGGTAAAATTTTCTACCCAAACAGGTAAAACAGGTCTTTGATCATTAAAAATCATCTGATTAATCAAAACAGGAATCTGATTTTGGTCTTTTAAGCAAATTAATTCACTCAAAAGCCGGTCCTGAAGCACAGGAAATATAAAGTCAATGGGTATTAATTGATCCTTTAATGCCGCACAGTTAGTCCCCATAGCATTTATCATCCAGGGGTAAAAGGTTTGTCCATAGACCATTGTATCCTCCTCAAAGTACACAGATTGAGGTTCGGTAAAGAATGCAATCATTAAGGCAGGGGCATGGTAGGAAGACTTTTTGTTTTTATTCAAAATATAAAATGAACCTTTTTTTAAAAATAAAACACTTATCAAACCATCAGGTAAGAAAAGATTTGACTTTTGAGCATCATTTTTTTCAGATACTAATTTAAAACATTGATTGATGCTACCATCAGATCCATTATTGTTGACGATATCTTGATAGATCATGACATTATGAAAATGATTTCTGGTTGATTATTGGCAATTTCTTTCGTTTTTAATCAGTGGATGTTTATAACACAACTGTCTTATAAATCTGAAAAAGTAAATTACAAGTATTACGGTAGTGAGGCAAATCAGGTTGATTAATAATGATAAGCGGTTGCTATGAACTTTGAATAACACACAGGCTTGCAAAATTAATGGTTTAGTCCCTGTCTTGTTTTCACTATGGATATCAGGTTTATTAAATTTACAGGGGCCGTAATTCAAGCAAAATTGACTTTTAGAAAGAAATATAGCATTGAGTGGTACAGAGAGATATTTTGGGATGAGTGTCTCCGAGATGTGTGTTCAGATTGACCCTGACTACTGAAAAGGTTTGGCATCAATGATCTGGCCTTGCTTTATCAAAAGTGATTGAAGCTTTTTAAAAGAAATTTTATGCACTTTCACTTTATCTTCAATACTTAGAGAAGCAGCCACACCACAGGCATGTCCAAGCATCATATAAACGGGTTCCATCCTAATGGTGGAATAGGCTACATGAGAAGATGACAGGCAAACCGGCACCAGTAAATTCTGCACTTCACTTGCCCGGGGCAGTAGTGATCGGTAAGGAATTTCATAAGGTTTCAGGGGGGTAAATATTCCTCCTTCCCTGACTACGCCACCAGTAGCATAAAGCCAGGTTTTTTCATCTAAAGAGATCTTCACATATTGAACCGGATGAACATCCAGGTTGAAGCTGCCTATAGCCACTGCATCATCTTTATAAATATCATCCAGGACATCTTTTTGGGTCATTATAAAATCCCCTTCCAGGCGCCGGGCTTCCCTTATATAAAGATGGTAGGGCCAGTGATCATTATCCACAAATTCATCCCTGGCATAGCCCCATCTGCTCAATTCATTTCGTACTTTTTCCGGCACCGCAGGATCTGTCAATAAAAACCAGAGATAGCCCTGAGCATATTCCCGATGTTGGGTTACAATCTGCTTGCGTTCAGCCGGGGTTGCTTCCGGGTAATCTATGGAGCCCCCAATCCAGCCCTCTCCTACCCTTACATCTGTCTTGCGATTGGGTAACATATTCAGGTAAATTACCCGATTTAAAGAAGCAGGAGGATCAGACCTCATTTCAGCTGCATCAATCATATAAGTAGCGGGGTGATAATTATCCGGTTTAGCGATGGGCACCTGGTTCTCGGTAATATCCGTCAGACAAACCCGAAAAACGTAGCGTTGCGTCTTTTGGTCGGCTTGCCCCGCTTTCTCAGGGGGAAACCGCTGACCGGCCAGGGATTCACCATATTCATCCATGGCTTCACGACCCACCCGGTATGAACAACCGGCCTGTTTTAACAAGTCACCTTCATAACTGGCATCTATAAAAACTTTGGCCTGAATACTTCGATTTCGGTCAGTCCGCACTGAAACAATTCTGGTTCCTTCTTTTAGTACAGAAACAACCATTTCTTCGCTCAAAATCTCTACTCCGGCTTCCAAAAGCCAATCCAGGAAAACTTTTTCTGCCACATGGGGTTCAAATTTAAATCCTGACTCACAATCCTTTACCTGTTCTGATTCAGCTCCATATTCTGAAATATAATACTGATGTACCCGGTCATGGAATTCCCGGCCCAGTCCACCAAAGGTATTGATGTCTCCCACATTAGGCATACTTAATCCACTGCTACGCATCCCTCCAACATGACTATCTTCTGTAAGTAAAATTACTTGCTGACCCTGGTTGGCAGCCGCAATGGCAGCAATAATCCCGGCCGGAGTAGAATCAAAAACCAAAACATCCGTTTCAATATCAGTATTCCGGGAAGGTACATCGGATCGGACTGATATGGAAAAAAAGCAAATAATTAACCCAAGAGCAACAGGCAGCCTAAGAATACGAATCATTGACCACTTTAAAATTAAAACCTTGCTGTTTTTCATTTTCTCACCTTCAAATTCACTTTATTTCTTAATCTATTGGATTGATTACCAGACCATTAAGCATAACATTTCCTTCAAGTGGAATCAGTTTCAAATTAAGTTTTTGAGTTTCCTCAACATTGACCGGATAAGTCAGCTTGAGGGGTTGATCAGAGGTTCCAACTTCTTTATGATAATCAACTTTTTCCCGAACTAAAGTTTTACCTGCTTCATCAATTATTTGCACTTGAAAAATCCGGTTTTGATCCTGATTAACTGCCGGATCAAATAGCCACAACTCCACTTCATATTTTCCAGCCAGTAAGGCCTCATTCTGCCATTCCTGGTGCCGCCGCAACGGTCTCCAAATTCCTAATTCAAAATCAAAAGGCTGTTCGGTATCAACCATTGACAAAGCTACCTGACTGACCTTATCCTTGCCATCCATGGTTTTTATTGGCGCTCCAGTTTCCTCCTCTCCCATACTGAGCCAGATAGTCTGATCTTCGGTATAAAAAAAGGTATATTTTCCCCGGCTGGAGCCAGCCAGCTTTTCGTGAAAAGTAGGAGCAAAATTGTAACGGATCGGTATCATCCGCAGTTTTTGCCTGAAAACAATAAAATCTGGTAACCATCGCAGATTCAGGGAAACAATTAAACCTTCTTCTCCCCTGGTCATTTCTCCCCGGGAAGAAAATTCTGCAAACAATTGTATGGACCTTTCCGGATCCGCTTTACTTAACACCTGCCTGGCCTGGTCAAATTTTTGCTGTTCAATCAGATCAAAAGCATCAATCAATAGTTGTTGGTTGCTGTTAAAACTGATCACAAATTGTTCAAAACCGTAAAAGTAGTGATACCATTCCTTAGCCTGGTCAGACAAAGAAGAGATATCTACCTGATCCAGCAATTGCACCCTTTTATGTGCTTCTTTTACGGCATTTTCCGGATAATCCAATGGATTTCCATACTCCCACAGCTGAAATCGCTGCTTCCTTTTCTCTGTATCTTTCATATCATAAAAGTACTCAGAAGTTTCACGGCCAAACATGGCAGCTTTTGTAATCCATTCGTACAGATACTCCTTAAAAACCGGTGCGACACTGGAAAAAGTCTTTTCAGCCATATGGTTCACGGTAACTTTCAGCGATTCGTTTAAAGAATTTTGCCAGACCTGTTGAGAAAGACTTTTAAAATAAATGTCCAGGGGCCGGGTAGTCCAGTGAATAATGCCAAATCCATTGGAATTCCTTTGTTGTAATAGGTCATAGAAGTTTTTATAGGGGGTATAGGGCTTGCCAATGTAGCGGTGATCATCATGATGGGCCCAGACGATGGGATAAATTTTACGATTTTCATCTATTGCCATAAGGGTCTTTTCAGCAAATTCAGTTTCAAAATCCATGTTCCAGTCCAAAGGGAAAAATTCCACATGATCCGGCAGGAAAACGTCCATGGAAGTAAATGAATGCCAGTTCCAGGTTCCTACTCCAAGTTTTACCTCATCATATCCTAATTCGTCCAGGGCTTTTCGATAGGCTTTACAAATTTTCCCGATAAAATAAAGGCTACGGTTGAAGCTGTTATCCTGCATCTTTTTGACAGAGATTATATTTTTATAATCCTGATCCCATGGTTTCGGAAAATGTTCCACCCTCATCCAGTCAGCCGTGGTATCTGGCCACATGTATCGAACCCAGGGCACAAAATGATCGATCTGGGGATAAAGCTCCATAATTTGACTTACCTGAGCTTTGAAATAATCATACCCTTCTTTGACCTCCGGATGAGGATAATCCGTACCTCTGGTGGTTAACCTGGCCTGGTACGGCAAGGTATTTACTATGTTTTTTGGAACCGAAGATCCTGTAGCAATATCAAAGGCGAAAGCCACTTTCATTCCATACCGGTCAGCCTGTTCAAACGCATCCTGTGTGAGACGGACGGCAGCTTCCACCCGTTTATGATCCGGCACCTTGGCCGCATCGGCTGCAAAAATACTGTCTTGAAAAATTGAGCCGGCTCCGATCAATCGCCTCACATCATTGGTATGATTGGTGCCCCAATCCTGTCCTTTGGCGGTACTGGCTAAATAACCCACTTCCTTTTGCTGGCCCTGAAATTCCAATGGGAGCATCGGGTTATTACCATAGGCATGTACTACAATGGTATTATACTTCATTTTGGCCGACTGCTCGATCCATTTTTCCCAGTCATTCTGATTCCAGGTACTGATACCAGATAAAAAATTGTGCCAATTGAAAACCATGCGTACCGGATAGCGGGGATAATCAGACAGGTTCCAATCAGCCATGGAAAAGACTTGCTTTTGAGCCGGAAGGGTTTCGTAAGAAAGGTAAAAGCCACAGCCTAATTTTTCCAGTAGCGCAAATACTCCATACAAAGTTCCTGGCTCATCATAACCGGCAATCACGGCTGATGGTTGTTGATTGAATTGAGCAGTATAAACAGCATATCCTTCCGGCTCTGAAGGGATTTGATTGGTAAGTAAACCAGGATGTCTCTCCAAACCATTCTTGCTACCCACAAAAATAAGCTGGTGCCCCTGAACTGGTGCTTCATTTACCAGCAAAAAATCATCTTCCACATAAATTTTTTCCAGGTAACTTGTCAGGATGTCTGCTGCATTATGTTCCAACTGACTCTGGTTTTTCCCAACAATAATGTATATCGTTTCACTAAACCCGGTTTGGGCTAGAAAAACCACCAGAAAAATGCTCCAGGCTAATTTTTTCATATTTATAATTTATCAGATAGCATCAAATCACTTAAACTTTATTTCTTCTGCATGAATGGTGGTGATCAGTCCCTCATGAGTGCTACGGATCTTTTTACCATGTATCACAAAATCCTCGATCAATACATCTTTTATTTTATGTTTCTCATTAAAACCCAGTATCTGGGAATGGGGAAAATGATCTCCATCCACCCAAATATTTTTAAATCGTACATTTTCAATAAATCCTCTTTGTTGATCTTTGGTATATCTGGATTCCAGTATCTTAAAATCGATCAGCCAGCCCTGAGAATCCTCCACCCGAATATCTTCATATAGCACATTTTTTACCACAGCCCGGTCCCCATTATGAATAGTAAATGTACCTTCCGGTCCTTCCACGTGGATCAAATCCAGGTTTTTAAAAGTGATATTTTTAATGGTGTCGGCCCGGGTTTCAAAACCAATCTCAATGCCATTGCCCCAGACACCATTCCAAAGGACAGAATTCTTGATCATCACCTGATCCACATCGGCCCCGCTGAAAAAGTCTGTATAGTAGGTAATACCAGCTTTCACTGCTATACAATCATCTTTGGTTCTGATAAAGCAATTATCTACCACCACATGCTGGCTGCCCACAATATCAATTCCATCATCATTGTCATTATCAGAGACGATTTTAATATTCTGATATTCAACGTTTTGAGAAGCAAAAGCAGCACAAGTCCAGTGTCTGCTTTCATTAATAATGATACCTTCCAGCAACACATCTTCAGATTGATTAATTTCGATGGGCCTTACCTCCCGCCTTTGATACCGGCTGTTATCAATAATTCCACGGCCTCTGATTTTAATATTTTGTACCTGATCTGTCATAAATGTGCCTCTGACGATGGCACCACCTTCAATATACACCGTCTGATTGCTTTCAATATGCACCATTCCAGGGTTATGGATTTTACCCCCTTCAAAATAAATCACATCTGGGTCATTCCTGTCCGGAATATTTTTTTCCAGAGGATTGGCAAAGATGAAAAGGGGACGCTTTATGTTCTGATTAACCTCAAAACTTAAATTGGCTGGGTGATCCAAAGAAAAATGAACCTGGTTCCTGTGACCTGAAGCTTTAATATTTTTACTTTTGGGCCGGATATCATAGTTGTAAATAGGGCCATGATAAGTAACTTTCAGATCTACCTGCCCACTAAATGAAAAATATGCGAATGCTGCCACCCGCGAGGTGTAGACAAAAACTTTTTGACCATTTACTTCCAGTTCATAATCGGGAGCTGCATCATAATGAGGCGGTGGTTCATAAATGATCAAATCATCTGCAATGGAAGTACTGGTATAAAAAACGGAAATTACAATTAAAGTAATTTTAAATAAGATTTTTAGCATCTTCCTAATGTTTTAGAGCGCTCTTCTGTCCATGAAAAAATCATCCCCCCAATGATCACGTAGCATTTGGCTCATTTCTTCCACAGTATTCTGAAATTCAGGCTTTTCGGCCAGATTATCTAATTCCAGGGGATCTTTGGCGTGGTCAAATAACATCCTGGCTTTCACCTGATCCTGATCATCCAGCCATTCAGTATAAAAAAGATCACCCCTGATCAAAGTGACACCATCATGGAATTTGGAAATGGCATAATTTTTTTCCCTGTTGTTTCCTTCAATCAGAGGCACAAAGCTTTCACCATCCAGATGGTCTGGCCTGGGTAAACCAGCCAATTCACTTAAACTGGGATAAATATCTATGTATTCTGTAATGGCTTGGGTATGCTTTCCGCTGGTTTTTCCCGGCACCTTTATCATCAGAGGGACATGCAGGGACGATTCAAAGTTACAGTGTTTGCACCACAATTGATGATCGCCCAGGTTCCAGCCATGATCGCCCCAAATAATGACGATGGTATTCTGCTCCAGTTCCAACTCCTTTAAAGCATCTACCACACTACCAACCTGCGCATCGATATAACTGACACATGCATAGTAGCCATGAATCAATTTATTGGCCATTTCATCAGAAACAGGTCCTTGTTTGGGAATCCCAGAATAATTCCGCAATTCTCCGAAGTTGTGAAAAGCCTCCTGGGGGGTAGTTTCAGGCTGTAGATAATTAGCAGGTAATGAAATTTGGTCTGGATCATACTTTTCCCAATATTTAGCCGGAGCATTGAAGGGCAAATGCGGTTTTATAAACCCAACTGCCAGGAAGAATGGTTTACCCTCAGCTTTTAACTTTTTCAGATCCTTGATGGCTTTCTGAGCTATTTTTCCATCAAAATAAGCTGAATCAGGTACCGCTGCTTTTTCATAAGGATAGCCTCTTACAGTGGAATCCTGCTCTATTCTAAGATTTTCCCCGGTCACATAATCACGCCAGATGTTGTATTGATTGGAAGGTTGCCATACCTCATCCCAGGCCAGGCTATCATCCTGGGGGTGATGATAAATTTTGCCATTGGATATGGTGGTGTATCCATTATTTTTAAAATGCTTGGGTAATGAGGTAACATCAGGATAATCCTGATCAAGCCAGGTATTGTAACCCAGGAAACGATTTCTGCCTGGTCGTACTCCGGACAATAAACTAGCCCGGGATGCGCCACAAACCGGCACGTTACAATAAGCCCGATCAAAAACCAGGCTTTGGCTGGCCAATTTATCCAGAGATGGACTTTCAATATGATTTGCTCCATAAGCACCGAACTCAGGCCGCAGATCATCCACCGCAATGAACAATATATTTGGTTTTGAAAAAGCCTGATCGGGTTTATCGGTATTGCTATTCGAAGTACAACCCAGGACCATTATCATGATCAGACCAATATAAATCTGTTGAGTTAATTGAATTTTCATATTATTTTCAAATTTATTCTAATTATGTATGCTTGAATTGTACAACTGTTCAATCTCTGCGGAAGTCAGAGCCCGGTCATAAACTGCCAACCCACCGATCTTGCCATCAAACCCTTCTTCATATTCAGGCAGTCCTTCCGGGTATTTGGGCCAACGGGGATGATCCCGCTGAGCTACAGTAAAATCTGCACCACTTTGGCCCGGATTGTAAATGGGGCCGTCATAGTAAAAAGGATTATAATTACTGTTTTGATCCAATTTCCCATTCACAAAAATCTTAATTACCTCACCATCAAAGGTAAAAGCCACCATGTACCATTTACCTTTTTCCAGTTTGGTTTTTCCTGTTGCGTAATCAAAAGCAAAGGGATGATCGGGAGAAGCCCCACCATAGGGAGAAATATAACCCATGGCTTGATTCTCAGCCCTGGTCCTTTCATAGGTGGTATAATCGTTTTGCCAGGCACCATTGATAAATATGGCATATTGTCTGGCAGGTGCTCCCTCTCCTTTAGCTCCGGCTTTACCTTTAAATTTCATATCTCCTTCATTCCACATGCCGGCAACATATTGCCAAACCCGGTCAGAATCTCTTTGTATCCAGGCTATCATCGTCACTTGTTGTTCATCTCCATGTAAATCCAGGCCGGAAGCTTCCGTTCTTTTAATTCTGAACCACTGACCCCACTGCAGGTCAGCACTATAGGGTCCAAAAATTCCTTCCTCTATCCTTTTGATGGGGCCATTCATTTCTTCCAGCTTATACTGATATTTGCCGGTGGATATTTTCGATTCACCGGCAGGTTCCTGAAAATCCCAGAAACAGATCAGATTGGGTATACTTTCAGGTGATTTGATAGTGTTTTTGTTTGCTTGAGAAAAGCTGACTGTAGTTAAGAATAAACTTACGATTAATATAAAGTATCTTTTCATGTATTTCAGATTTCATAGATCATTGACATTTTTTAAAATAGGCTGTAATAGATCGCCCCAGCTGCTGCCCAACACGCTGATAACCTTCAGTAGTAGATCCCGGATTATTCCAGGCCACTTCCATAGTAACCCCTATCACTCCCGGATCTGAAACACGAACCACCCATTGATAGGAAGTATAATTCCAACGTGGTTGCTTCTGAATGTTGGTATGCCTGAGTCTGGAATCAAACTGAACCGGTTCCCTGATATTTTTTTCACATACAGCTGCAAATGCATTAATCGAATGCCTGGTTTTTTCATCCATGCTGTCAACCAATGGAGTATAAAAATAAGCGGTTTTAGCCGTACCAGGATTATGCAGATCAATAAATATCTGCAAGCGTCCTGAACCGATAAATTCTTTCAGATATTTTTGAGCTGCTACTACTGCTGGAAAATAAGGATCATCAGACCAGTCCCGGTTATGATCATGCGGTTGCTGCATTTTACCCCCATCACCTGTTACCACATTATCCACATCCATTACCGGTACAAAATAGATTTCAGTTGACTCCCGCAGCCAAACCGCTTCCTTTTCTTCACTCAGCAGCCATTCGATAAAACCTTTCCCTACCCAGCTGGATCCGGTTTCCCAGGCATGCTGCCGGGTTTGTATCCAGATCACCGGCCTTTCATAGTTCTTGTCAGAACCGGAAGCCACTTTCAAAGCCGGTATCATTCGATTTTCTCTGGACTGGCCCAATGGAAAATCCTTTGCCTCATCAGGATGGTATTCTGCCAGTTTCTTTACCAGTTCTTGTGCATCTGAATGCAGGAATGGCGGTCCCCAAGCCAACCATACCTGCTCATTGTCCACTTTTTGCTGATAAGTTATGCTATTATCCTGACGTTCACCCTTGCTGGTATGATGCCAATCTTTACCATTGATACTATAAAAAGCCCGATCCGGAGTGGCCCAAAATCCTATGGCGGGATCATCCACTTTAATGTTTAAGGTGGTGCCCGGTTTTGCCCCATCTACCCGAAAATACCACCAATTGGGCCAGCCACGTAAAGAATCCCCTCCGGGTACAAAATGAATGGTTTGACTTTCCTGATCCAGGTAAGTAACCAGGGCAGACCCTCCTTCAAAATCAGTATGTACTGATATTTTTTGAGCCTGTACCTGCTCCGGATTTAAAATGGCAAGTCCTGTTATGATAAAAATCAAAAATAATGATTTTATCTTCATCTTCCCGATGTTTAGATCTCCTCAAAGCTTTTATGGCTGCTCTTTTTTATTCTTCATGGTGGATTGATAGAGTTGCTGAATTTCGGATGGCCCCAGAGCACGATTATATACGGCTAAGCCTCCCAGTACCCCACCAAATCCAACTTTGTTGCCGGGTTGTCCTTCAGGATAATCAGGCCAGGAAGGTACTTCCCGTTGTGCTATGGTAAAATCGCCACCGTCTTCTCCTCCATCAAAAATTGGCTGGTCCCAGTAAAAGGGATTGTAATTACCATTTTTATCCAATTCTCCATTGAAATAGACTCTGATCGCTTCATGGTCATAAGTGAATGCAATCATATTCCATTCATCGAAATCTAATTTTGATTTACCGGTAGCATAGGAAAAACTAAATGGCCTTTCAGGAGTAGCTCCTCCCACATCTGAAACGTAGCCATGTACCTGGTGCTCGGCATCAGTTCTGGTCAGGGTAGTATAGTCAACCTGTTTATGCCCGCAGGTAAAAAGGGCATATTGCCTTCCCGGGGCTCCTTCTCCTGAACCTTTGGCTTGTCCTTTATATTCTTTTGCTCCTTCTTTCCATACTCCGGCAATATATTGCCAATGCACATCTGCTTTACGCTTTATCCAGGCCACAATGCTAACTTCCTGTTCACCATGGATATTGGCCAGGGCCGGACAATCTTCTCTTTTAATTCGCAGCCATTGTCCTCTTTCTATTTCTAAACCGGAAGGACCGAATATGCCTTCTTTGGCCTGCGCAATGGGACCGTTCATTTCGGTCAGAGTATAGGCAAATGGCCCTTTAGAAGTAAGATCTGTTTCGCCATCCTGATTTTCCTGAAAATCCCAAAAAGTAACCAGGTCATCAATATCGACCGGGGTCAATTGATCCGGATGCTTATCTGTACTTTTACAACTAATGTTAAGAATTGTAATAATAAGAAATAAATTAAGGTAGCGCATATATGATAAGTTGCTTTATGCTTTAAATAATCAACAAACAACAATACAACAGGTATTGCTCAATTATACTTTGCAGATAAAATAATTTAATAGGGTCCAGACTAAATACTAATATAATCTGAACCCTAAATTTTGCCTATTTATTTGTTGTTTTAACCTGGGTTTTTATCAAAACCTTCTCATTTGTTAATCTTCGTCAGTAATTTCAGTAATGGGTTCAACATTATTCTCAGCACCTGTATAGCCTTTGTTTTGATTGATGATATTTCCTGTATTAGCATCAATTGCAGCCTGAGGAATTGGCCAGTAAACATGGTAAGGTTCAACCCTTAAGGTATGACCAGCATATACAATACCCTTATTATAAACTGTATTTACGCTGTTAATTCGGTCAATGTAATAGTTCTTTTGGTGCAGATTTTCCAGGGTATAACCATTTAGGTTTAATTTAGCCATGATATAGGATACCCGTGATAATTCTGTTTTTCTGGGTGCTTCACCATAAAGTTCCCTGGCCCTTTCATCCATTATGTAGTCAATGGTGACATCAGCAGGTGCTATAAGTTCTGCTCCTGCTCTGGCCCTGATCGCATTAATATCTTCAGCTGCCTGGTCCGGATTTCCATTCCAGAAATATGCTTCAGCCCTTAAAAGATAAGTTTCAGCCACCCTAAAAACATATTGATCGGCAAAGCCACCTTCATATTGACCTAATCTTTCCTGAGGTATCACAAATTTGTTGATAAAAAACGGAAATACCCTGAATGTATCAATTCCCATTGCTTTATAATCATCCATGGTAAAATTTTCTCCAAACTTGGGTGAATTAGGATTATTGAAATAAAGGTCGGTTAACTTCTGCCAGTTTTCCTGGGTGAATCTTAGGTCGCCGGATTCATCATCTACTGCATCATAAACAAAGAATGGTGAGGAACTTACATATCCAATTCCCCGACCCAATTTGGCTGATTGAGGATCTGGGTTTGATTCTTTATACCGCATACCCGGAATCCTCCACCAAAGAGAAGTCCAGTTCCTGATGGTCATGTTACCCTTGTTATCATTAGAGTTACCCTCCATGCCAAATGCATTAGGGGCTATTAATATGGCTTCTCTGTTTTCTGAACTTCCTATGTTTTCTTTCTGATATAAATCCCAAAGCACATTGTATTCGGGATCATCGGCAAATCTGCCAGAGCCAAACCGTTCGGTCATCAGCCCATAATTTTCATTGTCTATTATACGGGAAGCTGCATTAATGGCATTATCAAATTCACCAACTGATAAATAGATCTTGGTCAGAAGGTGGTTACCGGCAGCCTGGTTTACTTTACCTCCATCTACCTGTTCTGGCAGCCATTGCACGGCAAATTCCATATCTTTCTTTATTTTTTCCAGAATGGCTTCCTTGGTAAAAGTCTGAAAATCCAGCTTGGGTTTATTTACTTCCTGACCGATATAGGGAACGTCGCCATAAAGATGAACTAATCGATAATACCAATAGGCTCTGTGAAAATAAGCTTCGCCCAATAGTGCATTTTTCTGTTCTTCACTTTCGTATTCAGGCTGATCAATTTTATTTATCACTAAATTCATTACCTGAATAATTTGGTAGGCATGGTCCCAATACCAATGATTGGAAAAGGTTCTGGGTTCATTAGCCGGGATTAGTTGGGATACGGCATCATGGGGGTGAGCAGAATTTGGATTTCCCTGATTAGCCAGGTCAGTCCAAATGTATTCACTGTTTATCCTTAACCAATAAGAACCCTGGTAATCCTGACGAATTCCCAGTCTTGCCCTTAATAAAGCGGCATCAATACCTTCCGGAGAGTTAAAAGCATTTTCCGGAGAGTAAAAAGACAGCGGTTCAGGCTCAAGCCAATCCTCCTGACAGCTGGTAAAAATCAATACCAGATTTATAAGTAATACTTTGATATATGTATATTTCATGATATTTAAAGGTTAAGTCGTTATTATAATGTTAATCTTACATTGAATGTACCCAGCATAGGTGTTGGCTGAGTGGTTTCCGGATCCCATAAATCCCATTCACCGGCCCACCATGGATTCTGGAGATCAAATGAAATCTTCAATGCTTCTACATTAAATCTTTGTAAAAATTCCTGTGGCACCCTATAACCAACCGAGAAATTTTGTAATCTGATGAATGACCGGCTCAGATAGTAGCTGGCATTAAAGGGGTTATTCGAATTCAGGCTACCCCATTCATTAGTGGGATTATCCGGCATCCAGTAGGGATAATCATATCTTCCCATTCGGGCATATTGCCAACCTGAATTAAAGTGATTGTTATTTGCTCCCTCCCAGCCCAGCTGCATGTTCAACATAAAACTAATATCAAAATTCCTCCACACGGTAAAATCATTGATTAAGCTGATTTTATACCTGGGCGTGGTATAACCAAGAAAGACCTTGTCTTCTCTGGGTGATATAACACCATCGGCATTTTGATCCACAATCTTAAAATCACCGGGTTCTGCACTGTATTTTTCTGCCTCATCTTCTTCTCCTATTTGCCATACACCATCCAGTTCATAATCCCAGATCCTATCTATATCTTCACCGATAAACCAATTGTTGGAATAATCATTGGCAGGTCTTTCCCCAATCACATTGCCATCCTCATCCAGCACATCTTCCATATCTCCATATAATTCCTGGATCTCATTGCGATTCATAGAGAAAATCCCCCGTGAACTCCAGTTGAAATTAGGGTTATCAATATTGATACTGGTCAGGGAAAGCTCCAGACCTTTATTACCCACAGCTCCCAGGTTGCTGGTGATGTTTGAATAACCAGTAATTGAAGGTAATGAACGATCAAGCAGCAAATTGGTGGTTTTCATGGAGTAAGCTTCCAGT
Organism: Candidatus Cyclobacteriaceae bacterium M3_2C_046; assembly: GCA_051418075.1. GTDB lineage: Bacteria > Bacteroidota > Bacteroidia > Cytophagales > Cyclobacteriaceae > JBPRGG01. The sequence goes on along the minus strand of JBPRGG010000177.1, from coordinate 170,824 downwards.
GCTCCGGTTAGTTTACCATCAAAGATCGCGAAGTCAATACCGGCATTCCAGGCAGCTGTTTCTTCCCACATGAGCTCCGGATTTGCCATACGGGTAGGCTGAAACCCAGTAACGGATTGCTTGCCGCCATTGATGTTGTATATATATTTTACCGATCCAAGATGCTGCAATGCGGCATAGGTGGGCACATCCCTGTTACCATTTACTCCGTAGGAAACTCTCAACTTAAGAAAATCCACCCAATTTACATTGAAAAAATTCTCATCGGAAAGTCGCCAGGCAAAGGCAGCCGAGGGAAAGTTGGCATATGGATTCCTCACGCCAAAAGCCGAATATCCATCCCGCCTGATGGATGCCGTGAATAAATATCTATCCATTAAGGAATAGTTGACCCGGGCCATCATGGCAGAAGCAGTTGAAACCCAGTCATTGGCTCCTACAATAGGCACTGTACCATGATTTAGTTGATGGTAACTCAATGCTTCATTGGGATCGAACATGCTGTTCTCTGCATTGGTAGATTTATAACTGATCTTTTCTGCGTTGTACAATAAAGTCACGTCAAATCTGTGATCGCCAAATGTTCTATTCCAGGAAAGAATGTTATCAACAAACCACTGATGACGATTTGACTCCTCCCGGTCAGCCCCGGAGCCTGTCATCTCATCGGTCGTGAATTGGAAATAGTAGTCATTGTCCCATTGAAACTGGTTAATCCAGTTAATTCTGTAAGTAAAACCTAAAGGCAAGGCTACCTTTCCATAAATATTTCCAATCAGATCATTGTCAATCTGATAATTATCACTGTATCGATAATAAAAAGGATTTTGCACGGCATTGTCATCATGAGGCAAATATCTTAGTCTTCCATCATCATGGTATATGCTACCTAATGGACTCATATTAACCCCTAAACCAAATGAAGGATGCTGAGCGCTCTCATCCCGATGGGAATACTGGGCATTTATCCCTACCTGTAAGAAATCAGCCACATCTGATTCCAGCTTTAACCTGGTCCGGATATTTTTAAACCTTTCATCAGTGTAAAAACCTTCATTATCCATATAGCCCAAAGAATAATAATAGGATATGTTATCAGTGGCTGCATTGATGCTGATGTTGTAATCCTGCCTCAGGCCAGTTCTGTAGATAGCATCATACCAGTCTGTTTCCCGACCTGCCAGGTAATTTTCCAGCTCAGTGGCATTTAGTTCATTTCGGTTAAAAAAGATCTCTTCGTTAGAAAATCCATCAATGCCACTTTGGTAATTCCTCCACTGTTCAGTGGAAACACCGGCAGGTAGGTTATTGGGGTTGGCAAAATAGCCTTCCGGCCTTTCGGTCCGGTTAATGGTAAAATTATCACTTCTCATTTGTAAATAAGCCGCTGCATCCTGCCGGGGAGTTCGATCTTTTAAAGTTGAAAAACCGGTACTTACATTAAAGCTGACCTGAGGGTCTCCCTGACCACTTTTAGTAGTAATTAGGATTACACCAGAAGCGGCCCGGGAGCCATACACCGCAGCTGAACTTGCATCTTTCAGAACATCAATGGATTCCACATCGGCCGGGTTAATATCAGCCAGATCACCATAATATATGATACCATCCACTACTACCAGGGGTTCATTATTGGCCTTTAAAGAAGTTTTTCCCCTTACCAGTAGATTACCTGTACCTTTGGCAGATGGGCTTAAACCCACATCCAATCCCGGGATAGATCCACGCAGGATCTGCGTCAGGTTCTGACTGGGTTGTTTTTCTAAAGCCTCAGCAGATATACTACTGATGGCACCGGTAAGATCCTCTTTTTTGGCTGTACCGTATCCAATTACCACCAATTCCTGCAACTGCTGTATATCCTGATTCATCACCAGATCAATCACAGAACGGTTACCTACTTCTAATTCTTCTGTAGTATACCCCACCGAACTGAACACCAATACCGCATTCTCTGAAACTGTCAGAGAGTAGTTGCCTTGGACATCTGTTACGGTTCCATTGGTAGTTCCCTTTTCCACCACGTTAACTCCGGGTAGGCCTTCTCCGTCTTCGAAGGAGGTGACATTTCCTGTAATATTACGGGTTTGAAGAATTACTTTAGGTTCATTGGCATTCCGGTCCTTTAATTCCAGAGGGGCTACATTAATTACCTCACCCACCTGCATAAATTTCACATCGGCCTCTTTACTCAGGAGTAAGAGCAAATTATAGACTGACTCTTTGTTTACTTCAAAACTGACAGTTCTGTCAGTAATGTTTTTTACATCGTCAAATGCAAAGGAATATCCAGTCTCCGACTCAATTGCTTTAAAAACATCCTCAAGATGAGCATCATGAAGCCTTAAACTGATTTTTGTGGTGTGCAGATCTCTGCTTTGAGAAATCACTTCACCTGCTACCAGTGTATTTAAATACAGGCAGGTTAGCATTAATCCAAGTGTTGAATACTTAGAAACCATTTTAATAATTAGGAGTAAACGTTCATAATTCATAATTTTGAATAGGTTAAAAATTACACAAAATTTAATCTAAAGAAGTCTGTGTTGTTGCCGCAATACAGACTTCAACTTTTTCGGATTAATAAATCATCACTTTATCTTGTTTAAATTCAAAAGAAAGATTTTTCGCATAACAAATACTTTTCAGTACATTTTCAAGTGAATAATCTTTGAATCGGGCGGAATAATTCCATTTATTTTGATTTTTATTATTTTCAATTTCCACACCATACCATCTTTCCAGCTTTCTTTCTATTTCATTCCAATCTGCATGTTCAAAAATCAAAAGGTTGTCTTTCCAGGAAAGTAGCTCATCAGATATGTGAGAATAAGCTTTAAGTTTGTTGGTGGACGGAAGATAACTTATCATTTGTCCGGGTGTTACTATTATGTCTTGCTCATCACTGGATACTTTTATTTTACCTTCTGTCAATGCCACCAGGGTGGAATCATTTCCTGAATAATTATTGATAAAAAAGACAGTTCCTAAAGCTTCTGTTATCACATTACCACTTACTACTTTAAATGGCTTAGTGGTATCTTTAGCTACTTTGAAATAAGCTTCGCCGGATAAAATAACCTTCCTTTCATTTCCCAGAAATTTTTCAGGATAGGTAATGGTAGTTCCTGCGTTTAACTTCACTTCACTTCCATCTGGCAGTGTAATGGTCAATCGCTCTCCCCATTTGGTATGCTTTACTATATTTTGCGTAACAACTTGAGAAGTTACCTTCTTATCATCATCAACCGATGCAAAATCGTAAATGAGATACACTGTCAGTACAACCACAAGTATGGTAGCGGCAATTTTGCTATAATAGTCCCAATTGATAAATCTATTATTAATCTTTTTAGCTTGTCTGGATTTTAAAGTTTGGGTTTCAATTTTATGCCAAAGTGCAGTCTGATCGGACTGATTCATGGAATGTTCCTTAAACTTAGAAGATAATAATATGAGCCGGGCTTGCTCTATGGCTTCCTTCGATTTAGGATTCTTTACCATCCATTCATCCCAGTAATGATTCAAATCCTGGTTTGGATGAAAAACCCAATGCCTGAATTGATGATTGGTTAAATAATATGTAGGGGATAGTATATTATCCATTAAAAGAAATTTATCGTTTATATATAAGTAGCGGAATACCTTTCTATTTCCCGGAAAAAATGGAAAAAAATTCTATATTTGGCATATTTTTAATAAAAGAGAGGTGATGTTGAATTTATACTCAAAAAACTAATCTATAGTTGCCAAAATGGCAATTAATTCAAAACAGGCTGACCATCAATAATAATATTAACTGAGCCAACTGTATTTGACGGGGAAATTCCTTTTTTATATTACTTCTGAGGGAGTTTATAGCACTGGAGAAAAGGTTATAAATTGTTTTTTTGGAAAGCTCCATAATGTTGGCAGTTTCTTCATAACTCAGGTTGTGATAAATAATATGAAAAATCACTTCCCTTTGCTGGTTAGTCAATCGATTTACATTTGCCTTGATACAATTAAGGATCTCAGAATTCATCTCTTGATTGATCATTTTACTTTCGCAGGAAAATTCCAGGGGAAATAGTGAATTATCAAAAAAATAATGGTCTCTAAACCGCTTTTTTTTATCCGCTAATAATTTATACCTCAGAGATTTTAGTAAATAAGCTTTGATTGAAATAACATGTTTAAGATTTTCCCTTCTTTGCCATAACTCTATAAACAAATCCTGGATAGCATCTTCAACAATTTCAGCATTTACTTCTATTTGTTTGCCGTAATTGAATAAAACAGAGATGTATTGTTGGTAAATCAAAGCAAAGGATTCCCTGTCTCCAGATAAAAAATCATCCCAAAGCTTATCGTATATGTAGTTTTTATCCAACAACGAGTGATTTAAAGTTATTTTAAATATCTTTTTTCAAAAGTATTAAAATCAATAAAGGGAAACAAATTATCTGATTTAAAATCATGGTGTTAAGTAAATATCTGTGGCATTTAATAGTTTATCAGGAAGATATCTTTCACCGACCAGATTAAGCACACTAAATTAATATCTATTCAGCCTGATTTTTGAAAACCGGTCTGTCTTGGTCCTGACCTGAAAAATGTGATTACTTGGAAGAAACCTGTTCCTTGAAGTACAATTATTTGATATGACTAAAAACCAGTTAAAAAATCGCTTTTCTACAGGTTCAATTGAGATTTTGGTCTTCTTTGCCAACCTTTTGTGGAGCATATCGGATTCGAACCGATGACCTCTACGCTGCCAGCGTAGCGCTCTAGCCAACTGAGCTAATGCCCCATTAAATTCAATCCCAACCACTGTTTGGTAAGAGGACTGCAAAGATATATGAATTTTTTAAATATTAAAATGGTCTACGGGCTTTTACAAAAATTCTTCGGTAATAATCAGAAAAAATATTGTTCTCCACTACCCCCAGCTTGGTGGAGGCATGGATAAATTGTACATTCTTCCGGTTGTTTACTTCAGTAACCATCCCCACATGGGTGATCTTTCGGCCTTTTCCCGCAGCAAAAAACACCAGGTCACCAGGCCTAAGCTCATAAATACTCACATTTTTCCCGATCTTCTTCTGCTCACCGGAGGTTCGGGGAAGTTCCAGTCCCGCCACCAAAAAGGAATTATACAGCAATCCGGAACAATCCATGCCAGCCCTGGTGGTGCCTCCCCACTTATATGGTGTGCCGGTAAAGGATCGGGCAGTTTGTATGATTAGTGATATTTTTTCTTCTCTTATCTTTTTAGGGCTTTTACTACCAGCACAGGCCGTAAAAATCAGGAAGATCAAAAGCAGGTAAGAGGTTTTATATGTATATGTTTCTTTTTGGAAAGTTTCAATCATCAGCAGGCACCTTTTTTTAAATAATTCTAAATGATGCAAATTATTGCCCGGAGTATCAAAATTAAACATTAAATCTAATCAGAGGAATAAAACTTTATCAGAACTTCTAATTCAAAGCTATTTATCCGGTTTTCACTTGAGTTTCACAATCCAAACTTGCCTATTGCTGCAGTTAACTAATTTACCCAATTTAACTCATTTCAAAACAGTTCTTCTTGAAAAAAGTTCTTGCAGGTTAGAACCGGATAGCAATTGTTCAGGTGCTTTTTAATTTTGAACCTGTCCATTCTTACAAGCAAAAATTGAACACATCTTTTTCAGCTTGATCAGGGAAAAGATATATTTGTTGAAAATACAGCCCATGAATATAACCGACAATCAATTATCTCATTTAGCCCACCAGTTGGAAGGTGAATTGCATTTTGGCAGAACCATGAAAATATTATATGCCACAGATGCCTCTGCCTATCGCGAGTTGCCCCTGGCTGTAGCCATTCCGGCTAATGAAGAAGATATAATAAAATTGATCGAATTTTGTCATCAACATAAAACTTCTCTGATACCACGTACCGCCGGCACCTCACTGGCTGGCCAGGTAGTGGGACAAGGTATTGTGGTAGATGTATCCCGAAAATTCACCCGGATTCTGGAACTCAACCAGGAGGAAGGATGGGTAAAGGTTCAACCAGGCGTGATCAGGGATGAATTAAATGTATATCTTCAGCCTCATGGATTGTATTTTGGACCGGAAACCTCTACCGCAAACCGGGCCATGATTGGTGGTATGGTGGGCAATAATTCCTGTGGATCTAATTCTATAGTATATGGAAGTACCAGAGATCATTTGCTGGAGGTCAAAGCCCTGCTGAGTGATGGTTCAGAGGTTGTATTTAAATCTCTCAGCCAGGCTGAATTTGAACAAAAACTCCAGGCAGAAAACCTATTAGAACAAAAGATATATCAGAATATACATCAGATCCTGACCGATAAAACCAACCAGGGGGAGATCCGGAAAGAATTTCCCAAATCTTCAATTCATCGTCGCAATACTGGTTATGCCATTGATCTTTTACTGGAGTCGGCACCGTTTTCTGCGACTGATCAGGAATTTAATTTCTGCAAACTGATAGCCGGATCGGAAGGCACCCTGGCTTTTATCACAGAAATAAAATTACAGGTTGTTCCCCAGCCCTATGAGCATGGATGCCTGATCTGTGCCCATTTTGACAGCATTGATGAAGCACTAAGGGCCAACCTGGTGGCAGTAAAACATCACCCCAGCGCCAGTGAACTGATTGATCAGTTTATACTGGATTGCACCAAAAACAATATCGAACAAAGACAAAACAGGTTTTTCATTCAAGGAGAGCCGGGAGCCATCCTGGTGGTGGAAATCGAGAGGGAAACCCCGGAATTAATGGATCAGGCGGCACAGGCCATGATTGCTGAAATGAAGGCATCTGGCCTGGGCTATCATTTCCCTGTTTTATATGGTGAGGATCGTAAAAAGATCTGGAATTTACGCAAGTCTGGCCTGGGCTTGTTGTCTACCATGCCGGGAGATGCCAAACCGGCTCCTGTAATAGAAGATACCGCAGTGGATGTATCAGATTTACCTGCCTACATCAGGGAATTCAACCTGATACTGAAAAAATATGACCTTCATTGTGTACACTATGCTCACGCGGGATCAGGAGAACTGCATTTAAGGCCCCTGCTCAATTTAAAAACTTCTGAAGGGCACCAGCTTTTTCGAACCATCCTGGATGAGATTGCTCACTTGGTTAAAAAATACAATGGATCATTAAGTGGGGAACATGGCGATGGCCGGCTGCGGGGAGAGTTTATTCCATTTATGATAGGATCCCATAATTACGGGTTGCTCAAACAACTAAAAAAAGCGTGGGATCCGGAAAATATCTTCAATCCGGGTAAGATTGTGGATACTCCTCCCATGAATACCAAGCTGCGTTATCAGCCCGACCAGATTACACCACAGTTTGCTACCGCTTTTGATTTCAGCTACTACAACGGGATTGTAAGAGCGGCTGAACTGTGCAATGGCTCTGGAGATTGCCGGAAAACGGAACTAACCGGCGGCACCATGTGTCCTAGCTATATGGCCACCCGTGACGAGAAAGATACTACCCGGGCCCGGGCCAATATCCTGAGAGAAATGCTGACCCGCTCCAATAAAAGAAATCCTTTCGATCACCAGGAAATTCTGGAAGTAATGGATTTATGTCTGTCCTGTAAAGGCTGTAAATCGGAGTGCCCTTCCAATGTGGATATTGCCAAATTAAAAGCAGAATTTCTGTACCAGTACTACAAATCACACCCGATACCCTTCCGTACCAGGATGATTGCCAATATCTCCAGCGCTAATAAACTGGCCTCTCTGGCCCCCGGTTTTTATAATTTCCTCATGGGTAATGACTTGACTTCCAGTATATTTAAAAACCTGGCCGGATTTGCTACGGAGCGTTCGATTCCATCTCTTTACAAGGTTACATTAAACAAGTGGTTCAAGAAAAACAGGAAGAGACTGCAACAGAACCTCAATGGTAACAGTAAAGGAAAAGTTATATTATTTAATGATGAATTCAGCAACTATAATGATGTATTGATCGGGATCAAGGCCATAGAATTATTAAATTCTCTGGGTTACCAGGTTGAAATACCTGCTCATGCAGAAAGTGGAAGGGCTTTTTTGTCCAAAGGCTTATTGGCCCGGGCTAAGGAAATTGCCAATGAAAACATCAAAATATTCAGCCAGCTGGTCAATGAACAAACACCATTAATTGGCCTAGAGCCTTCTGCTATCCTTACATTCAGAGATGAATACCTTGACCTGGCTTTCCCTGAACAGGTAGAACCGGCTCAAAAAATAGCGGAAAACACCTTCTTAATAGATGAATTTTTAGCCAGAGAAACAGACTTGGGCCATATTGTTGCTTCCAGTTTTAAAGAAGATCATTGTACCATAAAGCTGCATGGCCATTGCCATCAAAAGGCATTGGCTTCCCTGGTGCCCACCAAAAAAATTCTGAGCCTGCCAAAAAATTACCAGGTCCAGCTGATCCCTTCCGGCTGTTGTGGTATGGCCGGCTCTTTTGGTTATGAAGCAGAGCATTATGATATTTCCATGCAGATTGGTGAATTAGTCCTTTTTCCAGCAGTACGTAAATTGGGTGATGATGTGTTGATAGCAGCTCCTGGAACGAGTTGTCGTCATCAGATCAAAGATGGCACTGGTAAACAAGCTCTTCACCCGGTAGAGATTTTGTGGGATGCATTAAAAGCTTAAATAAAGGATTTGATGATATCCGGATAAATAATAGTTTTGAATTGTCAAAAACCAATAAAAAAATGAAAAAGATATATCTACTTGCAATACTGGCTACAGTACTGATTTCCTGTGAATCGTCTGATGTTATACCCCCAAATATTGTATGGATCACCACCGAAGATATCAGTCCTGCATTGGGTGCTTATGGGGATGATTATGCCTATACCCCTACGCTGGACCAATTGGCTGAGGAAGGCGTATTGTATGAAAAAGCCTATGCCACTGCCCCTATTTGTGCTCCTGCTCGTTCCTGCCTTATTACCGGTATGTATGCCACCTCGCTAGGTACCCAGCACCTCCGTTCTGAGATTCCCATACCAGATTCCTTGTTGATCCTGCCCCAGTACCTAAAGCAAGCCGGCTATTACACCACCAATAATTCGAAAACGGATTATAACTTTGATCCGTCCGGAAGATGGGATGAAAATGGTTCAGAGGCACATTGGCGAAATCGTCCTAAGGGACAACCCTTTTTTAGTGTATTTAATTTTGGCACAACCCATGAAGGGAATACCAATTCAGATAACAAAGAGATCCTGGAAGGATTGACACATCCACATAATCCTGAACAAGCTCAACTGCCCCCCTATTTTCCCAACACAGTGGAAATGAGAAAAGTCTGGGCCAGGGCCTATGACCTAATATCGGTGCTAGACCTACAGGTAGCAAACCTCATTCAGGAATTAAAGGATGAGGGTGTATATGACAATACCATCATTTTCTTCTTTTCTGACCATGGATTTGGTTTACCCCGTTACAAAAGGTGGATGTATAATTCTGGCGTACAAGTTCCTCTGATTATCCGAATTCCTGAAAAATACCAAAACCTTTCGGACTGGCAACCAGGCAGCAAAACCAATCAGATAGTAAGTTTCGTGGATTTTGCCCCTACTGTTTTAAACCTGACCGGAATAGATGTACCTGCTTATATGCAAGGAACACCTTTTATGGGTCATAAGGATTATGATCCCAGAACTATGGCCTTTGGTGCCCGTAGTCGGGCAGATGATGTGTATGACATGTCCCGGGCTGTGATCGACTCCCAATATATCTACATCAGAAATTTTATGCCCTTCCTGCCTTATATTCAGAAAGCCAGGATTTTTTCTGATCATAAAGGCAGCTTCAGGGAATTACAGCGGCTCAGGGAAAACGGGGAATTGGAAGGATATGCCCAAAACTTCTGGCAACCCAAGCCCGTGGAAGCATTTTTTGACCTTTCAAAAGACCCCTACGAATTAAACAACCTGATCAACTCTGCTGAATATCAAGAGCTTATAGCCCAAAGAAGAAAGGAGTTACAAGATTGGATGATCAATACCCATGACACCGGATTACTGCCTGAAGCAGAAATGATGCTTCGGGCCCAGGGTACTTCTGTGTATGAAATGGCTCAATCTGAACTGGATCCTGCTACTATTTTAGCCGCAGCGGATCAGGTGGGCAAAATCAGTCAGGTAGAGAAACTGGCTCAGCAGTTGGATCATCCTGACAGTGGAGTTAGGTTCTGGACCATAATGGCTATTCAAAATGATCTTAACCAGGTATCGGCTCTGCAAAAAGAATTATTGGAAAGATTACAAGATGAATCTCCCAGTGTAGCTATTGCTGCTGCTACTGCCCTGATATTAGCCGAGCAAGAGGTTAAGCCTGAATACAAGGCTACCCTAAAAAAATATTTGCAAATGCGTGACCAACCTACAGTAGTATTACAGGCAGCTATAGCTGTCAGAAGGATTGGTGCTTTGGCTGAACCCATGGTACCGGTAGTGAATATGGAATATGAATTATACAAAGGTTCTGTATGGGGAAAATATAAAAGCTGGTCTTATCCTATGTTTATAGGAATGGCATTTGATCAGATCCTGGTCAATTGTGGCAGAGAGATCATAGAAAGAAGTTAGGCTTCATTAGATTTCCAAAAAATTCTGCATTTTCTGAAGTTATTCTTGTTTAAGTACGTATATTAACTTTATTGGCAAAAGAACGACAAAAAGATGGTCAAGAAAATCAATGAATTAATTAAAGTCATTGAGAGAACACCATTTGAAGGAACAGGCAAGCCAGAGCCTCTTAAATACGATTTGGCTGGATGTTGGTCTAGAAGGCTTGATCAGGAACATAGGCTAGTTATCAGATTATTGAAGATGAGCTTCTTGGTTATGCTTGCCTATATCATTACGACTAATAATCAATGAAAACGAAGCCTAACACAGACCTATATGCCATGTCGGTTTCAGTGCTTTTAGAACGGATATAAAATTAGCCGAGAATTTTATGGTTTCTGTAATCAAACTTGTAAGTCTTACCCGGCACCGCATATAGTTTTACTCGCTAAGATAAATCCCAGATTTGGGTCTTTTTACCAGAAATGTGTACGGTTTTGTGGACATAACTGCACATTTCTGAACAATAATGTAAAAATCCAAAAAAATGTCTCCAGCCATCACATACGAAAAATATGCAATTTTTTGGTACTTTTCAGTAATTTAATATAAATATAAAAAGATTTTCACATTTTTTTTTAATTTTATATAGTACTTTGCCATACAAGGTACCTTTTTAGCATAGCTATAAGAAAAATGAAAAGGAAAAAGCCATGAAAGTTGAAAATACACAAGTGCAAATGCGGAAAGGAATTTTGGAATTTTGCATATTGCATATAATTTCACGGGGAGAAGTCTATGCTTCCGACATGCTGGAGGAATTAACCTCAGCTAAAATAATGGTGGTAGAAGGAACTTTATATCCACTCCTCACCCGTTTACGCAAATCAGGTCTGGTGGAATACAAGTGGGTGGAATCCAACTCCGGACCACCTCGTAAATATTATACTTTGACTGACCAGGGGTTTGAATTTCTTAATCATTTGGATCAAACCTGGGTAGAGTTAATCTCATCTACCAAACAAATTATTCATAAAGGTTCAAAAAATAATTAATTATAACCATGAAAAAGAACATAAGCATAAATATTAGCGGAATTATTTTTTATATTGAAGAAGATGGTTATGACCGCTTAAAAGAATATCTGGATTCAATAAACCGATATTTTTCCAAGTTTGATGACAGTAAAGAGATCATTTCGGATATAGAAAGTCGCATTGCAGAGATATTTCTGGCCAAATTAAAAGATGGCCGACAGGTAGTCACTGCTGAGGATGTTGAAAGCCTGATTGCCACAATGGGTAGCATTAAAGACTTTAAAGCCATTGAGGAACCGGAAGATTCTTACCAGGAAGAAGCAAGGTATGAAGAACCTCACCGGGAAAGAATCAGGTCGAAAAAACTATTCCGTGACAATAAAAGAAAAATCATCGGTGGGGTAGCTTCCGGGTTGGGTCATTATTTCAATATTGATCCTTTATGGATAAGATTATTATTTGTCCTTTTCTTTGTTGCATTCTTTTTTGAATTCGAAGTGAGTTTTGTTGTCGGACTAATCTATGTAATCATGTGGATCATCATTCCCGGCTCTGATGATCTGAAAAATGAAAAGAAATTCAAAAAGATGTTCCGAAATCCTGATGATAAGGTATTGGGCGGTGTCTCAAGTGGCGTTGCAGCTTATTTTGGCGTAGATGTAGTGTTGGTAAGATTGCTTTTTGTCATATTTATTTTTGTTGGAGGAACAGGGCTCATAGTTTACCTGATCTTATGGACCATTGTACCCGAGGCCAAGTCCCTTACTGATAAAATGGAAATGCAGGGTGAACCAGTCACATTATCAAATATTGAATCTAATCTTAAAAAAAGCTTCAATGTAAAAGAAGGGGAAGAAAATATATTGATGAAAATATTACTCTTTCCGTTCCGGCTGATAGCCTATCTCATCAATGCCATTTCTCAATATATGGGTCCACTTTTGCATGTATTGGTTGACATCATTAGGATTATAGCCGGAATAATACTGGTTATCATAGGAGTCAGCACCCTGGTTGGATTGGTAATAGCGCTGGGTGGTATCATCGGAATTTTTGCTGGGGGCGGAGATATTTTCTTACAGGACCTGTTTCCTTTGGAAGTAATCAAAAACACTATTCCTTCTCTGGCCTATGTGGCGCTTTTCCTGGTCATCGCTATTCCTTTTGTCTATGTAGCGATTTTGGGATTGATGATCATCGCCCGTAAAAATATGATACGTCCGGCCCTGGGTTGGTCCCTGTTTGCGGTTTGGGTATTAGGGTTGGTTTTTCTGGCATTTACTGTACCCGGAGTAGCCAGAAATTATAGCCGGTTCGGAGAAAAAGAGGTGGTAGAATACATTGATCTGAATAATCAGACTGCCATACTTACTTTAGATGATGATGAACCTTTCCAGGAATATGAAACAGTCACCCTAACCCTAAGAGGATACCAGGATTCAGTTTATAAACTGGTGAAGAATTTCGAAGCCCGGGGGAAAACCCAGGAGGATGCTGTTTTAAATACTGAAATGGTGAATTACCAGGTTAATAAAGAAGATTCAACCCTGATTTTCAACTCCAAATTAAATTTTGAAGAAAAAGCAAAATTCAGGGTCCAAAAATTAGACATGACCTTATTTATTCCTTATAACCAGCAATTTATTATGGATCGATCCCTGAGACATATCCTGAGAAACACCTTGTACCGAAATGGTTTTTCAGTGTCGCAGATGGATAATAATCGCTGGATGTTTACCGAACAAGGATTACAATGTGTGACCTGTGAGCTTTCTTCTCCGGAAGAGCCCAGCCAGGAAACCATAACCTATGACTACAATGAAATTTATGATTTTAAAGATTTCAGGAAGTTAGATATTGGCAGCGCTATTTTCACGGAAATCAGACAATCCGATCAATTTGAAGTAGAAGTATCCGGCCCGGAAAATGAGGTAGAAGACCTGGAATTCAGCCTGAATGGAGAAGAGTTAAAGATCAGAATGAAGAACAATAATTTATTCAATTACGATTCAGAACCGGTAAAGCTATCCATAGCTTTACCGGAATTAACTGAATTGGATCTGCATGGAAGTACCAGAACCTTTGTATCAGATTTTGAAGCAGCATCTTTATATGTTAACCTTTCCGGAGCTGCCTATGCTGATATGGAAATTGATTCAGAAAACCTGGAGGTAGCGCTGAGTGGTGCTACCAAACTGGTATTAAAAGGTAAGGCAGACTACCTGGAAGCCGGGATCAATAGCAATGCTATTCTTGATGCTTTCGATCTGTCTCTGGAAAGAGCCCAAATTGATGCCAATGCAGCTGCCAGTGCCAACCTAAATGCAAGGGATTTTATTAATGTGAAAGCCACAGGGGCTGCCACAGTTCGATATAAAGGTAATCCTAAAGTATCCAGCGAAACCACTTTCAGCAGTTCGGTGAAAAAAGTAGAATAAAAACCCGGTTTTTACAGGGATCCACCTGTTAGTCAGGCCATATAATCCCCAACCTTTTTTCTACCGAAATAGTAAAGCCCGGCAATACATGCACTGCATAATTAATTTTATGGCAATAAAACTTTTTGATTTACCCTAAATATTCCTAAAATTGCAATGATGAATTAATAATTGCATGAAATCCCGGTCTGTTACAATAAAAGACATTGCCAAAGAGTTAAATATTTCTGTTTCCACTGTATCAAGGGCGCTTCGGGATTTACCTGATGTAAATCAGGAAACCAAACAGGCAGTAGTAAGCCTGGCCAATTCCCTCAACTACAAGCCCAATAGCAGTGCTTTAAGCCTGGTGGAAAACCGGCCACACACCCTTGGCATCATAATCCCTGGATTTTTAATTCATTTTTATGCCTCAGCCATAAGTGGTATTCAGCATGTAGCTTCTCAAACCGGGTATAATGTAATGATATGCCAGTCTAATGAGTCTTTTGAGACAGAAGTGAATAATACCCGGGCCCTGATAAGTAGCAACATCGACGGATTGATTGTTTCCATTTCAAAAGAAACTACCAATACAGAACATTTCAAACAGCTACACAGGAAAGGATTTCCCCTGATATTTTTTAACCGGGTATGCGAAGATATTGATGCTCCCAAAGTAACTGTAGATGATTATGACGGAGCCTATCAGGCCGTAAAACACCTTATAAAAACCGGATGCAAACGAATTGCCCATCTGGCCGGCCCAAAAAACCTGTTATTAAGTAAACAAAGGCTTAATGGCTATTTGGATGCGCTATTGGATCATAACCTGCCGGTCAAAAATGAATATATCATTCACGGAGATTTCACTATGGAGAACGGGATTGAATGTGGTAATTATTTAGTAAACCTACCTGAACCTCCGGATGGTGTATTTTGTGTTTGTGATACGTCAGCCTTTGGTTTGATGCTTGCCATCAGAGAAAAGGGGTTTAAGATACCCCAGGATATCAGCCTGGTAGGATTCACTGATGAACCTTCTACCCTGATCGTAGATCCTACTTTGACTTCTGTTCGTCAACCGACATTTGCCATAGGGAAAGCCGCAGCAGACCTGTTTTTGGAAAGACTGGTGCATGATTCCAAAAATTATAACCGGCAGATTGTCCTCAAAACTGAGCTGGTGACTAGAAATTCTACAAAAAAATTAATTTCCTGATGTTTAGCAGGGTTCATTTACCTTGTAAAATTTTTTATCTGCCTGAACTAAAAATATGTAGTTTAATGTTCTTAATCTTGAGGAAAATTGAAATGTTAACATAACCGAATTATTATTATGCGTTTGAGCAAAGGTGTTCTTTATTTTTTGGTTTATTTTATAATATTTGGTTTATATTCTTGCGGGAGTCCTCATAATGAAGCGCAGTTGGATGAGTTTTCCCGAGATCAGATAAATGTATGGAATAAGCATCTTACAGACGTGATTATTGCTGATATTTTTACCCCGCCGGTAGCCAGCAGGATCTATGCTTACACCAACATTGCAGCCTACGAAGCCCTGGTGCCGGAACATCCCGAATTTAAATCTTATCAGGGTCAATTGGCCGGCATGAGTAACTTTCCTCAGGCTGAGCAGGATAAAAATTATTATTTTCCTGTATCCAGTATCATCGCTTTTT
This sequence comes from Candidatus Cyclobacteriaceae bacterium M3_2C_046, assembly GCA_051418075.1. Taxonomy (GTDB): domain Bacteria; phylum Bacteroidota; class Bacteroidia; order Cytophagales; family Cyclobacteriaceae; genus JBPRGG01. The sequence continues at coordinate 155,099 of JBPRGG010000177.1, read as the reverse complement.
CAAGGGTCGGCCAACATCTGGTATATAATCAGGAAGCTGTGCAGGAAAAAGAAAATGCCTACCTGGAAAAGATCCGTGAAATAGGTATTGATGGTAAAATCCTGCAAAATTCGATTGAATATGGTGAACAAATAGCTCAATTTGTGATTGATTGGGCAAAAAAAGATGGTTACATTGAAAGGCAATCCTTACCCAGGTACACTTTACTGGACGACCCGGGAAAATGGGTACCTACACCTCCCGATTATATGCCTGGTATCGAACCTCATTGGAGTAAGATCAGGCCATTTGTGCTGGACTCAGCTAACCAATTTATCCCCCCTCCTCCTACGCCATTTGATTCAACTGAAAATTCAGCTTTCTATAAAGAATGTATGGATGTCTATGAAACAGTAAACCAATTGAATGAAGATCAGGTTGAAATAGCCAAATTCTGGGATTGCAATCCCAATATATCCTTTACTAAAGGACATGTCATGTTTTATCACCAGCAAATATCGCCTGGTGGCCACTGGATCATGATTGCTTCTATTGCTTCCCGTCAGGAAAACCTGGACCTGATGCAAAGGGCAGAAATGTTCTCGGTTACCAGTATTGCCCTGGCTGACGCATTTATCAGCTGCTGGGACGAAAAATACCGCAGCAGTCTGATCCGTCCGGAAACTTATATTTACCGCTATATAGATAAAGATTGGAAACCCATTCTGCAAACTCCGGCCTTCCCCGAATATACCAGCGGACACAGTGTGATCTCTGCTGCTGCCGCCACTGCCCTGACTAATTTATTGGGTGATAGTTTCGCCTTTACCGATTCTTCAGAAGTGGAATATGGATTGCCGGCCCGGGAATACAAGTCATTCAGGGAAGCATCACAGGAAGCTGCTATCAGCCGGCTTTATGGCGGTATTCACTACCGGCCCGCCATTGACAACGGAGTAGAACAAGGCAATAAAGTGGGTAATTTCGTGCTCAATAGTATCAGTACCAGAAAAGGGCTGCAGGCATTAAAATCTAAATAAGATCACAGCATTAAAACTTCTGGTAAAAAGTTGTCTATCTTTATGGACAACTTTTTTTATTTATCAGAAAAAAAGATCACACCCATGCAACCTGCATTGTTCAATCTGCATCTCACTAATGAATTCAAAATATAATGAGACTCAGGATTCATAAATCAAAAACAGAAGAAGATTTAATCAGGGACTGCCAGAAACAGGATGGCAAAGCTCAAAAAGCTATCTATGATAAATATTCTTCGGGAATGCTGGGATTATGTACCCGATATATAAAAGATAAAATGGAAGCAGAAGATGTGATGATAGCAGGGTTTTTAAAGGTTTTTGATAAAATCAACCAATACCAGGGGCAAGGAAGTTTTGAGGGATGGATCAAAAGGATAATGATCAACGAATCTTTACAATACTTACGCAAACATAAAAACATGTACCTGGAAGTTGATATTGAACAAGCCAATAGGACCCCGGACTTTCAGCTGCTCCATAATCATCTGGAGGTGGAAGATTTGATGAAGATGGTAAATGGATTACCGATGGGATATCGCACTGTTTTTAACTTGTATGCCATAGAAGGTTACAGTCACAAGGAAATCGCTGCCACCCTGGACATCAGCGAAAATACTTCGAAATCTCAATTAAGCCGGGCCAGGAGCATTTTACAAAAGAGCTTGATTGAAAATGAAAATAAGATACAAAAAAAATTATTGGGCAATGAAAAATCATAATATAGACGATTTTTTCCGGCAAAAAATTAAAAACCAGGAAGTAAAACCTTCTCAGGAAGCCTGGAACAAATTAAACCGGCAAATGCATCATAAAAAGCAGGAGAAAAGTTCTCTGAAATTGAAAATAGCCGCTGGCCTGGCCCTGTTGATGATTTTTTCTGCCATTTTATATTTCGGATACAGCCCATCCGGTGATCAAATCAGGCACAACCTGACCGATCAAACGAGTCAGGATAGCTCCGGTTTAACTCAGGCGATCAGTCCCAAACTTCCTGAAAAAAATCAGGAGCTGGCCGATCAGATCGATGTGCCAACACAGGAACAACCATCCAGTCAGGAGTTTAAAAGCAAGGAAACACCTGCTACACTTCCATCCTCAAATGATCAGGTAGAAAAAATCAGACGGGAAAAAATAATGCCTGACCTGGAAAAACCAGCCCTGGCCTTATCTGATAGTGCTGCCAAACCTGCAGCTCCCCAGCTAATGCTTGCCGAAAATGACCAGGAGCCCGCTCCGGTGATTGATGAAGCAGAGCAAAACGCCAATATGGAATTGCCTCCTGTGACCATCACTTATGTAAGAAGTAGTTCACAACCCGCTCTGGCTGAACAAAAACCAGAGCCTGAAAAAGATAAAAATCAAGCACCTTTAAAAAAATTCCTGGGGTTGGCTCAGGGTATCAAAAATTCAGACCTGGGATTAGCTGACATCCGGCAGGTAAAGGATGAAATTTTAGCCATTGACATTAGTTTTAAAAAAATCAATAACACTAAAAAAGATAATAACTAAAATGAAAAAGCTATTTTTTCCCATGCTATTCACCTTACTTCTTTACAGTGGGGTTAATGCCCGTGAATTGCCCCAAAAAGATACCATAACCATTCAATTTGGCAACAATAGTAAGATTCTGATCTATGTAACCGATCAATCCGATCTGAAAGCCTTACAGAATTATGACATTAATAAAATGTTGAAGGACCTGAGCCTTTCCATAGATTCAGCCGATCAGGATGTGCAATACCTTAAAATTGAAGATCAGTCAGGTACCAAATACCTGGAAGATACTACCATTGTGCTGGATGAAAAAGAGATAGAATTTGAAATCGAAGGCTACCGCCAGGAATTTGAGCTGGGTCCATTTGACAAACTGGAGATAGGAGGCATTTTTGAAATTCTGGTTCGCAAAGGGCAGAGCCATCGGTTGATTGCCAATGGAGATCCGGATGATATAGAAGACCTTATCGTGTCTGTCTCCAACCAGGAATTAAATGTGAAATACAATTCCTTCCTGAGAAACAGGAATAAAGTAAAATTATTTATCCTGACTCCAAGCTTAAAAGGCATTGATTTTTCAGGCGCCTCTAAATCAACTGTATTGGGTTTCGAATCGGAAAACCTGGTAGCCCAAATAAGTGGGGCTGCCAAAGCCAATGTAGCGGTGGTAGCAGAAAATATAGATATCAAGCAAAGTGGGGCCTCCAAACTGCAGTTGATGGGCAAGGGCCAAACCATGATGGCTGAATTATCCGGTGCCTCATCCCTGGATGCTGATAATTTTAAAGTTGAAGATGCACTGGTAGAAACCTCTGGAGCTGCTTCAGCCAGGGTGAATGCCACCAATCAAACCCGGTTTAGCAGCTCCGGAGCCGGATCGATCAGAAATGTGTCTTCGGCTGATAGAACTGTAACCAGGCCATCTTCAACGGAAAGGCCACAAGGAGCCAATGATAATATAAGAAATGGTGAAATGATCGATATTAAGATTGGCAATCACCGTCTATCGGTAGAAGCCAGAGACTGGGATGATTTTGAAGATGATTTTGATGATATAGAAAGCTATGAGGATTTTGAAGAAAGACTGGAAAAGAAAGAATATTTGGAAAATGAAGCACCCAAAGTAGCGCAATCCCTCAACCTTGAATTTGGCATGAATAACTACCTGGAAAATGGTGAATTCCCCGATGCATCCGGCGCTGAATACGCTGTCAAGCCATGGGGTTCCTGGTTTGTAGGGTTGAATTACTATCACAAATTTCATCTGGGAGGTCCGGTGTTCCTGGAATGGGGTAAAGGGATCAGCTGGTATAATTTTAAATTCGAAGATCCACAAACCCGGATTTACCGGCTGGAAAATCAATTAGATTTCGGTCCTGATACCGTCCATACCAATGCCATTAAAAGCAAACTCACTACCTCTTACTTTAATATGAGCCTGATCCCGATGTTTGACTTTAGCCGGGGCCAGAAAAAAGTAAAAAGCTATTCATTTGAAGGTTTTCACCTGACAAAATACAAGAAAAGAGGATTCAGAATAGGAGCTGGCCCTTACCTGGGTTACCGGTTGGGCAGCCATTCCAAGTATGTATATAAAAACGGAGGCAGGGAAAAAGATAAAGATCGTGGTAATTTCATGCTGAATAATTGGCGCTATGGGATAAGGCTACAGGCCGGATACAAAGCCCTGGATGTGTTCTTTAATTATGACCTGAACAACCTGTTTGTGGGTGATAATAATCCCGAACTGAATGCCTTTAGCTTTGGTATCATACTTTAAGACTTTAACCACCTTAAAACCAATTGTAATATGTATACCTTTTATAAATTATGCTGTAGCTTTCTGTTAATTTTATTAATTCCAGCATCAGGCTGGTCCAATGATCCGGGCCGTGAAACAAAGCCTCAGCAGGAATCTACTTCAGGAAAATCCCATTATAAACAAAACAGAGGATCAGCTTATCACCATACTTTTGGTGTGGATTTTGGCCTAAACAATTACCTCCAGGACCAGGAAATACCGGTCATTGATGATTATACGGTCAAACCATGGGGATCCTGGTACGTGGCCCTGAATTCTATTCACAGTGTCAGATTGTTGGGACCGCTGCATTTTGATCTGTCCGGTGGGGTCAGCTGGTACAATTTTAAATTTGAAGACCCTTCGGTCAGGATCTTTAAAAATGATCAGGATGTAACTTTTGAACCAGTAATTAATCCGGAATGGGATCCGGTTAAAAGTAAATTAACCGCCACCTATTTAAATATATCGGCCGTGCCCACCTTATATTTTGGCAATCATTCACATGGAGACTGGCCTTTTGATGGCAATGGTGGTTTTCGGTTGGGACTGGGAGCATATGCCGGATATAAAATTGACAGTTACTCCAAATTCGTTTACGAAATCAACGGGGAGAGAGAAAAAGACAGAATTCGTTCCAGCTATTTTGTCAACAACTGGCGATATGGGGCCAGATTCAGGATAGGCTTCGATGATTTTGATTTTTTTGTAAATTATGATATCAGTACATTGTTTGTCCAGGACAGAGGTCCAGAACTTAATGCCATTAGCTTTGGACTGACCTTTTAATAACATAAAATCAAAACATTATTCTGATCAGGACCTGTAAATACAGGTCCTGATTTTATTTACATTTATTGCAATTCATCTTTCCAGGGCACTACGAAAAAACCGGCAATTTTATTTTCCTCATTTAATACTATCCGAACTTCAGCTTCCTGATCAATTTTGGTAAAATCTGATTTATACCGATAAATGGTATAAGGCTGATCTTTTACATTATAGGCTTCTGAAAAATTCAACGATTCAAAGTCTCCAAATACCTGATTGAGTTGGGAATAGATCTGTTTTTGAGCTTCCTCGGTAAACTGTTGCTTCATCTGAGGAATGGCGTTGTCCTTTAAATCATAAGTTTCACCCTGCTTGATGGTATTCAAAAACGATGTAGCAAAATCCTGAGCTACTTGCTGGCTGGTTTCATTGACCTCCTGGTCAGCTATTTTTTCCACACCCTGGCTGAAAATGTTGTTTTGTGTCCCTAACAAAAATAAAACGACAATTAAAAATCTCATGGTTGTTTTCATTTAAATTTGATTTATAATAATTTAAGAAAAAAGCTTATCGATTGTTTGTTAGATTAACCTGATTTATAAAACTTAACAGCCCCGGAACCAGTTCAGGATGTAAAGCTAAGGTTGGGTTCTGATAGGTAGCCAGATTTTTAATCCGGTCAGTTCCTGCAGGTTTCATGATATGATTCATGCCTTCAATCACCAGTAACTGACTGTTCTGAGTTGCCTTTTGCAGTTTATAAACCTCCGATACCTTCACCTGCAAATCTGTATCACCCTGAACCAATAATACCGGGATCTGTAACTGACTGATTTCATGGCAGGGATCATAGGCCATCCAGGAAATCAGAAAAGGTTGCACAGATTTTCTAAACAGCTGATTCAAGACAAAAGGAACCTGTTCCACCTTTTCACCAGAGTCTAATTTAAGCAGGATCGAATCAGCCTGCTCCTTTAAACCTGCCGGAAGCAACTTAAGCTGTTCCGACAGGATCAGGCCAATCGGACTGCCCGCCCCGCCCACAGAAATGACTCCTGCCACATCGGGGTTCTTTTGTGCCGCTAATATACTGACCAGCGAACCCTGACTATGCCCCAATAATATGATTTTACTGATGCCTTCATGTAATTTTAACCGGCTAATCCATCTTCTGAGGTCGTCTACCAACATGTCAAAACGCATTTCAGGCTCAGGTATCATCGCTGATCTACTGGCAGCTGTACCTCTCTTATCATACCTCAAACTGGCCACTCCCTCCTTTTCAAGGCTTTCTGCCAGCATCTTAAAAGCATTGTTTTGTCCGGCTAAATTGGGAATGTTGCCATCCCGGTCTACCTGTCCTGAGCCTGGTACCATAATGACCAGCGGAACTTTATCACAAGTATCCGGAATTAAAAGGCTGCCGCTGATAGTTCCCCGGGCAGTAATTATTTCAAGTGTATCTACCGAAACAGCTGCAAAGGCCCATTCACTCAAAAACATCCATACAAAAAAGCAATATTTCATTGATATAAAAGACGATGCATTAAAAACCGAACCAGAACCTCAGAAATAATCAATATAATGACAAAAGAAAGCCATAGCCTGGTGTGTTTCATATTACAGGAGACCCTATAAGCATGATAATTTAAGGCCTCAAACCATACCACTAGCAGCAATGACAGAAGCACTACAAAAACATAAAGCACTGTTTCAAAAGGGGCAAATTGCACCTGTTCTCCTTGTATAACCATGCTGATAATTTTATGCTGTGTTTGCAGATAAGCAGGAATTAAACCAAAAAAAGGAATAATTAAAAAGGGCATCCGGGCCAGGGCAGTGGTACCCAAAACATCTACTAAACGGATAGATGAATGGGATAACAGCAAGCCTGAAATATAAAATAAACCAGCCAGAACCAGCCAGGAAATCAAATGCTCGGCTAAAATCAGGGAGAAATTCTCCGGAAGTAGTTGATGAGAAAATTGAAAATTCCCGGAAAAATGGGTATTGGTTAAATAAGACAAAACCACTGTGATCAGGATAATCTTTACCCCATATAACAATGATCTGTATCCGGCTATCTGATAATAAGGGTTATAGATCCGGGTTTTCATGTTCCATTTTTTTGATGGTCGCGATGATCTCATCCAGCAGGTTCCTGACCGTTGGATAGCTCAGTTTCATCTTTTGAGCCATTATTTTCAGACTTCCGCTGGCCAATATAAATTGTAAAACAAATTTCTGATGAACAGGGGTCAGCCTGGTCAATGCCGGTAAGGCATATAGCCCGCTGACTTCTGTTTCACAGTGCGGACATTGAAGTTGTTTCACTTTCAAATCATGTTCGCAACTTGGACACCGCAAGGGCAATTTCAGGGTGGACATATATAAAATTAATTATTTTTTGAATTTATTTCAATAATTTATGAACTAATTTCAATGTATAATCAATAAAATTTATTCGATTGGTTTTCTCTCCCTGAGGATATCCTTTTCTTCCTGGTTTAGCTGCAAGGATTTGCTTATCCTTGACCAGGAGGGATTATAAATGGAAGAAACGAACAGAATTATGACGTAAAACAAGGTATAGATCTTATCGCCGGTAAGTATCAGTCCGGCAATGGAAAGCATAGCTGCTATTTGAAATAAAAAAAACATTTGATAGATCAATTGAAACATATCCTCCAGTTTTCTTTTCAGGCCATGCTGGTCTTTTACTTGTTTAAGCTGGTTTCTGTATTGATAAAATGCGTAGCCAGCGATGACGACTACCAAAGTGGGTAATAAAATGCTTACAACCCGGTGGATGGTGGAATTAAGATCGAAAAACACCTTCCCCTCCTTTTCCATTTGTAAATAAACCAGTACAAACGCCACCATAGGTATACCTATCAAAATATATATACGGTTGCGTAATTTATTTAAATAATCCTGGCTGTCATGAAATGAAACCTTCATATGTTTGTAGGGTGTTGTTTAATTATTTCCTAAAGTTAAGACTTACAGAAGATATGTCTAGCCTTCATGCTATAATAAGTATCTAAACAAAAAAAGATCAAAAATTTTGTTATAATAAAACCACTTGGTTTATTTTGTTAATAACAGGAATACTTTTTATCCTATTAAAAAATCAAAATGAAAAACTTAGCTTTATTTTTAGTTTTATTTATAATGATGTTTGCTGCTTGTGAAAGGCCTCCGGGCGGAACTGAGCAAGAGCTATCTCAACAAGAAATGGATTCTGTAAAAACCGTGTTCAAAGCAATAAATGACAGTGTGGCCTCAGCCTGGAATGTAATGATTGAGGATGACGATAAAAAACTTAGTTATTTACGCAGACTTTTACAGGAAATCACCTACACCAACCGGTTTGATTCTATAGATTACTTGGGGTTGATGGCACTGGTAGATACTCTGGAAGAACTTCGCTATGATGATATTACCGTAAGCAGTTCTGAATTGATAGACAAGTATGATTCCGCCACCTATCTGGTAATAGATTCTATCACCAGCTATGCTATGTCACATCCTAATTTTGAAAATTATCCTTTGATGGCCGAATTGGTAGATGATATACAGCAGGCGCAATCCAGGGTGATATTGTACCGGGGCAAATATGATTACTTTGCTAAACAGTATAATGAATTTTATGAAAAAAACGAGCATCATTTAATCAATAAAGATGCTACCGAGACGCATTTTAAGAAAAAACCATTATTTGAATTACCTACAGAACCCGTTTCCAGTGAACGTCACTATTGAAGGAAAGTTAATTTTTAATCCGGTTATATACAATACCTAACAGGGCAGCAATAATAGAGGCCACTACAATAATGCCTAAAATGATAAGTGAAATTGATAAAACTGAATCCATATTTTTAATTACGAAATTTTTTAAATTTTGTTAACCATTTAGTCACAAAAAATCTATTACGATAATAGCTGCAAAAGGTTGTAAATATGGAGCTTACCCTCATTATTATTGCTGGCATTCTGATCCTCCTGGGTATTATTGGAAGTTTTTTACCTGTGCTGCCTGGTCCCCCATTGGCTTATCTGGGCCTGGTCATCATGCAATTTGCCGAACCTCCCACTTTTTCCATGCGATTAATGATCCTGTTGGGTTCGTTGACAATTCTGGTACTGGTGCTGGATTATTTGGTGCCTGTTTACGGAACAAAAAGACTAGGAGCCAGCCAGTATGGTATTTGGGGGAGTACTCTGGGCATCTTTTTTGGTTTATTTCTGTTCCCCCCACTCGGCTTGATAATTGGCCCATTTGCCGGAGCCTTGCTGGGAGAGTTAATCTCTGGCAAAACCTTAAATGATGCAGTAAGGGCTGGATTTGGAGCTTTCCTCGGATTTCTTGCCGGAACTTTTATGAAAATCAGTCTGTGCCTGGTTATTACTTATTATTTTATTCAAGCCCTGATATAAAATTACCCTTGAAGCCAAATCAATTCAATTCACCCCTATGGCATTATCCCATACTTTCAGCAGGGGGTTAACCCGGAATTTTCCCCCTGGAACTCCTTCAATATCAATCAATTACCTGTTGTTTATTTTTGTCCAGCACTTCCTGCAACCTGGATCTGATCTGTTGCTGTTCCTGATCCAGTTCTGCTTCTGATAAGGGATTTTGTTCCAGTTTATCGTTAGCCACCTCAAAAAAACGGCCATCCTCATACAATTTATAGGATTCCGTACGTGTGAATACTGACTTTGACCAATGCCCCCAGTGAGGATCGTAATAAATATACACTTCTTGCCTGGGAGTATGATCTTCCCCGGTAAGGACCTCATAAAAACTTTCCCCGTCATTGGGTTCAGCTGAATCAACTCCGGCCAGATCAGCCAGGGTAGGATAAAAATCACTGAATTCAACCAATCCATCATAAGTACGTCCTTCTGACCTGATACCAGTCGGCCAGTTCACTATAAATGGTACGTGGTTCCCGGCATCAATACTTTTCCCTTTAGCTCCCCGATAAGGCCCCTCATTGGTTTGGGTAATAATAGAAGGATGGGTGCCATTATCCCCGGTAAACATGATGATGGTATTCTGATCCAGATCAAGTTCCTTAAGTTTTTGCTTTAAGTTACCTACAATTTTATCGGTGTAAGCTACCATATCGGCAAAATAGGCGGTATCATTTTCATAGCGCCGGGATGGATCCTGCCACTCCGGAGAATCAGGAGTTGGGACGAAAGGATCATGCACCAAAACCATTGGATAGTACACAAAAAATGGCTTGTTCTGATTTTGTTCAATGAAAGCTTCAATAAAATCATAAAAAATGTCCGGTCCATAGCTATCCGGATCACGAGGCAGTTCTTTTTCATTTTGTACAATCAGAGGATCGGCATATCGCTCACCTTTTTGTTTGCCGGTGTTGACCTGCCACAGGCAATAGGTATCAAATCCAAATTGGTAAGGTCGGGTAAGGTCCTGGTTTCCAGGTAGGTCATGATAAATTCCGTTCAGCTGCCATTTTCCTGCCAGACAAGTAGCATAACCAGCATCCTTCATTAAATTACCAATGGTTTTCTGGTTGGGATTAAGATAACCAAAATGCTCATAATTCCTGTAATTATATTTACCAGTCATGATCTTTACCCTGGAGGGGGTACAAAGGGGTTGAGAAAAACAGCGGGTAAATTTGATTCCTTCACTGGCCAGTTGATCCAGTTGAGGAGTCTGGTAAGAAAGACTGCCGTAGCTACTTAGACACTCTTTTCCCATATCATCCGCCATTATTAGTATTACATTGGGTTTTTCCGGCGTACTTTTTGGGGTTTTTCCGGTTTTTTGGGTCATTCCGGAAAACACCAGGATTAACATTAGTAAATAAATCCTTTTCATAATTCAAAATTTTATTTTATCCTGTCAGGATTTTCTTTTATGAATGCAGCCCAGCTTTTATTGCTACTTTGTGTTTGTCCATTTTGGTAATGATGACATAAAGCCACGGCCAGTGCATCGGTAGCATCCAATAACTTATGAGTATGCTGGAACTTTAAGATGGTCTGTAACATACTCGCAACCTGTTCTTTAGAAGCATTTCCATTGCCGGTGACAGATTGCTTTACTTTTTTGGGAGCATATTCACAAATGGGAATCTCACAGGAAAGGGCTACAGCCATCGCTACCCCCTGGGCCCTTCCCAGTTTAAGCATGGATTGAATATTTTTGCCATAAAAAGGAGCCTCCAGAGCTACCTCATCAGGTGTGAATTCGTTGATCAGCTGCAGCATTTTTTCATGGATCTTTTTAAGCTTAATTTCCTGTGCACTATATTTGCTCAGGTTGATCACTCCATACTGCAACAGTTTGACCTGGTTTTTCCCCTGCACCAGGATCACTCCATATCCCATCACTGAAGTTCCGGGATCAATTCCTAAAATAATTTTTTGATTGACTAATGCTTCCAATAGCAGCTTTTATTTATTAGTTAACCAAAAATAAGGCATTTTAAGCAATTTTTAAACGTATAAGACTTAAATGGCAAAAAACAGATCCTGCCTGGTCTTATATTTTTATATTTGAAAATGGTTTACTTCTTTAGCGTGTACACTTTATTTTATGCCTTCCTGATGTGGATACTAAACCGGGCCTGGGTCAAAATCCCCATTTTTAAAACTGCCCTTGAAAGTAAACCTTTGAAAGTATCAGTGGTTGTCGCTGCCAGAAATGAGGAAGACAACATATTACGCTTGCTGAAAGACCTGGAAAAACAAACCTACCCTCATCAGGATTTCGAAGTGATTGTTATTGATGATCAATCAGAAGATCAAACCTATCTAATAGCAGAGCAGTTTTCCAGGTCCAGCTCCATGAAATTAATCAGGCAAAAGATCAGGTTAGCCCCTGAATTTACCGGTTCTACCAAGAAAAAAGCTATTTCACAAGCAGTTGGTTTAGCCTCAGGGGAAATAATCCTGGCCACAGATGCAGATTGCCGGGTACCTGCTGATTGGGTCAAACAGATAGTAGCCTGTTGGCAACAATTCCAGCCAAACATGATCATAGGTCCTGTAGCATTTTCCCGTCAGGACACTCTGCTGGACCAGATGCAAATCCTGGAGTTTACCAGTCTGATCGGAACCGGAGCAGCCACCTTACAATTAGGACATCCCACCATGTGCAATGGGGCTAACCTGGCATTTAGTAAAAAAATCTTCGAACAAGTGAGAGGATATCAGGGTCTGGATCATATAATCTCGGGAGACGATGAATTTCTTTTGCAAAAGATACATGCATTGGCTCCAGCTAAAGTTCATTTTATAAAAAATATTGATGCCCAGGTATATACGGAGCCGCAACCAAATCTTCAGGCGCTAATTCACCAACGGAGGCGTTGGGCCGGTAAATGGAAGCATCAGCAACGTCCGGCAGTAATGGGATTAGCACTGTTTGTCTTTTTTTATCAATTCAGTTTTCTGACGGTTACTTTGCTGATGATCAGTCAGAAATATCCAATTTTAGCATATTTATTACAGTTAGCAGTAAAAATACTGGTTGAATTTGTATTTTTAAAAAACATCCACCATTTTTCCCGAATTAAATTCAGAAAAAGAATTTTTATAATTTGGCAATTATTTTATCCTGTTTATGCAGTATTTTTTGGAATAATTGCAAATTTGGGAATTTATCGATGGAAAGGAAGGACCTATAAAATTTAATTGAATATTTTTCAATCTGGTTTTTTCTAATTAATTTGGATAATGATTTGAGAATGAATGATATAGAATTTGAGGTAATGGATGAATTATATTTTATTCACTCCTTCGAAGAGCTTGAAAAAAAATTAGCATTAACAGAAAATGACCTTAAAGATACCCTGTTAGCCCTGTGGCAAAAAGGCTGGATCAGGGTTTTCCGGTCAATTCAATCTGAAATTGCCTATCAGGCTGATACTTATAAAAAAAACTTCAGGAATTATTATTATATAGCAAGTAAAGCTGGATTATTAGCGCATAATGGCAGAGCATAAGAAAATCTTGGATACCAATGGACATCATTCTCCTAATTATTATGTTCGAAAAAGATTACTGAGAAACAAACCAGCAATCTTCGGACTGTTCGTGATATCCTTTGCCATAATCATTACCCTGTTAGGTTACCTGATCATGCCGGATAAAACACCCAATGCCAATGATGGGGCAGTTCAGTTACAAAAAATGAAACCTGGTTCCAGGGTCATGCTGCTAAAGATCAGGAAAAATATGGAGGTAGAACAAAAAAGCCTGATTCACAGAGCCATATTCGGACAGGAAAGCAAATATACCATTGAACCGATATCGGACTACCGGATTGAAGGAGACACTTTATATACTCATCCTTACGGCCTGGATAATAAGCAGGAGAAATCCTATGCCTTGCTGAAGGTCGTAAAGGCTTTGTATATCGGAGAGGTAAACCTGGAAGGATTTGATAACAAAAACTTCAGGATTGAAGGTGATCAAATCACCTTTCTGGATCTGCAAAAGCAACCTCAAACCATTTCACGCCAGAGTTTGATAGAAGAGTTTAAACAAAATAATCTGGAAGAACGCCAATTTTTACTAGGTACGGATAAATCAGGTCGGGATATGCTCAGTCGGTTGCTGTTTGGCACCAGAATCTCCCTATCAATAGGCTTTGTGGCGGTAGTGATCAGCATGACACTGGGTCTCTCCCTGGGTGGTCTGGCTGGTTTCTTTGGGGGAAAAGTAGATAGCCTGGTGATGTGGTTGATGTCAGTGGTCTGGTCAATTCCCGGCATTATGCTGGTGATAGCCATCAGTATTGCCCTGCAAAGCCGGGGAGTATGGGTGGCTTTTGTGGCAGTAGGCTTAACCATGTGGGTGGATGTAGCCCGGGTTATCAGAGGCCAGATCATGTCTATTAAGGAAAAACTATTCATAGAGGCAGCCAGGGCTTATGGCATCAGTAATTTCAGGATTGTCTATTTCCATATTCTGCCCAACATTCTGGGTCCCCTGATTGTCATAGCTACTTCAAATTTTGCCGCTGCAATCTTACTGGAGGCAGGATTGAGTTTCCTGGGACTAAGTGTCCAGCCCCCCACCCCTTCCTGGGGCATTATGATCTTTGAAGGCTACCATGCCATTGGCACTCAAAACAGCTGGCACCTGGTGATATTTCCGGCATTGGCCATATGCTTTATGGTATTATCATTTAATCTTTTGGGTAATGGATTAAGAGATGCGTACGATCCTAAAACCCTGCTAAAATAAATCGAGATGGAATCGAATCTGCTAAAGAATCAATATGATATTAAGGAACTTGAGCTTAACTCTTTGCTGGAGATCACTCAGGCCATCAATAATAACTTACCGGAGGAATCCTTATATAAGATCTATCATTTCACCTTACGTTCTAACCTGAATATTAAAAAACTGGCTTTATATGTACTGGATGAAACCTGGAACTGTAAAGTCTATTTCGGCACAGATCATGACTTTTCAGGTATAGCCCTGGATGAGAACTTCTCCCGTTGTAAAAGTATATGTGTGGTAGATAAAACTGATCCATCCAATCCATTCAAGGAATTTGATAAAGTAATACCGGTTACACATAAGGACCAATTTCTGGCTTTTGTATTTGTGGGAGAAGACACAGAAGAAACCGGAGGCATAAATTACACCCTGATCCAGGCTTTGAGTAATATCATCATCGTAGCGATTGAAAATAAAAAAATGGCCCGCCGTCAACTTCAGGAAGAAGCCTTGAGAAAAGAGTTGGAAATTGCCAGAAACGTACAGCAATTCTTATTCCCTAAACAACTTCCCTACCGGGATAATTTGAAAATAGCAGCCCAATACCTGCCTCACCATTCTGTGGGAGGAGATTATTATGATTATATAAGAATTGATCAAGATAGTTTTTTAATTTGTATTGCGGATGTATCCGGTAAAGGGGTGCCAGCCGCTATTCTGATGTCCAACTTTCAGGCATCTTTACATACACTGGTTCGGAAAACCAGCAACCTGAAAGAAATTGTGGAGGAACTGAACTATCAAATCCTGAAAAGTGCCAATGGTGAAAACTTCATAACTGTTTTTTTAGCAATTTATAATCAAAAGCTAGAACAGTTGCATTATGTAAATGCCGGTCATAATCCGCAGATATTGATCACCCGGGATGATGATTTTCAGTACCTGGAAACTGGCACTACCATACTGGGAAATTTTGACCCTTTGCCGTTTTTGAATGTTGGTCTGAAGGATCAAATACCCGGGTTTTTCTTTTTTGGTTATACAGATGGGTTAACTGAAACATTTAATCAGGAAGATGAGGAATATGGGCTGGAGCGACTGAAACAATTTGTCCAGGAAAACCACCAGACCGACCTCAAAAAGCTGAATCAGCAACTATTGGAGCAAGTGAATCAGTTTAAGGGAAGCAATGAATTTTCCGACGACATCACCCTGCTAAGCTGTAAAATTAATCAGGATTAATCCATGCCTCTGTACAAGACACCTGGAATTATACAATGGCTGATTCCCCGTCTTTTATGGAAAATAAATAATCCTGTCCCCACCATTTACCTTACTTTCGATGATGGCCCCATACCCGGATTGACAGAATATGTGCTGGAAGTGTTGGCTCAGTTCAGAGCGCAGGCCACTTTTTTTTGTGTAGGCGACAATGTCAGGAAGCATCCTGCCATATTTCAAAAAATTTTTGATAGCGGCCACAGCATAGGTAATCATACCTACAATCACTTAAACAGCTGGAAGTATAGCAGTAAGCAATACCTTCAAAATATCAGCAACTGCCAGCAATTGATTGCACCTTATTTAGGTAATCATCAACCACTTTTCAGGCCGCCCTATGGAAAAATCCGGCCTAAACAGGTCTTTCAGTTGAGCCAGATTTATAAAATGGTGATGTGGGATGTATTAAGCCGGGACTTTGACCCCAACATTTCGCCTGAACAATGTCTTTTAAATTCAGTAAAATATACCAGTCAGGGAACAATCATTGTTTTCCATGATAATTATAAGGCAGAAACCAGTTTGAAGTATGCCTTACCAAAATATCTGGCCCATTTTACTGACTTAGGGTATCAATTTAAAGCTATATAAATGCTTTGGGGGATCATTATATTTTTTTTAACACTGATCATTCTGATATATCTGGTGTTTATTTTTTTGCTAAAGGCATCCAAAACACCAGTTCCAGAAGAAAATTTACCTGAGTTTGCTATGGTATCCATTCTGGTGGCGGTAAGAAATGAAGAGCAAACCATTACCCGATGTTTAAACAGTTTGCTAAACCAAAATTATAAAAACTATGAAATACTGATAGGCAATGATCAATCTACAGATCAGACGGTGGATCGTATACAGCCATTTATGAATGACCCCAGGGTAAAATTATTTGATATAGATCAGCCCGGACCTCATTTGAAGGGAAAGGCCAATGTACTGGCCCAACTAGCCAAACAGGCCCGGGGCGATTTCTTTTTTATTACTGATGCTGATATGTGGCTGCCACCGGATTGGATCAAATTTATGCTAAGCAGGTTCAGGCAAGGCGTAGGAATTATCACTGGTTTTACCGGAATTAAAAACCAGCACTTTCTGTCCAAAATGCAAAATATAGAATGGACCGCCTCCCTTGGAATAATAAAAGTAATCTCTGATCTGAAGATTCCGGTTACCACCATGGGAAACAATATGATGGTTACCCGGAAAGCTTACCAGTCAGTGGGCGGTTATGAAAGCATACCTTTTTCAATTACAGAGGATTATGAATTATTTAAACAGGTAGTAAAACAAAAAAATTTCAGATTTGAGAACCTTCTTCACCATAAAGCCCGGGGGTTATCTTTACCTTTAAATTCTGTAAGTGAGCTTTTGATCCAGAGAAAAAGGTGGTTGAAAGGGGCTGGCAATGCACCCTTCTATTTACAGTTTCTGTTACTGATGAATCTTTTATACCTTCCCTTCACCGGCATTCTGGCTATTCATTATTTATGGATAGCCATCATTTTTTTAATAATTAAAATAATAGTTCAGGGAGTTTTTATATCTTTGGTGGCTGAAAAAGCACAGAACAAGATTTATGTTTATTTTTTGCTTCTTTATGAATTCTATTTTTTTATTATGTCCACATTATCATTTTTTTATTTCATTCTGCCCCTTAAAACCACCTGGAAAGGCAGAAACTACTAAAATCTATGACACTCATTGATACCCATGCACATATCTACCTGGATGATTTTGATCAGGACAGGGATGAAATGCTTGAAAAATGTAAGCAGCAGCAAATCAGCCGGATCTATATGCCCAACATTGATACATCTTCCATTGAATCCATGTTGAAGCTGGAGGAAAAATACCCGGATCAATGTATTCCAATGATGGGACTTCACCCTGGCTCTGTAGGGAAAAATTATGAACAAGATTTAGAGGAAATAGAAAAAATTCTCAAGCATAGGTCTTTTGCTGCTATTGGAGAAATTGGATTGGATTTTTACTGGGACACCACCTATAAAGAGCAGCAATTGGAAGTATTGAATGTACAGATCAATTGGGCCAAAGAACTAGGGCTTCCAGTAGTGCTGCATTTCAGAAATGCATTCAAGGAAACATTGCAAGTGATTAAGGATCAATACAATGAAGATCTGACCGGCATATTCCATTGTTTTACCGGCACCCTGGATGAGGCCAGGCAAGTGACCGAATTGGGATTTTATCTGGGAATTGGCGGTGTAGTCACCTTCAAAAATGGTGGTTTGGACCAGTTGATCCCTCACCTTGATCTGGAAAACATTGTACTGGAAACCGATAGTCCGTATCTGGCCCCGGTACCTTTTCGAGGTAAAAGAAACCAGCCTTTATATATCAGGCAGGTGGCAGAAAAAATCGCAATGCTTAAATCCCTTGGAATACAAGAAGTTGCTGCAATCACCACTAAAAATGTTGAAAAAATTTTCAGACAAATAAATGAATCACAATAAATTCCCGTAGTATTACATTTGGAAATCACTTATGAAGCGGAACTATTGATGAAATATAGAATTGTAAATATCAATACGGCTGCTCCCCGCCGTCCGAAATCCAATATTCTGATCATTTACACAGGTGGTACATTTGGAATGGTTACGGATGAAACCGGCAGTCTTGTTTCTTTTAATTTCAACCAAATCATCAGACGATTTCCTTCCTTAAAAAATCTTGATCTTAAGCTGACCGTGATTTCTTTCCCGGAGCCGATTGATTCTTCTGATATCAATCTTTCCAATTGGGTGGATATCGCCTATATCATTTATGAAAATTACCTGCAATATGATGGATTTGTTATATTGCATGGCACTGACACAATGGCATACAGCGCTTCTGCTTTAAGCTTTTTATTGGAAAATCTTAATAAACCGGTGATTTTTACCGGAGCTCAACTGCCTATAGGTACTATCAGGACTGATGCCAGGGCCAATTTAATAACCGCACTGGAAATTGCCTCATCTAAAAAAGACGGCAAGCCCCTGGTACCGGAAGTTTGTATTTATTTTGATTATTTATTGATGCGTGGAAACCGGGTAAAAAAGGTGAGAAGCAGCCAGTTTTCAGCCTTTGAATCTGAGAATTATCCAATATTGGCCAAGGCGGGAATATCCATTGATTTCAACTACCAGGTAATCAAGCCCTACCAGGAAAATGGCAAAATCAGAATGAATGAAAAGATGGATTCAAATGTGGCATTCATGAAATTATTTCCTGGTTTAAATCAGGAAGTTGTGAATAGTATATTGAACATTCCCGGGCTGAAAGGCCTGGTAATCGAATCATTCGGTTCTGGCAATGCCATGACATCTGAATGGTTTTTAAAAAGCCTGAAAAAAGCCATTGACAAAGGTTTAATCATATTTAATGTGTCCCAGTGCAGCAAAGGAAAAGTAATACATGGTCGCTACAGGACCAGTAAGTTGCTGGCAGACATAGGAGTGTTGAGTGGTAAGGATATAACAAGTGAAGCAGCCATTACCAAAATGATGTATTTGTTTGGTACAACAAACGATCAGGAAGAAATAAAGAAAAAATTAGTTATAAATCTCAGGGGTGAAATGGAATCTTAAAATATAAATAAAAAACTAATTTAAAACTTGCAAATAGATGATTTTATTGATTTATTTGTGCCCTGACAAATTATCCGGACGGGATATCATGAAGACAAAACATGAAGAATAATCATGGAGAGGTGACCGAGTGGCTGAAGGTGCTCGCCTGGAAAGCGGGTGTGCCCTAAGAATGGGTACCCAGGGTTCGAATCCCTGTCTCTCCGCGAAAATTTTCAACAATAATTTTTATTATTGAGAAATTTTTTAAATTTTGTAAAACAATTAACCTTTATATTGAAATATTAAAAACTAGATTATGAAAAAGTTATTTGCTTTATTAATGCTTACCGGTGTACTTTCATTCGGTTATTCATTTCACGCCTTAGCCCAGGATGCTCAGGAAGATACAACAATGACTGCAGAAGAAGATACCGCAATGGTTGAAGAAACTGTTGTACCCGATGAACCCATGGATATGGGAGAGGAAGAATTGGTAGAAACTGAAGATGCCACCTTTCATCAAATCATAAAAGAAAAATTTATTGATGGTGGCTGGGGTTTTATGACTATCGTATTATTGTGTTTAATTCTGGGTTTGGCTGTAGCTATTGAAAGAATTATCACCCTGAACCTGGCTACTACCAACACCAACAAATTGCTTGCTAAAGTAGAAGATGCATTAGCCAGAGACGGTGTAGAAGGAGCCAAAGAAGTAACCAAACAGACTCGTGGCCCGGTAGCCTCCATCTTTACCCAGGGACTGATGAGAATGTCTGAAGGTATTGAAATGGTTGAAAAATCCATTATCTCTTATGGTTCTGTAGAAATGGGCCGACTGGAAAGAGGTTTGGTTTGGATCTCCCTGTTTATTTCCTTAGCCCCGATGCTTGGTTTCATGGGTACTGTAATCGGTATGATCGAAGCTTTCGACACGATTCAGGCAGCCAATGACATTTCTCCTGCCATTGTGGCCGGTGGTATTTCTGTGGCTCTTTTGACTACGCTGGCCGGTTTGATCGTAGCAGTAATTCTGCAATTATTCTACAACTATTGTGTTTCTAAAATAGATTCTCTGGTAAACCAAATGGAAGATGCTTCTATTGCCCTGGTTGACCTGTTGGTAAAACATAATTTAACCAGCGCCAGATAATTTTTGGTCTGGTTTTTTTTTAATAAATTTGTTATAACTAATAATCGTCAACATGGATTTCTCAGATTTTGTAGTAGAATATGGATTATATGCAGGTTACATCTTAATGATAGTAGCAGCATTGGCCGCAATTGTTCTGCCTTTGATCAATGCAATAAGTAATCCGAAATCCCTGATCAAAGGAGTAGTAGGAATTGTATTTTTAGGTGTAATATTTATCATAGGTTATGCATTAGCAGGAAGTGAAGTAACTCAGGCTTATATTACCCAAGGAGTTACTGAATCAAGTGCTTCGAAGTTAATCGGTGGTGCATTAATTACAATGTACATTTTAGTTGCAATTGCAATTGTTGGAATTGTATTTACAGAAATAGTTAAACTAGTAAAATAATGGCAAAAGGTAGAAGTAGAGCAAGCGCAGAAATTAATTCCAGTTCTATGGCTGATATTGCTTTCTTGCTGCTTATTTTCTTTCTAATGACTACAACCATTGCTTCTGACAAAGGAATTATGCTGCAATTACCTCCAAAACCTGAAAATATTCAGAACATGGATGTAAAAATTCCAGAGCGTAATCTTTTTAAGATATTGCTAAACTCCAATGACAGGCTTTTGGTTGAAGGTGAGCCCATGCCCAGTCTGACCAGACTGAAGCCACAGATCAAAGAATTTGTTCTGAATAATGGGGTCAATCCTGATCTGTCAGATAGCCCGGAAAAAGCAGTTATATCTTTTAAAACTGATCGTGGTACTAGTTATGAAAAATATATTGAAGTTTTAGACGAAGTACAGGCAGCTTATAATGAAATGTATGCGGATCGGGTCGGAATTACAGCAGAACGCTTTCGAAGCCTGGATCTGAAAAACCCCAGGGAAAAATCTATATATGAAAGAGCCAGACAGGATTTTCCCAGGAATATTTCATTTGCTGAGCCCACAAATATAGGAGGAAATTGATATGTCAAAGTTTAAGAAAAAAACAGCTACAAGTCAGAATATTCCAACAGCCTCTTTGCCGGATATCATCTTCATGTTGCTGTTCTTCTTTATGGTAACCACAGTATTAAGGGAAACTAATTTGTTGGTTTTACAGCGGATCCCTCAGGCTGAGCAATTACAAAAAATAGAAAGAAAATCGCTGGTTAGCTATATTTATATTGGCAAGCCAAGAGAAGTGAATAAATTTGGTACTGAACCTAAAATTCAGGTAAATGACGTTTTCGTTGAACCGAAAGACTTGATTTTATTCGTTCAACAGGAAAAGGACAAATTGCCTGAAGTAGAACGAGATCAGATCCGAATGTCTCTTAAAGTAGACAAAGAGGCTAAAATGGGTATCGTATCAGATGTTCAGTTACAATTACGTAATGCAAACGCACGTTTGATTATGTATGCATCTACACAAGAATCGGATGTAGTTTTATAATCTGGTATTTATTATATAATTTATTATAGAAAGTCTTTCTGCCAACAGAAAGACTTTTTTTTTAAACCCCTCACAGGCATCCATGGAAAAAAACAATAAAAAAATCATCAATGCCTGGGCCATGTATGACTGGGCCAACTCGGTATATTCCCTGGTGATCACAGCTACTATTTTTCCGGTCTATTACAATGCTGTAACTACCTCAGAGTCAGGAAGCGACCTGGTTAATTTTTTTGGCATTCAGATTACCAATACGGTTTTATATTCCTATTCTTTATCAGCTTCATTTTTAATTATTGCTGGCCTGGCTCCTCTCCTATCTGGTATTGCTGATTATGGAGGGAAACGAAAATCCTTTATGCAATTTTTTACCTATTTGGGAGCGATATCCTGTATGGCTTTATTCTTCTTTGAAGGCCAATGGGTAGAATATGGAATTATATTTTCAGTATTGGCCAGCATAGGCTTTGCCGGAAGCCTTGTTTTTTATAACTCTTATTTACCCGTAATTGCTACCCCGGACAAGTTTGATATGGTCAGCGCCAAAGGGTTTTCCATGGGATATATTGGAAGTGTTATCTTATTGGTAGTCAGTCTGGTCCTGGTTATGAATCCCGGGGCCATAGGATTTGCCAACGAATCGTCAGCCACCCGCTTTACTTTTCTACTGGTAGGTGTCTGGTGGATAGGATTTGCCCAATTAAGTTTCAGAAGACTTCCAAAGAATAAAGGCCAGCAAGCAGACAAACTTTTGAAGAGAGGATACCTGGAATTACAAAAAGTATTTAAAGGCATTAAAAGCCAGGTAAACCTCAAAAGGTTTTTAGCCGCTTTTTTCTTATATAATACCGGTGTGCAAACGGTCATCTATCTGGCAGCGTCTTTTGGGGATAAAGCCTTGAATATGTCTGGTGATAAATTGATACTCACCATCTTGATCATTCAGATCGTAGCTATTGCTGGTTCTTATCTTTTTGCCTATATATCAAAATTGCAAGGTAATAAGCTTTCCCTGGTGATTATGATCCTGATCTGGATATTGATCTGCTTTCTGGCTTATTTTATTTATACTGAATATCAATTTTATGGTCTGGCTTTCCTGGTAGGCCTGGTGATGGGAGGTATTCAGTCATTATCCCGGGCTACCTACTCGAAGCTGATTCCGGAAACCACCAAAGATCATACCTCTTACTTCAGCTTTTATGATGTCACAGAAAAAGTATCCATCGTAATTGGCACCTTTAGTTATGGACTGGTGGAGCAGATTACCGGAAGCATGCGCAACAGCACCATGGCATTGGCTATCTTCTTTGTAGCAGGATTATTGGTCTTGCTGACTGCCAGGATACCTTTTTCAAAAAATAAAATTGCTGCTCTCAAACAGGTTTAATTCATTCATAAAGATTCTTCTGATCAGTTTGGGCCAGTTCAATAAAAAACTGACCAACCTGACTGGCTAATATTTTAAAACATTGGGCTCCTTTCTCCGGGCTGGCTGCAGCAGGGTTGCCCACCCCTGTATCAGCAGTCACTTTTGACCATTCCCGTTCAGCCCAGGCCCATCCCTGGTTTAAAGCACTTACTCTGAACTTCTTAGCTTTCCCATCGCCAGCTTGCTCCAATGGCAACACCAACTCCGGCATCAGGTGCATCAGTAAGCTGGTTTCCATTTCACCGGCATGATCCCCAGGTTCATCAAAAATTGAATGGATCTCTGGAATTTTATACCAATTGCAGGTACAAATCAACATATCAGGAAATTTCAATCCCAGCTCCCGGATTATTTGCTTAAAATCATTACCTCCATGGCTATTCAAGATCACCAGTTTATGAATTTGCTGGCGGTTCAGCACCGTAATCACATCCGATAAAATCGCCATCTGGGTAGAAGGATTTAGGTTGATATCCAGGGTGATATCCGCCTGACCTGTATTGACTCCAAATGGTATGGTGGGCAAAACAATCACTTTAGCCCCGGATTCCCAGGCTACTTTGGCCGCTTCAGCTGCCACATGATCTGCCTCTATCACATCTGTTCCATAAGGTAAATGAAAATTATGAGCTTCCGTGGCCCCCCAGGGTAATATTGCCACATCAAATTTTTCAATTTTTATATTTTTCCAATTCGTTTCTGCTAAAATATATGGTCTCATATCAGCTTATTGGTTTTTTTTATTCAAATGACGGTTAGCAAATTTAATAAATTGCTGCCAATCGTATTCTTTTACATCATGTCCCCCTGTTCTGATATGATATCCGATATAACCTTCCATAACCGGCTGATTCAGGTCGGGTATTGTTTCCACTGGCATACCATCTAAACCATGAAGTTGGTAAACCGGAGAAGCATGTTTGCCTGCTAAAAATTCCCCTTTGGGATCAGCCCAACGATCATCTACCGCACTGGCTATATATACCGGCCGGGGAGCCATTAAGGCGATCAGTTGATGTTGATCAATTGGTAAAGCTTCTTCCTGATTATTATATTGATTAAAATTGTCACAAAACCAATGTGGAAATTGTTGATTGATCCGGTTTACGGTTTCACCAATCTTTCTTCGGGATAAGGCAGCGCCACCACAACCTGAATTATTGGAGATCACTATGGCAAATCTTTGGTCCAGAGCGCCAGCCCATAAAGCAGCCTTGCCAAGGCGTGAATGTCCCATCAGAATGATTCTTTGCTGATCAATATCAGGGTCAGATTCAAAATAATCTACTGCTTTACTTAAGCCTGCTGCCCAGGCTGCGATGCTACCCCATTCATCTGGCTTGGGCTTAGTCTGACCTGATTTATACAATAAAGGATGCAGTCCGTCCTGAAAATTT
Source organism: Candidatus Cyclobacteriaceae bacterium M3_2C_046 (assembly GCA_051418075.1). Classification (GTDB taxonomy): domain Bacteria; phylum Bacteroidota; class Bacteroidia; order Cytophagales; family Cyclobacteriaceae; genus JBPRGG01. The sequence continues at coordinate 130,531 of JBPRGG010000177.1, read as the reverse complement.
TCATAATCCGGATCCAAGTCACCATAATAAATGGTGGCCAGACCATAACCCGCCTTGATTATCATTTCAACTGGCCATCGATTCACCCTGACTCCTCTGGAAGCTTCTGTAGCACGATTGTTGACGATCCCAAAGTCCTCATTATTCCTCATCCACTGATCTGAAATCAATATGGCAGGATCTGTATGAATGGTTTGATTACCATAAAAGTTAAGTCCTAAAAACATGGGAACAGGTTTTTCCTCTCCTTTAGGTATGAAAATAAGGATATCCATGTATGGTCTTTCCTCAGCATTATCAAAATAAACCCTCACCTGTTTTCTTATAGCCGTCCCATTCAAAGCCTTTGTTGACGCTTCCATGGTTTTGACCTGACTGATTGTCAATTCTCCCGGAATTTTACCATATACCTGATGTCTGAACAGGTCCAGAATTTCAGACCTTCGCTGCTGCCAGTCTTTAAGATCTTTTACTTGGTTGCCATCTTCAAATTTTAATGGATCCGGTAAACGGTATTCTGGCACTTTTGATTCATCATAATTAGCCTGTTCATGATCCTGAGCCGAAGCCCGGAATACACATAAGCCTAAAACAAAAAAGATCAGTAGTTTCTGCATATAAAATAAGCCTTAAGTTATTCAATTAAAGCTAATTAAATTGCCAATAACTAACAACAGGTAACAGAAAAAGAAAAGAACATCGTATAATGAACTTGATAAAAAAATTTAGGTGAGGTATCTGAGGTTATGGCTTATAAGGTAATTATTTAATGTGTCCTTATGATCAAACACATCTATTATCTCAATTTCTTCTTCCGTACAGGAGTTTTTGTCGCAGGCAGCTTTGATCATGGCATTCATATCATACTGTTTGAATTTATCTTCCTGTAATTCAAGAATATCAGTTTGATCAAAATAATAAGGTAAAATGGGTTTGTATTGATAGAGAACATACTTAGTGCGGGATATCAATGTTTTCATAGTAAAAAAAATTTAAATAAGCCTAAAAAATAATATTCGGGATTGTATAAACCTGAATTATGATTAATAACGCTTCAAACAATATTTTGTTAAAGAAAAATATCAGGAAAAAGAAAAATGACCATCATGATGGTCATGGTCAGATATAAAATGGTAACCGGCAAGCCAATCTTAAAGAAATCTTTAAAGGTATAACTGCCAGGTCCATAAATAATTAAGTTAGTTTGGTACCCGATGGGGGTCAAAAAGGCAGCTGATGCAGCATAGGCCAGGGCTAAATAGAAGGGACTACCATCTATTTGCATGGTATTACTGATAGAAAAGGCTAGTGGAAAAGCAATAGAAATGGCTCCTACATTGGTTACAAAGGAGGTTAGAAGAGTAGTCAGAATAAGCAGACCAGTTAACACAGCAATATTTCCAAAAGGTTGCAACAAATCCAGCATCCAGTCTCCGATCATATCTCCTGTTCCGGTTTTTATGATGGCCTGTCCCAGCGCTAGTGAGAAAACAAGGATGGCAATCAGGTTGAGGTCCAATTCGCGTTTGATATCCTGTACGGTAATCATTCCAAAACTGGCTAAGATAGAAAAAATTATCAGAAGCGAAGCAAATAAGGAAAATTGCCCCAGTATCAACAAAACAATGGCACAAATCACCATTGTAGCCAATGCATAATATTTTTTTCTGCCCGGGTTTACAATTTCTCTTAATTTGGAAACTACATAAATGTCCCGGTACAAATCGGCCCGGTTCACAAAATCAGCCCCGGCATAAACCAGCAACAGGTCACCCGGATTAAGCTTGATCTGACCAATTTTTCCTGTCAGTTTCTCTCCGTTTCGATGTATGGCAATGATGGCTGCATCATATCTTTTTCGGAAATCGGCTTCTTTCACAGTTTTTCCAATCAGGCTTGAATTGTTACTGATGACCGATTCAACGACATCTATCCTGCCTCCATTAGGCTTTTCCTGACCATCCGGAAGACAAATATCATTACCTTCCTTAACCAATTCCACAATGTCATTGGTATTTCCGGCAAAGATCAGAATATCCTCTGGTTGTATGACTTCATTTGGCTGAACAGGAGTAATGGTTCTGTTCTTTCTAATAATTTCCACCAGGTAAACACCTTTTAAATTCCTTAATCCAGCCTCTTTAATGGTTTTATTGGTTATTGTTGAATTAACGGTTAAATGAGTTTCCACAACATATTCCCGGGGATTACGATTGTAGCTTTCCAGGGTATCGCGGTTTTGAGGCAATAGCTTATGTGCCACCAAAGCAATGAATAAAATACCGGTGAAAGCAATTACCAGTCCAACTTTTAGCAGGTTATAGGGATTTAATTCGGGCAGGTTGAAATCAATCAGAAAGCCATTCAAGACCAGCGTGGTAGAAGTACCTATCAGGGTGATCATCCCTCCCATGATGGTAGCATAAGACAAAGGAATTAGTAGCTTTGAAGGTGCAATATCATGTTTTTTACCCCAATCAAACACATAAGGGGTCATTAAAGCCACCACTGGTGTGTTGTTGATAAATGATGATAATAATGCTACCTGCGTCATCATCCTCAACATAAAGCCTCTGTAGCTTTTAGCCCGCTGAAATATCAGGTCGAATATCAATTCAAGATTAAAATTCTTCCTTAAGGCAGAAGTTATCAGGATTAACAGGAGGATACTGGCGATAGATGGATTGGCAAATCCGGATAAGATTTCTGAGGTGGAAAGTATCCCGGTAATGGTAAACAATAGAATGGCCAGCAAAAATCCATGCGAAGGTCTGACCAGATCTTTATAAATCATCAAAAACAGGGCAAAGATCACCAGGATCACAAAAGCCGGGGTAAATGAATTTAGCATATTCAATTCACATTATTAATCTACCTTTTCTATAGACTATATGAATTGGGCAAAAATAGCAATAAAGTAAATCTATGCGTATTTTTCCTAATTTATTTTTTAATCAGCTCTTGGTCGTCAGATTATAAACAATACCATTTATATTTGTTTTTATGGAAACATTGAATCTTCCTGCTTGTCAGATAAACCTTAAAAAAAGTAGTGGTAAAGTAGAATATTTTGACATAATCAGAAAAAAATACCTGCAATTAACTCCTGAGGAGTGGGTCAGGCAGCATTTCGTACATTACCTGATCAACTATCTTAACTATCCTAAATCTTTGATCAGGCTGGAGGGTGGGCTGAAATATAACCAGATCAGCAAGCGTTCTGACATTTTAGTATATAGCCGCCAGGGGAAACCTTATTTAATTGTGGAGTGTAAAGCACCCCAGGTTAAGATCACCCAGGATACTTTTTGGCAGGCTGCTACCTATAACCAGGTCCATCAGGCCCAATACCTGGCTACCACCAATGGATTGGTCCATTACTGTTGTGAAATTAATGCTGTGACAGGAAAAGTCACCTTCCTGAATGAAATGCCTGCTTTTAAATAATTGCTTTTACAATCTGAAAATCTCTCTAATTTATCAGGTTAAAATTATAAGCTTCTTTTAACAGCACAATTTTCAGGAAACTATACTTGAATCAAATCAGGCCATTTTTCAACTTCAATGATTTACGTACTTTAAAAAATAAGGCAATCCATGAAATTATAGCTGAAGCCAGGGTAATATAAATTAAATTCCACAATTCCGGTTGAATGGTTCCCAAATTTCCATCCAGCATAAATATTTTCCTGAAACCAATTAGAAAAGGGGTCAGAGGAACGGTTCTGGCAATACCCTGAACCCACTCAGGCATTTGTGATAAAGGCCAGGTGAAACCACTGAGAATAAAGCTGGGAGAAGCCACAATCATCAGGATTTCTGTGGCTTTTAGCTGGCTGGGAATTAATATACTAACCATAATCCCAATAAAGGTGGCTGCCAGAATAAACAGGGAAGTAATCCAAAACATGGCCATCAAATCCATATTAATGGTAATCCTGAAAAAAGGAAACAGTAGCTTAAGGATACCACCCCATAAAATCATGCCTATGATAAAATAAGGGATTGTCTTGGAAAACATGATCAATGAGGTACTCTTTGTTTGATCTGTCAGCTCTCTGAAAGTGTTTTTTTCAAATTCACGGCTGAATGTAAGGGCCAGGGCCAGTAAATATACTTGTTGTAAAATGGCTGCCAATACACCCGGCCATAAAAATTCCAGGTAATTTGCCCCCGGGTTGAAAAAACGTGTCATACTCACATGAAAAGTCTCATATTGCTGCTGAGCAATTGAAACCGGTACACCTTTTTTATTGATGGCTTTGATCTCAATCCCTGCATTGATGGTACCTAATACATGTTGAATACCTCTGGCCGCATAATTGGCAGTTAAAATATTTGCCGCATTTAAATCTACCGTCAATTCAGGATGCCTTTTTTGTTGAATATCTCCCTCAAATCCAGCCGGAATTGTAATTACAGCATTATCCAATCCCTGCTGCATGATCGATTTTACTTCATGATTGTCATATAGTGTTTTTCTAACCTGTAAATATTGATTGTCTTCCAGGGCATCTATCATTTGATTGCTCAAGGGAGAATTGTCAAAATCTACCACCAGAACAGGTAGGTTTGCCACCTGAGCATCACGGTAAACATATCCCAGCAGGATACCAAAAAATAGTGGTGCACCCAGGAACACGGCCAGCATCACCGTATTTTGGGAAAACATTTTTAATTCCCGCTTTATGATTTGATACATATTTTTGAACATATTACTCCTCCATTAAAACTTTAATATTGGCAATCAATTCCTGACGGGAAGTGGGATCTGTGGGTAGCAATTTCAATTCATACACTGATTCTCCCAGTTCATATTCCGGAAACGGAGAAGTTTGATCGGCATAGGCATTCAAATGTTTGATACTCACCAGCTTTGCCTGGTACAATTTATCCTGGTCAAAGGCTTGTTTTACCTTAAAAGTCTGGCCGATCTTGTAATTCATGACTTCACTTTCTCCAATAGTGAAGCGGAAAAATGCACTTCCAGGCAAATAACCTACAAAAATATTATAACCAGGCAAGGCCAGTTCTCCCGGTTGTAAGGCAATAGTCTCCACCTGCATTTGGGAAGGGGCCACCAAATACTTTTCTTTCAAGGCTGCCTCTGTTTCTTTCAAAGCGCCTTCAGCCCTGATCATATCCCCCCGGGCCATCTCTATCTTTTCCGAACGTAAACCTCCTTCCACATCATTCCTTTTGGCTTTTGCAGCTTCTAATTGTGCCTTGGCACTCATATATTTGGTCAGGATTTCATCGTATTTCTGCGAAGAGATTAACGAATCCTGGTACATTTGATTTAACCTTTGGTAGGTTTTTTGGGCCAGTCCAAATTGTTCGGTAGCAGCCTGAAACATGGCCTCTACCTGCTCCCTTTCATGTATAGTAGCTCCATGTCGGGCCATCTCATATTGATTTTGGGCAGCCATTAAGGCTCCCTGGGCTTGTTGATATTTAGCTTCGACTTCAGGAATATCCAGAACAGCCAATGTATCTCCCTGTTGAATGACTTCCCCTTCTTTTACCCTGATTTCAAGGATCCGGCCAGGTACTTTTGGTGCTATATACAAGATCTCTTTTTTTACCTTCCCTTGCAAATCGTCCTGATAACGCTGTTCTTCTTCACTACAGCTGATAAGTAAACTCCCAAAAATCAAGATTCCAATAAATGCTTTAATACTTTTCATTTTTATTTATTTTTAATGTTTTTGATGGTTAATTCTCCTGTTGCATTCAATAATCTGAGACTGGCAACTCTTTGATCATAAACCGCCTGCAAATAATCCATTTCCGCTTTTTGCAGATCTGATTCAGCCGCTAAGCGCTCAGTAATCCCGGTAAGCCCTACCTGGTATTCTTTGGTGGTAATTTCAAATCCTTCGCGGGCATCTTCTAATTTTTGCTGAGCTACCTCTATCAATTTGTCAGCTACCTGTAAATTTTCATAAGCTTGATCATGATTCAGAGCCAACTGCTCCAGGGCATCTTCCTTTTTTCTGATGGCTATCTCAGTCTCTATACGAGCCTTTTGGACATCCCTACTACGCTGTAGGCCATCAAACAAATGCCATTTTAATCCTATACCGGCATACCACACGGGGTCAAGTGCGGAAAGATCATCTTCATAAATCTCTCTTCGACCAAATATGGCTACCTGGGGCAGATATCCGGCTAATTCTGCTTGTCTTTTTTTATTATTAGCCAGGATGGATTCATCAAGGGCTTTAAGTTCAGCCCGGTTATGTATATTATTTTGATTGACTACACCAGGCCAGAGATTAAGATTTACCTGAAGTTGGGACAACTGCTCCTGATTGATACCAGTCAGTTGGCTTAGCTTTAACAAGACCAGTTTTTTCTTACCTGCTAATTCTATTTCTTTAGCATTTAGTTCTCTTTGAGCAATTTTGATCTTGTTAAGATCATAGGCTGATACCAATCCTGCTTCAAAAGCTTTTTGGCTGTATTCTGTTTGCTTATCCAGACGTTTCCTGCTGTCAGCTAAAATTTTAGCGGATTGTTCCAGCAAAGCCAATCTATCATAATATCCCATCACGGCAGCTATAATGTCTGCCTTTTGTCCTGAAAGTAATGCTGTCTCAGCCTGATATTTATGATAAGCGGCAGATGCCAATAAAGGAGCTTTTAGCCCACTGAAAATCACCATATTTGCTTCAATATTTGCCCGGAATATATTTCTTTCCTGCAGAGTAACGGGGTCCAGCTGCTTTTCCAGCATCTGCCCCGGCCCTACCGGTATTTGTATAGGCGGTACTGCGAAACTGATATCATCATTCAGGATGGTATAAGAAGAATTAAAAGTAATTTTAGGTAAATAAGTCATCCGGGCCTTTTGCCGGTCTAGCCGGCTCAGGGAGGCTTTCTTTTCCTGTATATAAATTTCATTGCTTTTTTCAAGCGCTGCTTCAATCAGATGAAGCCGGTCTAAGCCCGGTTCCTGGGCCTTTACTGAAAAAGATATCAATAAAAGGCTGATGATAAGCCATTTTTTCTTTTGTGTAACCATATTCACTATTTTAGTTTTATTAGTTTCCTACATTCAAAAAAATTTTATATTTCCTTTTTGGCTGCTTCTGTAAGAATGCCGTGGTATAATACATCAATGATCTTATCGAATATCTCATTGGTAGATCGTGGGATATTTGTAAAAACATCCCTGGGTAAATTCTGGATGAAATTGGGATCAAACAAATGTTCTACTGAGATCATGAGCATGATAGTTGCTATTTCCTTATTAATTTCCGGCCTCAGATATCCAGTTTCATTCCCTTGTTCCAGTAATTTGGTGAAATACTTTTTAATAATTTCATCTTTTTGCTTTACCAGAAATTGCCATGTTTCAGGTAATTTTATCTGGATATCTTCCAAAAATTGAGGAGTTAATTTAGCTAATGCGTCTGAAACAATATTGATTACCTGTTTTAGCTTTTGAGGGAAAAGGTCATCTTCCTGAATAATGATATTAGCTTTTGATTCCAGATCCAGCAGAATTTGATTTACCACTGCATTTAAAATTTCTTCTTTGCCACTGAAGTAATTATACAAGGTTTTTTTACTGATTCCAGCGCTTTTGGCAATTTCGTCGGCTGTGACCTTAGAAAAACCATAGTAAAGAAATAATTCAGTAGATCTATTTATTATGTGTTCCTTGATCATTTAATGCATTTTTTACACTATATACACTTTTTTAGTGTAATTGGTTGCAAAAATAATCAATTATTTTAATTTCAAAATATTTTTAAACAAAAAAAGCTACCCCGTCTAAGAGGTAGCTGCAAGAATTAATTTAGAAAATAGTTTATCTACAATTCCCGGATCTTTATACTACGGAAATGAACCTGATTGCCATGATCCTGCAACAAAATACGACCTTTGGGCCACATGCCAAAATCATCAAATTTTTCATATTTGCTCTTATCAACCAAAGCCTGGAACATTTGGGTACCCCGGTCATATTCCAAAACTTTTATATGATTGAGCCAGTGGGCTACTTCAGCTCCTGTAAAATCAATATCACTGGGACGACCATTTACCAGGTTTCTATCTGTTCTTACACCTTTTACTACTAAACGGGCATGATTCCATTGACCGGGATCATTCACAAACCTGGACCCTTTTTCGGCCGGTATCAGATCATATAGTGAGCCTAAAGTACGATTACCCGCTTTACCTTTCTTGGCATCCGGATGTTTTTCGTCATCTAAAAGCTGATATTCCAGGCCAATAGCTGACCCTTTAGAAGGACCATAATTTTCTGTAACAAAATACTTGATACCACTATTTGCACCTTCAGTCAGCTTGAAATCTAATTGCAGCTCAAACATATCATATTCTTTTTCTGTCACGATATCTCCTCCATGTTCAGCTTCTCCACCGCCTGACTCCATCACCATTAATATACCATCCTCTACCTTCCAACCTACATCAGGGAAAGATTCACTATGAGCCCCTCGCCAGCCATTGGTGGTATTACCATCAAATAACATGGTCCAGCCTTGGGCTTTTTCCTGTTCAGAAAGTGTATTGGGGACCATATTCACTACAAAAATATCAGTATTGGGCTGAGGCTGCAGATTTTCAGTCTGGATCATAATATTACGCCAACGCACCTCAGAACCAGGTTCAACCCGGTCAGGAATGGAATGAACCTGTAAAGCTATAAATCCTTCACTGGTCATATCATCTATTAGGTGTGAGGTAGGTATACCATTGACCCAGATTCTAATGGTGTTACCTATAGCTTCAATATGATAGTGATTCCATTCACCATTTTTAAAAGCTGTACGTCCTTCCTGATTCACTTCCAATGGGTAAAGCCAACCCCTTCTTCCTTCGTCGAAAACTCCTCCACTCCAGGCTCTTTCTGAAGGATCTACCTCAGCCTGGTAACCATGTACGCGGCCATTTCGATAATCAGGATTACTATTACTCCTGAATTGAATACCAGAGTTCATGCTTGGATCCACCAGAATCTCTACATCCAGTATAAAATCATTATAGTTTTTTTCAGTGGTAAGGAAACTATTAGGAGTGTTTGAAACTGTAGTACCAATAATTTCTCCATTTTCCACCCGGTATTTTGCTTCGCCTCCTAATTGCTTCCATCCATCCAGATTTTCTTCATTAAACAATGGTATAGCATCTGGTCCTGGTCCAATTTGATTAGGTTCATCTTCCACTTGTTGGCTACCAGTTGTTTGGCAACCGAACATGCCTGTTATGGCAATAAATAAAATAGATAGCTTGATTTTCATAATTTTAATTTTATAGGAATAAGATTCAACTAAAATAGTAAACTAAACTTTATCAACAAAAAAAGCTGACAATATGCTTGTCAGCTTTTTTATATTTTACTAAATCAAGAGTTATTTTACAGTATCAGCTTCTGAGGGGGAAGGTACGGCTTGATCTGCTCCTGAATATGCCTGGTTTAATCCATCTACTATGCTTTCCGTAATATTTAAGCTGTCATTGGCATATAATACTCCGCTTCCTTTTTGATAAGTTAATACCAATTCCAGATCATTGTTTTTACCATAATCTTTTAAATAGGCAGACACCCTTTCATACAATTCTTCATTTATTTTAGCTTCTTCCTGCATCAGTTGTTGGGTTAGCTGATCCTGGTATTGCATCAGATTCTGTTGCTTTTTCATCAAATCCTCCTCCACTGCCTTGGCCTGGCTGATCGTCATGTTTTGGGCCGTTCTTTGAAAATTACTGATCTCATTCTGAAGTCCCTGAGCTCTGTTTTTATACTCTGCTTCCAGTTTTTGCCTTTTTTCATCCAACTGTTCGGCCATTTCCTGGAAATACTCATAGTTTTTCAGTAAACTATCGGAATTGATATATGCAATAGAAAGATTAGCATTTAAATCCCGGGATCCCATTTCCTGATCAACAGTTTCTTCACCAGATCCTGAAAAATGTAAGAAGTATAAAATGCTTACTGCAATAATTATTATTACATTTAATACTAATGAAATGTGCTTTGTCATTTTCTGAAATTTGATTTTTTATGTGAACGCAAATATAATTAAAGTATTATAACTAAAAATTATATTCTGAAATTAAAAAGGAATAGCATGAGGGTATACAAGAGAGCAATAGGTTAGCTGTTTTTTTTGGGTACATATTTATAGGAATATTTTTTTTTCTCAAATGTCTGATCAGTGCAACTAAAGGTCTTGAATGATGGTATATCAGGACGCTCAATTTGCTCCTCCTCCTCATCTTCATTTTCCCAACTAAACTGATTGATTTCTGTGTCTTTGAACAAAGGAATTTTACGATAATAAAAAGCACAAATAATTCCTGATACGGAGCCCATGAGGTGCGATTCCCAGGAAATACCTCCATTGGATGGTATCAATCCATATATCATACCTCCGTACAAAAACATAATAATCAGAGAAATGGTTATAGACCTGAAATCCTTCCGAAACAGTCCACTAAAAAACAAAAATGCAACCAACCCATATACCAATCCACTGGCACCTATATGATAGGCTTCTCTGGCCATCACCCAAACCCAGAATCCGGTTAAGAAATAAATCCATAAAAATATTTCCAGGGCAATTTTATTATAAAAATAGAATACGCCTATGCCCAGCAGGATCAGGGGAAATGTATTGGAGATAAGATGGAATATATTTCCATGGATCAACGGACCGGTTATGATGCCTATAGTACCATAAAACGTTCTGGGATAGACACCTAAAAACCCTAAGTCCATCATCATAGCCCATTCTATGGCCTTTATCATCCAAAGAATTAATATAAATGATAAGGTGTAATAAACACTTTGTCGGAAAATCAGGGGCTCATTTTTATAAAAATTCATCCATTATTCTTATATATTTATAAACTGACCTTAATACAAAAAAGATTAATATTTTTAAAAAAATGTTTCCTGAGCTAACCTGAAAGTATTGGCATGGGCCTCTATGATATGATATAGTTTTTCAGAATATCCTCCTCCCATACTCACTGTAATGGGAATTCTGTCAGACTGAGCCGAATGAAGCACCAATTGATCTCTGGCCTTACAGCCGGATAAGGATAAACCTAACCGACCTAGTTTATCAGTCTTTAAAACGTCCACTCCTGATTGATAAAAGATCATGCCTGGCTGTACTTGTTGGATCAACAGGCCCAGATACTTTTCCAATAAATGAAGATAATGTTGGTCGCCTGTCTGGTCAGGCAAGGCAATATCAAGGTCTGATTTTTCTTTTTTCAAAGGATAATTCTTTGCGCCGTGCATGCTAAAAGTAAATACCCGGTTATTCTCTTTAAAAATTTCAGCGGTACCATTTCCCTGATGTACATCCAGGTCTACCACTAATATTTTATCCACCAATTCATGTTTCAATAAGTAATTTGCGGTGATAGCAATATCATTCAAAAGACAAAAGCCCTCACCTTTATCGGAAAAAGCATGATGAGTTCCTCCGGCAATATTCATTCCTATGCCATGTTGCAAGGCATATTGGGAAGCCTGTAAGGTACCTTGCATTATAGAAATCTCCCGTTTTACTAATTGAGGAGAAAAAGGGAAGCCTGTTTTCCTGATTTCTGATGATGACAACTGACCTATTTTAAGCTTTTGCCAGTAATTTGCCTGATGGGTAAGCAGGATATCTGCTTCTGAAATAGGACCAGGAGCAAATAAATTGTCCGCAGAGATGGTCCCTTCATAAATGAGTTGTTCCGGAATGAGATTATATTTTATCATTGGAAAACGATGATTTTCCGGCAATGGATGAGCATATAAATTATTCCAGGCAATCTTTAGCATGTCATCAAAAAAGGAAGTTTGATTTATTTAAAAAAAATTCAGCCAAATTGTTTTCAGATCATTAAAATTGATTACCTGGATAAATTTTTTCGAAGTTTAGTCAGATCGAACAGGAAGGTGGAAGATAATGCTATCACCTGATTATTGGCTTCAAAATTATTGGTGTAGATGCCAAACAGTGATGCACTTTCGCTTGACTTGCTTATAAAAGTGTGTCCCATATCATAGCGCAGATCAAATATCAAGGTCTGTCCTTCCATAACCTCCACTTCGTAGCCTACATTAAAAATAAGCCCAAACTGAACCCGATTAGTAGCAGGAATATATACCTTACCAAACTCATTGATTGGATCTCCTTCCAAAATCAGGTCATAAGCATAATGATCCTGGTTGATTTCATCAACAGCTTCAGAAAAAAACTTCCCTGTTCCACTGATCATATAGCTTATTTTTGGTCCAAATCCGATTAATAAATTCCATCCAGGTTGTTCCAACCTCAATCGTAATATCAGGGACCAGTCCAGGTAATTATAGTTGAGTGTATTCTTAACATCCAACTCTTTATTGATCAATCTATTTCCCAGTATTGAAAAAACAAAATCACTATTCAGGTGCATGTATTGCCCAACACCAATGTTCCCAGCCAAACCAGCACTAAATCCAGGCCGCCACCTAATATTATTTTGGTGGTGATATGATGGATTGCCATAGTGATGTTTTGAAACTAACAAACCACCCTTCATTCCCACCGAAACTTGTGCTTTTACATACTGCGAAGTAACAAACAAAAGTAAAGCGGCTATTAAAATCTTCTTCATAGGTTCTGGTCTTGATCAAAAATTAAAATTAAGATATTCCCTCATATTTAAACTTGATAATACTTGTAAAACCTGCATATGTAGTGTTTAAGGCTATTTATCGATAATTAAGTAGGTCAATGTAATTAAATTGTATGCATAAAAAGAATTAGTATAAGGAAAATGCAGGGTTACCTATACATTTCAAATTGTATTAATTTTATATAAAATATAATTAATGAAGTAATAAAAAGTGTTAAATCTCTCAAAATCACCGGCATTTTTAACGACTTAGGAAAAGAAAATAAGCTTAGAGGTTGATAATGAATGATTTAGTTAAAAAGAAATAAAAATTATAACACGTAATTTTTAGCTTCATTTTATAGTAAATAAAATCTGAAATTAAAGATAGTCAGATGTTTAAATGTTTATCTTTCCAATAATGAGAACGGGATTATGAAAGTATTTTATCCCCGGTAATTAATCCGGGTAAGAAATCAAGGAAAATTTTAAATTATAGACCCTTCATAAAACCAATTAAAGGGATAAAATTACCAGCGGACCATAGTTGAAATGAAAAAATATATTATACTCTTATTTTTTAATTTTTTGCAATTAGCGCCTCTAATTGCCCAGGACAAACCTATATTCAGTAATTTTTTTATGAATCCTTTTGCTTATAATCCTGCCTATGCCGGCGATGAATACCGACCCAGCCTCACCCTGGCCTACCGTCAACAGTGGATGGGTATAGAAGGCGCTCCAGTAACTACATCGGCCAGTTTTCACCTGCCTGTTGGCACCAACATGTCATTTGGAACAAATATTTTCAATGATCGCAGAAGCGTTTTAAATACTTCTTCTGCACTTTTATCACTGGCCTATAAGGTACCTTTTGATATTGATCATTATGTAAAATTTGGATTGTCCGGAGGGGCAGGCTTTAACTCAATTTCTGATTTTAATGAGATTATGAACAATCCTAAATATCAAAATGATGTAGCCTTAATAAATGCTTTGCAAAGCTCTATATATCTGGATGGTCAATTTGGCTTTAATTATCACTTCCGAGGGTTCAATGCCGGTTTTGCCTTACCCAGGCTGTTTAATACATCACTTATCAGCCAGGTTGAATTCAATCAGGGGGAAATAGACCCTTTAAATTCATATCAAATTATGATTAATTTCAAATCATATAATAAAGAGTTACCTATTTCTTTTGAACCACACCTGATATATCGACTTCAGTCAGAAACAATGGCTGGCTATTTTGAAGGAGCAGGAATTATTCATTTTCAAAATGCGGCCTGGCTGGGTGGATCCTATCGGCAAGATTATGGTATCACTCTAATGGGAGGTATAAACATCAATGACAAGATGCAGGTAGGTTATGCTTATGACCTGGTAAATACTCCCGTAGCAGGGTTCACCAATGGTACCCATGAAATAGCCTTAAAGCTGAATTTTGGAGAAGAAAAACGTCCCAAGAAAAGAACGCGGTCAGTAAAACAGGAACAGGAAAAAGATCCATATTTAGAATATCTTGAAAACAAGCAACAAGAAGAGAAACAACCTGCAATTACACCGGCTCAGGAAGATTTAGGCGAACAAGGGCAGGTTCAAAATTATAACGGACCTCAAACAGTGACCAAGGGAACTCATTTATTGGAACTGGAAAAAGGATTTTATGTGATTGTGGGCACCTTCCCTAATTTTGAAAAAGCAGAAAACTACAGTGATTGGCTATTTGAAAAAGGTTATTATACCAAATATGGGTATGCCACCCAGGCTAAATATTATTATGTATATGCTTTTTATTCATTGGCCGACAAAGAAAAAGCAACTACAACTTTAGCTAAATTAAAGGAGAAAGGTATGTTTAAAGATGCCTGGCTGTTGACCGTTGAATAAAAAAAGATACTCGGATGAAAAATTTTAAACCATATATAATTCTTATTATTTTATCAATTTCAATATTTGGGCAACTATACAGTCAAAAACCCATAATCAGGAATATAAGCCTCAAGTCAAGTACAGTTAAAGACGTGATCACATTAAGTGGATCAGGCTTTAGCACTGACCCGAAAGACCTGGTAGTCTACTTCGGAGCTGGCCAAGGAGAAATAAAATATGCTACGGAAAACACAATTGATGTAATAGTACCGGCAGGAGCGGTTTATGATAAGATTTCAGTAACCAACCTCAACTCAAATTTAACAGGTATATCAAATGATTTCTTCCTGTTAAGTTATTCCGGCCAGGATTTCGTACCTGAAAAGTCCCAACATTTTGAATTATTTACCGGTGGAGCTACCAATACGGGCTTATTTGATATGTGCAATTGCGATTTAGATAATGATGGTTTGCCCGATTTTGTGGTTTCAAATGATAATGGGAGTGGTTTCTACATTCTGCAAAATAAAAGCCAAACCAATTCTGTTGCTTCATCATTCAAAATAATCAACACCAGCACCCCAGTTGCTTATGTAGATTGTAAAGATCTGAATGGAGATGGAAAACCAGAGCTTATTGGGACCAGGGGCGGCACTCCGGCAGACCGAGTTTTTATTTTTAAAAATATGTCCTCTCCCGGAAATATTTCATTTGATCCCCAGTTTCTGTCTTATTCGATTGCTGGTGCCAAAGGACTATTTCAGGTTAAAGCTAATGATCTGGATGGGGATGGCAAAGTGGATATCATTGTATCAGATGGTACGGATAACGGAAATATAGCAAGTAACCAGGTTATTCAAATCTTAAAAAACAATTCGCAGGGTAGTTACTTAAGTTTTGAAACTGATCCCATTACACTGGAAATTACTAATGATGATAAAATCACGGAAGATGATGCTTTTATGCAAGGTTCATTTAGCCTGGATATTAAAGATTTAAATAATGATGGACTGCCCGAAATTGTTACGTCACCTTTAGCAGGCAACAACATCTGCATTTTCCAAAATCAAAGCAATCCAGGAATGATTAATTTTAACAATAAAACCTTTCTTAAACTTACCGGTCCGTTAATTAATCTAAAATTAGCAGATTTAAATAAAGATCAAAAACCAGATTTGATCGTAGCCAAAAATGATGCAAGTCAGGCCATTAATCTGTTTACAAATCAATCTACCGCTAGCAAATTAAGTTTTTCAGCCCCTCAGACTATAAATACTGGTTTAATCGCCTGGGATCTTGATGTGGGAGATCTGAATGGTGATAGTTACCCGGATATTGGCTTTAGTTCAGTAGATCAATCTAATGCCTTTGGCGTATTGATTAACCAGGGAAATGCTATATTATCTTTTAAAAATTATAAATTACCCACCGTTATTAAAAACAGACCTGTTACCATTTGTGATATAAATGGAGATGGAAGACCAGATATCAGCTTAGGCAGAACAGATAATCGATTATCTGTTTATATAAACAAAAATTGTGTATATCCATCTATCAATCCTGAAGGAGATGTATCAATCTGTGAAGGGTTACCATTGGATATTCATGCTACTAAAGGTATAGGGCTTTCTTATACCTGGAGCAAAGGAAATAATATTTCAACTGCCGATCTGGTTTATCTCAACGAGGATCAATCTGCTATTCAGACCAGTACCACCGGTGATTATTCAGTGACTGTTACTTCAGATGACGGCGCTTGTAGCCAGACTTCAAAGGAGCTGAATGTATCTTTAAAAACAGGTTTCGCCCCCACACAACCTACTGCTTCTAATACCGGCCCCGGATGCATAGGAAATAAAATCCAGCTACAAGCAACCACAGAGTTAACCAATGTGAATTATAATTGGTCCGGACCAAAGGGATTCAGTTCCACTTCCCCCAACCCGGAAATTAATAACATTCAGATAGAACAGTCAGGATATTATACCCTCGAGATTATAGACCCGAATGGCTGCAACAGCATAAAAGATTCTACCCTGGTAGAATTGATCGTCATGCCAGATATAGATGTTTCCGGACCTGCTGCCATATGTGATGGCCAAAATGTACAGCTTTCAGTAGGAAATTGGGAAGGATATACTTTCAGCTGGTTTTATAATGGGACACTTTTGGAAGGAATGAAAAGTTCTACTATTACTGTAAATAAAACGGGTGATTACCAGGCAAAAATTATTAGTAATGGCTGTTTTAATGAAAGTACTAATTTCAATCTTTCTGCTATTTCATTACCAACTGCATCATTTGAAGGACCATCTGAAGTATGTTTTGGAGACCCTATAAGTCTAAATAATACTTCCAACATACCTATTCAAAAATCAGTTTACTACAAGTGGAGCTTTGGTGATGGGAATGCGTCAACAGAAAAATCACCGGCTTACACTTACAGAAAAAGTGGTGATTATAGTATTACTTTAAAAGTAGGCTATGAAAACACTTCTTGTATTCATGAAACTTCTCAAAAAGTCTCTGTCATTGAAATGGCCCCGGTAGAAATAATATATACAGCACCCAAATACTGCAAAGGAGATAGTGTGAAATTAGAAGTTTCTACATCCTATCCAGCCATTTTATGGTCTGATGAAAGTACTGATCATTTTCTTTATGTATCAGAACCAGGGGAATATACTGTGCATGTAAAAAGTGAATTAGGATGTGAATCTACAGGTTCAATTAAAATAGATCAACATCCTGAAACACCTCTGGAAATCATTACTGAATCCGGGGATAGTGTAGTATTCTTTGGTAAAGAAATTCAATTGGTGGCATCTGATAATTTTATTGATTATGATTGGACACCTGGGAGTAGCTTAAGTGATTCTACCATAAGCAACCCATTGGCTCAGCCACATCGGACCACCACCTATTATTTGACTGCAAAAGATGAAAATTATTGCTATTCCATGGATAGTATTTTAGTATATGTAGATGGTGCAGGCCCTCATTTAAATGCAGATAAATTGTTTTCGCCAAACGGTGATAGTTGGAATCAGTTCTGGGAAATTGAAGACATTCATTCTTTCAATGATAATTCTTTGGCTATATTTAATCGAGCCGGACAAAAAGTGTATGAAGCTTCTCCTTATTTAAATGAGTGGGATGCCAAAAAAGATGGCAATGATCTACCTGAAGGTGTTTATTACTATGTGTTGAAGTTTAAAGATTCTGGCACAATGCAGACCGGAAGTATATTGGTGGTAAGGTAATTATGATTTGAAATTTCTGTTATCGGAGTGCCTTTCTTAATGAAGCCAAATCTATCATATAGCCTACACTAATGGATACTGCTCTGAAAGTGGATCTGAAATTGCTAGTCAAATCCGGATCAAAACGGCCAGGATTCATTTCATCACTCAGAAAAGTATGCATGAGATTATACTTTAGATCAATCATCCAAAAACTATATTGATTCACAGGAATATTTATACCTCCTCCTATCTGCAAGCCAATTAACAGCCGGTTGGCATCCAGAATAGGCATTGTATTTTGTGGTTCAACAGAGTTAAAGGCAATGGGATATTCTATATCTGAAAAACCACTATTAGCATCATATATAGTGATAGTTGACTTGCCCCCTAACCAATAATCAAATACCGGCCCTCCCTGCAAATAATAATGGATGGATTTTTCTTTAAAATGATACTTCAACAACAATGGCACTTCTATGAAATTTAATCTGGTTCTATAGAAAGAAGCATTATCACCCAGCTTACTGACCTTTGTACGTCGAATAAGATAAAGCCATTCTGTTTTCAAACTGATTTCCTTGTTGATATTGATCTGGGTTACCAATCCAACTCCTCCTCCCCACTTCCAATCTGAATTATACCTGTTTTGATAATCTGTATCATCAAAAACCGTTTTCATGATCCGAGCATCCGCTTTTATCCCTATTTGAATCTGGGAAAGTGAAATCCCCACTGGGAAAAGCATAAAAAATGCTATTAATAACCCGACAAAACTTAATCTATTCATTCCCTGGATATGTTCAAAATAATATTATTCTAATATAAGTTATTAATATAGTATTTTATTCTAAGGTAACCAATAAATTGCTGTTCTATTGGCAATATAATTATATTTTAAAAGCTAAACATAATATTCAACAATTAATCCAAATCTGATTAATGTTATACTGATCCGAAGGCAGCTTTCAATAAAAGTTATTTAGACCATAAAATTAAAAAAAAATTAAATGCATAGGTAGAATAGGATTTTATTCAATTATTATTCCTACAAAAAATCAGCTATAAACCAGCCTATCTAACAAAACCCTTATTATGTAACCAAACAGCCATTTTTTCCTATAATGGGAATGTCATTTTGCTTGATCAAATACGGCAAAAAATGAATATTTACCCAAAAATTGCAATTTGAAAATTCGATCATGCACCACATTTCAAAAAAATTAAAATTCCAAATATCAAGTTTTCAATTAGTTGATTAATCGATTATACCTGAAATTACATTTTCATCAACTATTGATTACCCATGTAAGGAAGCTGTCTGATGAAGTAATTAATTAAGGTTATATTTACATCAATATTCGTATATAATTTTGTAAACCAGTTGTGAATATATGATGGACATGGAAAATAGTTACAAAATCATATTTATTAGTCTAATTGGAATGATCTTATCATTCGCATCATTTGGACAGGAAACCGGCTCCCAATGTAATGATGGCATTGATAATGATGGAGATGGCTTTTTTGATTGTTATGATAAGGATTGTAGTGGAGAAGTGTCATGTTCTGATTTCTTCATGAATAATAATGCCATGTGTGAAGTGAAGCCTACGGAGTTTCCTGACTTTGAAGTCCAAAACCTTTGGAAAAGTTATCAAACAACTACTAATAAATCAAAAACTTCAAATCATACCACAATCTATGTGGGTGATATAATGAATGATGACGATATTCCTGAGGTAGTAGCATTTAATTCGGACGAAGGAAAGATTTTCATTATTAACGGACAAACTGGAGAAAACATAAAATCTGCTGATATCAATTTGGACTGGCAGGAATATGCCACTTTGGGGAAACTTAATAAAAGTCATACTTGCGGTTGGATTTGGGTAAGTAAGGGAAATGAAATCGTAGCTTATGATTGTGATTTAAACATCCAATGGGAATCAGGTGAGGGTGGTATTGAAAACTGCTATGATAATACTGGAACCTTAGGCTTGGCAGATTTCAATGGTGATGGCAATATAGAACTATATTATAAAAATGAAATTAGAGATGCTGAAACAGGCAATATATTAGTAAAAGGAACAGGAAATTGGTCTTCTGAAATCAATGCCGGACCAGTAGCAGTAAATATAGACGACTCAGATAATGATCTGGAATTGGTAATTGGTTTACAAATTTTCAAAGTAGATTTAGCCGGCAATCTACTAACTTTATTTAAAGAGCCTCCTCCCGGTGAATTCAAATATCATATTAAAAATTCATTTGGCAGTCAAAACCATAATTTTACTTCCGTAGCAGATTATGACCTGGATGGGCATCTTGATGTTATTGCTAATGGGGCAGATGATAATGATGATGCAGCTGTCTTCTATTGGAATGTTAACCTTGGAGAAGTTAAAATGTTTGTAGTTCCCAATGCAGGTACTAATGCACCAAACGGCACAGGAAGAGTAAATGTAGCAAACATCGATGATACACCTGAACTAAATTGTACTTTTGCTGTAAAAGAATATCTTTATGCTTTAGATGCAGATTTTAACCTTAAATGGGAGCTAGGTATTATAGAAGGCTCATCCGGGAATACAGGAACTACTGTCTTTGACTTTAACGGAGATGGAGAAAGTGAAATTATATATAGAGATGAAAAAAAATTATATGTAGTTGATGGAAGAGATGGATCAGAAACCAGAATAGCATGGTGTCCTTCTCAAACTGGTAGAGAATATCCTGTTGTAGCAGATGTAAATGGTGATGGAGAAACAGAGATCTGTGTGTCTTGCCAAAACCAGGATGTGAAAAACAAAGGTGACAGAGGTGATGGAGAAATCAGGTTATATGGATCTTTAGACGAAAAATGGATGCCTGCCCGCAGCGTGTGGAACCAGCACGGCTATTTTAATGTCAATATTAATGATAATTTGACGATCCCCAGAGGTCAGCAACTTCACCATATGGCCTTTGGTCAGTATATTTGTGACTCTTTAGATTCCAGTGGGAATCCTATTCCAGGAGATGTTTTTCCCTTAAATTCCTTTTTAAATCAATCTCCGAAACTTGAAAGCAATGGTTGCTTAAGCTATGCTTCTCCGGATTTAACCTTTGATGATTCTTCTATTAAAATATTTCCTCCAACCTGCCCTGATCTTGACTTTTATGTTTCTTTTAATATCCAGAACCATGGTGATATTGTGATCAACAGGGATCTATATGTTACTTTTTATGAAGGAGATCCAGATAATGGAGGTGTAAAATTAAATACAGATACAGTTACAATCACTGATCTTAAGCCCGGCACAGCTTTTTGGGCAGATAGCCTGAATGTAAAAGGGACAGGAACAGACTTTGATTTATATATAAAGCTTAATGATCCTCAATCTGTATTAGAATGTGATAATGGGAATAACAAAGCAAACCGCAAAATAAACCCTCTTCCCTTTAGTATCCGTGTAGAAAAAGTAAAAGATAATATCAGTTGCTCAACTTCTGGTATCGCCAATGGTGAAGCCAAAGCCTTCGTCATTGATGAAAATGGTGATGATGTACCTAACCAGCATGAGTATAATTTTGAATGGTATATAATTGATCCGGATCCGGATACGCTTTATAACGTAGGACAACAAATTGCTGGAATGGTTGCCGGAAATTATAAAGTAATAGCACTTCACAGTGGCAAACAATGTGGTTCAAAGACAGATACCATCGAGATTCAAAATATAACCAACTTAAGAGTAGAAGTCATTCAAACCAAAGAACATACAGATTGTGAAAATCCTGATGGAGAATTAACTGCATATGTTTATGAGAATGATGTTTTAGTAAATAATCCTTCGGTTTATTATACATTTCGCTGGTTCGAAGGTGAACAAATAGGAGTAGGTGACGTAAAAAGTGTCAATGAAGTAGCAGCTGCCCTTAACCCTACTACCCATATTATAGAGGTAAATGATCCCAGCTCAGGTTGTATTATTTCAGCAACTGGAACAGTCACCTCTTCAGCTCCTTTTCCCGAAATTACTAAATTAGAAACCAAAGGTATAACCTCCTGCGCGGAACCTAAAGGCTGGCTTCAAGCTACAGCTGATATGGCCAATGTAACATTTACCTGGTATGAGGGAGAGGGTACACTTCCTCCTGCCGTAAAAATACCGGGAGAAACTGGTTCTAAATTAGAAGTAACAAAATCTGGAACTTATACTGTAACCGCCCTTTTAGGTAAAGGGTGCTATTCCCTGCCAATGAAAGGCATAGTTGAGGATCAGAAAGATTATCCTGATTTTACTTTCACACCCATCCACCCTACTTCCTGTGATCCAAGTAATCCAGATGGTGAATTATCTATTGATTTTGAATTAAAAGGAAAGGACAATATTAAATGGTATACCGGCCAGAATAATCATGATGACTCCAATTATATAAGTGGATCAGAAGGTTCAACAAATATTACCGGACTGACTCCAGGATGGTATTCCGTCGAAGTAAAGCATGCCGGATGTGTAACCTTGGGAGACTTTGAATTATTGGACCATTCAGTTAACCCTGACGCTACTCTGATTAATATTTCAGGCTATATTAAAAATTCAACCTCCTGTGATCCAACTAAACCAAATGGCGCCATAGGTGCCGATTACGATGGAAATACCAGTGGTTTTGAGTTTAAATGGTATGATGGTGCTACAGCCAATGATCCTCCTGGCCCAGACTTTACTGGCAATGTCTCCAATGGTTATATCTATGACAGCATTGCAGACGGTGATTATACTGTAATAGTAGTCGATATAGCTACTTTATGTTCTTCTGATCCTGTTACTGAAACAGTTGGAATTGATCAAGATGTTCCAGTAATTACTACCGAAGTGCTATCCATTTCCACATCCTGTGATCCGGGTTTTTCCAATGGCTCTCTAAAAGCTACGGCTGCTTCTACCCTTGAACCAACCAATGGCTATTATTTTGAATGGTTTAAAGGAGCAGCCATGACTGATCTGGTAACAGAGGATCATAACATAATTGGTAATACCGGACTATCTGCCACAGGAATTGAAGGAAACAGAACTTATTATGTACGGGTCACCAATGAAGATAATCTTTGCAGCAGTATAGCTGATCAATACCTTGACATTCAGGAAGTAAAACCCATAATAAGCAATCCATTATCCACTGATAATACCGCTTGTGCTGCCCCTGGTAATGGGCAAATTGATGCCTCAGGAACAGTGAGCACCTCGGCACCCGGATCGGAACCTGCTGGGGGATATACCTATTATTGGCTGGATCAGGGTGATAACCTTCTACCTGAAAATGGGCCAGTACTAACCGGCTTAATGGATGGTAATTATTATTTGTATGTTCAAAACAATGATACCAAGTGTGTGTCCGATACCATCACCGTAGCTGTAGGCAATAACCTGGTAGAACCAACTGCTTCAGTGGTATTAGACAATCCATTGACAACTTGTGATACTATTAATCCTAATGCATCACTAATTGGTAGCGCCACCACCTCAAATGGTGAACCAGGTGCAGGATATCAGTTTGACTGGTTTGAAGGGACTACTTTAGATACAAATATTGAATCCGGTACCGCACCTTCCAATTATACCACTACGTCTGGATTGAACGCCGGATGGTATACGTTACAAGTCACTAATCTAGACACCCGATGTACAGGTCAATCAGCTCCGATTGAGATAACCAAAAGTAATTTGGAATATCCTCAAATCAATGACAAAGTCATTACTTCTAATAGCTATTGTCGCACGGATCTTGGTGACGGAGCCATTGAAATAACCTCTGTATCAATGTCTTCAGGCCCTGAACCTTCCGGTTATAGCTATGCCTGGAAAGACCAGGCAGGTAATTTATTATCTTCTACCACAGCAATTGCACAAGATCTGCTCAGCCAGTATTATATGGTGATTGTAACCAATAATGATACCAAATGTCAGGATTCAGTTGAATATATGGTCCCTTCTGATCAGTTATTCCCGGTGATTACCACTAGCAATCCCGGTCTTCAAATAAGTTGCGATCCTGCTGCTCCTACTGGTCAATTACAAGCTTCTGCTTCATCTGCTCGACCGACAATCAATAAATACCGCTTCGATTGGTATGATAATTCAGCCGTTTTAACAGTATCTTCACCATCGAATGTTGACAATCACACCACAACTGCCAATTTAGCAGCCGGTCAATACACCGTGGAAGTAACTAACCTGGATTCAGAATGTAAAAATACGGCCAGTGTAGAGGTAGTAGAAAACCTTGAATATCCTGTTGTCGGAGACCCAGTAATTACTGATAACAGCTATTGCCGAACCGATTTGGGTGATGGTCAGATTAATGTAAATGGTGTAGTATCAATGGCCACTGTGGAACCTTCAGGGGGATATAGCTATCGCTGGGAAGATGAATCGGGCACTGTACTAGCTGATACTGATTTTGAAGTAACAGCATTACGATCTGTCACCTATTCTCTGACTGTGACAAATAATGACACCAAATGTGCTACGGATAAAAATATTGCAGTTCCGAATACAAAGATTTATCCTTCTATTTTGGTGACTAATCCGATTAAAAATACCAGTTGTGATCCGGCTAATCCAAATGGCCAACTACAAGGTGTACCTTCTACGTCTAATGGAGAACCTGCAACAGGTTATGATTTTACCTGGATGGATGGAACTACGATTTTGGAAACAGCTTCAGGAGCGCAACATACAACTACAGTAGGTTTAGCTAAAAAAGCCTATACCTTAAAAGTTAGAAACCTTGATTCTCATTGTGAAAACTCTACTATAGGTCAGGTTGAGGACGATCTGGTATTTCCGGTATTAGATGTTCCTGTAATCACCCCAAATACATTATGCTTTATTAACCAGGGAGATGGCTCTATAGATGCTTCCGGAAAGGCTAGCATGTCTATACCTTCAGGTTTTACTTATAAATGGATCAATCCTAATGGAATTGAAAGACTTGAAACTGGTGCTACAATTACTGACCTGCATCAGGGACAATACAAGGTACAAGCCTTCAGTGATCATAATCATTGTGCCTCCAATATACAGGAAGTGCAGGTAGATAGTATTCCAGTACCAGTAGTAGTAAACATTACCCAAACAAATCCACAGACTTCCTGCAGTGATGATCCATTACATCATTTAGGTGCTCTTACTGCCCAGGCTGATGGCAGTAATGCAGGTTATGCTTTTAGCTGGTTCGAAGGATTGAATACCTCAGGAACGCCATTGACCAATGCAGGAAATGATTATGATATCAATGGGTTGACTGATAAGACGTACAGTGTGAAAGCTATCAGCGATGCTACAGGTTGTCCAGGCGTGGCATCATATAAAGTGACAGAACTAATAACTTATCCAAAGGTTTTTGCCAATGCTGATAGTTCAACAGTCTGTAATCCATACAATGGTAAAGTAAAGATTGAAAAAATAGATGAACTTGTTGAAATCACTGAACTTGATACCATCCATAAATACTACGATATTTACTGGGAGAATAGTGACGGTTCAGAAACAAATAATGATACAACATGGACAGAAAGAACGCCTGATGATTATTTTGTTTATGTGATTTCAAGGATTACACAATGTCAATCAAGTAATACTGAAAAAGTTACGGTTGAAGATAAATCACCTACTATTCAAGCCGATTTTAGTAAAGTAGCCAAACCGGCCTTTTGCGATACAAATGATGGTAGTTTTGAATTAAAAGCAACAGCATCTTTAAACAATTCACCTCATCCTGTTAGTGATTGGAAATTTACTTATAGTAAAGTAGGAGAAACAGATACTACAACACTTAATCCAGCAATACCTTGGATAAACTATATAGTTAAAGCGGAAAATCTTTATTCAGGACATTACAATATAAATATAGAAAATCAAGACAATGGTTGTTCGGTCGATACTTTGTACTACTTACCCTTCGCCTATGAGGATTCTATTAATGACAATATATTAGCTCAAAAGATCGACCCTACTCAATGTATAGCCCCATTCAGTAGCGAAATTCCAGTTAAAATAGTAATTAATGATGTTAATAAAATCAATGGGGTTACTTATGAAAATTATTTTTATAATTTATATGATACTGTTTATCATATTGGCGATACTAGGTCACCTATAGTACAGATCAATGGTTCTGGATTATTAAGTGATACAATCAGGTTTACCAATTTAGCCCCAGGAATATACACCGTTTCTATTCAGGAAACATTTTCTGGAGGTCATAACTGTGAAAGTAAACCCATTCAGGTAGAACTAATCCAAGATGTGGAAGACCCTTGGGTGACTTTTACTTCCATCAATGACTATTCCTGCAACCCATCGGCTAAACCATTAGGTCAAATTACAGCCACTGCAGAAAACCCGGCTGAAACCGATTTGACTGCTGGTTTTAGCTTTGCCTGGGATGTTTCTAATGTACTATCCGGCGATAATTATACCACTATCAATGCTGAAATTGCTTCAGGTGAATATGCTGTGACAGTCACTAATAACAGAACAGGTTGTGACTCCACCTTAACCCGTAAGATCATCAATAAACCCAAGGATCTGCTGGCTTATGCTACTATCACTTCTCAAACCAATTGTGCTCCTGATGCAAATGGCTCTTTTAAGCTGGATAGCATTCTGGCTGACAATGTAAAGGAAAATATGGCAGACTACAGCTTTGATATTCCTGGTGCCACAGTCGATGGAACAGATCCTGCCAAATTCATTGAGATATCAGAAGGAACTTATGTGCTTACTGCCACCAGCTCAATCACTGATTGTGAGGTAGCCATAGATAAAAACATTCAGAAAGAAACATTTAATCCGTTTATTATTGAAGCCCTTACCAGTGATCAGTATTGTGATCCTAATACTGGAAACGGGAAAGTGGCTATCTCCATTGATGAAACCAAATTCGGTGGAGCTAATCCTAATGCGCAGGGTAATGATGGTTATCAAATCGATTGGTATCTGGGTAGTGGTACCGCTACTCCCCTGGATGCAGCCTACATCCATCCAAATGCTGATAGTATATACAGTTTGGTAGCTGGTCAGGTATATACCGTTCAGGTGACTGACACTAGTGGTATATACAAGAACTGTATTTCTACTGAAGAGTACAGCTTAATCAAGGAAACTCCGGTACTTACTATTTCTGCCATTACTACTCAAAAGAACACCAATTGTGCTCCTGTCAATGGTGCACTTGATATTGAAAAAGTAAATATTTTAGAAGATGGATCAAACGATCCGTCCTTTGATTATGGAATCCATTTATATGATGAAATCAATGATCCTGCCACTTCATTGGCTTCAGATACATTAGATGGTGTTCATTTTAATCATCAGTTTGCCAGTTTAACCGAAAGTAGTTACAGGATTGAAGCTATGAATACCCTGACTCACTGTATAGCAACTGGATATCAAGTGGTTGAAAAGGAAACTTATGATCCTTATATAGTGGCTCAAGTAAGTAATGACCAATTCTGCGATCCTAATAATGGGAATGGAAAAATTTCAGTTTCCATTGATGAAAGTCGGTTTGGAGGTATTCCTAAAGCCCAAAGTACAGATGATTATATGATTGAATGGTTTTTAGGTACTGGCACATCCACGCCTTTACCAGGACCTCATACCTACGCGGCATCTGATAGTATACAAAATTTGGTAGCCGGACAGGTTTATACTATTCGTATTACTGATCAAGCTGGGTTAAACCAGAATTGTATTTCAACTGATCAATTT
Organism: Candidatus Cyclobacteriaceae bacterium M3_2C_046; assembly: GCA_051418075.1. GTDB lineage: Bacteria > Bacteroidota > Bacteroidia > Cytophagales > Cyclobacteriaceae > JBPRGG01. The sequence continues at coordinate 103,014 of JBPRGG010000177.1, read as the reverse complement.
ACCCTGGTAAAAGAGGTACCAAACCTAGAGATATCTTCTATTACCGCGGTTGATCAAACTAATTGTAGTCCGGGTAATGGTGAACTTACCATTGGGGCAATTACAGGAGATAATGTGGTTTCAAGTTATACTAATCAGTTATTCGATCATGATGACCTTTCCACTGATATTGCTTCTGCAAAACTTTACGCACCGGATCATTATACTAACCTAGAATATGGAAATTACCGTGTAATAGTAATTAATGATCTGACAAAATGTGAAGCTCAGAAAGATCAACGAATTGAATTAGCTTCTCAAGACCCTGTCATTATACCTACTTCATTGGTTCACGATGCGTTCTGTGTCACCACAGCTGGGGTTGGAAGTGGAGAAATAGAGGTTGCAGTAGATTTAGCGGGAACACCTACTACAGCAGGTTACAGTTATACCTGGTTTAATGGTGATGAAACATCTACGGATGTAAGGCCTTCAACTACTTTTTCTGTTACAGATCTACCTTCGGGAAAATATACAGTGGAGGTTATTGATAATACAACCTATTTAAATTGTGATTCCAAAAGAACATTTACCGTCCTGGAAGAACCGGATGATGTAGTAATCACCAGTGTAACTACCAGTCCTCAAACAGATTGTACTCCAGACGGAGCAGTTGCCGTGGCTAATCTGAAAGTAAATGGTGCTATTGCCAGTACCAGCGATTTCGATCCATATCAATTATTAGATGATCAAAAACAACTGTTGAGCAATACTTATACTTTGCCTAATGGATTTACAAGTTTGACAGCAGGTAAGTATTATATAAGAACCTTTCATGCCACTACCGAATGTCCATCCCAACTGGTACAGGTAGATATTGGTGCTGATTTGCCCAATCCTGCTATTACATTGACAGCCATACCAGACTGGAGTTGTAATGAATTTGGTAAGGGATCAATCACGGCTAAAATTTCTGAAAATAACGTAGAAATCACCTCCGGATACGATCTTAGCTGGACCGAACAACCATCAGGTTCTTTAATAGGCTCAACTTATCAGCTCAATGATTTAAAAGATGGAAATTACAAATTAACCATAACTGAAAATACACCTGGTAATTCCTGTACATTTTATAAGAATGTAAGTTTGGCTAATAAACTTAAATACATCAGTATCACTGATAAAGAAACAATTGATCAAACTTATTGTACCCCTAATGGGTCCATTGCCATTCTGGAAATTCAGGAAAATGGTGAAGTAGATCCAACAGCCGTTTATATTTACAGTCTGCTAGATCAGCATCAGCAAGAAATAGCTAACACAACTGTCGCTAGTTTGGACCCATTTGATACATTGGCAGCAGGAACTTACTACCTCACGGCTTTTAATCAGGAAACGGGTTGTGAAGCAGACCGGATGATGGTAACGCTTAAAAATACCAGCTCTGATCCGATCGTAAAGGTAGAAGTACTTTCTGAGCAAATAAGCAAAAGCCCACCTGCCACACCTACTGGCTCCTTATTTGGATCCGCCTGGGAAAAAGACCATTCAGTACAAACATATAATTTTATTTGGTCTAAAGAAGATACTATTACTGTAGGTACCGGAACAAACCTTACTGCACATACTATGGATGAATTACCAGCTGGTACCTATCAGGTAGATGTAACCAATACAATTACCAATTGTACCGCGACTGCATTTAAATCAATAATGGAAGAAATTGAATCTCCAATTGTTTATCTATCCAAACAGGATATGATCAATTGTGATCCTGCAGATGGAGCCATTTATATTGATAGCATCAAGATTGCCGGAATAATTGACAGTCTACATAACTATAATTTCTATTGGTATCAGGGCCATTATGCGCCAGAGAACCTGGTTTATACTTCTGATGGGGCCAATCCTGAAGGTAATATTTATCAGGATATCACTGCTGGTATCTATTATGTATTAGCTGAGGAAAAAACCATGGCATTAACTTCATCAGCAATTTTAGTGGAGATCAAAGATCAAAGCATTCAACCAGAAATCATGTTGATAAATATCAAACCACAAACCAGTTTTAATCCTGATCCGCAATTCCATACTGGAAAACTGGAGATTGTAGTCGATGGAAGTTTGTCTTCAGATGGTTTTATAATCAACTGGTTTAAAGGTAAGAGTATCAGCGGGCAAAGGTTGCCTCAATACAATGATATATTATCTGTCTCAGGCTTAACTGTAGGTTACTACACAGTTTTAGTGAAGGATATGCTAACAGGTTGTGAAAGTACAGCTACCTATTATATTGAAGATGATCGGAGACCTGTATTTATAAGTTCTTCATCTGCACCGAATACATTTTGTGTGGATGCCAATGGTAAAGTATCAGCCACAGTTATCAATCCTAATACTAGTTATGATTATCTATGGTATAAAAATGATGATACTTATCCTGACGGACAACCAGACTATACTGGTCAGGTGGTTGAAACAGGAATGCCAACAGGTTGGTATGTAGTAGTAGCAGTAGATCAGGATGACCCATACAGATTTGCCAAGGATTCTGTCTTTGTGGATGAATTCCTGACCTATCCGGAAATTTCGGTGGTGGAATTATCTCCACAGAAAAATTGCTATATTGACAAACCAACCGGTGAATTGATGGCCAATGCTGTTGAAGGCCTTTCTTACCTGGATTTTACCTGGTATGAATCTCCTGACAGCACTAATGTAGTAGCTCAGGGAATGACTGCAACCAATCTAAATGCCGTTACTTATCTGGCCAAAGGTACGCATCGGATCACAGGATGTTATGATTTTAGCGAACCGGTTACAATAACTGAACAAATTGATTCAATCCCAACACCGATACCACATTTGATTGCACACAGAACTAATTGTGCTTATCCGAATGGTGCCGTGGACGCTTCAGTAAATGGGAATCAAAACGAATATTACTTCCACTGGTACTTTGGCAGTAATGTGAATGAAAATCCTGATTACACCGGAACATTAATGGATGATTTGGATCTTGGCTATTATACTGTTGTAGCTCAGCATAAACAAACAGGATGTACGTCCATTGATAGCCTGATTGAAGTTAAAGATCTCAGAATGGTACCAGTACTTGAAGTAGGTGCTGAAAATGCTACCTGTAAACTAACTGATGGAAAAGCCTGGGTATCCATACTTAATCCGGTAAGCATAGAATCAATTGAATGGAGTGACGGGTTTAGTCAGGACTATGGAGGTATAATTGATGGTAAACCAGCCGGAACATATACGGTATGGGTAGCCACTCACGAACAATGCGAGGCATCAGCTGAAGTGGAAATCAAGAATAATATTTTGATTTACAATGGGGTTTCAGCTAATGGTGACGGGGCTAATGATATCTTTAAAATTGCCTGTATCGATGAATTTTACAATAACAATGTAAAGATCTTCAACAGATCCGGAGATAAAGTTTTTGAGATGGATAATTATGATAATGAAATTAAAAAATTCGAAGGTGTAGGAAACCGAGGTATTTATCTGGGGAATCCAGAACTTCCGATTGGTACTTATTTCTATATCATTGACCTAAGAAATGGTACTGAACCTGTAACGGGATATCTGGAACTATTAAGATAACCATTAACCTGACGATTATGACTAAATTATATAAATACCTGCTAATTTTTTTCTGTTTACTTATGATCAATTATACGATTGTAAAAGGACAACAGAGGCCTGTAGTTTCACAATACATGTTCAATGGTTTAGTACTAAACCCTGCTTATGCTGGTAGTTTGGGATACTTTCAGGCCACCGCATTATACAGGAATCAATGGGTCAACCTGGAAGGTGCCCCTCAAATAACCACCTTTACAGCTAATAGCAATATTAAAGGGAAAAACATAGGTCTTGGCTTTCTGATAACTAACGACCAGGTCGGTGTACACTCTGATCTTGGGATGTATACCAGTTATTCTTATAAAGTAAAATTACCGGTAGGTACTTTAGCCATGGGCTTACAGGCAGGCTTTAACAATACTATCTCCAATTTTTACGAGGTCTTAATTGAAGATGGTAATGATGCTTATTTTGGGGAGACATTGTCTAAGTTCAAGCTTAACTTTGGTACCGGAGTTTATTATTACACCAAAAATTTTTATGCTGGCATCTCAATTCCTTATCTGATTAAGAACAGAACATTGAAAGATATTAATGTTAGAGACCTTTCATTTAATGAAAGGAAAGAATCCCGAAATTATTATATTACAACAGGTCATCTTTTTGATTTATCCCACAGTGTTAAGATCAAACCATCTACTTTAATTCGTATAGAAGATGGTATGCCTATCGCTTTTGATGCTAATTTAAATATGTTTTTAGAAGATTTGGTAAATGTGGGCCTGTCATATCGTGAAGGAGACAGTTTTACCACTTTGTTTGAATTGCAGATCACTGATTATATAAGCTTTGGTTATGCCTATGACTGGATAATTTCTGAATTAAACTATTTTACCAGTGGCACCCATGAATTTATGCTAAACTACAGAATTAATTTGTTTGCGCCCAGAAAGCACCGAATGTGCCCGGGCCCGATGTATTTCTAATTGTTGAACTAGCTCTTTGTTCAAAACCAGCAAGCCCGTATTAGCTCCTGTTAATATGGGCTTATTTTTTGGTCAATCCATCAAATATACCCACAATCAGTGATAAGATCAAGCTAAAAGCCAAAGCCCACCAAAAGTTATCCACCAGAAAGCCTTCTATGATAACATCTGCAATAAGTATAATCACTGCATTTATGACCAACAGAAATAAACCTAATGAAATAATGGTAATAGGTATAGTCAATATGATTAAAACAGGTTTTAAAGTGGCATTAAATAAAGCCAATAAAGCCGCTACCAATAATGCAATCCAGAAATCTTCTACAAAAACACCTGGTAAAATGTAAGCAGTGATTACAACTGCCAACCCGGTTAAGAGTAATTTAATAATAAAATTCATTTTTCAATCAGTTTATTGGTTTAACAGCTAAAATTACTATTATTTTCCCTTTTCATAAAAGTTTTTTTCACTACCTCATATTTCCCTATCTTTGACGCTTCAAAATATAATAGTATGAAAACACTGGATGTGGTAATCATAGGTGCAGGTCCTTGTGGATTGGCTTGCGGGATTGAAGCAGCAAATGAACAACTTGACTATCTTATTATAGATAAAGGGAGTATTACTGAATCCATCAGAAGATATCCGGTTAATATGACCTTTTTTTCAACTTCAGAAAATATTGAAATAGGTGACCTTCCTTTTGTTTCTATGGGAATGAGACCCAATAGAATTGAAGCTTTAAAATATTATCGGAAAGTGGTCAATCATTTCAACTTAAATCTTGAATTATTTACTACAGTTACTGCTATTCATAAAGAAAAGGAATATTTTAGTATTTTCACCAGCAAGCAGAAATTTATTGCCAGAAAAATCATATTGGCTACCGGGTATTATGATGTACCCCGCTATTTGAACATTCCAGGAGAAGATCTACCTCATGTCAGTCATTATTATGATGAGGCCTATAAGTATTCCAAGACTAAAGTTTTGGTAGTGGGAGGCGCCAATTCAGCAATAGAAACTGCATTAGATCTGTATCGAAATGATGCAAAGGTCAGTTTGGTTCATATGTTTGATACCCTTGATAAAAGGGCCAAATACTGGATTGTGCCAGATCTGGAAAACAGGATCAAAAAACAGGAAATAACGGCTTATTTTCAATCTGTTCTTACCAGGATTGAACCAGGAAAGGCTTTTATAAAAAATTTGCTTACTGAAGAAGAAAAAGAGCTTCGGGCCGAGTTTGTTTTTTTAATGACTGGGTATCGTCCGGATGCGGATTTTCTCCAAAAGGTGGGAATCAACCTGGAGGGAGAAAATCTGATACCCCAAATTAATTCAGATACTTATGAATCCAATATTCCGGGTATCTATTTGGCCGGATCTATTATTGGCGGCGAAGAAACTGCAAAGATATTCATAGAAAACGGCCGGGAACATGGTAAAACCATTGTAGCTGATATTAAAGAAAAACTAACTTAATCATCTTTCTAATTAAGCCAGAATTCTTTTATGTATAGGTTCAAATAGATCCTTCATGTATCCCCCACCCTTTTTAGAAAACTTTTGCTGAATTTCAGCTACAATTGACAAGGCTATTTCCTCTGGTGTATCATTTCCTAAATCAAGTCCTATGGGATTATGTATTCGTTCATGGTCCTTTTCACTTAATGGAAATCCATCCTGGGCCAGTTCTCTGAAGATTTTATTTATCCGTTTTTTTGACCCTAAAATACCGATATAGTTAATATCTAACGACATCAAATATTTTAACACATCCATTAAATACTGAGGGTTATGGGTTAAACAGACTGCAGCTGTATTATCAGGATAATCTAATGTTGGCATTTTATCATATAGCAGGTTATCTGCCTCATAAAAAAAACTATCAGGCATACTTTTCGCTACATCAGTTATAGTTACCTTCCAGCCTAAGTCTTTGGCTAATCGGGTAATTGGAAGAGCATGAAAAACAGCACCGTAAATTACCAGATTTAGGTCTGGTTTAAAGGTTTCAAACAGAACCTTAATGGTATTACCTTCCAGATTATAAGTTTCTGATCCTGAATCCTTGTTCAATAGATGCTTTCGCAGGTTTTTTAGGACCAGGTTTGCAACTGGTTGGTCTGAAATTGTGGATATGAGGCTATCATCATACTTCAAAAGAATTCTTTGTCCATTAAAATCATGCAGACCATTGGAATCATAAATGGTAGCCATGGCGCAAGCTTCATTTTCCCGTTCAATCTCTTTCAAAAAGCTTACAGGATCATTTTTTGAATCATCTACAATTGGTTCCACTAACACAGTTAAAACTCCGTCACAACCAAAACCATCTCCCAATGCATTTTCAATGCCATGCCTGGTATCATATTGCACTAATTTTGATTTTTGACTTCTGATCACTTCCCGGGATTTGTTTAAAGCATCACCTTCAAGACACCCTCCACTGATGGATCCGGTCCAAAAACCATCCTCGGCAATCAGCATTCTAGCCCCTGCTTTTCGGTATGAAGATCCCAAAGCATTGACTACTGTAGCAATAGCAGTCCGTTGATTTTTCTCAGATAATTTCTGGTGAGCTGAAATAATTTTTTGCAATTCCTTCATTTTAATCAAACCATTTTGCATACATGATATAATTATTAGCTGTTCTGGAGAATACATCCTTTAGCTCCTCACCTACCGGTTTTATCTTTTTGGCGGGCATACCGGCATAAATAAAGCCAGGTTCTACTATGGTTTTGGCTAATACAACGGCCCCGGCAGCAATAATCGACCCGCTTTTAACTATTGCATCATCCATTACAATTGCTCCCATACCTATCAATACATTATCTTCTACTGTACATCCATGCACTATGGCATTGTGAGCTATAGAAACATTATTGCCAATCACTGTTTTAGCTTTTTGATAAGTACAATGAATCACTGCACCATCCTGTATATTGGTATTATTCCCAATAGTGATAGAGTGTACATCACCTCTCACTACTGCATTGAACCAGACACTGCAATTATCCCCCATAATTACCTCTCCCACTACAGTGGCATTATCTGCTAAAAAGCAGTTATCACCAAACTTTGGATGGATCCCCCTGACAGATTTTATCAAAGCCATAAATCGCATAATTTAAGTTGATGCGAATTTACTAATTGCCCGGTAATTAAATATAAAATAAATGTGATTATTAAAAATATTTTGGGTTTTTTACATTCATTCGATAGCCAATCTCCTTTTCCATAATTGACAATTTAACCTTCAGGAAATATGGATTATCTACTGACAAAATGACATTTTTATTTATCTTTGCAGTTTAGAAATTACAAATTATGAGTGAATTGATTAAGAATATAGATATTATTCAGGCAGAAGAAAAAGAGGCTCAGTGTCAGGTTAAAGTATCTCCTAATAAAGATACAGGAAAAAAAAGAAGTTTATACATCGAAAGTTATGGATGTCAGATGAATTTTTCCGACAGTGAAATTGTAATGTCTATCATGCAGCACAACGGCTTTGATTCTACCTCTGAGTTTGAACAAGCTGACGCTATTTTCATCAATACCTGTTCGATCCGGGAGAAAGCTGAACAGACTATCCGTAAACGTCTGACTGAGTTTAATGTCATTAAAAGAAAAAAACCGGACCTTATCATCGGCGTGTTAGGCTGTATGGCTGAAAGATTGAAACATCAACTTCTGGAACAGGAGAAAATTGTGGATATTGTAGCCGGACCAGATGCTTACCGCGACTTGCCCAAACTGGTTTTTGAAGTAGAAGAAGGTCATAAAGCAGTAAATACTTTCCTTTCCCGGGAAGAAACCTATGCCGATATAAATCCAGTCAGGTTAAATTCCAACGGGATAACTGCTTTTATTTCCATCATGAGAGGCTGTGATAACATGTGCTCTTTTTGTGTGGTTCCCTTTACCAGAGGCAGGGAAAGAAGCCGAGAGCCTGAATCTATCCTAAAAGAAGCACAAGATCTATTTCACCGGGGTTATAGGGAAGTAACCTTATTGGGCCAAAATGTTGATTCCTACAAATGGAGTGATCAGGATGGGAAAACCTTTAATTTTGCCGAATTATTAGCCATGGTGGCGGAAGTTCATCCTGACCTGAGGGTCAGATTTTCCACCTCTCATCCTAAAGACATGACAGATGATGTACTCAGGACTATGAATCAATATGACAACATTTGTAAATATATACACTTACCTGCTCAAAGCGGTAATAGCCGGATATTAGACCTGATGAAAAGGACCTATACCAGAGAATGGTATATGAACAGAATTGATGCCATCAGAAATATACTTGGAGAAGCATGTGGCATATCTTCTGATATTATTGCCGGCTTCTGTAGCGAATCAGAGGAAGAACATCAGGACACACTCAGCCTGATGGAATATGCACAATATGATTTTTCCTACATGTTTATGTATTCCGAACGTCCTGGCACTTTTGCTGCCAAAAAGTTACAGGATGATATTCCATTACCTGTAAAAAAGAGAAGGTTAAGTGAAATCATAGAAAAACAAAAAAATTTATCCCTTCAGCGAAATCAACAAAATTTAGGTAATGTATATAAAGTCTTAATAGAAGGAACTTCTAAAAAGTCTGATGAGTTTTTACAGGGTCGAAACAGTGCCAATAAGGTCATCGTTTTCCCCAGGAAAAATTATAGTCCAGGCCAATATGTGGAGGTATTGGTAAAAGAATGTACTTCGGCCACCTTAATTGGTGAAGCAGTTAATTGATTTTTTAATCTAAAATATTTTTAATCTTGCGCGATCAGGAAATATTATCAATAAAGCAAAGGTTTGAGATTATCGGTAATTCACCCCTGCTAAATCATGCTATTGAAATAGCAGCCCAGGTGGCTCCTACTGATATGACTGTTTTGATCACCGGTGAAAGCGGAACCGGAAAAGAATCCTTTTCAAAAATAATTCACCAATTAAGCACCCGAAAACATGGTCAGTTTATAGCCATCAACTGTGGTGCCATTCCAGAAGGTACTATCGATTCTGAATTGTTCGGACATGAAAAAGGATCATTTACTGGCGCTCATGAGACCAGAAAAGGATATTTTGAGGTAACCAATGGAGGCACCATCTTTCTGGATGAAATTGCAGAAATGCCTTTAAATACCCAATCCAGGTTACTAAGGGTGCTGGAATATGGAGAATTTATAAAGGTCGGATCATCGAAAGTTCAAAAAACAGATGTTCGAATTGTAGCTGCTACTAATAAGAATTTGCTGGAAGCGGTGGGTAAAGGAAAATTCCGTGAAGATCTTTACTACAGGTTGAATACTGTTCCAATTTTTGTTCCTCCCCTGCGGGATCGAAGTGATGACATGTTATTGCTCTTTAGAAAATTCGCCTCAGATTATGCCGAAAGATACCGGACCAAGCCCATTTATTTGACAGAATCTGCTAAAATAACCCTGATGAAATATCGTTTTCCCGGTAATATCAGGCAACTGAAAAACCTGGTGGAGCAAATGTCTGTGCTAGAACTGGAAAGAGAGGTAGATTCTGAAAAATTACTTAAGTATCTGCCCCAGGAAAACAGCCTGATCCCAGCTTTGTACAAAGATGAAAAATCCAGTACAGGCATTTCAGAGCGAGATCTCTTATATAAAGTTTTGTTTGACATGAAAAAAGATGTCAATGAGTTGAAAAAACTGGTAAATCAAATGCTTAAAAACGGAGAATACAGTGATGAAATGATTGAAGAAAGCCAGCAATTATTTACCAACCTTGATCAGGGTTTGAATAAAGAAGATTATAAAACCAGCACTTATTTATTAGAGGATGCTGCCAGTAAACCATATGATATTACTTCAGTACAGCCAGAACCAAAGATCGAAACATCGCGGTACAATCAGGAAAAGGAAGAAGAAATAGAAGATATTACCCACGAAACAGAAAATGATGAGTCTTTATCCATTGAGAAAAAGGAAAAAGAATTGATTGTCAAGGCTTTACGTAAAAATAACAACAAACGTAAATACGCAGCCCAGGATCTTGGCATTTCTGAGCGTACACTTTACCGAAAAATCAAACAATATGAACTGGAAAACTCCTAATTTAGGTTTTGTAATCAGCTTTATCATTATTTTCTCGGGCACTATTTCATCCTGTGGAGTATATTCATTATCAGGTATTGCTATTGACTATTCCCAAATTCAAACTATATCAATTCAAAATTTTTATGATGAATCTACCGGCGGCCCTCCCAACTTAGCTCAAAGGTTTACAGAAGAGCTTCGGGATTATTATCAGAGAAATACCCAACTAACCCTGGAAAACAATGATGGAGATCTGCATATTGAAGGAAATATTACCGGGTATAATTTCAGTCCGGTAGCCCCGGTAGCTTCTGGAAATCCAAACGTGCAGGATCTTGCCGGTTCTCAAAGACTTACCATATCCATTAATGTAACCTATATTAATACAGTAGATGATGAACAAACTTTTGAAAATAGACGATTCTCATTTTTCGATGATTACAATCCGGATACTGAAGAATTAAGTGCTGTAGAGGAAAGGTTGATTGAAAATATATTCGAACAGGTCATTTATGATATTTTCAATGCTACTGTGGCTAACTGGTAAATTAATTATTTGATTTTTAACAGGTAAAATTGTATTTTAACAAAGTGTCAAAAGAAGAATTTATACAGATAATACACCATCCTGAAAAAGGCCCTGAACTTGATCTTAGTAATTATGAGAACTTGGTAGAGAAATACCCTTATTTTCAGATAGGATATGTTTTTATAGCTAAAATAGGTCAGGATCAAAATATTGCTAATAAAAAACCAATGTTAAGTCAGGCCGCATTACATACCTCTGATCGATCTGTTTTAAAAAAAATCATGCAAGGAAGCTGGCCCAATATTGCTTCGCTACCGGACTCTGCACCCATCCAGAAGAATGATGCTTCTGAGCAGGCTATGTTGGAGGACAAGCAGGTTGATCAAATAAATACCGATACTGAGCAGCAAAATGAGGCTTTGGAAGCAAAACTTCGAAAAGATCAAATGATTAATCCAGAATTACAGGAACAGGTTAATGCAGTAGAGAAAAAACCTGTTGATAATCCATCAGAGGAACCTGTAGTGGAGTCCACTCAATTGAAGAATGATCCTGCGATTCCTGAAATGGCTGATACTCCACCAAACCAATCCCAGGAAGAAACAGAAGGGATAGATATTAAAGAATTTAAACAGGCTGAGCAGTTTATTGACCAGCTAGAAATTCAGGATAGCATGGTAATGTCTGAAGAAACTCCTGAACCAGACCCGGAAAAGTTAGCGGAAGAGGTATTACAGAATTTAAAAGAAGCGCAGGAACGTAAATCCCAATATATTGAAAAAGAAAAAGAGTTTGAAGTAATTGAACCTAAAGAGCCTTCTTCCTTGTTTAATGTACCGGAAGCAGATTCCATTGAAAATAAAAAAGAAGATTTAAGTTTGCTGACCAGTTACTTAAACCAGGGTCAAGTACTTGAAAATCCTCAGGAACAGGAATCGCACCAACAGGATAATTTTGCCCAGCAAAAACAAAAAGAGCAGTTTGATATAATAGATAATTTTATCACTAATGAGAAGTTCCTGAGAAAGTATAATACTAAAAATAAAGCCACAGAAGAAAAACAACAGGAAGATCTGTCAACAAAAAGTACATCCATCGGGGATGATCTGATTTCAGAAAACCTGGCAATGATTATGCAGAAGCAAGGCAAGGTCAATAAGGCAATTGACATTTATAAGAAATTAATTTGGAAATTTCCCCAAAAAAAGACTTACTTTGCAGCTCAAATTGAAGAATTAAAAAAACAGTAAGCATATGTTCATATTAATTATCAGTTTAACCATTTTGGTATCACTATTTTTGATCCTGGTTGTATTAGCCCAAAATTCAAAAGGTGGTGGTTTATCCAGCCAGTTTGGTGGTTCAGGATCCAGTCAGCTTATGGGAGTGAAAAAAACCAGTGACATTTTGGAGAAAATCACCTGGGGACTTGCTGTCGCATTGGTGGTTTTTAGCTTAAGTTCCAGTATTTTAGTGAGTACCCAGGCACCATCAGGAGGTTTTTCCAGTCCTAATATTGAAAAAGCTCAGGACAGAAACATTCTGCCTAACCTGGAGAATAATATCGGAGATGTAAACTCTGATCTTGATACTACCGGTGATATTCCTTTGGAACAGGATAGTGCCACCATCATAGATTAAGCTAAAGAAGATTAGCATATTAAGAAAGTCTGATTCAATTAGCATATTCGCTTGAATCAGACTTTTTATTTTTAGCTGCTGGTAGAATTGACGTATTTCACCAGCAACCTTTTAGCCACCGGAAATAATGTTTCCTGAAAAGGCAGGTTTATTTTTGAATAGATTAAATAAGTGGCCGGATTTGGCATCTGCCTGTACTTTTTGATTAGCTCAAGTTTTAAACTTTCATAAGTGCTTGAGACCTGCTTATAAACTGTTTCCAGGTATTCGGTATGAACTCCCTGATAGGTCTCATCGGCGCTTTCAAAGACAGTTATTAAATAGCGGTGTATTTCCATTTCTTTTTGATCTTTTTGATTGATCAGCAGATAACCTTCTTTGGCATAGAGGGGTGAAAGACCTATAGGTGTTATCTGCACATTTTCTTCCACATATTCGTAAATAGACTTTCCTTCATCTAATACCAACTGAAATTTGGTCAGGGAAAACTCAATGATTTCCTCCAATTCTTTCATCAAATCATCATCATCTACAATTTTTTCATAATTCAACTTTAGCTTTTCAAAATCTGCCTTGGATATGGCCTTGGGAAAATTTTCATAGATCAGTTTTTTATTTTCCCTGATAGAAATCAAATTACGATAATGAAAAACAAGGTCTGAAAGAAAGGGATAAAGAAAATATTGGTTGAAGTTTTCCTTAACATCTTTCAAATAAGCCAATACAATAAACTTTTTATATTCAAAATCAATCAGATCTTGAGTAAGCCAATCTTGTGGTAATGCTTTCATAGGCAATGAGTATGATCAAACATTTTTAAAACCAATTGAAAATATAATCAATTATTTATATCCTGTCAAGCGGTAAACCTGTCAGTGTCAGATTTTAGTATAATTTAAATTTTTTACTGTTTCTCCTTGGGGTGCTGAAAAAGTGTCAGTAAAACTGCTATTTTTTCGGACATATCAATTTTGGCACTATAAATGATCATTAGCCGGTAGTTTAATAACAAAGTAGTGTTAACCTAAAATTAATTAATAAGTATGTCTAAAGTAAACATCAAACCCCTGGCAGATAGAGTTCTGGTAGAACCTGCTGCAGCTGAAGAAAAAACAGCTTCTGGTATAATCATTCCTGATACTGCCAAAGAAAAACCACAAAAAGGCGCAGTAGTAGCTGTAGGTACTGGTAAAAAAGATGAGCCCTTAACTGTTAAAGTGGGTGATCAGATCCTATATGGAAAATACTCTGGTACTGAAATAAACATTGATGGTAATGACTATCTCATCATGAGAGAATCTGACATTTTTGCAGTTATTTAATCCCGTTTTTTAATTTAATTGAATCAAATTTTTGTAAAACTTTAAAAATATTACAATAGTTATGGCTAAAGAAATATTATTTGACACCGACGCTAGGAATAAGTTGAAAAAAGGTGTAAAAACTATTGCCGATGCAGTAAGCGTGACTTTAGGTCCTAAAGGTAGAAATGTAATCATCGACAAAAAATTTGGTGCACCGACTGTAACCAAGGATGGTGTTACTGTGGCCAAAGATATAGAGCTGAAAGATCCTGTTGAAAATATGGGTGCTCAGTTAGTAAAAGAAGTTGCTTCAAAAACTGCTGACAATGCTGGTGATGGTACCACAACCGCCACTGTTTTAACGCAGGCTATCTTCAATGGTGGTATTAAAAACGTTGCTGCCGGAGCCAATCCTATGGATCTGAAAAGAGGAATAGACAAAGCGGTTTATGCTGTAGTTGAAAACCTGAGACAACAATCAAAAAACATCAGCGGATCTAATGAGATCTCTCAGGTGGCAGCAATTTCAGCAAACAATGATAATGAAATTGGTAAAATGATTGCTGAAGCAATGGAGCAGGTGGGTACTGATGGTGTAATCACAGTAGAAGAAGCTAAAGGTACTGAAACGGAAATCAAAACTGTAGAAGGTATGCAGTTTGACCGGGGATATTTGTCTCCTTATTTCGTTACCAATACTGAAAAAATGGAAGCTGAACTGGAAAGCCCATACATCCTGATCTATGATAAAAAGATCTCTACCATGAAGGAATTACTTCCGGTATTAGAGCAGGTAGCTCAAACTGGCAAGCCTTTAGTGATCATTTCTGAAGATGTAGATGGCGAAGCCCTGGCCACCCTGGTAGTAAACAAAATTCGCGGTGCTTTAAAAATCGCTGCTGTAAAAGCTCCTGGCTTCGGTGACAGAAGAAAAGCAATGCTGGAAGATATCGCCATTTTAACTGGTGGTACAGTAATTTCTGAAGAGAGAGGTTACAAATTGGAAAGCGCTACTTTAGATTATTTGGGAACTGCTGAAAAGATAAATATTGATAAAGATAATACCACCATTGTAAATGGAAGCGGTAATTCTGAAGATATTCAAGCCAGAATCAGCCAGATCAAAGCCCAAATCGAATCTACCACATCTGATTATGACAGAGAAAAACTTCAGGAAAGATTAGCCAAATTATCTGGTGGTGTAGCCATTCTATATATTGGTGCTGCTACTGAAGTAGAAATGAAGGAAAAGAAAGATCGGGTAGATGATGCCCTGCATGCAACCAGAGCTGCTGTGGAAGAAGGCGTGGTAGCTGGTGGTGGCGTAGCTTTAATCAGAGCTATAGATGCCCTGGAAAATGTGAATTTAGAAAATATTGATCAGCAAACCGGTGTTACCATTGTAAAATTTGCCCTTGAATCTCCATTGAGAATCATTGTGGAAAATGCTGGTTTAGAAGGATCAGTAGTGGTTCAAAGAGTAAGGGAAGGTAAAGATGATTACGGCTACAATGCCCGTGATGACAGGTATGAGAATCTTTTTGCTGCGGGTGTAATTGATCCAACTAAAGTAACCCGTTTGGCTTTAGAAAATGCAGCTTCTATTGCTTCCTTACTGCTGACTACAGAATGTGTTGTGGCAGATGAGCCAGAAGATGAAAAAGCAGCTCCTCCAGCCCCACCAATGGGTGGCGGAATGGGTGGCATGATGTAATGACATTATGACATATTGCTAAAAAAAAGGGGCCTGTTCAGGCCCTTTTTTTAGCTTTAAAAATAATACCTTTATTTGAATCAAAGATTTTAGTATTTTTACCGGATTTAATCAGCCAAACCGGGTAGCGATGAGATACGTATTGATGGTTTTTATAGGATTATTACCCTGTGTGGGCCTGTCTCAGGTACAAAGATTTATTCTACCCCAGGCAGAAGAAATGCTGGAAAAAAATGATACCTCTGTGGCTATTTCTCTTTTTGAAAAAGCACTCCATTATGACCCTCAAAACTTCCAGGCCGCCCTCCGATTAGCAAATATCTACTATGATCAAAAGCAATGGCCAAATGCAGCCAATTATACCAATATTGGTTTAAGTATATTGTCAGATACCAGGCAAGAGTTGATCGAGCAGCATTTTTATGAGGCTGATTCCATTGATACAACTGAAATTAATAATGCTTATCAAAAACATAAGGTACTAAAACAACATCTTGCTTCATTGTACCATCTGAGAGGAAAAATCCGTATGAAGCAGGGGAATTTCTACAGCGCTGAATCAGATTTGCAAAATGCTTATGAATCGGACCCTGATAACCCGGACATCCTGCTAGACCTGGGATTGGTAGCCAACTATTCAAATCAACTGAAATCAGCTTTTGATTACATGTTCAGAGCCTTTGAGCTAAAATCAGATCACTACCTGGTTTTGTTTAATCTGGCCAACCTTTTTCTTCAGGTAGACGACTCCTGCGCCTATATTTCCTTTCTGAATAAAAGTACCCAGGCAAATCCTCAATTCGGAGAAGGATTACTGCATCAAGCCAGGTGGTATATGAATCAAAATGAGTATGATCAAGCCATTGGAAGCTATACCAGCTATTTAAAACTGGATTCCGCCCATATTGAATCTTTATTTCGCAGAGGCTATGCCTATCAACAAATCGGGTATGAAAGGCAGGCTATAGCAGACTGGGAAATGGTCTATCAGTTAGATCCTGATCAAATCGAAGCTCTTAGAAATGCTGCCCTCACCAAAATGAGACAACAAAATTATAATGAAGCCATACAGGACTTCAGCAACCTGATTTTACGGGAACCACAGGAAACCTTGCATCATCTTAACCGGGGCTATAGTTATATGCTCAATCAGAATTATAGTAAAGCATTGGATGATTTTCAATGGATCATAGAACGAAATGCACAAAACAACCAGGCTTTTTATTATATGAGCCTTACTTATGCATTGATGAATAAACCTAAAAAGGCCTGCAGAAACTATCAAAAAGCATTAAATCTGGGCTATACCCGGGCTGATACTGATAAAATAATCAGAGAACTTTGTAATTAATCTCTGTAATTAGTAGTAATTTTATTGTTTTTGTAAAAATTAAAAATCATTTTCAATGATAAATGCAAAAATTACAGGCGTTGGTCACTATGTACCAGAAAGAATAGTCACCAATCAGGATTTGGCCCAATTGATGGATACTACAGATGAATGGATTCTTGAAAGAACCGGGATTATAGAGCGAAGGTTTTTTGATCCTGAAAAGGATACAGTAGCCAATATGGCGGCTAAAGCTTCTCTAATGGCTTTGGAAAGAGCAAACCTGGATAAAAAAGAAATTGATTTCATCGTATTTGCCACCATTACACCCGATTATTTTTTTCCAGGATCCGGTGTATTAATGCAGCGGGAACTCGGTTTGGAAGGAATTGGTGCGCTTGATGTGCGAAATGCCTGCTCCGGATTTATATATGGATTATCTATTGCCCAACAATATATCAAAACCGGGATGTATAAAAACATCCTGGTGATAGGTGCCGAAATACAGTCCTCGGGATTAGACCTGACCACGCGGGGAAGAAATGTAGCAGTTATTTTTGGAGATGGTGCCGGAGCAGCTGTAATACAAGCCACAGATGAACCTCAGAAAGGAATTCTTTCTACCCATCTTCATGCTGATGGCCGGTTTGCCGAAGAATTATATGGAAAGGATCCTGGCAGTAGTCGTAAGCAAAGATTAACAGTTAATATGATTGAAGGGGAATCCACCAAACCTTTTATGAATGGAAATGCCGTATTTAAGCATGCAGTAGTTCGCTTTATGGAGGTGATCAAGGAAGCTTTAATATCTAACCAGATGGAAAAAGAAGCCATTGATCTTTTGGTACCTCATCAGGCCAACCTGCGAATAAGTAATTTCATTCAGCAAAAACTGGGACTGCCAGATGAAAAAATTTATAACAACATCATGAGATATGGCAATACCACCGCCGCTTCCATTCCTATTGCTATGAGTGAAGCCTGGGCCGAAGGAAAAATCAAAGATGATAGTATTTTATGCCTGGCTGCCTTTGGCAGTGGATTTACCTGGGCATCAAGCTTAATCAGATGGTGACAAGGTGAATTTTTTTGATAAATTTTTATAAATAAAGCCTATGAAAACGGAAAATTATAATCCCAGTAAAATTGAAGTGGATTTTGCCAAGGCTATTGTAGATTTAAAAGCCGAACTCGAATCTAAACTTCAATATTTGAAGATAGAGCATATTAAAGAAGAACTTGGTGCTGACAACCCGGTATTAAAATTTTATTTACGTGACCAGGATCAGGATGCACACGAATTGGTGATTCGGGTGATCCAAAGATCGGACGAGATGATCAAGAAATAAATTTTTTCTAATCCTTTATTCCTGTTCCAAACTGCTAATTTCATCAGGAAGGTGTCATGGTTTCATCTTTGGGTCTGGAGTCCACCTGCTGTTGCATCTTCAGAGCTATTGATTTTGCATTTTTTATACAATCACCCAGTGAAACACCACCTCGATAGTTACCGGAGAGAAACAAACCCGGATGAACTTTTTCCATCTGATCAAAGTATTTTTCATGCTCAATATAACCCAGATTATATTGAGGAATGGCCTTCCTCCATTTTTTCATTTTGAAAAATGCAGGGGGTGCATTAATTTTCATGATCTGTTCAAATTCAAGCAAGACCTGATCTACCATAATATTTTCTTTCATTGTAAAGATCTGGCTATCTCTGGCCCCTCCTACGAACAACGTGAAAGCTGACTGCCGAGGATTTATACGTTCAGGAAAAATAACAGAACTCCAAATGGCTCCCAAAAATTTTTTTTGCTCCTTTTCCGGAATTAAAAATCCAAATCCATCTAATGGCTGCCGTATTGCTTTTTTAGGGTAGACTGCAAAAATCACTGCCACCGGAGGATAATAGATTTCAGCAAGATGTTGAGCCAATACCTGGTCAAATGCTTTGAATACTGTTTTAGCTTTATAGGCCGGTATGGTAAACAATACCTTATCAGCCTGAACTTTCAACATGGATTTTTTATGTTGTACCTGCAGTTGATACCCTGATCCGGAATTTTCTATGGATTTAACTTCATGGGCAAATTTTATCTGATCTTTTAGCTGTGTCGCTATGGCTTCGGGTAGCTGTTGCATTCCCTGTTTAAAAGAGAACATTTTTGCTGTCTGCTTGGAAGCTTCAGGATCTTTTTTTCTTTCCCTGGCTCCTCTTATCATACCCTTAATCAGCCCGCCATATTTTTCTTCCAGGCGATATAACCTGGGCAATGCCGACTGTACACTTAATTGCTTAGGGTCTCCGGCATAGATACCTGCAACAAAAGGATTTACGGCATAATCCAGAAATTCCTGTCCAATTCTTCGCTTAACAAAATCGGCAATGCTCTGATAGTAGCCCTCTTTTGACCTGCCTACCAGAGGCTCGGCCATGAGTCTGATTTTTGCTTTGGTGGTAAACAACCGGCTTTTTACAAATTGCCCCGGACTGGTAGGAAGAGGCAGTAGCTGATCGTTCTTTAAAATGTAACGTTTATTGGCTATTTGATCAGCATATACCATCTGATCTTTCAACCCAATACTGTCTACCAATTCTCTGATAGCAGGGGAAGTTTCCAATCCACTGTTTGGACCAAAATCCATAATGTAATCATCATTTTTCTGAGTGATGATAGTGCCGCCAGCCTGAGTTGAAGCCTCCAGGATAGTCACATCATGTCCTGCTTTTTTTAACCAAAAAGCAGTGGCTAATCCGGATATCCCTGCCCCTACAATTACTATTTTTGGATTTTTGTTGCCCATATTTTTGAAATATAAATTTTGCTGACTAACTTTTCAAATGTATCATTTTACACCAATAGGTTACAAATTTTTGCAAATTTATGCCAGATCCAGTACTTTTTTCAGCCAAAGAATTGAATTATTTACATGATCGTGATTTTTTATTGACAAAACAGAGGATCACTCAAAAAATCTTTGACCTCTTTATTGATACAGAGAAAATAATAAAACGCTCTATAGATGAAATTGATTTCGATTTTCCCCAATCTGTTTTAAAAAAATCAGGAAAAGTATCAAAAGGTGAAAACTACAAAAACTTACCCTATCTGGTGCTGGACCTGCCCCGCTATTTCACCAGGGAAGGGAGCTTTAATTTTAGGATAATGTTTTGGTGGGGCCATTTTTTTTCAGCTACCCTGATGCTGTCCGGAAACATTCTGGACCTGTACCGGAAACCATTGATCAGTAATCTTCAAAACCTGATTGATAATGAATTTTATTTTTGCCACAATCATACCCCCTGGGAATATGATTTTCAGAAGGAAAACTTTATTTTAATGAAAGCAGAAAATAAAGAACTATTGAAAAATTACATTTATAAACGAGAATTTGTTAAATTCAGCCAGAAAACAGATTTAGATAATTGGCATCAACTTTCTTCATTTAGTCTTAATACATTTAAGGTCTTGATATATAATTTAAAATAATCATGCTTATGAATTTGGATCAAAACCGGGAAGAATTGTATCAGATCTATAAGGAACATTTATTAAAGGGCAACAAGCAAGCCTGTAGTGAAATTGTTAATACCCTTATTGAACAGCAAACTGATGTTATGACCATATTCCTGGATTATTTCCAACGATCTCTTTATGAAATCGGACTCTTGTGGGAGAATAATAAAATATCAGTTGCTGTAGAACATTTAGCCACTTCCATTACCTCCAGTTTAATGAATTTGCTTTATCCTTTTTTATTTGCGACAGATAAGAATGGCAAAAAGGCAGTAGTAAGTTGTATTGCTAATGAGTATCATCAGATAGGCGGTAAAATGGTGGCTGACACCTTTGAACTCAATGGCTGGAAATCCTTTTACTTAGGGGCCAATACACCTTTAAAAGACCTGAAAAAGTTTATAGCAGAAAAAGACCCCGAAGTCATAGCCCTTTCTGTGGCTATTTTTTCTAATACACCCAAGTTAGTCCAAACCATTGAAGCAATTCGGAAGGACTTCCCTGATAAATTAATAATGGTGGGTGGTCAGGCCTTTAAATGGGGAGGTCTTAATATACTTGCTGACTTTGAGAAGGTAAAGTATATTGATTCATTACCAAACCTGGAAAACTTCCTTAAGGATTCCCAATATGCCTGACATACTTTTTGACTATATCGATCAAAAAGCCCATCTTATTTTTATCAAATTTGATAACAATGGTCAAATTGTCCAGGCCAATAATTTTGCCCGACAGTTGATCCATCAGGATCTGAATGGCCAAAATATTCAAGATATCATCCTGAATTTTGGCCAAAATTTTGATATAAATAAATTGGTTTCCCATCAAGGGCAAATGGAAAAGCATCTATTGAATCTGATAACCATAGAGATGCTACCAGAAACTTTCTATTGCTTTTTTTATGAGGAGGCTTCTCATTATATCATGTTGGGTGAGTCAAACTATGATGAACATCAAATGCTGAAAAAAGAATTATTACAATCTAATAATGAACTGGATAATCTAAGCCGGGAGCTTTACCGAAAAAACGCCGAGTGGCAAAAACTGAATGAAATGAAGGACCAGTTTATAAGTATAGCAGCTCATGATTTGAGAAACCCCCTGGGAAATATCCTGAGATTAAGTGAATTTTTAGTGGCTGAACTGGGGACACAACTTACTGAGGCCCAAAAAAAATTCCTTGAACTTATCCAGTCATTGAGCTCTTTTGGTTTAAGATTGTTGAACGATTTGCTGGATCTGGCCAAACTTGATTCTGGCAAACTCAATCTGAAGCTGGAACAGGTAGACATCACTAAGATCATTAGTACCTGTATAGAATTTAATCATTATCAGGCCCAACTCAAGAATATTGAACTGTTGTCAGAAATTCATCAGGATTTTGACTTGATGGAAGTTGACCGGACTGCCATCCAGCAAGTGTTAGACAACCTGGTAAACAATGCCATCAAGTTTTCACCCGATGGCAGCCAGGTACGAATTGGGATAATGCAAACTGGTGATATTTACACTTTATTTGTCAAAGATCAAGGTCCCGGGATTCCGGAAAATGAACTTGAAAAACTTTTTTTCCCTTTTAGCCGGACCAGCGTCAGACCCACTTCCGGGGAAAAAAGTACCGGATTGGGTTTATCCATAGTTAAAAAGATCGTTAGTTCTCATGGCGGCAAAATTTGGGTAGAAAGCAAATTAAACCTAGGTTCTACCTTTTATTTTTCCTTACCGGTAAAGAATCATAAAGAAATAAACAATAAATAGTAAAGAGATGGCTTTAGAATTACTTGTAGAATCAGCAGAAAAGATCAAACCTCCTTCCCTGCAATCATTCTATGAATATAATAGTATCAGAGATCAATTAGTGGCAGAAATGAACCAGGAGATGGTAGCACAGCCAGGGATCATGGCCATGATAGGTCATGAAAATCTTTCTATGATGAAAAACAATCATGAAAACCATGCCCGGTTCATGGCCAGCATGATCCTTAATTTCGATCCGAAAGTATATGCTGAAACAGTAGTATGGGTTTATAAAGTATACCAAAACCATGGGTTTCACCTGGACTATTGGCCTGCTCAGTTTGAGAATTGGAAAAAATTATTAAAAACCCATCTGAATCCGGAAACTCAGGAAGAGATCATCCCTTTGTATCATTGGCTACAGGAACAACATGACTTGATTGCAGAATTAAGTCATCACGACACGAATGGAGATAAATAATACATTGATTCAAAGACACAAATCAATCAATTTTTTCTAAAATGATATTATGATTGGTGTAAATGCAAATATCGGCAGCTATACTTAGGCTCTCTTTTACCATCTGCTCAGCCGTCATTTGGGAAGCATGCTTCTTCAGGGCAGTAGCAGCAGCCTGGGCATACATACTACCTGACCCAATGGAAGCTATCTGATTATCTGGCTCCAGCACATCGCCAGTTCCCGACAATATCAACAATTCTTCTTTATTGGCAACAATTAACATAGCTTCCAGTCTTCTTAAAAACCTGTCCATACGCCAATCTTTAGCCAGTTCAATGGCAGCACGTTTCATATTGCCGGTATAGGTGCCCAGCTTTTCATCAAACCGTTCCAGTAGCGTAAAGGCATCAGCTGTGGAGCCGGCAAAACCTGCTAAAATTTTTCCATCCTGTAAAGTTCTGATTTTCTTCACGTTACTTTTTGCCACTGTGTTACCCATAGTTGCCTGTCCATCAGCGCCAATAGCCACCTGATTGTTGTGCATAATGGCTATTACAGTGGTAGATTTAATTTCTATCATAAGTTTATATCAAAAAATTCTGTTTTACTATCGGGATAAAGTTAAAAATTCTAAATCATGATCCTGATCGGATCTTCCAGCAATCCTTTCAAAGTCTGCAGAAAAGCAGCCCCGGTAGCACCATCTACCACTCTATGGTCACAGGAAAGGGTCACTTTCATTACATGACCGATTTTCATTTCCCCCTCTTTTACAATCGGTGTTTGTTTAATTCCTCCGACTGCTAAAATACATGAATCCGGAGGATTGATGATAGCGGTAAATTCCTCTATACCAAACATTCCTAAATTGGAAATGGAAAAAGTATTCCCCTCCCATTCTTTAGGTTGTAACTGTTTATTTTTTGCTTTCTGTCCTAGTTCTTTTACCTCTGCCGCAATATGAGCCAGGGATTTATTGTCAGCAAACCGTACAACGGGGACTAAAAGGCCTTCTTCGACAGCTACAGCCACTCCTATATGGATATGTTTGTTCCTGCGAATCTTATCTCCCTGCCAGGAAGCATTTACTTTCGGATGCTGACGTAAAGCTGCGGCAGCGGCTTTAAGAATGATATCATTAAATGAAATCTTCACCGGTGAAAAATCATTAAGGCTTTTTCTGGCTTCCACCGCCCTATCCATGTTGATTTCCATGGTCAAATAAAAATGCGGGGCTGTGTATTTACTTTCAGCCAGTCTTTTGGCAATGGTTTTCCTCATCTGGGAAACATTAACCTCCTCAAACTTTTCTTCACCGACTACTTCAGGCAGGGTAAAGGATGGTTTGCCCTGATCAGCTTTTTCCTGGGCAGCCGGAGCAGGTTCAGGTTGAGGCTCATATGCTTCAACATCCCGTTTGATTATCCTTCCATTATCACCGCTTCCCTTGATATTTGCCAGATCATAACCTTTTTCCTGGGCAATTTTCCGGGCCAAAGGTGATACCTTTAACCGTCCATCTTCTCCGGAAGAGGCACTTTCGGAAACTGCGGGCGCAGGCTGAGCTTTAGGTGCACTTGATTCAGCCTTGGCCGGCTCAGGAGCAGGCTCTTTTCCTACCAATTGATCCAGTTCGCTTTTTTCTTCTTTCTTTTCCTTACCTCCTTTTGCCTTATGTGATTTTAAAAGCTTCTCATAATCAGCTCCCTTTTCTCCTATTATGGCAATTGCCTCATCTACTGCTACCGAAGATCCTTCATCGGCTCCAATATATAATAAGGTGCCATCTTCATAAGCCTCCAATTCCATGGTAGCTTTATCCGTTTCTATTTCTGCCAGAATATCTCCTGATTTTACCTCATCCCCCACTTTCTTTTGCCAGGAGGCAATAGTGCCTTCAGTCATGGTATCACTCATTTTAGGCATTAAGATCAGGCTGGCATTCACATCAGAGGCATCCACTTCATCCGCTGGCTCTTCCTCTGCTGGTTTACTTCCTTCTACTTTTGTTTCTGCTTTATCTCCCTTTTCCAGGTCTTTCAATAAATCATCAATATTTTCGTCCTTCTCTCCTATTATAGCAATAACACCATCTACAGGTACTGAATCCTTCTCTTCCACTCCGATGTGCAGTAATACCCCCTCTTCGTATGATTCCAGTTCCATGGTAGCTTTATCCGTTTCAACTTCGGCCAGAATATCACCGGATTTAACTTCATCCCCTACTTTGACATGCCAGGCAGCGATCACCCCTTCCTCCATTGTATCACTCATTTTCGGCATTCTAATTACTTCAGCCATAGATTTGAATTAATATTGTTAAAAAATTTAAGTGCTCAAAAATAGTTTTTATTATTCTATATTCAAATAAAATTACATATTTAAGTGGCCCCAAACCAAGCTATTCAAAAGATATCAAATGAACCTTCTAAGGGTCCATAATATATCTTGAAAAACAGTATTTTTGTTTAGGATTTTATTTCAAAAACCAAAGCTGCCCAACATAAAACTGGCTACTCCAGTATTGGTCGCTGGATTAAAGCTATACCTTACTCCAATCTCCCAAAGCAAAAGAATTCTTAAGAAATTCACATCTGCTGTAAGCTCCAATCCTAATGAATTTAGGTCCTGGCTGAAATCTCCGGATTGTCCCCAGCCACGGTCATAAAAGAAATTGGACTTAATACGTTGAAAATTGATCAGCGAAGAAAAATTAATATCAGGATACCATAGTGGAAGTGCATATTCTACACTGCCTCCATAATATTCCTCGAAAGCCAAAAAAGGATAACCCCGGGGGAATGTAATGGCGTTATTAAATGTATAATCTTTCATCAGCTGAGTATTCGCTCTCAACAACAGGGAATGATGTCTGAATAAGCCCGGGAACAGCAATAAACCTTGGGCTGAAAATTGCATACCTGTAAATTCACCTCCCAATGGTGTATGGGTATATTGGGCATATAAACCCTGCCCCCAACGGCTGCGGATATCACGTTGACTTTGTTTTAATTGACGTTGATATTGAATCCGATATCTCAACGCGTTCAGATATCCGTCTGAGTCTATGATCTCTCCGGTTTGCCCGCCGGTTTCAAATTGCACATCCTCTGCCCGGGTAAATATGCCATTGGTACTTACATTCAGTCTTTCCCAATATTTTGAATTGGTGAAGTTAAAAGGTAAACGCAAACCCACATTAAGGGTTTTTTCATTCCATTGAAAATTGACTTCCCTTCCTTCAATAATATCATTTACATTTCGGTCCTGGCTGTCTACTGTAACATCAATAATAGGATACAAAGCCTGAAAACTTACCCTGCCTAACCATTTCCCTGTATTTTCATTGGCATCATACTCATATCCGGCTGAAATAGCGGTGGTACTTAGAACATCCTGGGAGGAGATTCCTAAAAAAACTTCATTGATAGAGGTAGAAATATAAGGTCCCCAGGCATAGGGATTGATAATTCCTGAAATCAGCTTGTAGTCCGAAACAGGATAATCCTTTTCCGTCACCTGGTCCAGGATATCCGGATTTCCTTCCTGCTCGATCAAAGGTTCATAATAAGCCACTTTACGAACTTCTACTTTTGGCAAAGGCTGCCATTGGGATGGATTAAAAGCCAATCTTACTACATCCATTCCATCCTGGCTAAAGTCATTAAAGAAGATGTAAGCTCCATCTGGTGAAACCGATGCATTATAAGCGCCATACTTTCTGGATGTAACCTGAAATTTCTGGTTGGTATTCAGGTCATAGGCATAAACATTATCTATTCCGGAATAGGGAGAATTATAGAAAACATAATGATCATAAAGCACCGGGTATCCTATATTTTCATTGTTGGGTGGCCATAAATCCCTAAATTCTCCGGTAGCATAATCCACCAGGGCAATAGTTTTCGCCCCATCCCTTTGCCTGATGGTAACAATTTGCCTGCCATCCTGCGAAAACCGGGGGGTAAGGTAAAAATCATTGTCCGGATTGTCGAATGTTTTCACTACCTGTCCGTTTTCTGTATTCAAAACTACCAACTGAAATTTGCCTTCCCCGGTGGTAAGAACAGTTACTATTTTGCTTCCGTCATGGGATAAAGCTGCTGAGGCATAACGGGAACGATGCGTGATCTGATTGGTTTTACCTGTTTGAATATCATGTACCTTGATCACACTGTAGTTTTCAGCCCGCCAACGTGGATGAAAGGTATACTCATTCCAGGCAATTTTACCAGCTTGTACTGATAACATGCCTGTATTATTCATGATGCCCGGGGTAAATACCTTTTCTTCATTGCCATGCTGATCCAGCAGAACAAATTCGTCTATATCACCAATCCCATTCTTTAAGGCGATCACCTGGTTTTGGGCAATGGCCTGAGGATATCGGTAATTGGTAAATGTATTTGATTTTTCAACTTTTATTGGTTCAGTATCAATGATCTCCAGGCCTTCCAACTGCCAGTGCCAAAGCGAATCCAGTTCATCGATCATGGACCAATAGGTCTGGGTCAGGTTTTTACCGGTTTCCAGTCTTAATGCCCTTGAAAGTCGCCAGGGCAAAAAAGGCGCTTTCCAGGCTCTTTCAGAAATATCACTCCAGATATCTCGCCCAAAGTTACGTCTGACATGAGTTGTCATAAAATAGCCGGTCACATAATGGTCGGGTACATAATGCTTGAAGGATCTTAAATGCTGTTTGGAATAATCAAATGGCCCTCTGGTTAATAAATTGGTACGAAAAACCAGGTCAAAATTAGGGATTCGCCCTCTGCCACCAGGGGTAAGTGCGGTTTCGATACCTACTGCATCTCCTTCCCAAAACCAGGAAGGCATGGCCAACTGGGCAAAGCCACCATAGGCATCTTCCCCAAACAAGTAATAAAACAGCTTATTAAAACCGGTTTTGCTTTTTTCATATTGCACCACATGCCGGAATTCATGTACTGCCAGCAAATCGATCCATTCATTATTCCCCAGAAAATTATAATCCTGGGGAGGCATGGTGTAAAATTCGGATCTTCTGGGTCCTACTGTAACAAAAGCATTGGATTCTGAACTGCGATTTTGCAGTAATACTGATATTTTCTGTGGTTCCTGATCCAGGGAGGCTGAGACAGGGTAATATAAAGTTTCCAACACATTGGCCGTTCTTAAAGCTTCAGCCATATTACCTTCCTGAAACAATATCCTGAAATGAGGGGTATTCACCTGTTTCCAGTCAATCCTGATCGGGTTATTCTCTAACACCAATTCGGGCTGGGCATTTACAAATTCATTCGAGGTAAATAGTAGCAAAACCAGCAGGAACATTCCAGATTTGCCAGGCAAATGCTTTTTAACTAGAAAAAAAGAGTTAAATATCATTTCAATCAAATTAGATTTTTTGGTTTATATCATTACCCGATTGGCCATAAAATGATTGACCTAACTATTAGTAAAGAGCCATATCAAACCTTCTGCGGTACTTTCTGGTCAGATCATGTTGGGGACCCAGATAAAAGAATATGGCAATACAGGCTTCCCGGGCTAATTCATTATGGTAAGCTTTGTACTTCATTATTACCTCAATAAACTTTTGTAAAGCCAGGTCTATGTGCTGATCTGCCAGACCTTTTAAGCCTTCCAGAAATGCCGGCTTCACCGGATGATCTTCCAGTTGATCCGGTCGTCGGGCTAAAGAGATCAGTTCTGGTATCTTTTTAAGATAAATTGCCTGATCCAGAAACTCCGGTGCCATTTCGGCCACTTTCAAATAGTCCAGAGCTTTCTCCGGATGATCAAACAGGTAGACCTGGCCCAACATAAAAGCTGCCTTGGCATGATCAGGTTGCTCCTTCAGGATTTTTTCCATCAGTGTAACAGCCTTTTTGGTCTTCCCCTCCTGCAT
Organism: Candidatus Cyclobacteriaceae bacterium M3_2C_046; assembly: GCA_051418075.1. Lineage (GTDB taxonomy): Bacteria > Bacteroidota > Bacteroidia > Cytophagales > Cyclobacteriaceae > JBPRGG01. The sequence continues at coordinate 74,236 of JBPRGG010000177.1, read as the reverse complement.
CCACTGCTCTGCCTGTTCCACTGCATGGTCCTCCTCCGAAGGAATGTTATCTTTTAGCCATTTTTCAATTTGAACTTCCGGTAAGGCTCCGGCAAACTCATTGACCACCTCTCCCTCTATAAAAAGTTTTACAGTAGGAATGCTTCTTACCTGAAAAGCAGTAGCCAAATCCTGGTTCTCATCCACATTTAGTTTTCTCAGTTCCCAGCTTCCCTGGGCATTTTGAGCCAGTCTTTCCAGAACAGGACCGATAATTTTACAGGGACCGCACCAGGGTGCCCAGAAGTCCACCAGTACCGGTTTGTTATAACTTAGTTTTATAACATCTTCTTCAAAATCTATAATATCAAAATCCATATTAACTCAACATTTATTTAAGAAATCCTGAACATTCTCTGCCAAAATTATATAAAAAAGGATAATAGATTAATAAATTAGTGTAGTTGGCCAAAAACTAATTTTTTATCAATTTTACAGCCATATTTACTACAAGATTAATTTTTTAACATTTTATAACCTGTCAAAGTTATGCTTAATAAAATAAACCCCCTTCAAACTCAGGCCTGGAGCAATCTATCGGATCACTTTCAAACTCTTAAAAACCAAAAAATGGTGGATTTGTTCGACCAGGATCCCGGGCGTTTCAATCAATTTTCCTTAAAATTCAATGATATCCTGCTAGACTATTCTAAAAACATTATCACCCGTGAAACTTTGGACCTGCTGATCAATCTGGCTACCGCATCAGACCTGAAAAATGCGATCAACAAAATGTTTGGCGGAGACAAGATCAATGAAACTGAAAATCGGGCTGTTTTACATGTGGCTTTACGGAATCGCTCCAATGAACCTATCAAAGTAGATGGAAAAGACGTGATGCCGGAAGTGAACCAGGTACTGGATCAGATGAAAACTTTTTCTGATAAGATCGTCAAAGGTAGTTGGAAAGGATATTCGGGGAAAGCCATTACTGATATTGTCAATATTGGAATTGGCGGCTCTGACCTGGGGCCTTATATGGTAACTGAGGCTTTAAAACCCTATCAGAAACCACATATCCAACTACATTTTGTTTCCAATGTAGATGGCACCCATATGGCAGAAACCTTGAAAAAAGTCCATCCTGAAACCACCTTATTTATTGTGGCATCAAAGACATTTACCACCCAGGAAACCATGACCAATGCCAACACCGCCAAAGATTGGTTTTTATCTTCAGCCGGTGATGAACAACATGTAAAAAAACATTTTGTAGCACTCTCTACCAATGAACAAAAAGTGACTGAATTTGGCATTGATCCGCAAAACATGTTCAAATTCTGGGATTGGGTAGGCGGAAGGTACTCCCTATGGTCTGCCATTGGCTTAAGTATTGCCTGTGGCATAGGATTCGAGAACTTTGAAGCTTTGCTAACCGGCGCCTTTGAGATGGATCAGCATTTTCGTAATGAGCCTTTTGAAAAAAACCTGCCGGTAATCCTGGCTCTGATCGGCCTCTGGTATAATAATTTTTTTCAGGCCGAGACTGAGGCCATTTTGCCTTATGATCAGTATATGCATCGTTTTCCTGCTTATTTTCAGCAGGGAAATATGGAAAGTAATGGAAAGTATATAGATCGGGAAGGGAATCCGGTGGATTACCAGACTGGTCCCATCATCTGGGGGGAACCCGGCACCAATGGCCAGCATGCTTTTTATCAGTTGATTCACCAGGGTACCAAGTTGATTCCCTGCGACTTCCTGGCTCCTGCCATCAGTCAAAATTCCATTGGGGATCACCATCAGAAATTGCTTTCGAATTTCTTCGCCCAGACTGAAGCTTTAATGAAAGGAAAATCCAAAGAAGAAGTAGAGGAGGAATTAAGAAAGGCAGGTAAATCAGAAGATGAAATTGAAAAACTCACACCCTTTAAGGTGTTTACCGGAAATAAACCAACCAACTCTGTATTATTCAGTAAACTCACACCCAAGGTATTAGGTAGTCTGATTGCCCTTTATGAGCACAAGATCTTTACTCAGGGGGTGATATGGAATATCTTCAGCTTTGACCAATGGGGAGTTGAATTGGGAAAACAACTAGCCAATCAGATTTTGCCTGAATTGTCAGATGACCAGGAAGTGAAAAGTCATGACAGTTCTACCAATGGCTTGATCAATGCCTATAAAAAAATGAGATAATAATGACAGGATAGTACCGGACATAGGTGCTATCCTGATTTTTTACCTTTGAATTAGCATATGAGGCACTATAGATTTATATCAGTAGATCTTAAAAATGTCCCGTCTTGCAGGTAAATTTTAAACTATTAGTAAAATGAAAATTTCAAAAGCTTCCATACAGGAATTTAACCAGCAAAATCAGCATAATCACCAGGAAAAATTTGACTTTCTGGCCCATCAGTTGGACCGGCAAGGAATAAATGTTGAAGATCTGCTTAGCAAGATCCGGCAGCTTCAGATTGCTATACCCAGCTGGGCCCTGGGCACAGGTGGTACTCGTTTTGGCCGCTATCCCGGTGGTGGTGAGCCCAGAAACCTGGAAGAAAAGATGGAAGATGTAGGTCTGCTACATGCCTTAAACCAATCCAGCGGTTCCATCTCGCTGCATATTCCCTGGGATATACCGGAAAATGCCAGTCACATTATGTCATTGGCCACAGAACTCAACCTGAATTTTGATGCCGTTAATTCCAATACTTTCCAGGATCAAAAAGGACAATCCTATTCCTACAAATTTGGATCATTAAGTCATACTGACCCTGCTGTGAGAAAATTGGCCATTGAACATAACCAGGAAGTTATTGATTATGGTGTCCAATTAGGTTCAAAAGCCATCACCGTTTGGCTGGCAGATGGGTCCAGTTTTCCCGGTCAGCAAAATTTTCGCAAGTCGCTGGGCAGAACTCATGATGCTCTGGCTGAAATTTATCAACACCTGCCGGAAGACTGGAAAATGCTAATTGAATATAAGCCTTTCGAACCTTATTTCTATTCAACAGTAATTCCTGATTGGGGTACTTCATTTTTACTGGCCTCCCAGTTGGGACAGAAAGCATATACACTGGTAGACCTGGGCCATCATTTGCCCAATACCAATATTGAGCAAATTGTAGCCACTCTGATGATGCAGGCAAAATTGGGAGGTTTTCATTTTAATGACAGTAAGTTTGCCGATGATGATCTTACAGTTGGCGCTATCAAGCCTTTTCAGTTATTTTTGATCTTTAATGAATTGGTAGAAGGAATGGAAGATCCCAACTCCAAAAATCCTTCTTTATCTTGGATGATTGATGCCAGTCATAATCTGAAAGATCCTTTGGAAGACCTTTTACAATCAGTAGAAGCAATAAAACTGGCCTATGCTCAGGCCCTGATCATTGATCGAAAACATTTATTTGCCTTACAGGAACAAAATGATGTTGTGAAAGCACAGGAATTAGTGCAGTCTGCCTTTAGGACCGATGTCAGACCTTTGGTGGCTGAGGCTATGCGCGGATCTGGTGGTGCATTACACCCGGTAGAATTGTTCAGGTCATTGAAAATACGGGAACAACTTATAGCGGAACGAGGCAAAGAGGTACTGGCAACAGGCTTATAGAAAGATTCAGTCCGTCTGTTTATTTAAAATAATGACCCAGTCCAATGGTGAAAATCATAATTCCATAAAAATAGTGCTCAATCACTACAACAGGTAAAGACCTGGTTTTTAAATAGGTCAGGCTAAAAATGAAACTGATCAAAAATGCCCCTACCGGAGCCAGCCAGTTGTCGTAAATGATATGCAGAAAACCAAAAGCCAGAGAATTGATCAGGATAGCCACCATCTTGTTATTGGTGATTGATTTGTATCTGTGATAGTAGTAAGCCCTGAAAATAATTTCCTGAGGAATTACTGATAAAACCGGATACAAAACCAGGGCCAACAGGTACTTCTGGGTTTTTTCCATAGGGAATTCAAGGAATAAACGATGCCTGAAAAAGTAAATAAAAAGGCTGACCAGCATTGTTACAGCTAAAAACCAGATGACATGTTTTTTCCAATCCAGTGTACCCCATTGATAAAAGCGTCGGTTAGGAAAAGATTTATCTTTGATCAGAACAAATGCAAACAAAAGTGCAATACCTACTAAAATAAAAACCGGCCGGATCTCTATCAGTTTGAATTTCTGAATCAAAGGCAGTGCTATAAAAACAATAATAAATTCCGGCCAAAGCCAGATAGGTTTTTTAGTGATCATACTTCCACTGGTAGTCATTCATAATTACTGGTAAATCAGCAGAATTTAAATTTTTTATGATTAATTTTTTGTTAAGTTATGAAATAATCCCAAACCACCTAATCTTTCAGATAAGTTTCTGTTCCAGGCTAATTTTATTTATATTTAAAACGAATTCAGTAAAGTACAGGACACCAGTATCAACCTTAAGGTTTTATTTTGACCAGTTTTAAAATACCCAAACATTATGCCTGAAGAAAAATTAGCCAACCGGCTTGATGCCATCAATGAATACGAGCAGGAACCCATTCCGCAAAATAAATTAAAAGGCTGGCGCAGTTTTATCGGTATGTATGCCGGAGAACATACAGCTGGAACAGAGTTTGTGATAGGTCCGTTGTTTGTAGTACATGGTGTATCAGCCGGAGATCTTTTCCTGGGCTTATTATTAGGTAACATTTTGGCAGTTCTGAGTTGGACCTTTATTTGCGCCCCCATTGCTACTTCAGTAAGGCTTACATTATATTGGAAGCTTAGAAAAATATTAGGCCCCTACCTGCTGTTGCTTTACAATATTGTGAATGCCCTCATGTTTTGTTTTCTGGCCGGCTCTATGATCGCGGTGTCTGCCACCGCAGTGGGAATTCCGTTTAACATCCCTATGCCGGCCCTGACGGACTGGGTTCCTAATAATATAGGTTGGGTTGTTACGGTAATGGCGGTAGGTTCAGTAATTACGGTAGTGGCTATTTTAGGTTATGAACAGGTTTCACGGTTTGCCAATCTCACTGCACCATGGATGATTTTAGTATTCATAGCAGCAGGAGTTGCCGTTTTACCTCGATTAGGTGTAACCGGTTTGGATAATTTCTGGACAGTGGCCAATGAAAAGATCTGGACAGGAATTCCCCTGGCAGGGCAATCAAAATTCTCCATGTGGCATGTGACCTTTTTCGCATGGTTTGCCAATATGGCTATGCATATAGGCATGGCGGACATGTCGATATTAAGATATGCCAAAAAATGGCAGATGGGATTTTCTTCTGCTACCGGTATGTTTATAGGTCATTACATTGCCTGGGTGGCTGCCGGCATTTTATATTCCGTAATATTGGTAGAAGCATTACCGGCGGGAGTTTCCATTGCCTCTTTCCTGCAAAATGCCTCAGGTGATCAAATTCCTTCAGTAGCTCCTGGCCCATTGGCCTTTAATGCAGTAGGGCTGGCTGGGGCTTTATGTGTTATTATTGCCGGATGGACCACAGCAAATCCCACCATTTACCGGGCTGGTTTAGCTTTTCAGGCGATTGCTCCCACCTCCAAAAGGTGGAAAGTGACACTGGTTACAGGGGTAATCACCACCATTGCAGCTTGTTTTCCCGCCCTGGTAATGCAACTACTGGATTTTGTAGCATTGTACGGACTGTTGTTAATGCCAATGGGTGCCATTATAATTGTCGATTATTACTTGTTTCCTAAATTAGGCATTGCTTCTGATTATGCCGAAAAAAGAAACGTGCTGTTCAATTGGGCTGCCGGATTAACCTGGATCTTTACCCTGCTGATATGCTTGGGATTAAACATGATTTACAATATTGAAATTTTCTTCTTAGGTTTGCCCGGGTGGTTTATCGCGGCATTTCTTTATATAGTATTGAGCAAATTAATGTACAAGAAAAGTCCTGAACCTGTTTACAGCTGATTATTATGAAATATTTACTGATCTTAATATCCATTACCGGTCTTTTGCTAACTGTGATTCCATCTTTCCTGGTTTTTTCCGGGCTAATTGAATTTACTTTACATACAAGATTAGCTTTTATAGGTACACTGATGTGGTTTTTATCGGCACCTTTCTGGATGAAGGCACCAAAAGTAGGAGAATAATGGAATATGACCTCCTTTCAAGGGGTTATCCGGGAGGTCAATATTAATGCGCTTTAAATTACATACTTATACCCATAAGGATGTCTTTGTGGCCGATCCAGCATATTATTAGCTTCATCATCATTCTTAAATCTTTCCTTTAGCGGATCCCAGTACAGTTTTCGATCAAGTTTCATAGCTATATGAGCAATCAAACAGGCGCTGGTTGAACGGTGAGCCACTTCAGCCGGAGCCACCGTAAGTTTGCGGGAGACAATACAATCCAGCCAGTTTTTATGTTGTTCCGGACTTTCATAAAGGTGCACCTCATTTTCATTGATTACGGAGCCCAACATTTTAGGATCATTAGATACTAAAGCCGGATTATCACCTGTGGTAGGATCACTGGCAGTAACACCTACATTACCTCTGGCCACAAATATCCAGCCCTCTGAACCTTCAAAACGCACCCCATTGGGATAATCACCACTGACCAGCATAGTCACCCCATTATCATATTTGGCAGTTACTTTAAAATCACCATGAACATCCCATAAACCTGATTGGGGGAATTCTGCCGAAGCTTCAATCTCTACCGGCCCGGAAAACTCCGTACCCATCCCCCAATGAGCAATATCTAAATGGTGAGCCCCCCAACCGGTGATCATTCCTGCACCAAACTGTTCACAACGCAACCAACCTGGCCGGGAATAGTCGTTTTGAGGATGTATGCGCATTTCAGTGTAGTAAACATCCGGGGTAGAGCCTAACCACTGGTCATAATCAAGATTTTCCGGTACAGGCATTTCCGGTGCTTCCGGTCCGGAGGGATCCCCGGGAAGTCCTATCTTAATGGTGTGGATATCCCCGATTCTTCCGTTTCTCACCAATTCACAGGCTTTTTTAAACTGAGGCCAGGGATCCTGAGATCTTTGCTGACTGCCTATTTGGAATACGGTTCCGGTACGATGAATGATGTCACTCATGGCCCTTCCTTCCCTGATAGTCAAAGAGGTAGGTTTTTGTAAGTAAATATCTTTCCCGGCCAATGCAGCTTCTATTGCTGGTTGAGCATGCCAATGATCGGGTGTACTGATAATCACCGCATCAATATCCGGATTGTTCAGCATTTCCCGGTAATCTGTGTAGGTTTTTACATCTACCAGGTTTCGATTGCCTTTATTTTCACCATACCATTCCTCTACAAATTGCTTGCCTTCTTTCACCCGCTTACTATCCACATCACACACAGCTACCACTCTGGCTATATCATACTTCATAGTTTCGGGCAGGTCATGTGACCGGGCGATTCTGCCACAACCAATTTGCCCAATATTGATCTTGTTACCCGGAGCATTTTTTCCCAACACCGAAGCCGGTACTATGGTAGGAAAAGCCAAGGCAGCTCCGGAACCCAGGGCCATGGTTTTAAGAAATGATCGTCGGTTCTTATAATTTTTATCTTTCATAATTATTTGCTTTTATTGCAGTTTAACTGAGGTAGCTCTGGCTCCGGAATAGTTCACATGGCTGTGTTGTAAGGCCCATTGGATACCTCCTAAAATATGTTTTAAAAATTTGGGATCGCTATAATGCTCAGGGTCATGACCTAAAGCTGTATACCACTGCCAGCCGCCATCATAATGATGATACCAGGCCAGGGGGAAAAGATTGCCAAAGGTCTTTCCAGGGTAGTCTGATATCTTATCATCTTCTACCGTAGTAAGATCGGCTGCCATTAAAACATGAATGTCAGGATTGAGGTGATCCAGATAGTAACATTCATCTTCCCACTCCCATTGACTGCCTAAAAAGGAAGTGGATGGATGATCAGAATCTATAATTTTCAGCACAAAGGGCTGAAACTTGGGATGTCTCTTAAACTTACCTCCCAGCATCTGCTGAAACCAGGGCCAGTTCCTTTCAGATCCACAGGCAGAGTGTATCCCTACAAATGCGCCTCCGGCCTGAATATATCTTTTGAATTCCAACCTTTGCTGATCATTTTCAAAAGCATCGTTATTAGAATTGGCAAAAATGATCAGGTCGTAATTCTCCAGTACGTCCTGCCGGAAAAGCGCGGGATCATCTGAAACTTCCACTTTAAAATTGTTTTCCTGACCAAGCTTTTCCAGGGCCTCTACACTGTAAGGTATATTATCATGAACATAACCTTCTCCATTCCGGGTATATACCAACACATTTGGCTCTGGTGTCTGCCAGGAGCTTAAACCAATCAAGACCAGCCATAAAAGGGTTATTTGTTTCATATCATCACTATTGAAGTTATATAAATTTAATTATAATTTGAATTACTGCCAATTTCGCATCTACCAAACCAATAATCTATTTTGGCAGGTCAACAGTTACCCTGGGAGGATGTGCAAAGTCCTGCCATCTGTTTTCCGCCTGCTCCGGGCTTATATCTCCATCAAAAACATACATTCTGTATTTCAGCATATATACTTGTCCTGCCTTCAGAGGCCAGTCATTGTCCCTGATCGGGCAAAACTGAAAGAATACATCTCCTCTGCCCTGATTTGCATCTACCGGCCAAACCCGCATGGCTTCAGGGTGAGTATGGTTTGATGGATGGCTCATAAATACAATACCGGATCGCCCCTGACCAGTTTCTCCCGCTACTTTACACCACCTGGCTTTGGTGGCATCAGCATCTGTCCTGGTTTTACCTTCCGAGGTTAAAATTTCACTATTCTGATTGGTCCAGTCCTGGTTGGCCCGGTAGCCAAATCCGGCATATCGGTATTTTTCCAGAACGATTGTACTATCACTGGCGCAATTTAAGGTAGCGTAAAAATCAACGATAGAGTAATCTTTTCCTGCATTATAAACCCTGATATCCCAAACTTCATTGATGGCCACCTTACTACCGGTAGATGTGGGAGCGGTGAGGTCCACATGCTCATGCAATGATTTAAAACCACCAAATACAGGCCCTTCATAATGAGAAATATAATCAGCAAACCTGACTGTTCCCTGTCCTTTATTCAGGTTCCAGAAATCAACTTCTCTCCCTTCAAATTTGGTTTTGGTCCAGGGATTCCATATTCCCATATGATGAATATGGTCAGCCGGGTGAATGGTGGTTAGCTCAAATCCTGAAGGACTGTAAAGGGGATGAATATAGCCACTACGGGAATATACTTCATCCACCCCTGGCGGAGGTGGTGTAATGGCATGATTGTACTGTACTACTGGCTGCCCCTGTTTGAACAATACAAGTGATCGGGGATCTTTTACAAAAGTTACCTCAGCCTGAACAGGTTGTTCCTGTTCTTCCTGTTTTAATACATACACTCTTTTTTGTTCCTTCCCTGTAGCGCCACTCAAAATCCACCAAATGCGATAGGGTTGACCCGGCTCTATCTGAAAAGGAACTGGTTGAAGACTTGAACGGCTCAGTTCATATAATTGCAAAGGTTGATCCGGACTAAATTCAACATGTTCCAGGGAAGCAGAAACAGGTGTATCCTGACGCTCCCATTGACCGGACGCTACAATAAAACTGGCAAGTTCCTGACCCTGTGCAAATTTAAAACCCAAAACCAGTAAAATGGAGAACAAAAGATAGTTTAATCTCATAAGCATCAATCATTAAAATCCAAAAACACCAGGTAAATACAGGGAAATCTCGGGAACATAGGTGATAATGATCAGCGCTATGATCATGGCCACAAATAGTGGCAAAAGCGGCTTAATTACCTTCATAATGCTGATATTGGCCACACTACAACCAATAAATAAAACAGAACCGACAGGCGGGGTACATAATCCTATACACAGGTTCAGCACCATAATAATACCAAAATGCACCGGATCAATACCAAGATCTGTTACAATAGGTAAAAATATGGGTGTAAAAATCAAAACAGCCGGTGTCATATCCATGAATATTCCCACGAATAATAAAATCAGATTGATCATTAACAATATAATGACTTTATTATCACTGATAGAAAGTAAAGTATGGCTGACCACCTGGGGTATTTCTTCAAAAGACATGATCCAGGACATCCCCATAGATGTACCAATCAGGATCATAATGATTGAAGTGGTATAAAGGGTTGATTTCAAAATATCTGGCAGGTCTTTAAGTGTTACCTCCCGATAAAATAAGGCCAACAATAAAGCATATAAAACAGCAATGGCGGAAGCTTCAGTGGCAGTAAATATACCAGCAATAATTCCCCCCATCACCACTACCAGTAGCAACATGCTGGGAACCGCTTTTAAGAATTTATGAACACCTACTCTGAATGAAATGCGATCACCCACCGGATACTTATTTCGATAGGCAAAATATCCGGCCACAATCATCAGGAATAATCCCACCAGGATACCCGGGAAATAACCGGCTAAAAACAAAGCGCCAATGGATACACCTCCACTGGCCAGGGAATAAACGATCAGGGTATTACTGGGAGGTATGATCAACCCGGTAGTGGAAGAGGTGATGTTCACCGCGGCACTGAATGGCCTGTCATAGCCTTCTTTGGTCATCAAGGGGGTCATAAAACCTCCAATGGCGGAAGCAGCCGCTCCGGCAGAACCTGAAATAGCTCCAAATAACATAGCCGCCAGAATATTGACATAAGCCAAGCCACCGGGAAGCATACCCACCAGCACCTTGGCAAAATCAATTAAGCGGGTGGCAATGCCTCCCCGGTTCATAATCTGACCGGCCAGTATAAAAAAGGGTATGGCCAGCAAAGCAAAATTGTCTAACCCTGTTACCATTCGTTGGGCCAAGGTTGTGAAGGCGGGGATAGCATCTATACTCACCAACATGGTGAACATAGTAGATATACCTATACTGAAAGCTATAGGTACACCTAGCGCTAACAATACCACAAAACTCAATACCAGGATCAATACGCCAGTATATTCCATCTCTTATACCAAAGGTTTATAATTGATACTATTTCTGATACCTTTCTCCAAACCTTCCAGCTGAGCCAAAGCTTTTAAACGGCCAATCAGGGAGTAGCCAGGATAGGTATTTCTTTGAAAATCATCCAGCATCCGGAAACCATGATCCGGGCGCATTGGAATGTTCACATCTATCCGGCCTAAAATCTTTCTTTTTTCCTGTTCCTGAACCAGTAATTTGATGATTTGGGTCATATCTATATCTCCTTTCAGATGATCTGCTTCTGTAAAACTTCCCTGGGAAAGTCTGTGCACATTTCTCAGGTGCAAAAAGTGAATTCGTTCAGCCGTATCCCTGATGATTTGAGCCAGATCATTATCGTATCGAGCTCCCAGCGATCCACTGCAGAATGTAAACCCATTGGCTGGTGAATCCATCATGTTTTTTATCTCAACCAGGTCCTGATGGGTGCTTACTATCCGGGGCAAACCTAAAACCGGAAATGGCGGATCATCCGGATGAATAGCTAAATGCACTCCTTCTGCCTCAGCTACAGGTATTACCTGTTGAAGAAAATAATAAAGATTTTCTCTTAATTGATCCGGTCCTACCTGTTGATATTTTTGCAGGGCCTGGTCAAATTCAGCTAGTTTAAATACCTGATCTGTACCGGGGAGCTTACCCATGATGGTTTGTTTCAATGTATCTTTTTGATCTTCCTCAAGATTCTGCCATATGTTTTCGGCTTCCAGCTTTATTTGATCGGAATAATCATCTGCAGCCGCATTTCTTTTCAGGGCAAATAAATCAAATGCAGCCAGGGAAGGTATATCAAAACGAATTGTTTGCCTGCCATCCGGCAATTCAAAAAAGTAATGGGTTCGAACCCAGTCAAGAACCGGCATAAAATTGTAACAGATGATCCTGACACCAGCCCAGGCTAAATGTCGGATAGTTTGTTGATATTTTTGAATATAATCCGCTCTGTCAGGTTCATTGAATTTAATACTGGGATGTACGTTCAAGCTTTCTACCACCAGCCAGTTTAGTCCATATTGGCTTAATAGACTTTTTCGTTCAGCAATAGCCGCCATAGGCCAAGTCTCCCCTACCGGAAATTGAAGCAGGGATGTCACCACCCCATCAATTTGCAGTTGGGCCAGATCCTTAAGTTGAACCGGGTCTTCCGGACCAAACCATCTCCAGGTTCTAATGAAATTCATGTTCATAAATATTCCTAAACATTATTTCGATCCCTGCCAATTTAAGTATTTATTTTCCATTTTGACAATATTTTACCGTAAATAGGTTTGAAAATAAAGAATTTGATAATTGACATAGTACAACTTTTTGGAGAAAAAATTTCCTATTAATTGTAAAGATATAGATGCTTTTGGGAAATAACTACCTAAGCTCTGACAGATAACTTCTATAATACAGGAGACGATGAATATTAGATAGCATTACCACTTTTGTCCTAAGTATTTTGAATTTTGCCAATAAAAACTATATTTTGCATTAAATCCATTACAGGATAAATAAAAACAAGAAAAAAATACCTGATGGCCCCATGGCATTGATTAACCGCTATGTATTTTGCTTACCGGCTCAGGATAATTCTTTAAATTTGAAATTAAGAGAAAAACTACTATTAGCATGATAAAAAAGATTGATGCCATTTTATTTGATATGGATGGGGTTCTGGTTCTAAGTGAGCCGGTTCATTACCAGGCCTGGAAGAATGTAGTAAAATCCATTGGTTTACCAGAAGATATTTTATCTGAAGAAGATATTATTGGGCATACAGATTCCAAAATAAGCTTTAACCTGATCGACCGCGCACAAATCAGCCAAGATCCATCAGCATTGATCAAAAAGAAAATTACTGCTTTTCTAAATCTTTTGAACGACGGAATTCCGGAAGTTAAAGGCAGGTCCCAATTCTTAAATTATTGTAAAGAAAGATACAAACTGGCCGTAGTATCATCCTCCAGCCGTTCTGAAATTCATTCTATCCTTAATGCCTCAAATATAGCCGGATATTTTGATTTTTACCTGGGATATGAAGACAGCGAACTGCATAAGCCATATCCGGAACCTTATCTTAAAGCCATTAACCAACTTAAAATAAAACCACAAAATGTTTTGGTCATTGAGGATTCCCCGGCTGGGGTAAATGCAGGCAAAGCCGCAAATGCCCGGGTAATTGGGCTGAATACTTCGGGTCTGCTCAATGGCATTCATCAGATTGAATTGTTCCGGGATTATGAAGAAATTTTAAGCTGGTTTAACCGCACCCAATGAGACAGTGGCTGTTGATCGGATTCCTTGGATTTTTCATCTCGACCCTTCAGGCTCAGAAGGTCGTTGAAATGTTTGATGGCCACTCTCTTAAAGGATGGAAAATCACCAATTTTGGTCCTCAGGGCCCGGTGGAAGTATTGGACAGCATGATGGTGCTTCATATTGGCGATGGACTAACCGGCGTGACCTGGCAAGATACATTTCCACAAAATAATTATGAAGTTTACCTGCAGGCCCAACGCCTGTTAGGAAACGATTTTTTTTGTGGGGTCACTTTTCCGGTGCAGGAAGGATTTTGCAGCCTGATTTTGGGAGGATGGGGTGGCGCACTGGTAGGTATCAGCAGTATTGATGGCCTTGATGCTTCTGAAAACGAATTAACCCAATATATCAGATTTGAAGATAACCAATGGTATGATGTTCGTATCCGGGTGGTCCATGATTCCATCAAAGTGTGGCTGGATCAGGTCCAGATCATTGGTTTTAAGAAAGGAAACCATGAGTTATCAGTACGAAACGATATTGCTTTAGCCAAACCATTCGGGATCTCGGCCTGGAGTACTCGGGCTGGTATAAGAAAGGTTCGGTATCAAATGTTGAAGCCCTGATGGCTCAATAAAAAAATAGCTAATGGTATTGGTATAAAAAAATAAATAGATAATAAAATACTATTTGACTTTCAACCAAAGAAGCGTCTACAGTTCAACGAGAACAAAAGATCGTGTAAGGTAGAATACCTTTCAGTTGAAGTTTGAAAAACGTTGGCTTATGATGGTTATTTCGGAGGATGCTTTTATCATTAGAACATCCTTTTGCAGTAATAAATATGTACGACCCTTCTATATGATTCAGTAACGAAGAAGCTATTGACGGACTGATAAGGAGCAGCAATAAAAAGGAAGTTATGATTCATTTGACTTATCAATCTAAATCAGAATTTCATAAAATGAAGAGAGAAGAATTTATCAAGGAATTAGAAATTATGAAAAACATCAATTGGCATAATTGAGACAAAAAAATGCCTATAAAGGTACAGACAGCAAACCTACGGCCAGAGCCGGAAAGGTCTCAAATTCTGTGACCGCAAACAACTGTTAATAATCCATGTTCAGAACTCAGAAAAAGCTTATTATTTAACCACCACCTTCTCCATCACATCCCCCTGCTTAATCGTATCAATCAAGTCTAAACCTGCCACTACTTTGCCAAAAACTGTATGATTACGATCCAAATGCGCCGTACTCTCACGGTTATGACAAATAAAAAATTGGGAGCCACCCGTATTTCTGCCGGCATGAGCCATGGACAACACCCCACGGTCATGATATTGATTATCTCCCTCCAACTCACAATCTATATGGTATCCAGGTCCACCAGCCCCTGTTCCTTCCGGACAGCCCCCCTGAATCACAAACCCGGGAATGACCCGATGAAATGTCAATCCGTCGTAAAACCCCTTTTCAGCCAGATCAATGAAGTTTTCTACTGTTTTGGGAGCATCCTTGTCAAAAAATTGCACTTTCAGGACACCGCCTTTTTTCAAATGTATTTCAGCAGTTTTCATAATATCAGATTTTATTTATTCGTCTTAGTCTTTAATGATAAATTTTAATTAAATGTTTTGCCGGAATTTAATTATTTAAGCTTTTTAGCTGGTTTTCTTTCTATACTGTGCCATTTCATTTTCCCATTGTTCCAGTTTTTGTAACATTCGATCTTTGACAGACTTATTTTTAATAGAATTTTGTTCGGCCAGATCACGGTAAAGATTAAACAATAAAGTATCCTGCTTTGTAATCAACAATTTAATTGAGTCAGACCTTACCGCCTTCTGATCACGGTAGCGCCAGAAAAGATCACGCTCAGGCAGGTCCGCCTGGTCAAATAAAACCGATGAAAAATCCACCCCATCCAACTCATACTGAGCAGGATCAATGGCACAAACCGACAAAACTGTTGGAAACAGGTCAAAACTCATTAAAAGCTGATCTGAAACACCTGGCTGAATTTTATCTGGCCACCAGGCTATAGCTGGCACCCGGTGTCCTCCTTCATAAAGGTTGCCCTTGGCACCATTCAAAGGGCCATTGTCTCCATATCCATTCAAGCCACCATTATCAGACAGGAAGATGACCAGGGTACGCTCAGCCAATCCATTTTGTTTAACAGCTTGCACAATTTCCCCTATTCCTTCATCCATCACTTCGATCATTTCCTTATAAGCCCGATGCTGATCTTCTACCGGTCCATGATAGGAGAATTCCTGGTCGGGAAAACGATAAGCCGGATCATTTCTTCCCTGGAAAGGAACATGTGGAGCCTCATGATTCACCAGCAGAAAAAATGGCTGCTCCCGGTTTTGGTTAATAAAATCCACTGAATGTTGTGTGATCAGGTCTGTCACATATCCTTGTTCTACCAATGTATCCGTCTGGTGAAACCAGTCATAGATTCCTGCATTGTCATAATGGGAATGGTAATCTACATTGCCACTGCGATAGCCATAGAACTGATCAAAACCATGATACACCGGGTTATATTCCTGATCATATCCCAGGTGCCACTTACCCATCATGCCGGTGGTATAACCATGCTTCTTCATCACTTCAGCTATACTAAGATGTGTGGTATCCAAACCTGTCTCACGTGTATCTCCCCTTACATATATTACACCTTCCAAACCAGCCCGTTGTTGATACCGACCCGTGATTAAAGCTGCCCTGGTAGGAGTACAAACAGGACCATTTGCATGAAAATCGGTAAACTTAATGCCCTCAACAGCCAATTTATCCAGGTGCGGAGTCTGCACTTGCTGGTTACCAAAACACCCGATGCCTCCATAGCCCAAATCATCGGCCATAATTAAAATGATGTTAGGAGGTGGTTCCGGTTGAGGACTTTTGCAACTGAAACAGGCCATACCTGTGCATACAACAGCAAATAGAAGTATGAAATATTTCATATGATTAGTAATTCAACTCTTTTTCTTTTTCTTTCAACCTATCTGGCATTCCTGTAAATATACTTACAGGTAATTGGTTTTAATAATCAGCTTAAATATATTATTACAAATTATAAAGGCGCATTTTAATTTTTCCTTAAATTTATCTTTAATTGCTGAAAAACCAAGAATTATAAACTAAAATAAAAACAGGCAATGAGATTGTTCCTCCTGCTGATCTTTATTACTACTATCATAAAAGTAACGGCCCAACCTGACAAACCGGTCCCCATCATTTTTGATACAGATATGGGATCTGATTGTGATGATGTGGGAGCGTTAGCCCTTTTACATCAATATGCCGATCAGGGTAAGGCTAAAATCCTGGGTTGCATTTACAGCTCAGGTAAGGTGCCTTATGGAGCCGGCGTTATTGAAGCTATAAATATTTATTATGGTCGACTGAATATTCCAATAGGAGCAAACCATCATGATGAAGTAGGAGATCCGGTCGATAAGATGACCGCTGAAAAGCTGGCCAAGGATACTTCAGCTTATGGGAATGCCATAATTCATAACCTGGATGCTCCTGAACAAAGCAGGCTTACCAGAAAAATACTCAATGATCAACCGGATCAATCAGTCACTTATATCACTGTGGGACACACCAAAGGACTGTATGATTTGCTGGTTTCCCCACCAGACGATATCTCTCCCCTATCCGGTCAGGAGTTAATCGTTCAAAAGATCAAAAGATGGATTGCCCTGGGCGCTTTACGGGCCAGCAACCCGGAAAATAATTATACCCGGGATTGGAACTTCTTTTTCAATAATACTGCTCCATATACTGATTACCTGGTGAAACACTTTCCCGCACCTACTGTATTTGTGGATGGCGGCCATCAAGTCATGACCGGCAAGTCTTTAAAAAGCTCCCCTCCCGGTAATATAGTCAGAACTGCTTACCGGGATTGGTTGTGGCAGGCACAACAAAAAACACTATCTGATCAACGTCCTAGCTGGGACCTGGTCACCGTTTATTATGCCGTAGAAGGTTTAGGCGATTTCCTGACCAATTTAGGACCGGGATACCTGGAATTTGACCCTGAAAAAGGATGCCGCTGGAATTCCCAACCCAATCAAACCAATCAACAATTTATCCGGCAAAAAGAAGGAATAGATCAGACTTTTTCAAATTATCTGAACGAAATGATATCCAGGAAACCTGAATTAAACTGATAGCTTACATGTGTGCCAAAAGCCAGGAGATGGCAGGTTAAACTGGTGGGAAAACAAAACACCTGTAAAAGTTTTATTTATATAAAACGATTCGTGACCTGTATTAATAAATCTGTTATGGCAAAATTCAAACAAGGTGAGCATGTGAAATGGAATTGGGGCAATGGAACTGCATCAGGACAAGTAAAAAGTGTATTTGAAAAAAAAGTTACCCGCAAGATCAAAGGAAATGAAATCACCCGCAATGGATCCAGGGAAAATCCGGCTTATTATATCATCCAGGAAGATGGCGGATCCGCTTTGAAATCAGAAAGCGAATTGAAGAAATAGCAATTAAATGTCAAAATCAAATATCAAATATGCTACTTGAATTATCTGACATTCAATCACATCCAACAAATCTTCAGGTATAAAAAATCATAAAAAAATAAATTTTTTTATCAAAAGGTTTGCCAAACAAAGATAAACCCTACCTGAATTGATATGCCCTTGTTGAAGAGACCTGTTTTATTTCTTTCAAAATATATTTATTTTAGAAGAAAACAACTACAGTTATGATCAAAAAGTTACGCTTCCTGATATTTTTCGCTTTGATATTGAGTATGGCATTTTTTGTATTGAAGCCGGTACCCATTCCATCTGAGGAAGAATGTCTGGCTGCCACCGGAACTGTATTTGTAATTCGGGAAGGTGGTGAAAAAGACATTTTTATCCGTTTGAATGAACGTGATGAGCTGTTCTACGTGAATCGTGGATTAGAAAGAGGACTGCAGCTCAATAAACTACGGGAAACCCTGATCAACCAAAAGGTAACTCTTAAATTTCCTAATTACTGGACCCCATTGGATCCCGGCAATTCTGTCAGACACATATCAAAAATTGAAATAAATGGGGAAACTGTTTATTCTGAATTTAAAAATTGATCCAGCTTCTTCAGTCAGGCAGTAGTTATATTCACAGGGATAATCCATCTGTAAAACAAGAAAGTTAATTTCGCATATTATCAGTTGGTTGGCTAACTGGATGCTGGTAATGACTGATCAGGTATAATTTTAATTTGGTCATCTTTCAGCATACTATTTTAACAAGTCAAAAAATAAGGCCTGTACGGCAGAAAAAAAGATCGGGTAAGGTAGCATGTCAATAATGAGGCAGACAGCCACCATCCTCCTCATCACTACCATACCCCAACAAACATCTTATCCGATCTTTTTACTTATTATTCTGTCACAGCTCATTTTTCTGAATATCATTGGCCCTGGTATCTGTAGTACCTTTCACCACATCAGGATCAATCAGAGGTTCCTCATCTTTTTCTTTTCCCTTTAAATACTCTGGCAGATCCATACCTGCCATATTGAACATTTCCTGTAAAGGAGGCACTGATTTATACAAGCCTGAAATAAAGTTGGCGGTGGATGATTTCCCCTCACCATTTTGATTTCCATCCCAAACAGTGATCTTATCGATCTTAATATTTTTAATGGCCTCAGTTTGCATTTTTATTAATTCCGGCAATTTATCTACAATCATCAGCAATACTGCATTGCGAGCATCCCCTCCGGCTGATTTTACTATCTTTTCCAAACCTTCAGCCTGTTTGGTCAGTATTTCCAGCAATCCCTGTGCTTCTGCCTGCCTCTTGAATAACAGGCCGTCTGCCTCACCTTTGGCATTGCGACGGATTCTTTCTGCCTCAGCCTCTGCAGCAATCTCCACCTTTCTTTTTTCAATTTCTGCAGGCACCACCACGTTCGCTTCCTGACTGGCTTTATCTCTTTCTGCTCTGGCTATTTCAGCTCCTTTTTCTGAAAGATAAGCTTCTTCCAGAGCCCGGGCCTGGCTTACCTTTTCAGCGGCAACTGCTTTTCTCAGTGCCTCAGCTTCCCTGGTCCTTCTTTCTGATTCTGAATCGGCAATTTCAATCTTGGCTGTATTTTCCCCTTCTACGGCCTTGGCATTTGCCTCAGATAATTTGATCCTTTCCAGTCTTTCTGCTTCTGCTTGTCCAATCCTGGCATCGGCATTGGAATCTGCCTCCCCTATTCTGGCTTTGGAGTCTGCTGCTGCCATTTGAATTCTTTCTTTCTGAGCTGCTTCTGCTTCTCCGATTTTGGCATCTGCATTAGCTGCCGAGACTTGTACCCGTTCATCTTTGGTGGCCATAGCTTCTCCAATAGAACCATCCCTGTTTTTTTCTGCAACACTTTTACGGGCATCATTGATGGCTTTGGCCGCAGCTTCTTTACCCAGAGCTTCAATATATCCGGACTCATCCTTAATATCAGTAACGTTAACATTGATCAGCTTTAAACCAATCTTTTTTAATTCTGCTTCCACATTAGAAGCTACATTAGCTAAAAATTTATCCCGGTTACTGTTGATCTCTTCAATATCCATGGTAGCTACCACCAGTCGCAATTGACCAAAAATAATATCCTTGGCCAGATCCAGAATTTGTTGCTGTGACAATCCCAGCAATCTTTCCGCTGCATTATTCATCACACCCGGCTCAGTTGATATACCAATAGTAAATCTTGAAGGTACATCCACCCTGATATTTTGCTTACTCAGGGCGTTGGTCAGATTTACTTCTATAGAAGCAGGGGTCAGTTCCAGATATTCATAATCCTGAATCACCGGCCAGACAAATGCCGCACCTCCATGTATACATTTAGCAGATCGACCATCTCCCAATTCACTTTTTCCCACTTTGCCATATACCACCAGGATTTTATCTGAGGGACACCTTTTGTACCTTTTAAATAAGGACACCATTAGTATAAATACAAAAACTACTGCGGCTGCAATTACTAGCAATAAATAATCCATGGTTTAATAATTTTTAAATGATTTAGTTGAAATTTTAGAATAGATTTTTAGTTACCAACAGCAGTTGGTTATTGATGATATCCAACACCTGTACCATGCTTCCGGTAGGGATATCCTCGACATCATCAGTGATGGCATCCAACTCTCGCAGGGTTCCCTGTACATTAACCATGATCTTACCGCTTTTATTTCTGCGGGCCGGAATAAAAAGGTATACTTCCCCGGTTTGTCCCACTGCATTCCACATGTCCATGGTGCCACTATCAGTTAATTTGGCCATAAAATAAAACATAGAGGCCATTACAACCATCATAATCAATCCTGATATCAATGAAATGACTATAACCAGAAAAAGGGCCATGTTGGATTGCAAGGCAGCTATTCCGGTCCAGGAAAAGACAGTGAAAAACCCAACCAGATTTTTCAGGGAAAAAAGATGAAACCCATCTCCATGATCTGCATCTGTATCAGCATCCAGGTCAGAATCAACGTCTGCATCGCCTCCGGTCAAAGAGAGGATCATTTGGAAAATAAAGATCAAGGTAAATGGAACAGCCAAAGCCCAATAAAATTTTTCCACAGTAGCTAATAAACTCCACCAATCAGCCAGGTTAGCCATCATAATTCAACTTTTATTGTGATTTCTTAGGAAAGATAGAATAAAATAATAATAAAAAAAACATTTATTATGACAAAAAAATCAGGAATATCTTAGTGAATAATCACTACGGATGTTTGGTTTAGAGTCTCAGCTAAAAATATTCCCCTGTTTTCTTAATTACCTGACTCCAATACAGTCATTTGTTTATGAAAATTGGTGTATGGATAGAATATTTCCAGCTTTTCCGAGCGGGATATACTACCTGGATTCAATCCAGGCTGACCTTCCGGAATAGCCTGATCCAGGTTACGATAATATTCCACCCAAACTGGAAAAGTAGTCCCGGTATAAGGGTCTTTGAAAGTCATAGGATTTAATTCAAAAACTGGTTGTTGCTGATTGGCCTGTAAAAACATGTAATAAACAAGTTCAGAACAATAGTAGGCATCATTATTGATATCAAAAACATCGTCATACGGCTTATGCAAGTATTGGAGGCCATTTTGCAATGCTTTTGGTATGAGAGATTGATAGGGTTGCTTAAGCCTGCCCACTACCACTTTCGGCCGTCCTTCAGTATCTCTATTTCTTTGTAAAAACTGATCAATGGGTGTAAAAACCACACCTTCAGAAATGGCTTCAAGTACTTTATATTTCGATTGTTCTGAAGGATATACAATCCCCACATGAGAAAAATCATGTCCATCAACTCCCTGGGTCACAGCCCGGATGGCCTGGCAAAAATCACCACAATCACCATCCTGAAATAAAAGATCTCCTGGTTGGAGTTCGAAATCCTGGTTAGATGAAGGAGTACATTGCATAAAACCAGACATAATGATCAATATAAGTGCAACATAATGGTTTTTTTTCATATCTTCAAAACAAATATAAGAACTGTTTTTTGTTCATAGTATGATAAAAATAAGTTTTTTAAATTTCCTGTTTGTTGATTACATTTTTCCATACCTTGATTTGGCTTAATATTAATATAGTACATTTTAGAAAAAACCACTATACGGTGATCAAAATGATTAAACGACGACTTTCTATGATGTTATTTTGGATAAGTAACAAAGTTTTACCCAGTTATAGTGGCAAAAGCCTGAATAAGCTGAAAAGTTGGGATAAACTGATCATTGCCTGTAAATACTGGATCAATCAGCAAACATTGAAATAAACAATTCCAGACCAAAAGGCAGAAAAGGAAAACAATCTGATCTAAAGGTTGTTTTTTTAAAAAAAAATGAAATTTGGTCGTACAACAGATTTTCAGTCAGAGGATCTTAGTTTACCAGCAGATCACCCATTAACAGATCATTACTTTAAAGCATATATTTCTGCCAAACAACCGGTTAAGGTCTATTTCGGAGGCACCAAATTTGGTAAAAAAGAGTGGATAGGTACTATTTATCCTCAGGAAGCCAGGGAAAAAGATTTTCTAACTCAATATACCCGCTTATTTAATTCTATAGAACTCAATGCTACCTTCCATCGATTTCCTCCGGAATCCTGGATCAATAAATGGAAAAACCAGGTACCTGATCATTTTAAGTTTTGTCCCAAACTTTATCAATCCATCACCCATCGTTATTACCTTCGTAATACAGAAAGGCTGACAGATGATTTTCTCAGCAGGGTATATCAGTTGGATCAAAAACTGGGAATTATTTTTATGCAATTATCTGATCGATTTGCTCCTAAAAAATCGGAAGATTTCCAAAAATATATTGACCGGCTGCCCCGGGATATATCGTTTGCAGTGGAAATAAGGCATCCCGATTGGTTTTCCCAGCCACAATTGATGGAAGAGACTTATCATCAACTGAAGGAGAAGGGGTTTTTTCTGGTGATTACCGATGCTCCTGGTCGCAGAGATGTAGTTCATATGATGGTGTCTACCAGCAGGATTATGGTGAGATTTGTAGGCAATAATCTTCATGCATCTGATTATCAAAGGATCGATCAATGGGTAGAACGAATAAAGCAATGGTCTGAACATGGTCTGGAAGAAGTCTACTTTTTTATGCATCAAACCGATGAGGTGGCTATGCTCAAGCTGTTAAACTATTTTAAAGAAAAAACGGAAACCGAATTAAACATTAAGATCAAAGTGTAACCTTTTATTATTGATAAAAACCGGCAGGCCCGATCTGGTGCCTTGATGGAATGCTTTAACATTTCCAATTACCTCTCCTCCAAAGGCATCAATTCAACTTTTCTGAACTCTATGGGATGGCTTTCCGATTGTAGCGAAATAGTGCCTCCGGTAAGCATAAGTGAACTACCCTTTTCCAATAATCTTTGAGCATCAGGATCTTCCGGATCAAGTTGGGGTTGCTTATAATTTAGCACTGTATCTCCATTGATAATATGTTTGATCAGTTGATTTCCCCTTACTTCGATTTCTACAGTTACCCATTGATCCCCATGGTAGGTTTGAGAACTGGAATTAATACAATGAGTAGTAAATAGCTCTTCATCCATCACCACATTAGTGCCTGGAGTGCATAAATTACCGGTAGTTCTGGGGTCTGTCCCATTTCCTCCTAATAACTGAACCTCTATGGAAACAGGAAAACTTTGATCTTTGGTCATTGTGGAAGGATCCTGGCCATGGATCATCACTCCACTATTGCGTATGGCCCATCCTGGTCCTTCCGGGCACTGATCACCTACAAAACGATATTCAGCCCTGAAGAGATAATTTGAAAATTCATTTTCATAGAACAAATGACCAAATCGTTGATTAAATTTATCATAGCCCTCATAAGATACCTTAAGCAGGCCATCTTCCACTTTAAAGGTATTACCGAAATTTTCACCCATGGCATATCCTCTTATTTTTGGAGTCCAACCAGAAAGATCCTGGCCGTTAAACAATTGAATCCATTCATTTTCTTTGGATTGGGATGGGCTGCAATAATTAAACAGGGTAAAAATCAACAGGCTTACCGGATAAATGATTAGGTTTTTGTTCATGATCGTGGATATTAATATTTGGTAAAAATAGCCAAGAATTTGGGTTTTATGTAAAAACGAGCTTTATTCTTTGACCGCTGACCGAGGATAGCAAACTAAAACTGCCCAATAATTAATTGAAGATTTCATCTTAATGGTAAATGGATTGCTGCTTATACCAAATATGTAAGTTAAAATGCAGCCAGATTAAGTTATTTGCAGCGGAAACTATCAAAAATTCACTATTCCGATAATTCTAAAGGCAAATCAATATAAAAAACAGTACCCTTATTTTCATCCGTAGTAAAACCCACTTTACCCTTGAGGTATTTCTCTCCCAATAACTTGATGCTGTAGGTTCCTATTCCCCGATTTTTACCTTTGGTGGAAAAGGACCTTTGAAAGATCTGCATCTGAATATCTTTTACAATGTAGGTAACATTATGTACCCAAAATCTCAACCGTCCTGATTCAAGCAAGGCAGCTCCAATTTTTACTTCATAACCATCAATTGTAGCTTCCAGAGCATTTTTTAGCATATTCAGTACGATTCGGGACAGGATGGTGGGATCCGTTTTAATAAAAATATCGCTGGATTCCGGATCTATTTCAATCAGCTTATTATCTGCTACTTTGTGGAATCTTATTTTATCTACCATGTCTTTTAAGAAGGAATTTGTATTCAATTTTTGAATATCCAATTCCAGTTCACCTTTTTCGGCCAGGGCAAAATACCTGTAGGAAGAAATCTCCTCCAGAAGCTGCTGACTCAATTTGTAGGATAGATTGATCAGTTCTGCCCCATCATTTTTATTATCCATGTTTTTTACCAGGTTGATCAATCCATTCACCCCTCCCACCGAATTATAGATATCATGAAAAAAAACACGTTCCATATTCAGCTTTCGCTTGCTATGACTGATATCCTGCAGGGTTAAAACTGTATAAGTATTGAATTCTATGCTGATTGGATGTGCGGTAACCATTAAATCCCAACTGGCTGTTATTTCATTCACTTTGGAAGTAATAAGGGCATCTTTCTGAACCCTTTGATGTCCTTTCTGGCTAGCCAAAATAGCATTCACCGCACCACATACCCGGCAATTTTCCGAAGTACCACAACCACCAGTATTATTCATTGAATTTATACAGTTGATGGTTTCACCCGGCCTTTTACCTAGAATAGGTTCAATACGATCAAGACCTAAAATTTCCAAAAAATTCTGATTGGCGAATACAATCTGCCGGTGGCTATTAAGGATAACAGCAGCACTGGCTATAGCATTGAAAAGGTCATTCAAATAAGTCTGACCATGGATAAGATCGAAATCATTTCTGATTTCCTCATCTGAGTTCTTTTCCGGGGGAGCAAATTTTGATATGGCACTCATATTTCAAGGATAAGAAGGTGGAAATTTCAGGAGCCAAATTAATCAAAATCAGACTATTAAATATTCCTAATAAAGTTATTTTCCTTAAGATGTAAGATTTAATTAAAAATACTATATAACAAAACCAATATGCAAAGTTTAAAAGCAGGGACAATAAAAAAAAATTTGATACTAGGAAATGAGTAAGTGTTTATCTGAATTTAATTCTTTTAATAATATACCGAAATTATAAAAAATAACAATTAATATGAGGTTTCATTCTCAAATAGCAATCGCAAAAGAACTATGATAGTCTGTGGTCGCTAACGATTTTTCCTTATCAAAACCAGGTTTCTTTGGTTCAATAAACTTAATTCTCCTGCCACACTACATATTGCCCCGGTTGTAAAAGTTTTTGCCCAAATAAGATGGTGGCATTGTCAGAAATATGGGCCTCCACCGGTTCAGAACGATAATTCACTGTTACCCAATAACCGTCTCTCCATTCGGTAAATACATAAGGCAGCTGATCCAGCACTTTGGTTGCCTTTTGCTGAAAAACCTGCCTAAGCGTATGATTCTCCAGATCGCCCTTATCTGACCAGGCTCCTATATAAGTTACACTGCCCATTCCTGTTTTGTGATGCACTATGGCAGATTTCCCTTCATAAAACTGGTCCTGATAAGTGGCCCAGGTTTCTCCTGATGCAGGCTCTAAAATGTCTCCCCATATTTTCCAATCATAAGACTGCTGACCAAATCTCAGCTGCCCTTTTTGGCCCGGAGGCAGGTGATCGTAATACTTTATGCGGGCCCCAATCAGATCATAAACCGGTGCCTGTAAGGGTTTTTCCCATAGATGGCCCTTTTTATCTTTCATTCCGGTTCGACTGGTCAATATCAAATGACCTCCCTTCTGCACATAATTTTTCCACCTGTCAATCAATTGATCATTCACCAACTGATAAGCCGGTGCAACCATAAAAGGATATTTTTCCTGATCAAATTCATCCTGCTCAGTTAGGAAAGTCACCGGTGCCCCCATCATTTTCAATATTTCATAATACCGATAATAATGTTGCCAGGTATCCCAATCCTGATGATGCCGGTAATTTTCTATGTCCCACAGGTTATCCTGGTTCCACAAAAAAGCAGTGCGTCTGCCAGCATATTCATTTGGTTCTTTTGCTGAGGTTTCAGATAAACTTTTGATTTCGCTTATTGCTTCCAGGTATTCTTTGCCACCAGGAGAAACGGTGATTCCATCCGGCTCCAATATGCCCTTGTGAAATTGTTCACTGCCAAATAAGGGCTGACGGAAACGGTAAGTGCAGGTAAATTCATCTCCTAAAGCAAAGCTGTGCCAGATCCACATTTTCACTGCTCCGGGCAGGGGCTGGGCATTATATTGCCCCCAGTTAATTTGTCCTGGCTGTAGTTCCATGATTCCAGTATAGCCATTGACAGATTTTGCCATTTCATTGGAAAAAGCCAATTCCAGTCCACTACCCAGTCGGTGGCCCAGCCTACCTTCAGGGTAATTTAGGGCGGTACTAAGCAGGTACATTGTATGAGAAGCAAAATCGAGATCATCCCTGTTACGAAACAGGTCTACTGAAGGTAAAAATTTAAAGTAAGCATAATTGGTAGTGATCCACTGATCAGAGGAAATCAATTTTCTTAATATATTAGCCTGAAACCTAAGGGCCTGAGCCAGTTCATCAGCGGTAAACCGTTGAAAATCAAGTAAAGCATGTTGGTTTGCTCCCTGTGGAGCCTTTTTGGCATTAGGTATCTGTATTTGAGAAAAATCATTATAATTCTGGCTCCAGAAAGCAGCTCCCCAGGCCTTATTCAATTGATCAATGGAATGATATTTTTGCTGGAGCCATTGCTGGAAAGCATTTTCCTGGTAGTCTGAATAATCGTACAGGGTACCATAATGGGGTTCATTATCCAGCTGCCAGCCCCAGATACGATCGTCCTGGCCATATCGCCGGCCTAGTTCTGTTACGATTTTTTCTACATAATCCAGGTACACTGGGTGATTGTAGGAAACATGCAATCTGGAACCATGCTGCTGCTGTATTCCCTGATCATTTACAATCAAAATTTCCGGATGTTTATGGGTCAGCCAGGCTGGTGGTGTAGGTGTTGGGGTACACATGATCACTTTCAAACCATTTTTATTAGCCAGCGAAACAGCCCTATCCAACCATTCAAAATTAAACTTGCCTTCCTCCGGCTCCATCATAGACCAGGCAAATTCCCCAAAATGGGTAAACTGGAATCCCAGATCAGCCATTTTAGTCAAATCCCATTCCCACTGCTCTGAAGGCCAATGCTCGGGATAATAATAGGCTCCAATCGGCATCATTTCCTGATTAAAAAAATTTTCATCACTGTTCTGGCCAGAAAGATGTAATAAAGGGCTTAAAAAAAAGATCAAGATGATCCAGATATTTTTCATAATTTTCAGACTTTTGGGTAAATCTATTAATTAAAAATCAGAGCTCAAATTTCATTATATTAATTAGTAATTGGTTTTGGGAGTGACCTCTATGAAAATATCCCGACATAATAAAGATGGCTTACATGTTTCAGCTACACTGGTTTCTCCATTTACTCCTACTGACAATCTGGGACAGGAAGCCTTAATTAAAACACAGATTACTCCACTTTTTTATCTGATCATTCTCTATTCCAACAATACAAGCCAGGACCTTTCCGGGCGGGTAAATGTGGGTCTGAATAAGATCCCTTATGATCCAGCCCGAAAAAGCAGGCTTCGCTCCTGGAAATTATGGCAGAAAAACCGATCTGCTGCTATTCAGGGATATCGCTGCTTCCCAAACTTACCTGTCTCTGGCCAGTATGGCTGAAGGCAGTGGGAACCATTTTAAACTTATGGAATCAAGCTTTCTTCAGAGGAAAGCGTAACCTGGTTTAGCAAAGTGATGGTATCAGACCTGGTGGCATCTTACTGGTATGGTATACTACCCTCCACTGCACATTATACCTTTGATTGAAATATAACTAATCCCAATACCTATAATGATGGGGCCCATGATGCCACAGAAAGCTGGATTGGATTTTGGTATCCCCGGCGGATTTCCAGTTTAGGCTACTTGTTCAGCGCGGAGCAATGGAAGGTACAGCAAAGAGTAAAATTTCTTCAAGGGTTAAGATAATTCAACGGAATTGTCCATGTTTTTCAAGTCAGGTAAGGTAAGAATAAAGGTAGAACCTTCGCCATAAATACTCTGAACCTCAATTTTTCCATGGATCTTCTTCAGAGATTCCCGCACAATGTATAATCCAATGCCTGAACCTGAATTCATTTGGGTGGCCCGGTAGAACATTTCAAAGATTTTCCCATGATGTTCTTCGGCAATACCCTGTCCATTGTCAATGATCTTTACCTGGGTGGTGGGTCCCATGGTTACCTGCACTTCTACCAACTGCCGGGAAATATAAGGATTCCGGAATTTAAAAGCATTGGCAATCAGGTTGTTCATGATCACCTTGATCCTGAAAGCATCACTCACGAACTGGTAATTATTTTCCATTTTCAGCTGAAATCGAATTTTGGCATATTCGGAATTTTGGTTGAGATTGGTGACGATTTCTTCGATCAATGCTTTAAAATCTATTTCTGATTTCTGAATAAACAGACGGGAATTGCGGGAATAATCCAATATTTCCCGGATAAAATGGTCAAGCTTTAGCAAGCTTCTTTCCTGAAGCTGAGCATACTGGTTTATTTCATTAATATCCTTTTCTACCTGCATTAATCTTGATAATCCTAAAGCGGAAGTAATTGGAGCACGAAGGTCATGAGACACCCGGTAAACAAAGCTGTCAAGCTCTTCATTGGCTTGGATCAATTGCTCTTCATAATTTTTAATGGCAGTGATATCATGGGCCACTCCTACTCTTAAGTGAGGATTATCTTCTACCTGTATGGTTCGGGCCCATATCCATTTGATCTTCTTATCAGGGGTGATAATCCGATATTGTTCATCAAATTTTCCCTGGTTCTTTTGGGTATTCTTCAGTTTTTCCTTTATTCTGGGGAGATCTTCCTGATGAATGGAATGTATAAAATAATCCGGATTCAACCGAAGACTATCTAAAGATATTTCCCAGATTTTTTCAAAAGCAGGACTGATATAATGAAACTGTTGATTATCCCTTAACCATACAACCTGATCTATATTTTGAGCAATAAGCTTTAATTTGCGTTCCTCTTTTTTCAGGTTTTCCTCGGCCACTTTTTGTTCCGTAATATCCCTGGTATTCAGGATGGTTATAACCTTGTTCCCCTTAGTGATCTTTTTACGTTCAAAAGTCTCCAACCAGCGGTATTTACCGCATTTATGTTGCTGACGATAAATATACCGAAGACGATGGTTGAACTTTTTGGTTTTGCTTTGCCTGATTTGTGCTATCACCTTTTCCCTGTCTTCCGGATGGATTAAATCAAGGTGATTAAGCTGCAAAAATTCATCCGGCTCATAACCCAATAAGTCTTTAATAGACGGGCTGGCATATACAGGACTTTCATCTTCAAACATAGTAATCAGATCACTGGAGTTGTCGGCAAACAACCTGAAGAATTCCTCGCTTTTTCGCAGTTTTATTTCGTCTTCTTTTTGCCTGGTAATATCTCTGATACAATATAAAAATGCCCACTCCCCTTCATATTGCATTTCTTTGATCCTGGCATCCAAAAAAACAAGTTTTCCATCCCATCTATGAAATTCCACCTGAAAAACCTGTTCAAGATCTCCCAACTGAAATAATTTTTTGAAGTTTTCAAGAGCCTTGTTCCGAAATTCCGGAGGATATACCAGGGTAAAAGGCTGGTTAATTAATTGGTCACGGGACATTGCCACCATTTCACAATATTTTGGGTTGACTTCTTTAATGGTGCCAGATCTATTTAATATTAAGAAACCATCAACTGATATATCCCAAACCAATTGTAGCTGTTCTTTTCTTTTTGCCAGTTCCAGTTCGTAACTTTTTCTCTCAGATATATCACGGGTCAGGCCGGCCAGACCCACCGGTTGGTGATTTTCATTAAAAAGGAAGTCTGCTTCTATTTCGACCCAAATAAGGTGATTTTTTTTATGAACAGCTTCCACCTCTATCACTACCGGAGTATCCGCTGGCTCACCATTTTTAAGTTTATTCAATTGTTGATTAAAAATGTGGGTGATTTGTTGCCGGGAATGTTCAGGAAACATTTGATCGAGGGACATTCCAATTGACTCACTGGCCGTCAGTCCGAAAACCTTTTGGGTGTTGTCATTCGTGAAAGTAACCTTGAAAGAAAGGTCGGTGGTCCAGATCACCTCCTTGAATTTGGCAGCAAACAATCTGAACTTATCTTCGGCCTGTTTTATTTTTTCGTGCCGGGCCAGTTCCTCTGTAATATCTGTAAGTATAGCAAAATACCCCTCAATGCTTCCATTACGATAATCCGGAAGTAAATGGCCTTGTATTATTCTTTCTGCCTGGTTTTTATAGGTCAAATGCTCTACATATTTCACCTCTTCCCCACCAAGCACCTTTTTTATGTGTGGATAAGCCGCATTGAAAGCTTCTTTTCCTATGATATTTTTAATCTCCTGTCCAATTAATGCTTCAGCCTTTACCGAAAAATTCTTTTCATAAGCTTTATTTACAAAACGGTACCTCAATGTTTTGTCTGTATAAGATATCATTTGAGGAATATCATCCAGATAGTTATTATATTCCTTTAGTTTTTGCTCTTGTCTACATAAGCTTTGTTGAAGACGATTATTCTCAGCTTCTAATTGACTGATTTTTTCTTCCAGTAATTTTTGCTTGTTATAGTCCGGACTTTCCATCATGAGCGATTACCTTCAAATATTTATATTTTAGCGTCTTCAATATTTTGATTTCATAAGGCCAAATAAACTTTCAATTCCTGATTAAATAAATACTGATTAAACAATATACAAATGAACTGGCAACCTAGTGAAAAAAAATTTACAATAGGTGTTTAAACAATAAAATTAGGAAAAAATGATTTTATTGTTTCATTATTTCTAAATTATTTACAAGTTCGCTCCGGCTTGGCTGAAAATCAGCCTTTAATAGTCTTAAATGTGCCTATTTTATCATAAAATATAAGCATGTATTTTTCTGGCATAAAATGAAAAAGATTTTTCCTGCTTTTCATCCTGCCAATTGAAAATGGGGTGAGTTACCTCCTAAGAACGTAAAAATCAAGCACATCTAATTCCTGTGCTATACACTTTTTATTTTGATTAAAAATGGAGCCATTGAATCATTCATATTTATAGAAATTAGCCGAATTTCTTACATTTCATCAGGAAAAAGTTAATATTAATATTTTGCTTTACACATATACTTCTTTACATTTGTCGCGATTGATTATTAGATAAATACCATAAAATACTTGGTTACTATGTAGTATTATCAATATATTACCATCAATTATAATTAAAGCAGCTATAAAATGTCCAAAAAAGCTATGTTATACATCAATTCTGAAGCGAGTTTTTTAACAGTTCAAAAAATATAAATCACAATGAAACGATATCTTTATCTTTCTGTAACCCCTGAAGCCTTGATTTCCTCCATGTTGCCTCCAGAGGAATTTGGCAAGTATCAGGCTGTTGGTACCAAAAAAAGAACACGTGGGCAAGCAGTGTTTTTTGAAGTTGACCAGGATAAAATTGGGGATTATGTATCTCGGGAGTATATCGAAAGAAGATGTGTTCCCCATCAGGATGGCACACCCAAAAGGTCAGTTTATTTATCTATTTACAGGGTGATGGAAACCATTCCTCTGGAATCATTGAAAAGTTTGTACCTTACCACTGATGATGGTCGTGTACTGGAGTTGCAACAGGCCTCTTATCAAAAAACCCGGGAAAATCACTTGCATTTATACCAGGAGTTATCTCCGGTGACAGTAAGGGTAGCCAGTATTTTAGAACCTTATGATTTCTTGCTCAGGGTTACTGATACCTCCCATCACGTTTCATTACCCCGTTTGTTTTTTGTGGAGCTGGATCTGAATGGTTTGGCTGAAGATCCGGTGGAAGGCACATCTGAAAATCTTCCTTATTCCAATATTCCCCACTTGAGAGACTGTTTGATCGGATTGACCAATCAGCATGATAAACTTACCAAAACCGTGATCAGGATGTTTAAAGGAGAAATCCTTTACCGTACCTGCAAAAACGGTTTCTTTGTGGGTGATCAAAAAACCATCTTGTATTATCCATTTCCCTCCAGAGAGGAACTGGAAAGCAAGTATTATGTCTGGTGGCGATCTGCCTTAACCTTAGGATTTTAGAATTTAATAATTAATCATTTTGAAATATAAAAATTAAATAATATGATAAGTATATTCTGGATCATTCCGGGTACTGCCATCCTGGCTCTGCTATTTGCCTGGTTTTTCTTTAAGCAGGTGAAAAGTGAGGATGAAGGTACGGATATGATGAAAAAAATTGCCAATCACGTTTCCACAGGAGCTATGGCTTATTTAAAGCAGCAATATAAGATTGTGGGAGTTTTCTTTTTAATTCTTTTCATAGTTTTTGCCATCCTGGCCTATGGTTTTGAATTGCAAAACCCCTGGGTACCTTTTGCCTTCATTACAGGGGGGTTCTTTTCCGGCTTAGCCGGTTTTTTTGGAATGAAAACCGCAACCATGGCCTCTGCCCGAACTGCCAATGCAGCCCGACAATCTTTGGATAAAGGTTTAAAAGTTGCTTTTCGCAGTGGGGCTGTAATGGGTCTGGTGGTAGTTGGTCTGGCACTGCTTGACATTTCAGTATGGTTTTATGTATTGGATATATTCTATCCTATCACTGACACGCACAACATGATGATCATTACCACTACCATGCTTACTTTTGGTATGGGAGCTTCTGCCCAGGCCTTGTTTGCCCGGGTAGGCGGAGGTATTTTTACCAAAGCTGCCGATGTGGGGGCTGACCTGGTAGGTAAGGTAGAAGCCGGAATTCCCGAGGATGATCCTCGTAACCCTGCTACCATTGCTGATAATGTAGGTGATAATGTAGGTGATGTGGCCGGAATGGGGGCTGACCTGTATGAGTCTTATGCCGGCTCCATATTAGCTACTGCTGCCCTTGGAGCTGCCGCCTTCCTTGACAACAGCGCTATGCAAATTAAAGCGGTAATGGCACCTATGTTAATTGCATCCATTGGTATTGTACTTTCTATTATTGGTATTTATATGGTGCGCACAAAAGAAGGTGCTACCCAGAAACAACTTCTGGGATCCCTGGGGAGAGGTGTCAATGTAAGCTCTGTATTAATTGTGGTGGGATCATTTGTATTACTTTATTTCTTTGAACTGGAGAACTGGTTTGGCATTTGGGGTGCCATTGTAACAGGTTTGATTGTTGGTATTGTAATTGGCCGTGCCACCGAATATTATACTTCAGAAGAATACAAGCCTACTCAGAAAATTGCTGACAGCGCCGAAACAGGACCTGCAACAGTAATTATTTCGGGCCTTGGTTATGGAATGATCTCCACCGTAATACCTGTAGTAGCAGTAGTAATTGGTATCATTCTGGCTTTTATTTTTGCCGCTGGGGGTGATCTGAATAATATGGGAATGGGACTTTATGGAATCGGTATTGCCGCAGTGGGAATGCTTTCCACTTTAGGAATTACCCTGGCTACCGATGCTTACGGACCTATTGCTGATAATGCAGGTGGTAACGCAGAAATGAGTGAGCTGGGTCCAGAAGTCAGAAACAGGACGGATGCACTGGATTCTTTAGGAAACACTACCGCTGCTACCGGAAAAGGTTTTGCCATTGGTTCAGCTGCACTGACTGCATTGGCTTTACTGGCTTCTTACATCGAAGAATTGAAAATAGGTATTGACAGGCTGATGCAAGATGCTGAAAGTTATATATTTCCTAACGGCACTGAAATTTTTACCAGAGAAGAACTGAATCAACTACATATCAATGAATTCATGAACTATTTTGAAGTACACCTGATGAACCCCCGGGTATTGATCGGGATTTTCATAGGTTCAATGATGGCTTTCCTTTTCTGTGGACTTACTATGAATGCAGTAGGTCGGGCTGCGGCTAAAATGGTGGATGAAGTAAGACGACAATTCAAGACCATTGCCGGAATCATGGAAGGTAAAGCAGAGCCAGATTATGCTCGCTGTGTGGCTATTTCCACCAAAGGGGCTCAGGTAGAAATGGTACTGCCTTCTTTACTGGCCATTTTAGTGCCGATTGTAGTAGGTCTTATTTTTGGTGTAAGTGGTGCTATTGGTCTGCTGGTAGGTGGATTAGGTGCCGGATTCGTACTGGCTGTATTTATGGCTAATTCCGGAGGAGCCTGGGACAATGCTAAAAAATACATCGAAACAGGGCATAAAGGTGGAAAAGGCTCTGTAGCTCACAAAGCAGCCGTAATTGGTGATACCGTGGGTGATCCATTCAAAGATACTTCCGGGCCCAGCCTTAACATCCTGATCAAACTGATGAGTATGGTGACTATCGTGATGTCTGGTGTAACAGTGGCTTTTAGCTTGTTGGATTATTTTAAATAAACCTTTTTTTAATATGAAATGAGATAGATGGCTTCGCATTCTGTCTCATTTCATATACTTTTAAATCTATACCATTTCCTGAAATCTAATCAAAGCTATCTATCAACAGCTTTTAATTGCATTTGAATACCTTCCATCCTTCTGAAACCAATTCAAACACCACAGAATAACTTACCAGCATTAATTAAGAATCCCCAAATAATCCATGGAACTACCAGTCATCCGTACGAAAGGGACGGGCCGGCCATCCTTCCTGGTTAAAAAAGTTCACCTGGCTGGTGTTTTTGAAGGCATACCTGACCGCTACCGGTTGTTCTACCATTTCTGAACTGAGAACCACGTTTTTTTTATCTAAACTAGCCTGAGCCGGATAAAACTTTTGATCAGGCCCGGCTATTTCAAAACCCTCCAGTTTATCTCCACTGAACATTATTCCTGAACCGGTTTCCTTAAAGGAAAGTATTACTTTTCCTTCTTTGATCTTCATTTTATGGAAAACCGGACCACTGATCACATCCACTTTCTGTTTATACACTTCATCCAGGGCTATATTTGCCAGTCTTTTACCTACTTCCTGTTTATTTTTTGGGTGAATATCTTTCAGGTTACCTATGTCGGATGTGGGAGCCAGATAAACATTTCTCATATCCAGCACCGATTGCTGTGCTTCAATCAAGCGACCAAGGCTGTATGCATCTCCTTTAAACCAATTGCGGCTGGCATAATCATATGGGGCTATTTGCACCATCAAAAACGGTAATTTTCTGGCATCCCATTGGTTCCTCCAGTTGTTGATCAAGACTTTCATCAAATCTTCGTATTCCTCAGGTTTGCCAATATTTGATTCTCCCTGATACCAGATCACCCCTTGAATGGAATACGGAATAACCGGAGAAATCATGCCATTGTACAGGACGCTGGGATAGTTTTTGTCAATGGGTGCTTCATTATCCTGAATTAATGCTTCCACCTGGGAAAAATAAGGTTGAAACGGATTTAAAGCCTCTCCTTTGATCCAGGCCTGAGCAGGTGTTCCTCCCCAGGTAGCATTAATGATACCTACCGGTACGTCTAATTTCTGACGCAACTCTCTGGCAAAAAAATAGGCAGTAGCTGAAAAATTTCCGGCATTCTGAGGCTTGATGATCTCCCACTGACCTATTGCATTAAATTCAGGGTCATAAGCATAATGATTTTGTACATCAAACTGACGAATCATAGGATAATCAGCCTGTTCTATCTCCTGTTTATAATCCAATACACCGGAATAGTGGGCTGCTATACTATCAATAGGCATTTCCATATTGGACTGACCTGAAGCCAGCCAAACCTCTCCCAGCCACACATCCTGCAGTACCTTACGGCTGTATCCGGTTATGATCAATTCATAAGGGCCGCCAGCAGCAGGTGTCCTGATCTCAACCTTCCATTGACCTGAACTATCTGCTACAACTTCAATTTTCCGATTGGAAAAGGAAGAAGTAATAGATACAGGTTCAGCCGGAGATGCCCAACCCCATAATTCTATCTTAGCCTTTTGCTGTAAAACCATATGATCAGAGAAAATGTCCGGCAGTATGATATCG
Organism: Candidatus Cyclobacteriaceae bacterium M3_2C_046; assembly: GCA_051418075.1. Classification (GTDB taxonomy): domain Bacteria; phylum Bacteroidota; class Bacteroidia; order Cytophagales; family Cyclobacteriaceae; genus JBPRGG01. The sequence continues at coordinate 37,809 of JBPRGG010000177.1, read as the reverse complement.
GCTCTGGCATTTTGACTGAATAGCGCCATCATCAGAATGATGACGTACCTTTGCAATTTCATCATAACTTTAATCCCAATTTCATTTATGCTTAAATGTCCAGTTTAATTTTAGTTAAATATTAGCATATGAAAAAATAAAAACTGAAAAAGATTGTTTTATACATCATCAAAAAAATTTAAGTAAACCCTGAAGAGTTTTATTTCCAGAAAACATCTTCCCAACTTTCTTTAGGAACCTGATGGTTCTCAGACAGTTTCTGACCTACTACCTGCAGCTGATCCGGCAACAATTCACTTTCAATATAAGGAAACAATCGTCTTTCCTCAAAACGAATATGTGCTTCCAAAGCTGATTGTAACTTTTTCAATATTTCCTTAGCTTTTTGGGGAGTATCTTTTAAAAGGTTGAATAATTGGTAAAGCTGTTGATGCTGCTCTTCCACTTCTTTTCTCATCGAATCAGCAGGGTCCAGGTGGGGGAAAAGCCATTTTTCCTCTTGCTGGAAATGAGTTTTTATATGCTGCTGAATAGCATGTAAAGTATAACCTCTTATCCTTTCAGGGGATACATTTTTACTGAATCCCTGTTTAATTTTCCAAACCAGTAACAAACCAAAGTGATGGTCCCTTGACAGTGGAACTAAAGCCGGATGACGTTTAAGAGGTTTAGGCATGATCCTGAAATATTAGTTGGTTGTAAAACAAAAATATCAGGCAGGGGTTTTCAAAACTTTATTGTAATGATGTTACCGGGTCATTTATCATATTGCAGGGTCATTTTTTTAACCCGGTCTTCCAATCGTTCGGAGCTCATTCTTTCCCTTAACCGGTCAACCAGAATAGGAAAGGCAAAGGGAGTAGGACGATCCGGGTATTGCAAGATCAGTTTTTGTCCACTGATCCTTTTTAAGGCATCTCTCATCCTGGTTTCCTGCAATTGAAACTCCATCACCTCCTGGTAAGCCTGCCTGAACAACAGGTTTTCCGCATCATATTGATAGAACATGTCAAAAAACAGCCGTGAGGAAGATTGCAGATGTTTTTCCGAAACATAATTGCCCGGATATCCTTTAAAAGTCAATCCGGCGATGGCAGCAATGTCCCGGAATTTGGCCCTGGCCATTTCATTGGCATTTAAACTGGCCTGTAAGTGCTCCAGCAAATTTTCACTACTGAAAAGATCCAGTTCCAATGCTTCTTCCAAAGGTATATCCTGATCTGATAATAACTCAAATCCATAGTCGTTCAACGCAATAGAAAAACTGATGGGCTGTATCTGTGCCATGCGGTAAGCTACCAGGGCTGCAATGCCTTCATGCACAAATCGTCCTTCAAAGGGAAACATAAACACATGATATCCTTCCCTGGATTTTATCTTTTCAATCAGGAATTCGTTTTCACCCGGCACCATGGATAATTCCAGTTGTTTCTCGATAAGTGGCCGGATGGCGCGTAATTCTTCCACTTCACAATCAGGATCAAGGGCTTCATTCAAACTACGCCTTAATAAAGCAGACAATTGAGACGAAAGTGGCATCCTGCCTCCCATCCAGCTGGGCACCTTGCCTTTCTTTTCTCTGGTTCTTCTGACAAAAGCAGTTAACCCATCCAATTTAATAAATTCCAGGTTTTTCCCGGCAAACCAAAATACATCGCCAGGATTCAGCTTACTGATGAACCATTCTTCTATGGTACCTATAAATTTCCCCGACATATATTTAATTTTAAGCACATTGTCGCCTACAATGGTGCCAATGGATAACCGATGACGCATGGCAAACCGGCGGTTTTTTATATGATAGCGTCCATTGACAATTCCCAGCTTCTGATATTCCTGGTAAGCATGTAAACTTTCACCTCCGGTGGTAATAAACTGCAAAACCCAATACCAGTCATGCTCCGAAATAGATTGAAATGCATAAGTGGTTTTAATCTCTTTAAAAACCTGGCCAGGTTCAAACCCGTCAGAAACAGCCAGAGTAACTAAATACTGGATCAATACATCAAATGACTGGATATACGGCTGCCGGGATTCTACTTTACCCTGCTGAATGCCTGTACGAAGAGCTGCCGCTTCTACCAATTCCAGGGAGTGTGTAGGCACAAAATAAATATGGCTTTTAGCACCAGGCTGATGACCACTTCGCCCGGCTCTTTGGATAAAACGCGCCACTCCTTTAGGACTCCCAACCTGAATAATGGTTTCAACCGGTCTAAAATCCACCCCCAGATCAAGACTTGAAGTGCAAACCACCAGTTTTAGTTTTTCCTGATGCAATGCATTTTCCACCCAGGTTCTAAGGTCGCGACTGATGGAGCCGTGATGCAGGGCCATAATACCGGCCAAATCGGGGGAATGCTCCAGAATTCTATGATACCAGATCTCTGATTGAGACCGGGTATTGGTAAACAACAAGGTGGTTTTGCTTTTTATGATGATAGGCACCACCTGATCCAGCATTTTAATACCCAGATGACCGGCCCAGGGAAATTTTTCAATTTCAGGAGGAATGAGGGAAGTTACCTGTACCTCCTTTTCCAGGTGAGCCCTGATGATCTTGTGTTTAGGTTGCTGGGTGGGTTGTCCCAGCAGCACATTCAGACCTTCTTTTAAGTTACCAATAGTAGCAGAAACGCCCCAAATCTTTAATGCTGGCTGAATAACCTTTAAATGAGAAAGCGCCAGTTCCAGCTGTACCGCCCGTTTGGAACCCAGTAATTCATGCCACTCATCAGCTACCAGGCATTTCAGATTTTTAAAAAAACGGGTATGGTTTTTTGATGCCAAAAGCAGATGCAGACTTTCCGGAGTAGTAATCAGAAAAGGAGGTATATGTTTTCGCTGCCTGTCTCTTTCACTTACTGAAGTATCACCAGTCCGGACTGCGATTTCCCAGGGAATGGAAAGGTCATTACAGGCTTTTTGCATAGCCTGCTGAATTTCCGTACTCAAAGCCCGGATGGGGGTTATCCATATGGCTTGTAAACCGGTGACAGGTTTTTCCGAATTAGACAAATACTCCATCAGAATTCCTAAACCCAGGGCATAGGTTTTGCCGCTTCCGGTAGGTGCATTTACCAGACCTGACCAACCCTCCAGATAAGCTCTCCAGGTTTCCCGCTGATATTGGAAAGGCTGCCAACCTTGAAGTTCAAACCATTTTTCAGCAATTTCAATCACTTGTTCCTGTTTCATACACTTTAAGCAGCTGGTGCAAATCATCCAGTGAATTAGCTTCACGAATCTTTTTATCATGACGCCAGCGATTGATCCGGGGAAATCTCAATGCTACGCCTGATTTATGCCGGGTCGACTTATTGATTCCCTCAAAAGCTATTTCGAATACATGTTGGGGCACCACGCTTCTTACCGGGCCAAACCGGTCAATGGTGTTTTTCTTCACATAGTGGTCAACTTGCCTTATCTCCTGGTCTGTAAGCCCGGAATAAGCCTTGGTAAAAGGAACCAGGTCATCTTTCTGCCATACAGCAAAAGTATAATCTGTATATAAATTGGCCCGTCGACCATGTCCTCTCATGGCATAGATCAGCACCGCGTCAATGGTTAAAGGATCTACCTTCCATTTCCACCAGTCACCTTTTTTACGCCCCACCTGGTACGGGGAAGATAATTTTTTCAACATGACCCCTTCACAATGCAAGTTACGTGAATTTTTCCTTGCTTCTGCCAATTCATCCCATTTCTTGAAAGGGACTTGTTCAGATAACTTTAAGATAGACTGTACTCCCTGGCTTTTTTGCAGTAAATCCATTAAGGCGGCCCTTCTCTTATGTAAGGGCCGTGTCCTGATATCCTGACTTTGGTATTCCAGCAAATCATAAACGATCATTACCACCGGTACTTTTTGTAATATATTCCGGGTTACATTCTTTCTGCCTATTCGGGTTTGTAGTAGGTTAAAGGTTAAAGGTTTGCCTTCTCTGAATGGTAATATTTCTCCATCCAGGACGGTGCCATCTGGCAATAATCCTGCCAGTGGATGAAATTCAGGAAATTTTTCGGTAACCAGTTCTTCTCCCCTGGACCACACAAAAAGTTTTCCGGAACGAACAATGATCTGGCCCCGTATGCCATCCCATTTTCTTTCAGCCAGCCAATCAGCTGGTGCCCCTAAATCAATGACAGGTTTATCCAAAGCATAAGCCAGGAAAAAAGGAAATGGTTGAGAATGATTATCCGAAGGTTTTTGGCTGGAGATAAGGTCTTCAAATTTATTAATATCTGGCGACCATTGCCCCATAAGACGGTGGGTGAGCAGATTTTCTTCTATTCCGGTAAAACTTGCCAGCGATCTTACCAGCAATTTTTGGGATACCCCTATCCGGAACCCGCCTGTGATCAATTTATTGAATACAAACCTTTCCATCTGATCCATACTATTCCAGGCCTGTGTGATCTTTTCTTTTTTATGCTGGTCATCCAGTGATTCAAGCTGTCGGATATAGTTGATCCAATAAGTCAGGGATTGATCCTGTTGGCTTTGCTGATTTGGGTGTAATAGTGCTATGGTCTCTGCCAGATCCCCCACCACATGATAACTCTCTTCAAATAACCAATCCGGAAGTTTGGCCGCCTCAGCGATCCATTGTCTTAACAGAATGGTTCTTACCGTTCTTTTTGGTTTTTTGCCAATCAATAAAGCAATACACCATAATTTATCCTGATCAGGAGCCTGTTCAAAATATTTTACCAGGGCACTCACTTTTGACAGAGTTTTGGTGGTTTGATCTAGTTCAGTGAATAATTGGGCAAAATATTTCATAATTACTTCTGGATAAGCTTTTCCTCATTGACACTTGATTCTCCGATTTCACTGAGTTCTCCTTCAAACTGGGTACTTTCTACTCTGGCATCATAGCCACATTGATTGAGCCACCGGGCCAATACATGGCGATAACCATGAGTGATAATTATCTTGCCGGCGTTGGTCTGGCTGATCACCTGGTTTAAGCCGGTCCAGTCGGCATGGTCGGACAGGACAAATCCCCGGTCTGCTGCTCTTCGGCGGCGGGCACCCCGCAGTGACATCCAGCCGGAAGCAATTCCTGTAGAATAGGGATAAAATCTTTTCATCCAGGCAGAATTAGCAGCTGAAGGTGGTGCAATAACCAGTGCTTTTCTAAAATTTTTTTTATCAAGTTCAGGAGTTACCCGCTGGGCAGTTTTTATAGGAAGGCCGGCATCAGTTAAAACCTGATTAATATTATAAATAGCCCCATGTAAATATACCGGCCCTGATCCAAGGTCAAGATTCTGCAACAACCTCTGGGCTTTTCCCAAACTATAGCCAGTAAGCACCGAACATTTATCTTGTTCCTGGTTCTGCAGCCACCATTGCATGATTTCCTGATAAACCAGTTCCTGGGCTTTCCATTTGTATACAGGCAATCCAAAAGTAGATTCAGTGATAAAAACATCACAGGTTACTAATTCAAAGGGTGCAGTAAGGTGATCATTCTCCAATTTATAATCTCCGGAAACCACCCAAACTTCCCCCTGGCAGGCCACCCGGATTTGGGCAGATCCAACTATATGGCCGGCAGGATGTAAAGAAAATGAAACCCCATTAATGTTGATTTTCTCATTATAGGCCACTGGCTGAATGGTATTGCCATCACCTAACCGATATTTTAAAATGGGAGCAGTGTCCTGATGGCATAAATAATGTTGACTTCCATACCGGGCATGATCCGCGTGACCATGGGTTACGATCACCTTATTCACTGGTTGCCATGCATCAATATAAACATCGGCAGGAGGACAATATATACCTTTATCAGTAAATTCAAGCAGTTTCATTTGAGAAACTTAACAAGAATTAATCCTAAAAGTTGTGGTAACAGGAATTAATCATTGGTTTCCAACCATTTTTCAGCAGCATGAGAATTGTAGAAAATCTCAATATTTTCTTGAGGAGCTATCATTTTCAAAAACATGATTTGATTATTAATTGATGCCTGAGGATTAATTTTAAAGGCAATTTTAATATCCGAGGGAATGTAGGGGGTCAAATCACTTAATTCAATCAGGTCAGGCAGGGATGATTGCGCTTCAGCATTTATCAGAACTCGGGAAGTTTTATATTTATGATTCAGGTTCTTTATTTGTTCAAAAAGGGCTATTAACCTGGAAGTGGTAATATCCCCTGATGAATTTAACTTTAGCATTTTATTTAATACTGGCTGTATCATTTAAGTATTTACAGGGAAGACGATCTCCAAAGCTAAAAAGTTGGAATAATTTTTAAAAATTTTATTTTGTCAGTTAATAACATATTACAAAAAACAATATTTTATTATATATTTCATTTATAAATATAATATTGGTTTATTCTGAGTTTAAAAATAGCTTCTTCAACCCCAATCAGATAAACATTTCCCATACACCTCTGTTAAGTTAGTAAAAGAAATTAATTTTTTAAACTTTAAAAGTATAAGTTATGAAAACTATTAAAACATTGGCATATTTATTCGCACTATCATTTATTGTAGCCTCATGTTCACAAAAATCAATGACAGTTGCTACAGACAGGAATTTGCAGCAAGGAGAATTTGATGAATATCAAACTTTCACATTTGCTTCTCATATAGAAGAGGCAGATAACAATAACTTTTTCTGGGACAGTGAATTAATGAAAATGGCCGTAAGGAATGAAGTTCAGGACGAATTGGCTGGACTGGGATATAAATATGTAGAAGGTGAAGATGCTGACTTATTGGTGAACTTCCGGGTATTTGAAGATAATACCGAATTTACTGGTTGGACCGACAATTACGCCGATCAGAATTACTGGGGAACCATGGAACTCAGAAAAGAAGCTATTGGATTACAGCCAAGTGCTGAGGTAAGAGAACCTGGTGATGCCGAAACTTATTATCTGGACAAAGGAACTATTTTCGTTCAGATGGCAGATATGGACAAAAGTGTGGTTGTTTGGCAAGGTTATGCTTCAGGAATTGTAGAAAATGCTTCCATTCTGGATGATGATGAAGAAAAAATTGAGGAAGCAGTTGAGCTTTTATTTGATGAATATAACTTTAGTGCAGCTGGATATGTAAGTAAATAATAATTGATAATTTTAAAATTATTTGTAGAAGGTCACCATCATGGTGGCCTTTTTCTGTTTCTAAGCTTTCATATTTTAAAAGTGCTTAATTATAAATTACAAACTAACTGAAATGCCGGGAACAGGGGATTTTACTTTTGGAATTTTTCAGCCAATCCGGTAAATTAGCAAATCAAAAACGATGGCCTCATAATGTACAAGGATTTCCATAAAAAGGTACTTTTCCTGACCAATATAACTCTATGTCAAATAAACAAACAAAAATAATAATCAGAATTGTGCTACTTGTTGGTACTATTATATCCATGTTTTTCGTACCATGGATACTGATCAAGGCCTGGATATTACCACTACCGGACTCGGTTCAGGATCAAGCAAATGAAGCCATTGGGCATGGTTTTGATGGCATCATAATTTATGTAGACCAATCTGGCCAGCCCCCGGAGTTTTATGCAGCGGGATGGCACGACCGGGCAAACAAAATACCGGCCAATCCGAAAGCCTTGTTTAAGATTGCCAGCATAAGCAAATTGTATGATGCTGTTGCTGTTACTAAATTGGTTCATAACCAACAATTATCCCTGGATAAAACGCTGGCGGATTATTTTCCAGAACTGGTGGGAAGAATAGAAAATGCAGAAAATATCACCCTGAGAATGATGGTACAGCATCGAAGTGGCATTCCTAATCTAACAGACACCCCCAACTTTTGGATAAACCCACCCAAAAGCAGTCAAGAAGCGCTTGAACGGGTTCTTGATCTACCTGCTGAATTTGAACCGGATGAAAAGTATAAGTATTCCAATACAAACTATTTATTGATCTCTGAACTCATAGAGAAAATAGTGGGATATAGCAAATTCAAATACATCCGCCAAGAAATATTAAATCCACTAGGGCTAAAAAATACATTCGGTTCTATTCATGAGGTGAATGTAGAGGATGTAATGAGTGGTTATTATGTGGGTATAACGGAAGATATAAAAACTGCAGATTATGGCTCAGAGCTCACCTCCATGATCGCAACAGCAGAGGATGTGGGCATATTTTTACGTGCTTTAAATGATGGGTCATTGTTTGATGAGGGGGAACAGGAAATCTATTCCGCTATTTACGTGTATGAACATACGGGTTTGATTCCCGGCTATCAGAGTATTGCAAAATACCATAAAGACCTCGACGCAGTTGTGATTCAATTTGTTAATACCACTAATTTTAGTGGTTACACCTGGTCTACATCGGAAATCGTTTATAATCGTATTATAAAGATTCTGAGGAATAAAGAATCTCAAAAAACCAGCTAATCCAATGGGTTGAACAATTCCTTAATCAACAGATGAATATATATCGTTTTAATTTTATCTGTATCATCTTGATCTCATTTATTGCTTTTAAAGCGAAGTTCCATAAAAATGAAGCTGCTTTAAAAATTGAGTACCTTTAACCTCAACTAATCCCCTTATCCGGTAGGTATCTATAGGTGCCTATCAGCTGAAAATACCCAACTTCAACTTACTCTAATTTAACTCTCCGGCCTTCTTTATGACTTTGCATAGCCGCCTGAATCACCTGGATCACCTGTAAACCCTGTTCCGGTGTTACCGCCAATTCCTGCCCGTTTCTGATGGCCTGATATACATTTTCATAATAATCCTGGTAGGTTCCTGGTAAGGTTTCTATATGGCCATAATAATGTAAATCATTGATAGTGGTATTAAGTAATCCCCAATCTTCTTCCGGTTCGATGCCCCAGCCACTGCTACCCGGGCCCAGACCTTGTTTTAAATATTCCTCCTGGGGATCTATGCCATATTTAAGGAATGTCCCTTCCCTACCGTACAATTGATATCGGGGCACTTGTTCCCGTACCATATAACTTGATTTCACCGTAGCTTTCAAATTTCCATAATCCATGATCACTTCGTAATTATCGGCTACTTTACTGCCAGCTCGCTGGCTCCTGATATCAGCTGTAACAGCCTGAGGCAAACCAAACAATACCAGCACCTGGTCGATCATATGAGATCCCAGATTATACAAAATACCCGAGCCTGGCGCTTCCTCTTCTTTCCAGGTGCCTTTTTCCACATAATTGCGAAAGCGGTCATAATGGGCTTCATATTCTACCAGTTCACCCAGTAATTTTTGTTGAATCACATGATGAACGGTTTTAAAATCACCATCCCACCTCCGGTTTTGAAAAACGGATAGTACCACCCCTTTTTCACGGGCCAGGTCGATCAATTGCTGACCTTCTTCCAGGGTATTGGTAAAGGGTTTTTCCGCCACCACATGTTTACCTGCCTCCAACATCATTTTAATAAATTCAAAATGGGTGGGATTGGGAGTATTTACCACCACCAGTTCGATGTCGGGATCATGAGCAATATCTTCCAATTTCTTCACTACCTCAACATGGGGATAATCCTGATGGGCATTATCCGCACTTCTTTGCATGATTTTTTTAAGCTGAAAACCAGAATGTGCTGATATTAAAGGGGCATGAAATATTTTTCCGGACATTCCATAAGAAGTAATTCCAACCTGAATAGGATTTGACATAGTTCAAAAAGTTATGGGTCATAAAAAGATTTATCTGCAAAAATTAAGGTAATTATCAGCTAATGCAAATAATTTCATGGTTATTATTACCTGAAACCACAGGATAGATGAAATAGCTATTTTGTGTATTCTCGTAACAAGATAAAAAAGCCTCCGCGATAATTATATGAATGAACCAGTAATAGCCATTTTTGAAATAGGACACAGGAAAAAGAAGTTACTCCTGTTCAACCAGTCTTATGATCTGGTCTATGAAAAGATTTCCACCTTTGAAACCATCCTGGATGATGACGGACACGCTTGTGATAACGTTCAAAAACTGGCTGAATGGATTCCTAAAACGCTGGCCAAAGCCCAGGAATATTCAGTATTTGATATCAAGGCAGTAAATTTTACAGCTTATGGCTCAGCCCTGGTATATTTAGACGGGCAAAATAGAGTTGTCACCCCTTTATACAACTATAGTAAACCCTATCCGGAAGCTTTGTTGAAACAATTTTATGAAGAAAACGGTGCCTCTGACCAGATTGCCCTGGAAACAGCTTCGCCCCCACTCAAGATGCTTAATATGGGTTTTCAACTGTATTGGCTTAAATATGCTAAGCCACACTTATTTGAAAAGGTTAGCAGCGCTTTATTTCTCCCCCAATTCGCCAGTTATCTGATCAGCGGCCAGAAATTTACCGAAATCACTTATATTGGCTGTCATTCGGCTTTGTGGGATTTTGAAAAACAGCATTTTCATCAATGGGTGATTCAAGAAAAACTGGATGTTTATTTTCCTCAAATTAAGGATACCCGGTTCTTCCTTAAAAGTCAGGCAAATGGTAAGTCTTTGCGGGTGGGGGTAGGAATACATGACAGCTCTTCCGCCCTGGTACCTTATCTGCGAACAGTCAGAGAGCCATTCGTTTTATTGTCTACCGGTACCTGGAACATTGCCCTGAATCCATTTAATAATTCCAGGCTTAGTATCAAAGAATTAAAGGATGATTGTCTTACTTATTTTGATTTAGATGGTAAGCCGGTAAAAGCCTCCCGGATCTACCTTGGCCGTGAACATGATCATTATCTTAAAATATTACAAGAATACTTTAAGGAGGATGAATCTGCTTACAAGAAAATTGGGTTTGATGCTGAAGTGGTAAAAACCCTAAGCCGGAAATTCCCCAAAGCCCTTTTTGGCCCCCATCATATTGCCAGTATAGCCACTTTTAAATCGCTTAAACCGACTCCGCCACCTGACCTTTCTTTGTTTAGCAACTTCAAGGAAGCCTATTATAAGCTCATGATTGATCTGGTGGCTTTACAATCCTATTCACTGGACCTGGTTATCAAAGATTCTCCGGTCAAAAAGATCTTTGTAACCGGTGGATTCAGTAAAAACCCTGTATTTATTAAGCTTTTAGCTGCATTATATCCGGCCTTCGAAACCTATACATCCAACATACCCAATGCTACAGCCTTAGGAGCGGCCATGGTAATTCAGGACCAAAAAGATTGGAACAAGCAAAATCAAGAGATCCTCAATTTCAAATTACATGATCCTGACCGGAACCTGGAGCTGGAAAACTTTCACCTGGTTTAACTTTTTCAAAAAAAAGCCAAAAAATATATACATGAGTTTTTAAATATGAGGTTATATTCATGATATTTGATAAATGTAGTAATATTGACAGGTAGGAGGAAACTAATTTATGTTCCCGGAAGAAAGAATAAATGCGACTTCAAAAACACCTAAGTATAAGCAGGTAATCAACACTATATTAGCGGATATTGAACAAGGTATCTTAAAATACGGCGAAAAAATTCCCTCGATCAATGAAACGGCAGAATCTTATTACTTATCCAGGGATACAGTAGAAAAAGCGTATAATGAGCTGAGATCCAGGGGAATTATTACTTCTGTCAGGGGAAAAGGATATTATGTAGCCAGTCTGGAGACATCTTTTAAGCTTAAAGTTTTTCTTTTGCTAAACAAATTAAGTGCCCATAAAAAGACCGTTTACTATTCATTTATAGAAGCCCTGGGAGAAAGAGCCACGGTTGACCTGCATATTTATCATTATAATATAGATACCTTTAAAACGCTGATTGAAAACAATCTGGGAGATTATCATTTTTATGTGATCATGCCACACTTTAAAAACAAGGATGAAGGCCTGCTGGATGTCATCAACCATATACCCCGTGAACAATTGATTGTTCTGGATAAAGATATTGATGGGATCAGAGGTGATTATACCGCTGTATATCAGGATTTTGAAAGAGATATTTTTCAAGCTTTGCAGCAGGGTGAAGACCTTTTTAAAAAGTACAAAAAAGTGAAGCTGGTCTTTCCTAAAACTACCATCCATCCGGCAGAGATTGTAAAAGGGTTTATCATTTTTAGCAAGGTAAGTGAATTGGAATATAAAGTTATAGACAGCATGGAAGCAGAAAGCATACATCCTGGCGAGGCCTATGTAGTGATAGAAGAAACCGACCTGGTTGATCTGATCAAAAAATGCCGGGAGCAAAATCTGGTGATAGGTAAAGATGTGGGCATTGTTTCTTATAATGAAACCCCTGTTAAGGAAGTATTGGCCGATGGTATTACCGTAATATCTACTGATTTCGCTGAAATGGGTAGAAAAGCAGCTGAACTGGTACTGGATAAAAGGAATGAAAAGATCAGGAATCCTTTTAAATTTATCCGTAGAAATTCTTTGTAGGTCATTCAGGTAATAATTAAAAGGTGAAAGATCAGAGGAAAAAAGGTCAAAGGTGAAGCTAAACTTTTCTAAAACCTCATAAGTAATCCCCTATTTTCCAGGCAAAAAACACTATATATTGATGATTTTTTGGACGAATGACCGACCAATGGCAATAATTTAAGTCTTTTATTGGGATCAAGCCAAAAGTATGGCCCCTCCGGCAGTAAAAAAGCAGGAATATGGCAGACTGTTCATTTAAATGCAGCCATACCTCAAAATATTGGAATTTTACGCTCACAATCTCTATCCACCATTCCGGGTTTTTGATTTGGCTTAATTATCATAAATTTGAAAAAAATATCTGACCATTGCCACTTATAGAATCAACCTATACCCCCCCTTTTATCTTGCGTAACAGGCATATCAATACCATTTACCCATTCTTTCTGCGTCAAACCAATCATTTATTGTTCGAAAGAATTACTATGGAAACACCTGATCATGACTTCTGCCACCTGGATATGATCAAACAAAAAAGCTCCAGGGTGTTGGTTTTGGTTCATGGCTTGGAAGGAAGTGTGAATTCTTATTATATCAGGGCCATGTCTCACACATTTTCCCAGGCCGGATTTGATGTAGTGGTCTTAAATCTGAGGGGGTGCAGTGGTGAGCCTAATTTGTTGCCATTGTCTTATCATAGTGGCAAAACAGATGACCTTGATTTATTGATACAACGTCTCATAAATCATTATCAGGGAATTTACATTGCTGGTTTCAGTCTGGGGGGCAATATTGTTCTGAAGTTTGCCGGTGAATTGGCTGATAATATACCCCATCAGGTAAAAGCTGTGGCCGGTGTATCTGTACCGGTTCATCTTCCCACTGCCGCTTACCAGCTAAAAAAAGGATCCGTATACCTGAAAAGATTAATGAAGTCACTGCAAAGAAAAGCTTTGTTAAAAAAAGAGCAGTTTCCTTATCTTCATTTTACACAACTTCAAATTGAAAAAACCTATGATTTTATAGATTTTGATAATTTATATACCGCGCCGGTACATGGCTTTAAAGATGCCATGGATTATTATAAAAAATCCAGTAGTTTAAACTTCATGCCAGATATTAGCATTCCCTCCTATTTATTGAATAGCCGGGATGACCCGTTTTTGTCAGCAAAATGTTTTCCTGAGGATTTGGCAGCTAAGCATTCCCATCTCTATTTAGAAATTCCGGATTATGGTGGCCATGTAGGATTTCTGTCCAGCCTCAATCTGAACAAGCCCAGTTGGTATGAGGTCAGATTACTTGAATTCTTTAACAAATACTAAATTTCAAATTAGTTTTTGAAGGTACTTATAGAAAAGATTAAAGCTATGAAAACCAATATAAGCCTGGCTCAAATTAGATCATTCAGGAATGCATTGCCACAAAATTTAAAAAGACATCAAATTTTCATAGAAAAAGCCGCCAGTAAAGGAGCAGGTTTAGTGGTTTTTCCAGAACTTTCACTGACCGGATATGAACCGGACCTGGCTCAAAACAGTGCCATCAAGCCCGGGGATCCTTTGATTGACGCTCTGCAAAAGCTGGCTAAACGAAATGAGATCATTATTGTGGCTGGAGCACCTGTATGGCATCAAAAAGGAATTTTGCTGGCCTCCCTCATCTTTTATCCTGACCAAACATTTGATATTTACACCAAACACTTTTTGCATGGAGGTGAAGACCAATATTTTATTCCTGGCACCCGTAACCCGGTTATCAGGATGGAAAATGAAACCATATCCTTAGCTATTTGCGCTGACTTAAATTACCCTGAATTAGCTGAAAGAGCTGCTTTATCAGGAAGCACCTTTTATTTAGTCAGCGCCTTTATAACGCCTGAAGGTTACGATAAGGATTCCAGGTTGTTACAATCCTATGCCAGGCAATATAAACTGAATGTAGGGCTGATAAATTACAGCGGTCCCTCCGGTGGTATAGATTCGGCTGGCAGAACAGCCTGCTGGTCAGATCAAGGTAATTTGATCAACCAATTATCTGGCGGTGAAGAAGGCCTTTTGATGCTGCACAAAATGGATCATTGGCGGGGAACATTTGAAAAAATTTCACAGTCCCATTAATAAATATTGAATGTTTTCAGAAATGAATCGCGATAAGACCCTTTAATTCAATGCGTCTATTCTTCCGGTTCATCAGGCAGATTATTCAGATTTCTAACAAATCTTTCGTAATTAAAAGGTTTTTTATTTTTTAGCACATCAAATAATTCCACCGTCACACACTGTGCCACCATACCTTTGGCATCATCCTCAGAAATACCATCTTGCTTTAATCTATCGATGGTTTGATTGGTTTCTGGTGGATCATTGGTTTTAATTTGTGTTTTAACCACTTCCAGAACCTGCTTTTTTAAGAATTTATTAGGTACCATAGCCGAATTTTTCATAAATATAAAAAAAAGGTTGAATTATTCCTTCAACCTTTTTAATAAAGTCGCCTTAAAATTACATTTTAATCTGACTCAGGTCATCCTGCTTCAACCCTCTTTTTTCCAGTAATGCATCAATATTGGGTTCCGATCCTCTGAAATTTTTATACAGCATCATGGGATCATCTGAATTACCTGCAGCATATACATATTTCCTCAATTTGGCGGCTTTTTCCTGATCAAACAAGTCTGTTTCCTTGAAATAATTAAACCCGTCAGAATCAAGCACAGCAGACCAAATATAACTATAGTATCCAGAAGAATAACCTCCTGAAAATATATGATTGAAATAAGTGCTGCGGTACCTGGAAATGATTTCAGGCATAAGTCCAATCTCAGCTAAAGCTTCATTTTCAAATTCAGTCACATCACCTTCAAACTTTTGATCAAGGGTATGCCACTTCATATCCAGGTAGGAAGCTGCCAGATATTCTACTGTGGCAAATCCCTGATTAAACTTACCTGCATTGATGATCTTTCCGATCAATGCATCAGGAATAGTTTCTCCGGTTTCATAATGCCGGGCATACATTTTCATCACCTGGGGATCTGTAGCCCAGTTTTCCATAATCTGAGAAGGGAATTCTACAAAGTCCCTCGATACATTGGTGCCGGCCAGAGTGGGATAAGTACAATCTGACAACAAACCGTGCAAAGCATGACCAAATTCATGGAAAAGAGTTTGAACTTCATCAAAAGTAAGTAAAGCCGGCAATTCACCTGTAGGCTTGGTAAAATTAGCCACATTGGTAATGATGGGCGTTACTTCTCCGTCAAGTTTATGTTGTCCCCGGTATTCATTCATCCAGGCCCCTCCCCTTTTAGATTCCCGGGGGAAATAATCATTGTAAAATATTCCTACGTGTGAACCATCCTTATCTTTTACTTCAAAAACCTCTACATCTGGATGGTAGACCGGAATATCCTGGCGGGGATGAAAGGTGAGTCCGTATAACTTATTTGCTACCATAAAGGCTCCTTCCCGAACTTTTTCCAGGGGAAAATACTGGCTGATCTCCTCTTCATTCAGGTCATATTTTTCTTTTCTGATCTTTTCAGCATAATACCACCAATCCCAGGATTCCAATTTGCTCGCGGTTCCTTCCTCTTTCATCATTTTCTGCATCATAGCAGCTTCATTTTTAGCCATTTCAAGGGCAGGTTGCCAGAGTTGATCCAGTAAATCATATACATTGTCCTTTTGATTGGCCATGGTTTTTTCCAGGACATAATCAGAGTGGGTATCAAATCCAAGCAAGTTTGCTTTTTCAACCCTTAGATTAGCGATCTTTTTCAGCAATTCCTTATTATCCTGCTCATTATTATTATTCCCCCGGTTAGTATAGGCCAGGTAGATTTCTTTCCTCAGATCCCGGTTATCCGCATATTGTAGAAATGGAATCATACTGGGTTTGTCCAGGGTGAAAACCCATTTTCCTTCCAGGTCATTTTCCCCGGCAGCCTGAGCTGCAGCAGCTACTACATTTTCCGGTAAACCAGCCAGATCCTGCTCATCCTCAATAATAAGCTTAAAGGCATTGTTATCTTTACGAACATGTTCGCCAAATTCGATGGTCAGCACAGAAAGCTCTTCATTGATTTTCCTAAGTTTAGCCTTGCCCTCTTCATCAAGATTAGCACCACCCCTGACAAAGTTTTTATAATAGATCTCCAGTAGTCTTTGTTGCTCCTTATTTAGGGTAAGCTCATCTTTCTGTTGCCACAGGGTTTCAATTTTCCCGAATAAATTATCATTCAGATAAATATCATCTTCTAATTGAGCCAGCATCGGTGAAACCTGCTTTGAAATCGCTGTGAGCGAATCATTGGTATGGGCTGATGTCAAATTATAAAAAACACCACTAACTTTGCTCAATAATCTCCCGGAATTTTCCAAAGCAACAATGGTATTTTCAAATGTAGGCACTGTCTGATCATTAGCTATGGCCATTGCTTCTTCTCTGGCCTGTTCCACTGCTTTTTGATAAGCCGGCATATAATGTTCCAGTTTGATCTTATCAAAAGGCGGGGCTTCGAAAGGCGTACCATAATCGGAAAAAAATGGATTATCAGATTCCATTTGACCTTTTTTCACTTCATCGCAGGACCAGACTATCATCGTCAGCCCTAGTAATAACAAAATAGTAACTCTCATAATAACTCACTTATACTTGTTTAAAATAATCTCAAAGTTTAAATATAATCATAATTGGCAATTAGAAAGAAATTATTATCAATGATTGTACCATTTTTCAATTTGGGGATTTACTAACCTGCACAAAATGAATTAATTAGTAATACTAATGAAATGGATGCCAAAACAGTTGTAGCTGAATTCAGGTTATAACTTTTCTTCTATGCCTATGGAAAAATCACTTAAAATTGCCCTTATCCCTCTGATATTAATTTTGGCCTATCTGTTTTTTTATAATCGGGGGAGTACCATTGAATATTCGGGATCAAAAATAAATGGAGTTAATTTTGTTGGAACGCGACAGCCTGTATCTCAATCTACCGTAGCAAACCTTCAATTGATCAAGGCTAATTGGATTGCCCTGGTTCCTTACGCTTTTTCCCATCCGGGAAAACCAGAAGTCATTTTCAATACTGACCGTCAATGGTGGGGAGAACGAAAAGATGGTATACTCACCCTGGTTGATCATGCCAATCGATCCGGATTAAATATTATGTTTAAACCGCATGTCTGGATCAGCCGGGAAGGATGGCCGGGAGATTATCGGCTGGAATCGGAACAAGCCTGGCAAACCTGGCAGGACCAATACCTGGAGTATATTCTTTTTTATGCCAGATTGGCCGATTCTTTGCAGATCCCTTTGTTTTGCCTGGGTACAGAATACCGCCAGGCTGTAAAAGAAAGGCCCGAGTTCTGGATATTACTGATCACTAAAGTAAGAAAAGTCTATAAAGGCCAGTTAACATATGCGGCAAACTGGGACAATTATGAACAAGTAGGTTTTTGGCAAGCGCTTGATTTCATTGGAATTAATGCCTATTTTCCCTTAACAGACAAGCAGTCTCCATCTATTCAAGAATTAGTGGCTGATTGGGAACCGGTGAAGCAAAAAATCAGGTTATTCAGTGAAAAATATCAAAAGCCCATTGTATTTACCGAATATGGCTATGAGAGTCGTGATTTTGCCACTGCCGGCCATTGGTTAAATCAGGACAAGGCGAATGTCAATTTGCAGTTACAGGCAGATGGATTGGAGGCACTTTATCAAACCTTTTGGCCGGAAAAATGGTTTGCCGGCGGTTTTATCTGGAAATGGTTTCCTGATCATTTAGAAACTGGTGGGAGCCAGGATGCCAGGTTCACTCCTCAAAATAAACCAGCCCAAAAAGTTATCCAAAGATGGTATAGGAAATTTCCCTGATGTATATGGCAACAGGCTGAAAACCAATCTAATAAATGGAACAGATTTTGCAAGTATTTACTTAGAATAAAACTATCAACTATGAAATATATTATTTATGTGGCTATCCTGGTTTTTGGATATAGCTGTACCGTTCCCGGAGGAATGGTAAGGCAAAAACCACTGTCGAGTGATATCGCTTTTGAAGAAAACGAAGAGGAATATGATATTATCATTGATGATCCCGGATTTAGTTCCTGGCTGGTTACCAACGGGCATCCGGCTAACTTTTATTCCAATGAATATTATCGCCAAAAAAATATAAACCTGGTTTCATTATGGAATGAAAGATTCTTAGCCTATAATGGGCGTGATCCATATAATTTTCAGGTCAATTATGATTATTCCATTGACTATGGGTTTGAAGTTAATTATCAACTTTACCATTATTTCAAATATTTGCAGCAGGCTTATCGATTAAATCTACCGGTTTAAAATAAAAAACAGGGCTTTTTCAGGCTTTGAAAAGCCCCTTGAAATAGCGTTTTTGCGATATCCTTTATTTGGCTGGCAAATCAAACGAACTATTGATCTACTAACCAAATCCTATATTTTCAAGGCAAAAACAATTAGAAAATGACGTTACTTCAGCTTTTGCTGTTTTTAATCAATCGGCGGCACAATTTATCAGCTTCCCGTTGAAAATTTATACTTCTTTCTTTGCCCGGATGTCCCTTTACTTTGATAAAACTGATTTGATGTCGTTGGCAATGGCAGTAAATGATTTTCACCAGATCCTTATTGGCAACAGGTTGACCTTTTGCTGTGAAAAAATCCCGAAGGACTAATCGATTAAACCTTTCCGGTAGCTGAACCAGGTATTGACTATCCGTATAAATGATCCTGGGGTCATCCGTATTTTTTTGATCCAGCCATTCCAGGGCATTTATGGCAGCCATCAATTCCATACGCTGATGACTGGTATCCATTTGAACCCCATGAATAACAAACATTTCATTATTAAATGAGATATAAGCAACCCATGCCCCCAGTTTTTTGAATTGATTGTAACATCCATCTGTAAATATTTTTATCATTAAAATTTTTTTTAAGATTTTAAAAATGAATAAGTTAGTCCAAATAATCAGATGCTCTTTTATATACAGATAGCTTTAGAATAAATAAAACAAATCGTTGCCAGTGATCTGGTCCATGGCATTATATCTTGTAAGTTCAGTTAGATAAAAATAAATAATTTCTACACTTGAGATTATTTGACAAAATTAATTACATTAAAAAAAAATTTAAGCAGTATGCTAATTTGATTTTTTTAACAATTAGGATTAGCATTGTTTCCTGGTTTTTAGTATATTAAAACAGAAAAAACTTTTCCAGTGTTCTTTATCAACTTGATATAATCAGTTATGCCCCAAAATACTTTTTCCAATGATGACCTCACTGCCAGAATTTCAGAACTGGAAAACACCTTATCACAATTTAAAAATACCTGGGAAACAGCTTTAAATGCTATTGATAATATCATCCTGGTCATCAGTACAGATTACACCATAACTGAAATTAACCAGGCCGGTCTGGAGCTTTTTCAGAAATCAAGGGAAGAAATATTGCATAAAAAATGCTATGAAGTGCTGGATCATTGTAAAGGTACCCGGCTGAATTGTCCTTTATGCCAAGATGCCAATCCGGATAATAGTAAAATACGAATTGTAAAAATCAAGGACAAGTACTTTTCGATCAAGACTTCACCCATGTATAATGCCGGAGGAGAAATTATAAGCTATGTAGATGTCCTTTCCGATGTGACCCAATCCAAGCAAACAGAAGCGCATTTAAATACCAAAAACAAGGAATACAGGATGCTTAATCAGGAGTATCTGGTCCAAAATGAAGAGTTTCAAATTCAGAATGAAGACCTGCAAGAAACCAATGATGCCTTAAAACAAAGTGAAGAGCTTTTCAGAGGCGTATGGGAATCAGCCAGGGATGGCATGGCCATTTCTGATCCTAAAGGTATGGTATTGAAAGCCAATCCAGCTTATCTTCAAATGTTTGGATATGAAGAACATGAAGTAGTGGGAAATAACTTTTGTTTAATTTTTCCTTCAAAATTTCATGAAATAGCCAAAAAGCAATATATAGAACAATTTAATGCCATCAATGTAGTAGAACCTTTTGATGCTGAAGTTGTCAGAAAAGATGGAACAACTTTTTATGTTGAATCGAATATTAGTTTCTTTTATCAAAATGGGGAAAGGATCCTGATGTTATCCTTAGTCCGGGATGTCACCGCCTATAAAAAAGCAGAAATAGAAAGAAAGCGTAATGAATTTCTGCTCAAGGAAGCCCAACGGATCTCAAATGTGGGGCATTATTATTTTGATCTGAAAAAAGATCGTTGGAACAGTTCAGAAATGCTGGATCAAATCTTTGGCATTGATTCCAGTTATCCTCATGATGTGGATGGATGGATTCAATTAGTGCATCCGGATGAACAGGAACAAATGCTTCATTACCTGGAACAGGAAGTCATGCAAAAGGGCCAACCATTTAATCATGATTACCGCATTATCGATCAAAAAACAGGTTTAGTAAAGCATGTTCATGGCATTGGAGAGCTCTTTTGGGATCAAGATGGCCAACTGGATTATATGGTCGGGATCATTCAGGATGTTTCCAGGAAAAAGGAAATTGAAGCAGCTTTAACCAAAAGTAATAAAAAATTTAATGATATTGTTTCCAGCATCCCCGGAGGGGTATTTCAATTTATATTTGATCATTCTGGCCAACATACCATTCCTTTCTTTAGTTCAGGAGCTTATCAAATTTTTGATATAGAACAAGATCAGGCATTAGACATGGAACTGATCAGGAGTCGTATCTTTCCGGACGACCTGGATGTTTTTTATCGCGAATTAGATCCTGGCTTCCAGAATGTACCTTTAAAGGATGTTGAAATAAGGGTGATGGATCGTCAGCAGCAGGTAAAATGGATCCGGATCAGAGCTACTGCTTTACCTGCTCAGGAAAACACGATCTGGAATGGTATTATTTTGGATAACAGCCAGGAAAAACTGGCTCAACAGGCTTTACAGGAAAGCCAGGAAAGGTATAAATTGCTCTCCAATATTACCTTTGAAGGGATCCTGATACATGATCAGGGCATAGTGAAAGATTGCAATGAATCTTTTTGCCATATTACCGGATATCAAAAACAGGAGCTTCTGGGCAAAAATGCCATTGAAATCCTGATACCAGAGCAGGCAGACCGAGATACCATCAGAGAAAAGGTGATTAAACAATATGCCCAACCCTATATAGTCTCTTTAAAAAAGCAGGATGGCACTACCTTTATCTGTGAAATTGAAGCCAGAAGCTTCTTGCTTAATCAAAAAGAAGTTCGAATTGCTGCCATCAGGGATGTCACCCAAAGGGAGCAAATATTGCAGGATTTGAAAAAAAGTGAGGAGAAATATCGTTTGCTAGCTGAAACGGCCAGAGATATGATCTTTATTCATGATATGGATGGCATGGTAAACTATGTAAACACTGCCACTAAAACGCGTTTGGGTTATGATGTGAAAGATTTAAACAAATGTGAGGTAGCAGACCTGGTACATCCTGCTGAGCATGAAAAAATGTGGAAAAGAAAAGAAGAAAGGCTTAAAAAAAACATCCATAATTTTACCTATGAAACCACCCTGATAAGTAAAACAGGGGATGAAATCCCGGTGGAAATCAGCTCAGCCATGGCTAAAGAGACGGAAGGAAATCATCAGGTTTTGATCATTGCCAGGGATATTTCGGAGAGAAAGAAAACAGAGCAGGAACTGAGAATTAGTGAAGACCGTTTCAGAAGCTTATTTGAAAATTCCATTTCAGGCATACTTTACGTTGATCTGGATGGCAATGTGCTGGAAGCCAACCCCCGGATCATAGAGATGATGGGTTCACCCTCTTTAGAGGCCACTAAAGCCATTAATGTTTTTGAATTTCAGCCTTTGATCGATATGGGATATGCCCCTAAATTAAAGGAATGTATTAAGACTGGAATGCCTGTCTTTGGAGAAAATGAATATTCCACCAAATGGGGTAAGCATTTATTTGTAAAGTATTATTTCAACCCGATCAAAAGAGATGACCAGGTGATTGGTGTGCTGGCCAATATTGATGATATTACAGATATAAAACTAGCTGAGGAGCATCTCAAAGCCAATGAAGAAAGATTCCGGTTAGTAGCCACCCATACCAATGATATTATCTATGAATGGAATTTACAAAATGATCAGTTGACCTGGCACGGCCCAATCAGTAAATTATTAGACCGGGAAAATATACCGGGTACTATTGATGACTTAATTAAGTTAATACATCCGGAAGACCTGCCCCCACTCACCGAATTAGTGGAAAAATGTATTGAGCAAAGAAAACCTTATTCCGGCCAATACCGGATCCTGCTTTCAGGAGATGAGGTAAAATATATATCCGGTACGGGTGTAGCTATTTATCAAAAAGATAAACCGATAATTGTTTATGGGGCTATCACTGACATTACCCAGGAAAAACTATTGATCAAAAATCTAGAGACCGCTAAAAAGAAGGCGGAAGAAAATGAGAAATTATTCAGAAGCACCTTTGAGCAGGCCGCAGCAGGCATTGTATTAATTGCTCCCGATCAAACATTCATTATGATCAACCAGAAATTTTGCGATATGCTGGGGTACAGCCAGGAGGAAATGATGAAGCTGGATTTTAACCGGATTACCTATCCTCCGGATATGGAACAAGACAAAGAGGTGGTCATGAAGATTCTCAGCAATGAGATAAGTGAATTTCTGATAGAAAAAAGATATATCCATAAAAACGGAAGCCTGGTTTGGATTACAGGTCATGGTACTGTGATCAGGGATGAGAATAATATAGTTCAATACATTATGGGAGTGGTCAGTGATATGACCCAGCAAAAGCTGGCAGAGTTGGCTTTAATGGAAAGTGAAAAGGAATTGAAAGCACAGAATGAGGAGTATATGGCCGTCAATGAAGAGCTGACTGAAAGCAACAACAAGATCTCTGATATGAACCTCAGGCTCACCAAAGCCAACCAGGAACTGGACAGTTTTGTCTACAGGGTTTCCCATGATCTGAGGGCTCCCATTACCTCATCACTGGGTCTTTCACAGTTGAGCCAGCAATCAAACGCTCTTTCGGAGTTGCATCAATTTGCCAGGTTGCAGGAAGAAAGTCTGCAAAAACTGGATAATTTCATTAAAGACATATTGAATTATTCCCGTAATTCCCGCACAGAAATTAAACCTGAGTTGATTAATTTTTCTGAAATAATTGATAATATTTTATCTGAGAATTTTTATAATCAGAAAAATAATCAGCTAAAGATCCATAAAGAGCTGACCCCGACATCAGGTTTTAAATCAGATCTGCTCAGAATAAAGATCATATTGAATAACCTGATATCAAATGCCCTGAAATTTCAAAATCATTACCAGGAAAAACCTTTTATCACAATTAAAACTGAAAATTATCACCATTATGTGATCCTGACCATATCAGATAATGGAATTGGTATAAAACCTGAACATATTCACCGGATCTTTGAAATGTTCTATCGGGCAACCGATAAAAAACCGGGATCTGGGATTGGCTTGTACATCGTGAAGGATTGTCTTGATAAAATTGATGGAGAAATAAGCCTTGAAAGTGCTGTGGGTGAAGGTACTACATTTAGGGTAAAACTGCCTAATTTGTCCTGATACTATTTCTGTTTATCTTCAACAATTTTTCAGTGAGGTTGTGATATTTTTATCATATCACTTATTTTTACCCGAATTATTTTGGTATGTTTAAAAATTATACAATAAATTTAAGCTAAATTCTTTTTTATTAAAGAACTGCCAATTACAATTAATTTACATTAAACTGGTTTATAAACCATACGTTTTAAAGCATAATATTAAATCAATGACCAACAGAAGAAGTTTTTTAAAAAAAGTGGCTGTAGGAGCCACTGGCATAAGTTTAGGAACTGCAGTTTCAGCCAAAAGCTATGGCCGTATCATTGGAGCTAATGACCGGTTAAACGTGGCTTTTATGGGTTGCGGAAGACGTGTTCCAGCCTATTATAATGCCGTCACAGATAAAAATAATAATGTGGAGCTTGGCTATATCTGTGATGTAATGAAAAGTCAGCGGGAAAAAACTGCTGCTGCATTAAATGGTAAGTTAACCAACAAACCTGCACTGGTTGAAGATATCAGGGTTGTTTTAGACGACCCCAATGTAGATGCTATTTTTAATGCTACACCAGACCACTGGCATGCGCCAGGCACCTGGATAGCTCTGGATGCAGGCAAGCATGTTTATGTTGAAAAACCCTGTAGCCATAACCCTTATGAAGGTGAATTGCTGGTACATTTTCAAAAGAAATATGATAAAGTAGTTCAGATGGGTAATCAGCAACGTTCAGCTCCTGAATCTATTGACATCATCAATCAAATTCATAACGGCGCCATCGGCAAAGCTTACAAAGCAGTGGCTTTTTATTCCAATGCCCGGGGCGAGGTGGTAAACCCTACCCCTGCCCCCGTACCAGAAGGATTAAACTGGGAGTTATTCCAGGGACCAGCTCCACATGAATCTTATAAACATGATACCTGGAACTACAACTGGCACTGGTATGGCTGGAACTGGGGTACAGCCGAAACAGGTAATAATGCCACCCATGAACTGGATGTAGCCAGATGGGCCTTGCAGGTAGCCTATCCTCAAAGTGTACAGGTAGAAGCGGAAAAGCGTCATTTTAAAGATGATGGATGGACCATGTATGATACCATGGATGCTACTTTTGTTTATCCGGGAGATCTGATCATCAAGTGGGATGGCAAAAGCAGAAACGGTTATGATACCTATGGATCAGGACGTGGAACTATTATTTATGGTACAGACGGATCTGTTTATGTAGACCGGGGAGGCTATAAGCTGTTTGACCGTAGAGGAAAAATGATCAAGGAAAGCAAATCTGCAAGTGAAGAAAGTGGTACTGCTTTGGGTGGAGGCGGAGACATGTCCACCCTTCATGTGGTTAACTTCTTTGATGCCATCAGAGGCAAGGCAGAACAAAGGTCGCCCATTGATGAAGGTGCCATCAGTGTACACCTTTGCCACCTGGCCAATATAGCATATCGGGTAGACAAACCATTGGAGGTTGATATCAGCAACGGACATATTTATGACCGTGATGCCATGAAACTGTGGCGCAGGGAATATGAACCAGGCTGGGAACCAAATGTAGGAGTTTAGATCCAACAAATTTTATAACTGAAGGGTGGACTTATTGTCTACCCTTTTTTTATGTCCAATCCGTATTCCGGTATTTTTAATTTTACTGAATGTGCTTATATTGCAAATTATAAGATAACAGGATGGAACTCATAGTATTAAAGGATATCCTGATCATTTTTGGTCTTTCTACCTTAGTAAACTATGTTTTTACTAAGTTCAGGATTCCTACGATCATTGGTTACCTGATCACCGGGATCATAGCGGGCCCGCATCTTACCGCCCTGATACAGTCTGTACACAATGTGGAACTAATGGCTGAAATTGGGGTAGTGCTACTGATGTTTACCATTGGTATGGAGTTTTCTCTGAAGCACCTGATTCGCATTCGAAAAATTGTTTTCCTGGGAGGCTTTCTGCAATTGTTGGTTACAGCCTTTATTATCACTTTTGTAGCCCGTTCTTACCAACTAAATTGGTCCGGAGCAGTATTTGTAGGTTTTTTGACTGCATTAAGCAGTACAGCGGTGGTATTAAAAATCCTGCAGGAAAGATCAGAGCTTACCTCAAATTTTGGCCGTACCATTCTTGGAATTTTAATATTTCAGGATATTATCCTCATACCCTTATTGTTGTTCACCCCTTTACTGGGAGGAGAAGTCAGCAATTTTGCTCAGCAGTTTTTACTGTTATTACTTAAAGCAGGAGGAATTATTCTTTTTGTTTATGTAGGGAATAAATGGCTGATGCCTAAATTATTACATTCTATAGCCATGACCAAGAATCAGGAATTATTCCTGATGAGTATTTTACTGGTTTGCCTATCAGTTGCCCTTTTAACTTCTGAACTGGGTATGTCGCTGGCTTTCGGTGCCTTCCTGGCCGGTCTAATGATTTCAGAATCACAATATATTCACAATGCTTTTGGTCACCTGATCCCCTTTAAAGATACCTTTACCAGTTTCTTTTTTGTTTCCATTGGCATGCTGTTGGACCTCTCCTTTGTTGTTGATAATTACCAAATTGTCATTTTTACAGTATTATTAGTTATTGTAATTAAAATGTTGGTGGCCAGCGCAACAGCTCTGGTATTGGGACATACTTTCCGGGGCGTGATCATGGTGGGAATAGCGCTAAGCCAGGTGGGGGAGTTTTCTTTTATTTTGGCCAAAGAAGGAATGAATTATGCTGTAATATCCGATTATTACTACCAGCTTTTTCTGGCGGTGGCTATAGTTACAATGGCCTTGTCCCCATTTAGCATCAGCAAAGCAAAACCATTGGCGGAAAGGCTCATGAAATTACCCATCCCACCTATATTACTGGAAGGATTATTTCCCCTGAAGCAATTAGAAGTGCCGGACCTGAAAAACCACCTGGTACTGATCGGGAAGGATTCACGGTCCCAACGGCTTTCCTTCATGATAGAAAAAATGAACCTGCCCTATATTTCTATTGTTTTCGACCCATCCATTGTACAAGAAAAGCAACAACGTGGGCAAACCGTCATCTATGGTGATGCCATCAATGAACCCATATTACATAAAGCACACATAGAAACTGCAGAGATTGTGGTGATATCCATTGGTGATCTG
This sequence comes from Candidatus Cyclobacteriaceae bacterium M3_2C_046, assembly GCA_051418075.1. GTDB lineage: Bacteria > Bacteroidota > Bacteroidia > Cytophagales > Cyclobacteriaceae > JBPRGG01. Next base: position 10,693 of record JBPRGG010000177.1, on the reverse strand, counting down.
ATTATTTCCATGGCTGTGATTGAAAAGGTCAGGAATTTGAATAAACATGCTTTTATTCTGGTGAGGACTAAAAATATTGATGATATTGAAGAATTATATCGACTGGGGGCTGACCAGGTGATTCCAGAAGAATTTGAAACGGCAATCGACCTTTTTGAAAGGATCCTGACCAAGTATTTGGTGCCTCGTTCAGAAATTGATAAACGGATAGCACAGGTCAGAAACGATCATTATGGCATATTTCGTAAAGAAGATGAAGGAGATAAATACTCTATCCTGAAGGAAATCCCCAACATTGAAATAAATGCTTTGAAAGTGGATCCAAATGCAACATTAATTGGTAAAAATCTTAAGGAAATGCAATTCAGGTCTACCTTTGGAGTAACCATTGTTGCCATTAAAAGGGGAGATTCCATCCTTGAAAACCCTCCCTCCTCTTTTATTTTTGAAGCTGATGACGTCGCTTATATTCTGGGTAAACCTGAACAGGTAGCTATGGCTACAGAACTATTTAACCGGGATTTGATATTGAAGGAATAGTTATCTCAACTATGATTTTTAAGATTACATGAGGACTAAGATTATAAGAAAATCAAAAAGCAGCGCTGGCCCGACAGAAAATGCAGGATCAGCGGGATGCCAGGCTACGATGCAATGAGGGTATGACCGCAGCAGGTGGGTAATTTTTTTTCTGCTTTGATTTTTTTTGGGTACTATATCAAGACACAAAGTACCGCCCATTCCGGGAGGACAAAAGATGGAGGGAAGGCAGGATGCCTTTCATAATACAGACATAAAACACATATTATACTATTCCGAGAAACAATTAGTCTTTTAAGATGCATTCAGCAAATAATTACCCGCTAATGTAAAATCAACATCCTCTGACTGTATTGCTGTTGTTTAATTTCCAGTTTCAAAATATAGGTTCCACTGATATAATGCTTTGGTGAGAAATAGAAAGGCCATACATTTTTACCTGCCTCAAAAATTCTGGTAGTCTGAAAAAGCTGCTGACCCAAACTGTTTACAATGGTCAGTTTAACTGGCTGGGCCTGGGGCAGATCAAACGAAATGGTTACATTATCCTCCACCGGATTGGGATAATTTAAATAGAACCTGAATTTTATGTCTGTTACTTCGGATTTATTAACCAGTGTAGTCCCTTTTAATTGAGCTTTTAAAGATTGTAAATCTTCATTAAAGAAAAGATTGTTTCGATCAGAAAAAATAATCTGAGTGGAATCATAATTGCCATTTTTGCTGAATACCAGTTCAAACAAAACTGATTGGTCAGCTAAACTTAGGCTTTGCCCCAAAGAATGCTCCCAACAGGTATGCAAACTACCAGTTTGCAGTTCCTGCTTAAACAGGATGTTGGTTTGCCCCTCAACAACATCTATCAGAGCTAAATGATCCATATTCCAGTGAATAGATGCCTGATAACCACTGATATTTTGAAAATTACTTACCCTTACCGGTACCCTGATCTCTTGGTTTGAAATAAAATTATAATCTTCTAAAGTTATTTCAGGACCTTCCTCCAGGGGATCAATATTGTAACCATAACTGGGCTTACCCACCGGATAACCTTTAAAAACAATATTTTCCAGATGGTGATAAGTCAGACTATCTAACCGGTCTTGATTAGAATGACTACCATCCAGATTGAAAGACCAATAACCATCATTCAACACTTCTGAATTCCCTATAACAGCTTGTTTTAGGATTTGCAGGTCATCCAAATTTACCGTATCATTTTGATCAAAATCTGCCACTGTGGTTATAAACTGGCTGGGATCTCCATCTTCCAGGGATCTTCTGATTAAAATCGCATCGAGAATATTGACAGGATTCAATTCCTGATGGAACTGGGCTGCTAATTGAAATGAATCTCCCGGAGCATGGATCACAGAAAAGTTGCCCTGATTATCAGCGGTAATGCAAGTATTTTGGTTTAAACACACCTCTGTCCCTTTTAAAGGTTGGTTTTTCCAATCTATTACCTGCCCGGATAAAGTGACAAATTGTTTTAAATATATAAATCCGCTATTTTCATTAACCTGGATTAAATTTTGCCACCGATCACTGAATTCAGTGGCTACGGGGTAATCAGTCAGCCCAATTAATGAACTGTCTCCATTATTACCTATGGCTTTAAACTGAAGCAACAACAAGGTATCCCCATCTGATAAGGATTGTCCGTTTAATGAAGGGTCATCCCAGGCAAAGTTGATCGTACTCAGGCTGTCACCAGCCTGATAAAAATAATGGCTTGAATTAATGAATTCCGGCGATCTGAGATCCTGAAATTCTAGTACTGCCGCATCCCAACCCAAACTGAACTGAGCTGTAAGAACCTGCTTGAAATTCGCCACAGTTAAAGGTACAGATAAATCACGTTGGGCCTGAACATTCAGATCAGGCAAAAACAACTGTAGGCTACTACTATCCTGCTGCTGACCCAAAAGTAATGTTGGAAGACCAGCCAATAATCCAAATGGAAGCCAGCAACGCATTATCAAAAGAAACAATTCGACCTTTTTTTTTCCTGAAAACATTAACAATGAAATATGGGGTAAATATAAAGAGATTGTATGATTATAAAATATACAGTAACTTAACTTTTATCAGGATTGTAAGGAATATCAATTGTTTGATTTTCTGTTAGTTTCTAATAGTTCATCCCACAATGATGCTATTTTTCAATATCCCCTGTTTAGGTCTAACATTAGATAAAATTAATAACCAAATTTGAATTCACATCAAGATTTTTCTGGTATGGCAAATTATAGAACTTTTAATTTTTGTTTATCCTTCAGGCTGGGAACTGAAGTTCATTTGGAATATATAGAAGGCATCAATTTATCTCAGGCCAAAGACAAACTACTGCTCAACTGCCCAGAAGCTACTGATATCATAAACTGGACCCAGGAAAACAAAGAATCAATCAATAATTACCTGAAAAACCAAACCAGAACAAGATTGGCGACAGTTTAATTTTCTCCATTGTATTTTTTAATTTATTTATATATTTAAATTTTTTTTAATCATGTTTCATCACGTCAAGGAATTACAATATAATGCCCGTGTTTCAAAACCGGACCCAAGATTTGCCAGTTTGTTACTGGAACAATTTGGAGGAGCTAATGGTGAGCTCAAAGCTGCCATGCAATATTTTGTTCAGGCGTTTACTGTAAAACAACCCTATCCCAAACAATATGACCTATTAATGGATATCGCCACGGAAGAATTCAGCCATCTTGAAATAGTAGGAGCTACTATTCAAATGTTGCTGAATGGAGTAAATGGCGAACTTAAAAATGTATCTGAACAGTCAGAGATCATGAAGTTGCTTGGTGGCCGGGAAGCCAAAGAAAACATGATACATACTGCCATGATCAATCCTGAATTTCTGGTGTTGAGTGGTGGTGGACCTACCCTCACAAACAGTAGCGGAACTCCCTGGAGCGGATCTTATGTAACAGCCAATGGGGATCCTACAGTAGACCTTCGCTCAAACATTGCAGCTGAATCAAGAGCTAAAATAGTTTATGAATACCTGTTGCAGTTTACCGATGATCCTGATGTAAAGGAAACCCTGCAGTTCCTGATGACAAGAGAAGTGGCTCACTTTCAACAATTTGAAGCCGCATTGGAAAGCATTCAGCCCAATTTTCCTCCTGGTGTTCAGCAAAGTGATCCCAGATACAGCAATGTTTATTTTAACATGTCAGATGGTGAAAGTGCCAGGGGCCCCTGGAACCAGGGTAAAAGTACCCGGTTTGAAGAAGAATGGCAATATGTAGAAGATCCGGTGCAACATGTTCATGAAAGCAAAGGCATGGAACAACATCATCACAACGGATCACGCAGTATGGAACAAGCCCGGGAGAAGACGGCATCTGTAAGCAAGATGAGAACTGAAGAAATCAAAAAATCTGTTCCGGATGGTAAAAACCAATGGAGCAATTATTCAAAATAAACGTTTTTTTACCTGATAATTGAAAGGTTTTGTCTAGGAAGGCTAACGTAAGGGTGACTTATTTCACAGATCCGCTCTGTTGCTGGAGTTGGGGCTTTGAACCAATATGGCGAAGATTTCGGCAGGAATTGGCTGGAAAAATTGCCTGGAGCTATTGTTTGGGAGGATTAGTAGAGGATTGGAATAATTATTACGATCCTGTTAATCAGGTATTCAGACCAATTCATATGGGACCCTTGTGGTTGCAGGCAGAAAAAATTACCAGGATGCCCATGAATCATAAGATCTGGATTACCGATCCTCCCAATTCCTCCCTGCCCCCCAGTCTGGCCTTTAAATGTCTGGAAAAACAATCTCCTGCAGCGGCCGACCTTTTTTTGAAAATGGTTCGGGAAAAATTAATGCTGGAAAATCAAAACATCTCAAGACCAAGCACTATTTATCCATTGGCATATAAAGTTAGTAAGAAATTGCCAGGACAGATAGATTTGGATCTTTTTCACACGGATTTTTATTTGGGCATTGGAGAAAACTTATTGAAAAAAGATAAACTGAAATTTAAACAATATAAGGTGATTCATTTTCCGACAATCCACATAGAATCAGAGGGTCATAGCCTAAAAATCGAGGGATATCATACCTATAATCAATTTATGCAAAAAGTAAAGGAAGCTTTTCCAACACTTAAACCTAGGAAAAGAAGCTATAAATCAATTGGTTATGAAGATTATTGGCGTCAGGTAAGCAAACAAAATTTATCAGCCCGGGTTATGTAATTATAAATGTTATTTTTTAAAATTTAAATATATTTTTTTATGGCTAGAAAATTCAATAATCTTAGAGATTTATTCGAGCACGAAATAAAGGATTTATATAGTGCAGAATCCCAATTAATTAATGCACTTCCCAAAATGGCAGAGGCTGCCTCTAATGACCAGTTGGAAAAAGGTTTTACAGAACATCTTGAACAGACTAAAACGCATAAAGAGCGACTTGAAAAAGTAGCCCAGATATGTGAATTTGACCCTAAAGGCGAAACCTGTGATGCTATGGAAGGTTTAGTAGAAGAAGGCGAAGAGATCATTAAAAGTAAAGCAGAGTCAGCTATCAAAGATGCTGCCTTAATCGGAGCAGCTCAACGGGTAGAACATTATGAAATATCTGCCTATGGCACTGCCATCAACTACGCTGAAATGTTGGGTTATGATGAAGTTGTGAAAATACTAAAGGAAACCCTGGAACAGGAGAAAGAAACAGATGCAAAACTGAATCATATGGCTGTTGACAAAATCAACCAAAAAGCACTTTCTGCTGAATAAAACAAGTTAAATCTATAAATTCTGAGGCCAAACCCCTGACAAGGTTTGGCTTTCTTTTTTTATTGGCAGCTGATTAAAATGTTGATTTCTTGAATGGCTAAGCTAAGTTTCAATCTGCCTCTTATGAAGATTCTGGTTTACCTCATCACTTTGTCCTGGCCGTACCTTAGCCAAAAGATGTTATCGTACCTTCAGGAAGGATCTGTCAGAGTTGAGGTCGTTGGTTGGTATAAGAGCAGCAAGACCTTAATTAACTATATAGATGAGATCTGCTACTTATAATCCAACGGCAGTCTGCCATCTGTGGTCAAACAAAATCTTAGGTGAGATTAATGGCAGCAATCATCACTGCAGGTGAGTTTACCTGATTTTACCTTTTCAAAAGCTTCTTTTCCCTCCTTAAAGGCATACCAGGCAATTCCCAGGCTTCCTATGGCATCAATATAAGGAATATTCAACAATTCATAAGCCACACTGGATCCCAGTAATATAAAAGATAAATAAAAGCAAGTCTTGGTACATTTGGCATCAGAAACAATGGGGGCTGAATCCAGCTTATAACCAACCTGCAATTTTGCCTGGTACAGGAAATACATGGTAATAATAGAAATGCCTGATATGATAATACCTACCAGGGTGGATTCCGGTTTTTCAGCCAGGTAAATATTAATGATTGCCCCTATTACCAGCCCGGCTGTGAGCAGGTAAAAAGCCACTCCTGTAATCCGTAATGCCTGCTTTTCAAATTTATCAGGAGCCACAGAGCCATTTTGATTCATGCGCCATATCATGTGCGCAATTCCCAGTCCGGATATCACCTCCACAAAACTATCCATGCCAAACCCAAACAAGGCCAGGGTTTCATCTTCCGCACCAAAAAATGTGGAAATGATGCCTTCAGCTACATTATAAAATATGGTGATAAAACTGAGAATAAGTGCTATTTTTATCAGCTTTTCTCGGTTTTCAGTTTTAACTAAATTCATTGATATTTTTTTTTATCAAATGTAATAATCAAAAACCGGGTTATTTAGTTCATTCCACGGGATAGATCAGGTAATTTTTGTCAATTTCCAACCATGTAAAGCGTTTTCTGTCAAAGGAATAATGTAAAGGGGGTCATTATTGGTTGAAAAAATTAACCCAATGAGCATCTGTAACGGTAAAACTGACAATACCAGTTAGGTAATCCTGATAAGCCTCCGGAATCACGACCTGGTATTTATTTAAATCTACGTTTACCCGTAAATTATAAAACAGTGCATTTTGAGAAGATAGCAGGGACAATACCAGTGGTGCTTCAAACTCTGAACCAAACAAGGAAAGCATGGCATCCAGTTCGTATTTCTGAGGGTCCCTGAAATCTTTAAGTGATAAAAGGTTCTTGGGTAAGTAAGTAGTAATCTTGATTTTTTCAAAAATATGAGGTCGGAACAGATTATGTATTAATTCTATCCGGGCATCTTTATCGGCTGGTTCAATAGAGTTTAAGGGAATAATGAATTCAAATTGTTTTTTATCCCGGTCAAATTGGGCCATGAATTCTTCCGATTGATACTCAAAATTATTTTGATAGCCATCCAGAATAATATTAACATTATCAGACCCGTCATAAATGATATTTTGACTATTACAGAAAAGTGGAGAGGAAAATAAAAAGATTACGATTACTATATATCTAAGCATTGGTTTGAACAACAGTCTATTTAATCAACCGCTCATAACCTCGAATGTTCCCTGGACACCGGACCAATATTCTGAACCTAAATATTTTGATTGACTTTGGGTGAAAGTGCTTCAATTGATTCCCACGTGTCGTCATTCATCGAAAATAACTCCCCTCCTTATAATGCAATTGGCATCTCACTTATTATAGTGCAAATGTTTTCCGATTAGGCCATACATCGAACTTAAAACTCCCACTTTAGTGAAAATATTTTTCTCTTGAGCCTATTCCCATGAACCATTATCTATTTGATTCATCTCCATTATTATAAACCTCATCCTCCTTATTCTACTATTCAGTCAATTATTATTTTTCCTTCCATTCCATTCCTGTAGTTTAGTTTAAAAAACAGGGTAAGTCAATATGAAAATAGTACTAACCACTCTATTTCTTTTTATAGCCCACTATCTGGTCCTGGGCCAGACCCAAATAGCAGGAATAATTCTGGATCAGCAGGATCAACCAATTACAGGGGCGAATATTTGGCTGAAAGACACCTATGATGGTACATCATCAACTACGGCAGGAGAGTTTAGCTTTAATACAAATGAAAATGGCAGTCAAATCCTTATGGTGTCCATGATTGGCTACCATACCCATCAGCAAACCATGGAAATTGATGGCACATCCCTGCAGCTTACCATTAAATTAAAGGGGAAAATCGATAAAATGCAAGCGGTAACCATTTCTGCCGGTGCCATGGAAGCCAGTGATCTTAAAAAAGCGGTTGTGATGAAACCACTGGATGTGGTGACTACACCCGGAGCTGTAGGGGATGTGGTGGGAGCATTTCAAAAACTTCCTGGTACCGCTACAGTGGGTAACGATGGACGCTTGTTTGTCCGGGGAGGTGATGCATCGGAAACTAACATTTATTTCGACGGACTACAGGTGGGAAATGCATTTGGCACCACTGCTCCAAATATCCCCACCCGGGCCAGATTCAATCCCAATCTTTTCCAGGGCAGTTTCTTCAGCACCGGAGGTTATTCAGCTGAATTTGGCCAAGCCCTTTCTTCGGTATTAGTGCTGAATTCAATTGATATGCCCCTGCGTACTCAGACAGATATTAGTCTGATGTCGGTGGGAGCAAGCCTGAGTCAAAGCCTGGTAGGAGAAAACCAAGCCCTTACTGGTTCTGCTTCCTACTCCAATCTGAAACCTTATCAAGCCATCATTCAACAGAATATTACCTGGCTGGAGGCACCCGAAAGCTGGAATGCAGAATTATTGGGCCGAAGAAAATGGGGTAAAAACGGGATCATCAAAGCATTTCTGAACACAGAACAGTCCAGCTTCTCCCTGCTTCAACCGCAACCAGGACAAACCGAATCACAACAAATCGACATCAGAAATAATTATTATCTGGGTAATCTCAGCTTTAAACAAACTTTGGCCGATACCTGGACCATAAACGGAGGTTTTTCCTATTCCTGGAACAAAGATCATATTGATTTAGATCAAATGCTGGCCCAACAACGTTCTGGACTGGCCCATGCCAAATTGGTCCTGGTCAAGGACTTCAGTCACAAATTAGCTGTAAAAAATGGTTTGGAATACTATCATAACCAATTCAACCAAACCCAATCAGACCGAAAACGACAAATTAATAATCAATTCTTCAATCATTTTATTGAAGCAGATTATTATTTTAACCAAAACCTGGTTACCCGTACTGGTTTGAGAACTACTTACAACCAGTTTACCGGTCAATTCTGGGTTACACCCCGGGCTTCACTGGCCTTAAAGACACATCAGCATGGGCAGTTTTCCCTGGCTTACGGTCAGTTTAAACAATTGCCCCAGCCCAATCAGTTAATTCAAGCTTACCACTTAAACAATACCAGTTCCACTCATTACCTGGCTAATTACCTGTACAACCATAACGGCAAAACCTTCCGGGTGGAAGCTTTTTACAAGAATTATCAACACCTGGTCCGGTTCGATTCTTTGTCCGAATATACCTATTTTGACTTAAGTAATGAAGGTGAAGGCTACAGCCGCGGTCTGGATTTATTTTACCGGGACAACCGCACCCTTCCCAGAACGGATTTCTGGATTACTTATTCTCTGATAGATAGTAAAAGGGCATTTCATCAGTTTGATCAAATGGTTCAGCCTGGTTTTGCTCCCCGGCACAATGCTTCACTGGTGATCAAGCATTTTGTTCCATTCCTGAGCAGCCAGTTAGGTGGATCCTACAGCTGGAATGAGGGCTATCCCTACCACAATCCTAATCTCCCCGGCCAGATGCAGGAAAAAACCAGGGCATTTAACAATTTAAGCCTGAGTTGGAGCTACCTGCCCCGGCCCAACCTGATCATCCATTTAGAATGTACCAATGTATTGGGAGCAGATAACTTGTTTGGTTATCAATATGCCCCTGAACCTAATGAAATGGGCATCATTGAAAGTCTGCCCATCAGGCAAACGGCCGATCGGTTCCTGTTTTTGGGCATTTTTATGACCCTTTCGGAAGATAAAAAGGCAAATCAATTAAATAATTTATAAAACAAATCAAACGCTCATACTTATGAAAACAATCATTTTAATACTTAGTATATGCTGGTTTCCAGTTACGTTAATGGCTAACCCGGCTTATGAAAAAGCTATGAAAAAGCAATTATCCAATTTGGAGGCTGCTGAATCACAGTCTCAGTGGGTTGAAGTAGCTAATGCATTTGAAAGGATTGCCCAGAAGGAATCTGATCAATGGCTGCCTTTTTATTATGCTGCTTTAAGCTATGCGAATCTGGGATTAAGGGGTGAAGACCTAAACCAGAAGGATCAGTATTATGATAAAGCCAGTGAATTAGTGGATAAAGCGGCCGCATTGAAACCTTCCGAATCAGAAATAACCGCCTTGCAGGGTTATATTGTAATGGGACGTATAGCAGCTGATTCACAAAGTCGGGGGCCTTCCCTGTCTTCTCAGGCTTTACAATTGTTTAACCAGGCCATTGCACAGGATCCGGATAATCCCCGGGCTCTGCTACTACTGGCCCAGATGGAGTATGGCATGGCCCAATTCTTTGGAAACACGCCCGAAAAAGCTTGTAAAATGGCCCGGAAAAGCCTGGATTTGTTTGAAAAGCAAGCAGGTCAATCCGAACTGGAGCCCCGATGGGGGAAGGAAATGGCTCAGGGATTTCTAAGTCAATGTCCTTAGGTAAGGCGGCCAGAAGCTTTATCTAAGTTGTTGGTGATAACACCAACAAAGGCGGGAACACTAACAATACCGGAAACCTTCGCAAGTACGAGTTTTTAAACGCTTCTGCAATGCTTCTTAACCGTCATTGCGAGGCCTTAGGGCAGGACTTGCGCCTTGGCAAGGCCGTGGCAATCTGTCCGTTTAATGCAGAAAAAATCAAAGCTATCAAATAGTCTGACTAACATTGATGGCAAGGTTCAGGGGCTTTGCTGCATTCCACTGACGGATTGCCACAGGTTTTCTTTCCCGCAGGCCTATTTTAAACCTCCGCAATGACGGATTATTTAACGTTTCTTCAGCTTCATAATCGTCATCGTGGTAGACTTTGGCTGGAGGGCTAGTGTGGTAATTATTAAATTGGCTTACTAAATTTTTGCTCATATTTTTTCTTTAGACAAGGCAAAATTTGAGAGCATAGCCAAAGCTACGGTCGAAAATTTTAACATAGTATA
>JBPRGG010000176.1:0-1046 GCA_051418075.1 Candidatus Cyclobacteriaceae bacterium M3_2C_046 | reverse complement strand
GATCACCACCAGGGTCCCCCCTACTGATATTGTCAATTCTACCAGTGGAAACTTGAAACAAATACTGGTGAAGGAAGGGCAAATGGTTAAAATGGGAGATCCTTTAGCTGTGATAGACAATGCAGCCGATTATGAAGAAGTTTTACAATTGTCCCTGGTATTAAAAAACATAAATACTTTAGTTCAGTCTGATCTTTCCCTGTATGAATTCAGGAACCTGGGTATTGTACAACCTTATTATAATAATTTTTTGAATGCATATAAGGATTATCAATTATATCATCATAACGATTATTTGATCAGGCACAAAGAAATACTGAATGATCAAATAGCAGCCCATAAAGATCTGATCAGGCAGAAAGAAAATCAATATACCAATATGGGACAAGCCACCCGTTTGTATGAAAAGGATTACAACCGGAGCTTTCAGCTCTATCAGGATTCGGTCATTTCAGCCCGCGAATTTGAAAAAACTAATCAGCAACTATTGCAACATCATAAAGTGCTGCTTGATCTCACTATTGAAATAGCCCAGGAAAAAATCAACCTGCATGATTTACAAAAAGAGCTCAACCAGCTGGAACAATCCAATTCACTGGAAACAAGTCACAAAAGTCAATACCTTGAAACCTCCATCAAAGCCCTGCAAGCCCAGATAGACCTTTGGGACAAAACCTATATCATAAGCGCCACCATTCCGGGAAAGATATCATTTGCCCAAAGATGGTCTGCCGGTGACCATATCCCAAAGGATGCCACTTTTTTATCCATTCTTTCCCCTGATCAAAGCCAGCTGCTGGGTGAGGCCAGGATCCCAGTGGAAAATTCCGGTAAAGTAAAAAGAGGGCAAACGGTTTTAATCTACCTGGATAATTTTCCTTATGCCGAATACGGGTATATCAAAGGAACCATTACCAGGATCAATCAAACGCCCAGAAACAGGAATTATACGTTATTTGTGCAGCTGCCAGAGGGGTTAAAGACCAACATGAACAAGGAATTGCCCTACCAATCCAGTTTATTTGCCACCGGTGAAATCATTACGG
>JBPRGG010000175.1:0-18489 GCA_051418075.1 Candidatus Cyclobacteriaceae bacterium M3_2C_046 | reverse complement strand
AGCCCAAAGAGGCAAAGAGGATATTGGACAGATTTGAATTTGTTTATACGCCAAAGCACGGTAGTTGGCTTAATATGGCAGAAATTGAATTGCACGTGTTGAATAGCCAATGCCTAAACCGAAGGATTGAAAAAATGGATAAAGTCATTTCAGAAACTATGGCTTGGATGAAGAATAGAAATAATAAGGTAGCTAAGATTAATTGGCAATTTACAACTAAAGATTCGAGAATTAAATTGAAAAGACTTTACCCGTCAATTGGTGGTTGACATGACACTAGCTACAAAAATTAAGCATTTGGCGGGGAAGGAATGCTAAGCCAATTAAAGTGTAATACATTCATAGAACAGGGAATAGTAATCAGGCTTGAATAGAATAAAAAGTGTCTGCAATACATTCTAGAGATTCGGAAAAACCATTTTGCCTATTTTAAGAGAATAATATTGTTGGGAATATAGTAAAAAGCTATTGTCTTAATCAAATCATTTTCTATAAGCTGAAGTTGTTAAGTTGTATAACTAATTTTTTAAACCGGATTATGCTTAAATAAGAAATCACTAAATAAATTATTCATGATTAAAAAACTATTGGGAATCGCTCCTAAACCAACCGAAGATGGGGCTTTTAGTCCCTCCAGGCTGGCTCTAAAGTTAGCTACTTCATCAGTTACCAATTATGATAAAACAATCTATTCCAATCCTTACCAGGGAAAGCTAAAGATCATGATGATTTGTACGGAGGAGAAGAATATGGTAATGGCTAACGGTAAAAAGTTTTCTACCGGCAACCACCCTGTGGAGATGCTGGTTCCCATGCTTCACTTTAAAAATGCCGGATTCGAGGTTGATATCTTCACCCCCACTGGTCAATCAGTGAAAATAGAGCGGTGGGCTATGCCGGGAAAGGATGAGCATGTAAAAGCCATCTATTCCAGATATCAGGATCAATTCAAGCAACCGGCCAGTTTAAATCAGTTTGTGCAGCATGAGATGAACTTGAAAGATGAGTATATTGCCATTTTTATTCCCGGAGGCCATGGAGCTATGCTTGGATTACCAGCAAACAAAGATCTGAAAAAGTTAATCCAAAAGGTTTACCAACACGAATTGCTTCTGCTGGCAATTTGTCACGGCCCGGCTGCTTTGTTATCACTAAGTATAGATGAAGATGAATCACGATATCCTTTTAAGGGATATTCCATAGCTGCTTTTCCTGATAAGGTAGATAAACAAACGCCAATGATTGGTTATATGCCGGGGCATTTGACCTGGTATTATGGAGAAAAACTCAAAAAACTGGGTGTTACGATAATTAACAAAATGGCAGATAAGTCCTGTTTTGTGGATCGAACCCTGGTGACTGGAGCCAGCCCATTGGCGGCCAACGATTTTGGGAAATTGGCTGTCAATGAACTGCTTCAAAAGGTAAAAAAGTAAATGCAATGAATTTTGGATTTTATTCTTTTTTAACTAATTCTTCAATTAGAACAATTGTTTTTTAAAAGCAAAAAATCGTGAAAATATGAATTTCTATTTGATGTGGGCTAATCACGATGTAAAGTAAAACTAGATGATGACAGTTTATTATGGGATGGTGCCGTGGATTTAGAAAACTTTAACATCATTTTAGACCGGGTGATAAAGAATTATTTTAGCCAGCCCAACTATTTTAAAATTGACGGGATGCCGGTTTTTTCAATCTTTAGTTTAAAGAATTTATTGGAAGGATTAGGTGGACTGGAACAGGCTGCTACTGCTTTAGATTACTTCAGAAAAAAAACAAAAGAAGCCGGATTTCCGGGGCTGCATTTACAGTTGATTATTTACGGCCGACCCAATCAGGAAAATCTACTAACCCACCAGACCTTAAGAATCAATAGCCTTACCCAGTACAATTGGGGCTGGATGCAAGAACAGGATTATATGAAGTGGGCAACTAAAGCTGTTGAAATCAGAAACGAATGGGATACACAACAAAATTTACCCTTTTTTACCAATGTATCAATTGGTTGGGACGATATCCCCAGATTTCCGGCCAAAGGAGAAAAAGATATTGTACGTTATAATAAGTCACCCGAAAGTTTCGCCGGTTTTCTACAGGAAGCAAAAGAATATTGCCACAAACATCCGGACCAAATCAAACTGATTACCATTTTTTCATGGAATGAATGGATTGAGGGGGGATATTTATTACCTGACAGAAAATACGGCTATGAATACCTTAACCAGGTAAAAAACGTTATTTCAGGCACTTATAATCCATGTCAAAATAAAATAATTGATTGAGACATGCATACTTTGTCTAATTTGATTGTACTTAGTTAAATGGATGGCTGATATCATTCTATTGATTTCATTCAAAAAACTAAAAAACAACTTATTTAACTTTTTAACTTATTTTTTATCGTCTACCCTAAATAGATTGAAATAATTATTGTACAAAACCATAGACATCAGATTTTATCCTTCCGGGAACTATTTACACTAACCAGCTGGCAAATACCTAACCGGCAAAATATAGAATCACCTCCTGCAGGTCAGCAACTTTGCAGTTGTTATCTTTTGTAATACAAATTTTCCTAAGGTAAGGCTTTTAGGATCACAATAGATGTATTCTCTATAGAACAAAATATATAAATGTTTTCGACAAAAAATACTTTTCCAACCTCAATCTATTGGTCCAATTAGGGTCCGTTGGTCTATTTACCCTGCCTTTTTTATTGAGTTTGCTCCTGGTCAAATTGATGGTTAGGTATTCGGGAAATAGCAAAATTTTTTTATCTTTAAAATAAACCAATAGAAGCCCATGCACCTTTTTATCATTAAACCGCCTGTAGGCTCAACAGCTTTCAGTAAAAACCGTTACCTTGCTATATTTTTTTTAGGGTTGTTTTTTGTGGGGTGTCAAAATAAGAAGCCCATTCCTAATGAAACTTTATGGTACAACTACCCAGCTACTTACTGGAACAGTCAGGCCTTACACCTGGGCAATAGCTATTTCGGCGCTTCATTTTTTGGCGGAATAGAAACTGAAACTTTTTCCCTGTCTGAGAAAAGCATGTGGGAAGGCCAACCTGCCCGGGGAAATTGGGAAAAAGCCGGTGTAAATCCCCGGGCTTTGCCTTCTTTGCCTGCCATTAGGACTGCGGTAGTGCAGGGGAAAACCCAACTGGCTGACAGCCTGATTACCCACAACTTTTTTGGTGATTGGGACTATTATGGTCATTTTACATCTATTGGAGATTTTAAAATTAATTTTCAGCACAAGGCAGGGAAGCCCGAAGACTACATAAGATCCCTGGATCTTGCCAATGCTTTAGGTTCTGTATCCTATCGGATTGGCGATATAAACTACCATCGGGAATATTTTTGTTCTTATCCGGACCAGGTTTTGGCCATTAAGATCACTGCCGGAAAACCAGCTCAGATAAACTTGAGCCTGGTAATGAATATCATGCAGGATTCAAGCCGGAAAACGGTGCAGGGCAATATGTTGTCCGTAAGAGGATATATCAATAAGAATAAGCGGCCCTTTCAGGTGATGGTCGAAGTCCGTCCCAAGGGTGGTGAAATCGGGGTCCAGCGCGGTCATTTGATGGTAAAAGGTTCAGATGAAGTAGTTTTATTACTCACCACTGCCACCAATTATCAGATGGAATATCCTGATTACAGGGGAGAAGATCCGGAGATTCGTACCAGAGCAGTTCTGGAGAAAATCAGTCAGACCAGTTATGCAACAATGAAACAAAAGCACCTTCAAGACTACCACAGACTTTATCAGTCTGTCAAATTTAAAATAGATGGAGATCCTGATTTAGAAGCTTTGCCAACCAACCAGCGATTTCAAAAATTGAGGCAGGGATCGATGGATCCGGGCTACAAGGAATTGGCTTTTAACCTGGGCCGCTACATGATCATCAGTGCTTCGCGGCCAAATTCGTTACCAGCCAATTTGCAAGGGGTGTGGAATACTTTTAAGGTAGCACCCTGGGCCGGCAACTACCAAAGTAATATCAATATACAGGAAATATATTGGTCCTGTGGGCCCACAAATCTGGATGAATGTCAGCAACCTTATATAGATTGGATAGAAAATCTGGCCATTTCCGGACGTGAAGTAGCCAAAAGGGTTTATGGGACCGGAGGGTGGGTTAGTCATACAACCGGGAACATTTGGGGTCATGCTGCCCCCATTGGCGATCACCCCTGGGGCATGTATCCGCTAGGAGCAGCCTGGCATTGTCAACATGTGTGGGATCATTTTGCCTTTACTTTGGATACATTGTATTTGCGTCAACAGGCTTATCCTTTACTGAAAGATGCGTCAGTTTTCTGGCTGCAAAATTTGATTCCCTTCCAGAGTTATCTGATAACAGCTCCCAGTGTATCGGCTGAACACGGGGCAATGATGACAGATTCAGGGCTTAACCCGGCCTTCCATGATCAAAAGAGTGATCGCTACCACTACAGTTTGCCAGGCATTTACCAGGATATGCAAATGATCCGGGACCTGTTTGCCAATACAGCCAAAGCAGCTGATATGATAGGTGACTACAATTTCGCAGATTCCCTCCGTCAGACCAGCAAGAGATTATTGCCGGCAAAAATTGGTAAATATGGCCAACTACAGGAATGGTATCAGGATATTGACCATCCGGAGGGTCATCATAGGCATATAGGTCATCTTTATGCTGTGGCACCAGGTAACCAGATTTCACCATTTACAACTCCTGAATTGGCCCAGGCCGCCAAAGTTTCCCTTAATTTGCGTGGTGATGGGAGATATCCGGAACAAGAGTTAGCTTCGGGTGGAAACTGGTCCCGGGCACACAGGATGTGGTGCTGGATCAGGTTGTTGGATGGTAACCGGGCAAATAAGATTCTCAGTCAAATCCTGACGGAGCAGGGGTTCGAAAATGTACTCACCCATCAGCATGCAGATTATCATTGGAACCGGCCGGATTTGTATCAAGAAGATGGGCTTTTTCTGCATTTTCAGCTTGATGCATCAGCCTCTATACCCGGTGCAATAACCGAAATGCTGCTGCAATCACATTTGGACGAATTGCACTTGCTGCCAGCCTTACCGGATGAATTTGCTAATGGCAGTATTTCCGGCATTAAAGCCAGGGGAGGGTATCGGGTTGATCTGCTGTGGGAAAATCATCAACTCAAAAAAGCGGTAATTTATAGTAAGATCAGGCAAAAACCTGTAATTCGGGTTAAAGGAAGGTTGATAAACCCGGATAAAGAAAGTAATATTGAAATTGTTTTCATTTAGATATAAAAAATTCAAAGTGACATGAACCAAAGAATATTACAGCAGAGGAATGTAATTTGGTGAACCACACCATGAGAATTGCTGCTCTCAAGGTTTGGATATATTAGGTCAAACTATAAAAAATATAAGAGAATCAAAAAACTGATAAAGGTGCAGTCAAAAAGATTGCCAAAAAGCACGGGTCAGAACCGTATGTGAAGAAATTATCAACCTATAATCATATGGTTGTGATGCTTTTTGTTGTATTCGAAGATTATAGTTCCATTCGGGAAACGATTCTGGGTTTACTGGCCAATGCTCACAAGCTGTCACATTTGGGATTGAACTATCTGGTCAAGCGCAGCACTTTATCTGAAGCCAATCTACGCCGGACCAGCCAGGAGTTCGAGGACATCTATAATTCGGTTTCCAGCCAACATGCTCAACACTTAACGGACAGCCGGTTGACCGATGCGGATTTAAAACGGCTTTACATCATGGATTCCTCCGGGCTGTCTCTTTTTAAGGCCATCCTCAAAGGAGTGACAGAAACCAAAAGAGGTCAGAAAAAGGGAGGTATAACTCTATCTCCGGCAATAATGGCACTAAATGAATTAGTACCTTAGGTTGAACCTTCACAAAAACTATTCAATCTATCGATGTTATCCAGTATCAAAAGGAATATTTTTAGGCCATAATTATCTGTATAGGATTTATATTTTTATTATATAATATAGCTTTATAAATATTTATTTCTTATAATATTAAACTATTTGGTTATTTTTTAAGTACAAAATATGTTTTTATATCATTTTTTTATTAGCGCCATTCTTTGGCAGTCAGGTTATGTACTTTTATGATTTAATAAATAATTAACTAACTAAACCACTAAATCATGAAAAGAATATTTTTATTAATTGCATTAGGCATGTTTATATCAATAACATGCAAAGCCGACTTAGTTTGGGTGGCTATTCGTGGAGGAAAATCTACTTATTGCCCAAATGATAATCATACAGTAACCTATACACTGGACCATAATTATACAAATTTTAAAGGTGTAACATGGAAGGTTACCAATGGCGGAATATATATAAATGGTGTTTATCAAGGCACGCAAATCGTGTTAACGAGGGACAGAATAATTGATGTAGTTTGGAATAATATTAATGGCACTGGCGAATTAAGGGCCACTGCATATGGAGACTACACTTGGTTTCATGATATCATCAAAGAAGATTATCATGAAGTAGCCTTGGTAGAAAAAGCAACTCCTTCTCTTGTTAGCTCAGTATCTGCCTTAGAATGCGGTTCTACGGCCAGTGTTTCATTCACCGCAAATGTTGCTAATGCAGATAGATATATTTGGAATTCTACAACAGGCAGCTTGTCAGGAGGCAATTCAAATACACAAACAGTTACTCCCAATAGTGGTACAACTAATTTAACTGTCGAAGTTAAAGGGTTTAATGAAACTTGCCAATTGTATTCTAATCCTCAAACCAAAACAATATATCGATCTGGGCCTTCCATTTCTTATATTTATGGGCCTTCGGATATCTGTTATGGCGGGTTAAGTGTGGAATCACATCGTGTCACCTACAATAGTAATTGGTCCTATGACTGGAGTGGTACTGGTTACACTTTTCAACCAGGAGCAAATCCTGCAACCGTTTTTATTCAGGCATCCAGTACAGGAAATAAGACCCTTCAGGTAAAAGTGACTAATCAATGCAATAAAACCACAACAAAAACAAAATCTGTTTCCATTAAATCTGGAGCCCCAGGGATGCCTTATCCTGATTACATTCCTTACCATTGTGCCGGTGCATGTGAATCATACTCTATTAACCTAGGTACTAATGCCACTTCACATGAATGGTATTCTCCCACCCTAAGCCCTTATTGGACTGATTTTTCCGGATCTAGCTTCTTAGTCTGTACAGATAACTACGATGTTGGATACCATGATATTTGGGTGAAAGCAAAGAATGTATGTGGGTATAGCAGTACTTTAACCTTTAATAACCAAATAGATGACTGCTATTACATGTCTGTATATCCTAATCCAGCCAGTCAGGAAATAACAATAGAATTAGGAGACAACATCACTACCTCAGAACTGACTATTTATGATGATAAAAACAACCTGATTAAAAAAGACAAAGTAAAAAATGAAAAAACCAAAACGTTAAATATCTCCGATCTAAATACAGGGAAATATATTATAGAGCTTACTTGTGGAAACTATAAAAAATCAAAAATATTAATTGTAAAGTAATTGTAATATAAATAATAAACCCGTATTTTTAACATTATATATACGGGTTTATGCTCAAAAATAAGTTGATGTGTATTTTGCTATTTTTACCGGTTTATGTTTCTGGACAGAACCTATGGCCCCATCCAGGTCGTATTATCGATTTCAACTATGATCCGCCTAAAACCACCTATCTGGAGGGGACATTGGGAAATGCTTCCTATCCATCGTTATCTGATGCTGATGGAAACCTGCTGATTACTACAAATGGTTGGACAGTCTATACCAATAATTTTAAAAAAATAGCCGATATAAAATATGACCTTTATATTTTTAATTTGATGATCATCCCAATGCCTGGTTCAGATGACATTTTTTACATCCTGGGGCATCATGGTGGTTATGACCTTTACTACTGCAAGGTGCAGGTAGATCCTCAGACCTATGAAGGCGGCATTCTGGAAGAAGGCTTGTTGGCTAAAAATGTGGAGTATAGATATACTGTAGTAAGTGGATGTGATCATGAATTGATGTGGGTCATTACCAAAAATTGGGGCGAGGTGAACTTTTTACATAGTTACCGGATCGATTCTAATGGTATAGACCCTGAACCGGTAGTCAATAAACTCGACCCGTCATATCAATTAAAATATTTACCTGCCAATATGAAAGCCTCACCCGATAGCAAAAAAGTGGCCTTTGGCGCTGTAATAATTGACAAACACTATTTGTTTATTTTAGACTATGATTTTACTCAAGGAAAAATTAATAAAACTACAAAACTTGAGATGGAAGTAGAAATTAACAATATTGAATTTTCTCCCAACAGCCAAATTCTTTATGTGGCCAAAAGACATGCGGGCGAAATTGAACAAATAAATTTGGCTGAACCTGGAAAGCGAAAACTGGTATTCTCTTCCAAACCACTATTTGTAGACATTCAAATTGCCACCAATGGTAAAATTTATATTGACGGCGATGATGAAGACCTTTATGTAATTCACAAGCCTAACGTCTTTGGCCGGGGCTGCAACATAGCCCTGGAAACCAACCTGATTAATGTCAATCACCTGCCCTTTATGCTTTCCAGTTATGCCAATCCAACCGGTTTCCCCGACATTGCATTGGATCCATACGATACCGTTCAGCTTTGTGAAGGAGCAGCAGTAAAACTAGCCGATCATACCGATACCACCCTATCCTATCATTGGACACCATCTGTTCATTTAGATTCAGATACTTTGCCCAATCCGGAATTCTACTATCCTCAAAAACCGGATAAGCGAAAAGAATTTATATATACAGTAACCGGTAAGAAAGGCTATTGTGAAAAAACAGATACCACCGTAGTAGAGGTATATACTAATCCTCAAACCGCCCTTTCAGGTCCTGCTTCAGTATGTCCTTTTGTAGAAAATGTGGATTATTTTGCAGTGGATGAAGCCGGTTACACCTACGAATGGCTAGTTAAAGGGGGAAAGATAAAGCAAAACGAAGGGTCTCAAATAAAAGTAGATTGGGGAGAAAGCAATGAACAAGCTTCCGTTAAGATTTTAGCCAAAAATGAAATCGGTTGCGCCTCGGATACCACAATACTTCCAGTTACCGTAAATGTGCAATTAAAACCTGCTACTCCGCATGGCCTCACGGCAGTTTGCCAAAACCTGAAAGACCAGGTCATGTACCAGGTTCCCCGCACCACCGGGTCTGTTTATACCTGGCAACTCATTCAGGGAGAGATCCTGGAAGGTCAGGGCAGTCACCAGGTAAAGGTAGTCTGGGAAGCAGGTACTCCCCATCAAATCTGGATTGCCGAACAAAGTACTACTGTGGATACGGTTTGTTACGGCGTATCCGACACCCTGGATGTGACTGTGTTCGAAGATACCACCGTGATCGATATCCAATATGTCACGATAGATCCTGTCAGCGATAGTCTGGCTCAGATTCACTGGACCAGTAATGCACCGGATCGGTTAGCCCGCTCACATGATGTTGAAAGAGTAGAATTCGATGGAACCACCTGGCAACTAATGGCCCAACTACCTGCTGATCGTTTCCAATGGCAGGACAGCCTGGTGTTTGCAGATATTAATGGTTATGAATATATAATACGTAATGTCAATGGCTGTGAACAACCCATTGAAAGCCCGGTCCATAACACCATGCTGTTGGAAGGAACAGCAAATCAAAAGGAAGAATCGCTATTCATACATTGGTTGCCCTATTATGGCTGGCAGGATCAATTGAGCCATTATGAAATATGGCGCAAAATAGATGATGAAGCTGAGTTTCAATTCGTAGCGCTATTGGAACCTGATCAAAGGAGCTATCAATTTGGCAATGGCAGAGATGGATTTAATCACTCCTTTAAGGTGAAAGCGGTACATAAAGACCAGCCTTATGCATCCTGGTCTAACCAACTGGCTATACAGTTTGAGCATAAATTAACCATACCAAATGTATTTACTCCCAATAATGATCAGTACAATCAAACCTTCTTTATCGATAAGTTGGAACTATATCCAGACAATCATATGACCATAGTAGATAGGAATGGGAACAAAGTATTTGATAAAGTGGGCTACCAGGGCGATTGGAATGGGTTTAATGTATCATCTGGCACCTACTATTATCATCTTTATATTCCCCGCTATGATCGGGATTACAAAGGATGGGTGCAAATAATCAAATAATCATGGATTATTTTACCTACAGACAAAAATTGGAATTGTTGATTTACCTGATCCAAAAAAATCGTGCGGGAACTCCCAAAGAATTTAGTGAAAAACTGGAAGTCTCTGAGAGGACAGTTTTAAGGATGATACAATTCCTGAAAAATTCAGGTTATGAAATAAAATTTGTCAGAACAATCAATAAATACATCATGAAAAACTAAAAATCAAACTATTATGAAAAAGATCTGTATTATTACCCTTGTTTTTGTTTTTACCGGTTTAACATTACAGGCACAAACCACCGAAAATGATCAGGAACAACCTAAAAGAAACGCTATAGGTCTGGAAGCGGTGGATGGTCTTACTTTTAAAAGATATTATAACCAGTTTGCCCTGGAATATAATTTAGGTATCAGCCATGCCGGGCTTTTGGATTGGGTTCCCACCCATCAATTTTTAATTATCTATCAGCCATTTCAGTCCAAAGCTTTTCAGCCTTTCCTGGGGTTGGGCATGTATAATCTGGTAGGTAAATATGATGATGGCATTGAAAGGTTATTCGGCCAGGCAGCAGACCGTTCCAACCAGTTTCATCTGGGTGGTGTGGCTAAAATCGGCTTCGATATCATACCGGCCAGATCCAGGTTATCCTATACGCTTGATCTGGGAATCGGTTTGGGCAAGAATGTGGCCAAGGACCGGGAGCCGGTCAGGATGAGCACTTTAGGGGTGGGTGTTAGATATCATTTTTAAATAGGATATGAGTTCGGTTTCAGGTAATGGTTAAAAAGCACAGCAACCTGTAAACATTATACTTAATCACCAGGGGGAGTAATTCCCCTTTTTATATCTTGAATCCAATTAAGCGTTCTTCTGCATAATTGTTTAATTCACGATTTGATTAAAAAAAAACAAAAGGTGCTTAACTCAGGCGATAGAGCAAGTTATATTTATATTTGGGGAAGATTGATTGGATAGGGAGGAATTGGTATTTTCAAAACCATGTAAAATATGAAACGCAGATCTTTTATAAAATCAACTGTAATTTCAGCGTCATCAGCTGGCTTTCTGGCTCATGGTTCTTTGGCCAAGACGAATTTGGAAAATAATATATGCCGGGAGCCCGCTCGCGACATTCCGGTCATGGAATTTTATGATGTCATTGTTGCCGGGGCCGGGCCAGCTGGGGTAGCGGCGGCAATTGAGGCTGGTCGAAATGGAGCCAAAACCCTGCTGGTAGAAGTTCATGGTTGCCTGGGTGGGGTCTGGACATCAGGGCTTTTAAGCTGGATCCTGGATCAGGCTAACAAAGAAGGTATCATGGCTGAGATCAGGAATCGATTAATTAAAATGGAAGCCCAATGTGATATTAATACCGGCAATATTTTCGCCTTTGATGTGGAAAAAATGAAATTGCTGCTGGAGGAATTGTGTCTGGATGCCGGAGTAGATATCCTTTTGCAAACACGCGTGGTAAGTACTGTTAAAAATAGTCAAAATCGTCTTACCCACATTATCACTGAATCAAAATCTGGCCGTGAAGCATGGGCTGGAAAAAGTTTTATTGATACCACTGGTGATGGTGATCTGGCTGCAAGAGCTGGTTGTGGTTATGATTGGGGAGGTCCTCTGGGGCAAACACAACCCATGAGCCTGTTGGCTCTGGTTTCAGGTATTCATTTTGATGAAGTTGAAACATTTGTTCGATTTGCTGGAGATAAGGGGCAGTTATCTAAACGAAGGCTGGTGGCGCAGATAAAAGCTGGAGGATATAATCCTTCCTATCAAAAACCGGGACTTTATCCTATTAGCAAAGATTTATACATGCTGATGGCCAATCATGAATATGGTTATAAAGGAATAAGTGCAGCTGAGGTTACCAAGGCTACAATAGCAGCCCGAAAAGAACTACATCAAATTATTAATGCTTTGAAATCAACCGGAAATCCCTGGCAAAACATCCGTTTGGTAGCTACAGCCGAACAAATTGGGGTGAGGGAGGGACGAAGAATACATGGGATATATACCGTGTCCAGCAAAGACCTGATTGAAGGAGCTCGTTTTGATGATGCTGTATGCCGGGTTACTTTTCCGGTTGATGTGCATTCTACCAGCCGGGAGAATGAGGATAAAAATACCCAAAAAAAAGGTAGAAGCTACGATCAGGGTGTTAAAGCAAAACCTTATGATATACCTTTGAGGTCATTGATTGCGAAAGATGTTGCAGGTTTAATGATGGCAGGCAGGTGCATAAGTGGTGATTTTATTGCCCATAGCAGTTACAGGGTTACTGGTAATGCTGTGGCTATGGGAGAAGCAGCGGGAAGGGTTTCAGCTATAGCAGTCAAAAATAATAAATTGCCAGCTGAAGTACGGTGGCAAGAGACAGGATTGGGATAATTCATTGGCTTATAGCCCATGGAGGTATAAATTCAACTGGTTGAAGGATTTAAACAAGGTTGATTATTGTCCCTGTCGGTTGCCCGGTTCAACCTTGCAAAACCACTTCCTCAAAGTAGCTGCAGTCAATAAATTACCATTACTATAATTGATAAAATTCGAAATACTATCATGTGCTTTTTCAAGCAAAATATCTCCTTTTTTGAGTAAAAAATCTATTACCTTTACCCGGTTGACCGTTTAGAAGCTCTCCAATAAATAAATCAAAGTGGAGTGTTTAAGGGCGCCTGTTTTCGGATAGGTGCTTTTTTAATTTGTGCCGACTGATAAATAACCCTGAATTACCTCAAAAAGGCCCCTCACCCGAACCGGCCGTTTCCGCCGAATCCAACTCCTTCAGGATTTGATTCACATCCTCTTCCGTGGTGCTCAACTTATTCTTACAGACCTTGATCAATTCAGCCGCCCGTTTTACTTTTTGAGAAAGTACATCTACCGTGATCTCGCCCTGATCAATTTCAGTTACTATTGCTTGTAATTCTTCAAATGCTTCGGTGTATGATATTTCACTCATTGCTTTCTGATTTTTTAATCTTTTCAATTTTACTGGTAACGGTCCCCTGATACAATACGGAATTTATGACATCACCTTGCTTCAGCCTTTCAACGTTAGTAACTGATTTGCCATCAAGTAAGGTAATGCTATACCCCCTTTTCAACACATTTTTAGGATCCAGGTGATGAATGCTTTTAATGGCTATATCAAGATCCTTATTCTGGTCATTTAAAAACAGCCTGGCTTTTTCTATCAATCGTTGTTGAATGGAATCGGTTTGAGTATTTTGTTGGGCAATCACAAAACGGGATGTTTTGGAGATTTGCCTGATATACTGATCAATCAAACCGTTTGAACGATGAAGAATGGACTTAACATCCTTTTGCATTAAAACAGCCTGCTGTTCAATCATTAAACTGTTTTTTTGCAAATACACCTCTGATGCTTTTTTCATTTCCTGATTTATTTGAAACATATGCCGCTTTTCATTTCTGAAAATATAAAATGCATGTTGGTTCAATGTGTTGATCAGGGACTTTATCTGGTGTTGCTGCTTCTGGACTACATTTTTGGCCGCCGATTTAAAAAGCCTGATTTCGTGGGAAAATTTGTGGTGCTCATCCCTGATGATCTTGTTTGATTTTTCAGTAATGACTTTTTGAGCATTTTGTACCGGATCAGCAAAAAGATCGAACTGATGGATCAGATACTCAGCCAGCTTGGTGGGGGTAATGGCATTATAATGAGCCACCATTTCGGTTACCGTCTGATTAGTAGCATGTCCTATTCCGGCCAATACCGGCAGAGGAAAACTGGCAACATGCCTGGCCAATTCATAGTCATTATAACAGGATAGACCAATGTCACCACCTCCACCCCGGACAATCAGCACCACATCAAAATGATGTATGACTTTTTTAATCCTTTTAAGCTGTTTAATAATGCCTTTGATGGCATTATCCCCCTGTAAAACCGAAGGGAACAGGAGGTGGAAGAATTGATAACCTCCTTCATTATGATCAATGATGTTGGTAAAATCAGCATACCCTTTACTGGTTTCGACAGAAATAATGGCCAGTCTCTGGGGCAACAAAGGCATGGCAAGTTGTTGGTTCAGGGAGAATATACCTTCTTTTTGAAGACGTTCAATAGTTAATTGTTTGTCCTTTTCCAGGTCGCCCAGGGTAAAGCCGGGATCAATATCCAGGATATTCAGAGACAGGCCATAAGCCGGATCAAAGGTAATCCGGGCCAGAAACAGGATTTTGATGCCATCCTTTAAAGGTTCTTTCAGTACTTCCAGGAATTTCCGGTTGATGTTGATAAAATTATCTTTCCAAAGGTTACACCTGATTTGAGCCACTACTTTACCATTGGTTTTTTCTACCATTTCAGGATAACAATGACCGCTCCTGCTGTAGTGATTCAGCTTGATCATTTCCGCCTTGACCCAGAAAGCACTGGTATACCTTTGGGATAAAGTTTTTTGAATGCTTCTGGTTACCTCCAGCAAAGAAAAGATTTTCTTATCAAACAGCGTTTCAGGCATAAATGCAATCGATGTTATTTTCTCTAAATTAGGTGCTATTTGAAAAAAAATTACCTCATCACCGATTTTTTTTGGTTTTAATTATTTGATTTTATATCTTGAGCCCACAACCAGTTATAAAATTTTTTAAATCTATTGCTTTTTGCTGCCACAACAGAAAATATTACGTGTTTTTAAACTAATAAGCCTTTTGAAAAGGCCTGGTGGCCGAACTGCAAAAGATTTGGCAGTATTATTAGATGTTACTGTCCGATCCGTACAGCGATATATCAAATTGTTAGAGGATGTTGGTTTTTTGGTGGAGCAGGACTGGCAAAACCGTTATTTTATATGTAATTACGAACAGGATTCTGATGAACCTATGAACCTTACAGCTGAGGAATGTAATTTGGTGAACCAGACCATGAGATCCGCTGCTGCCAATCATCCTCTAACTACTTCTGTTTTGAAGAAAATCTATGTGCAGGGTGAATTATTCCAGGTGCCTGAATACCTGGAAAGAGCCAGGATAAGCCGGTTTATCAGCCAATTACAAAAAGCCATTGATAACCGTAAACAAGTGACCATAAAAAGTTATCATTCTGCTCATAGCCAGCAAATCAGTGACCGGTTGATCGAGCCTTTTGCCTTTACTGAAAATTATACCGTGATACAGGCTTTCGAACCGGTATCCGCAAAAAACAAGTTTTTCAAGCTGGAGCGCATTCATGACCTGATCATACTGGATAAAAAGCAGGAACACCTGGATCAACATCAACAGCAACATGCTGATTGTTTTGGTTTTGTAGATGCAAAGAGCTATCAGGTAGTGCTGGAGCTAAATTTAAAAGCTTATCTGGCTCTTAGAGAAAATTACCCGGCCGCCATTTCTTATTTGCAGGTAAATCAGCAGAAGTACCTTTTTGACGGTCCGGTATACAGCCTGGAAGGAGTAGGCAGGTTTTTAATGGGTTACCTGGATCAGATCAGGATCCTTCAACCACCAGAATTGATTAATTATATTCAAAATTTATTGGATCAATGGATCATGCGACACAAATTGTCGCGCACCATTATTAATTTTAGCCAAAATTCTGATCATGCGATTTAAATTAGTATTACAAAGAAGTACCCCGGGGAGGTTTATACCGCTAAATTACCAGTATGCCATCAGCAGCTGGATCTATCGCCGGATTGAACTGGCTGATCCGGATTACAGTCACTTTCTGCATGGCCAGGGATATGCTAATCAGAACCGGAAGTACAAGCTTTTTACGTTCGGTCCTTTGGAAACATATCCTTATCAAATCCGGCAGGACCGGATGGAGATGAAAAGCGATTTTGCTTCCATAGTTTTTAGTTTTGTAGCTGATCAGGCTGCTGAAAATTTCATCAAGGGCATATTTACCAACCAGGTGATGCAAGTGAAGGACCCGGTAGGAGGGGTCACTTTTGAGATCATACGGGTAGAAACATTACCCCGGGAAGAGTTTAAGCAAGTGATGACCTATCAACTGAAAACTCCTTTGTGCATTTCACACAAGGGAGTGGATGATAAACATCCGCAATACCTGTCTCCGGATCATCCTCAGTTTGCCGATATTTTATTGAACAACCTGGTCCGGAAGTTTGCTGCTTTACAAACGGCTCAGGCCGGAGGGATCATGCCCCAGCCTGATAATGAATTCAAACTGGATTTTAAGCTTCAATCACGGGTAAAGGAAAAGCTATTGCTGATAAAATCCTATACCGATCATGAGACCAGGGTCAAGGGCTACCAGTTTCGGTTTCAATTGCAGGCCCCGGTGGAGCTTCAGGAACTGGGGTATTACGCCGGATTTGGGGAGAAGAATAGTATGGGAATGGGGTTTGGGAGAGGAGGGAGTAAATAAATTATTATTTAAGAACGTTCTTTTACATAATAAAATAAAGACAAGCTATTTTACGGAAATAGAATATTATTGAATTATAAATTATATTTGTTAAATAGTTTTAATGAAAAAAAGTTATATAAGTATGCGATATAATTTAATCATAGAGAAAGCTGAAGAAGGTGGATTTGTAGGATTTATTCCTGAAATTCCAGGTGCATTTACTCAAGGAGAATCTGAACAAGAGGTAAGAGAAAATATAATTGAAGTGATTGAATTGCTTAAAGAAGTGCGTATGGAAAAAGCCATAAAGGAAATGGGCAATAGAAAATATACGCTTGAGTCAATTAATATTTGATTAGTTACCAATAACTGGAATTTCCAATTCTTTACAAACCGCCATTCCTATAATATTTTTTATTTCCGTATGCCGGGGAACCGGTGCTTCCTTACCATTGGCAGGATTAATAAATATGGAATGCTTTTTACCTTCTCTTAATAAAAAACATCCATTTCTTTTGAGGTGCTTTAGTAAGGCATTTCTTTTCATAAATAGCTGATGTATAGCAAAATATATTCAGCCAAATTTTTATGGCTGAATATGTATTCCATAAGGTGCGATTTATTTAACAATAAATATTCTTACTCTTTTTCAATTCCTTATGGTTCCCAAAAATAAAAGAAAAAAACAGATTTTAATTTTTTTTCTTTATTTTTTCATAAATATTCTTACTCTTGGATTTTATTTATATTTTTACAAAATGAGAATTCTAATATATTTGACTCGTAACAAAGAAACGATACCATTTAATTACCAGCCAATGCTAACTGGAGCATTGCATAAATGGATCGGCAAAAATGATATTCACGATCATTTGTCTTTGTATTCATTTTCATGGTTACAGGATGCAAAAAAGGTAAAAGATGGCTTAGATTTTCCCTATGGGAGCTCCTATTTTATAAGTGCACATGATTCTTTGTTGATCAAAATGATAATTCAGGGTATTCAACAGGATCCGGAAATTGGTAAGGGACTTTTTGTGAAGGAGATAATCATACAAGAAGATCCGGTCTTTAATGATCGAGAAAGGTTTTTATTAGCAAGCCCTGTATTTATAAAAAGAAATATTGATGGAAGAGATGTTCATTTTATCTATAGTGAAGAAAAGAGCTCACAATATTTAACAGAAACATTAACAAATAAACTAAAAAATGCTGGTCTTTCAAGTAAAGGAGTAAGTGTTTCTTTTGATAAGACCTATCACTCACCAAAGACAAAAGTGATATATTATAACAAGATTGGAAGTAAAGTAAGTATTTGTCCTGTAAAAGTTTCCGGTACACCAGAGCAGATCGCTTTTGCCTGGAATGTAGGTATTGGAAATTCTACTGGAATTGGATTTGGAGCTATAAAGTGAAGTAAAATGGATTATTATGTAGTGAAATATTCTGGACCTTTTGGCTTTATCAAGCCCTGGACTGCTGTAAGAGATAGTGAAACATTTAGCCAGCAGTTCTTGACACCTTCTATTGTAGAAGGTATCGAGAAGAAGCTATTTCCTGAATTACTAGGGAAAATAGGCATACATAAGATAAAGAGGCATCGGTTGAATTATCAGGGGATTGATGTGCAACAGGAGCGTACTTGGGCAAAAGGCGGTTTTAAAGCTAATAAAGAGAAAGGTATTTGGAAAACCAATCTTGGCATCCTTAACCGTGGTATTATGCTCAATCCAAATTTATATTTGGCCTTTGAGCAGGAAGAGGATGCCAAAAGGGCCTATGGACAAACAGTGTGCCTTTGTCGAAATGAAGACCTAGTCTTTCCCGAAAGTTTGGAGCAAATTGAAATGCAGGCTTGGGACGAAATTAACGGTTTTGAGTTACTTTTCTCAAGCAATGAAAAGGCTTTTAAAGTTGGTTTTAACCGTTTTTCA
>JBPRGG010000174.1:0-1275 GCA_051418075.1 Candidatus Cyclobacteriaceae bacterium M3_2C_046 | reverse complement strand
GGATATGATATTTACTGTGACGGTAGTGAATGATCATTCGGATCCCCATCACTGCAATTGCCAGCGTGTAAAGAAACCCATAGAAAAACCATTGGCTGGCGGGTTGATTTTTGATCCAGTAACTTAGCGGATCTACCAATATCAGCCATTCGGTAACAAAAGCCGGGTACCAATAAATCACTACGTAAAAGAGAATCAGCAGAATCCCGATTGAAATACCAATCCAGCCGCGGTTTTTATTGGCGCTGTGAAAAACATGGTTGTTTTTAATCCCGGGCAATAAATTCAACTTAGGCAGGATGTATAATAAACCACCAATTAATCCCGCTCCGATAATCAGCCAGAAGAGCAACAGATGATGGTCAGAAACGAATCCAACCCCCGATTTTTTAGTTGCATCCAGTTTGATCTGATTGATCAGGTAATCACTGAATCCCCTTTGCTGTATAATATTTCGATTGAGGTTGGAAATACTTTGTGAAAGCGCCTGTTCCAATTCGTTAATAGAAGAAAATTCCTTATCAACCAGCCAGTTGGTGTAACCGCTCAGTTGCTCAGCTTTATACGCTTCCACTTCATCATCCTGGTTATAAAGCTCTTTTAATCTATCCAGGTTATAATTTACCTGCTCTCCTTCCTGACTCGCCTTGATTATTTGCTGTATTTCCTGGTCAGAAATTCCATATTTTTCCTGGATATTGCGGTTTGCCTGCCCAAGATGATCCTCAAAATCATTTATAAATTGAAACTTTGAAGTATATAATTTTCCAAACATCGGCTCCAAAGCTTCTTCTCCAAACTCCAGCTGTTCCTCATTGAGCACATCTCTCACTACCTGTTTTTCCAGTTGGTAATTATTCAGAAAAAGGATGGCCATCAGAAAAAAGGTGGCCGCTATAAATAATCCCATTCCTGTTTTTTGCATCATTGATTGACTCATGTTTATTTTATACTAAAAGGAGAAAATGTTGAGTATTTTTTTACGCTTTGGTTTTGATTCCAGCTGCACCGCATTTTCATCTACTTCATAATAAGTTTGGATCAGCTGGTTTTCATAGGTATCGAAAAATTCAGGATCAAAATTAGCCAAATGTAGCTCAGGCAATACCTCCCAGATGGGTGTTTTGGTTTTAATCCATCGCTCACAGACTTCATGACGGTAGCGAACTCCCATCAGGTTAAAGCCGGTTACATTACCATCTTGTTTTGAATATACAATCCGGATTGACTTTTGCCCATCAGGATGCTCCCAATACAAATGCCGCTCATGCTCCT
>JBPRGG010000173.1:0-40000 GCA_051418075.1 Candidatus Cyclobacteriaceae bacterium M3_2C_046 | reverse complement strand
AGCAAGTTCCAGGAAATAATTGATTCTTCCAGCCTGTCTCCATTTTTATAGGTACCTCCTTTTAACAGGGCGCTTAAATAGCCGAACCGAGGTTTATAGAAGCTATATCCCAGAGTTAATCCTAAATAAGGACGGTCTGAGAGGGCACCCTGTTCATAACCAGCGGTTAAAGTGGCCAGGGTGCCGGAAGGAATATCTTCTGTGCGGCCTAACTGACTTACGTATTGAACTTTATGGTATCGCCTGAAATTGTAACCGAGGCTGACCAGGTATTCCTTTTTATCCTGAATTAAATGGTTGCGGTATTCTCTGGGATAATCCACATAATTGGTATGGCTATAACCAATGGAAAAATGATACTCATTCTGTTGCTTAATTCTGCTGGAAATTTCAGAAAAATCAGTAGCATAGCCCAACCAAAAGGATTGCTGATTGAAAGATACAGGCACAGTCTTAATGGTATCCTGCCACCACAAGTAGTGATCAAGGTCATTCCAGGTTAGTTCCGCCCCACCGGCCCAATTGATCACTGGTGAAAAAAAATCACGATATACATTGATACCATGGATCTGCAGATCATGCCTGATGGTACGAGACAATTCCACATTTACAAAATCCTTGATATTATCAGCCAGAAATCTACCCGACCAGTTAAACCCATCAAAACGGTTTCCCACCAATATACCAGCTTCCAACCGGGCACCCAATCCCAGGAAATTTATATCTTCCAAAGAACCTCTAAAAGAATTGGAAGAAATATAGGCTGCCCCATCAGGAGTAATGCTCCAGATATCCTGTACAGTCACAGTAACATCGATACTATCGGCACTTATCTTTTCACACTTTATAGCTGCATCAAAAATATAATTCTTGTTTCTCAAAATGCGCTCTGATTCAGATATTTTAAATGGCTCTAAAGCCTCTCCAACATTAAAAAGAAGCTGATTTCTAATGATCCAGTGCCGGGTTTTAATGTGTAACCAATCTCCAGCTTTTTCAAACCAGCTTTTTGTTTTCGACTGTGGATTATCAATTTCTTCTCCAAATACATCCAGTACATCTATATGGATATTGCCAATCACCATACCTTCATATGCCTGATAAGACCGATAACTGTAATTCCAATCCTGATCACCATTCCTTTTTTCCACCATGATCCCGTTTAACAGCCGCGCCAGAAAATGCTTTCTTTGAGAATAGTCCTGGATTTCTTTGATGATGGTGTCTTCCTCAGCTGAATTGATCCATTGGAGTGAATCTCTGGATGATGAATTTAAGGAATCCTGATCAGTAGGTTGAGCTAATACCTGGCCAGAATAAAACCAAAAGATGGCCAATAATAACAGATAGTCTTTGTTCATAAAACAATTCACCGGTAGCGAATGGGTGCTGGACTTCCGGTAAAAAATAAATTGCAAGGTTAATAAAAAAGAAAACAGGCTGATTCAAAAAAAGTTTAATCATTGGCCCGATCTACCTTGTCTATAGCCCAGTCTTCGTCTTCACCATCAGCTTTAGGCTCTTGCTGTATATGGGTTTGGGAAGGCTTGAAGCAAAGTTTTATATACATGGGGAAATGATCGGAATCAAAAAAATCCAGTCGGTGAATATCCAGCAATTGAAAGTGATCAGAATGAAAAATATGGTCCAGAGGCCACCTTAATAGTATGTTCTTAGCATTAAATGTATTATACATTCCTCTGCCGATACGGGGATCAAGCAGTTCACTAAAACGTTGAAATAAATTGGTGGTATAAGACCAGGCCACGTCATTTAAATCTCCGGCAACTATGGTTGGTTCGTTAGTGTTTCTGGTTTCTTTGCCAACCGTGATGAGTTCTGCATCCCGGGGAGTTGACTTTTCACTATGACCGGGGGCCGGAGGTTCAGGGTGAACCCCATAAAAACGTATCACATCTCCCGAATATAATTTAATCCTGGTATGAATGGAGGGAATATTTGGTTTAAGTAAATATTTCACCTCGGGATCGATCAATTTCAATTTTGAAAATAACAGCATGCCATAGGTGTTATCTATAGGCACCAAAACCGTATAGGGATAATCCTTTTCCAGATGAACCAATTGATCCTTCCACCAATGATCTGTTTCCAGGGCTAGAAAGATATCAGGATTGGCTTTTTCAAGATTCTTCAGCGCGCCTTGAATGTTCCGGTTGCTCATCAGGACGTTCATCACCATAATACTAAAGGAACTGCTTGTAACAGGATCCTTACATGTTACCACCTGTTTATTATAAATGGGAGAATAGGGCAACATAGTAAAAGTCTGATAACTGATGGCTATGACCAATGGCCCCACAAATAACAGATCATAGGCCTCTTTATCCCAACTCATAGTATATAAGCCTAAAGCTATCAACCCAATGATCAGAATCTGCATGCGGGGAAATTCAAACATTCTAATCCACCAATACTCCTTTTTTAGAAAAGGAAGTAAAGTAGCCACAATCATAAAGACACCAAATAATAGTGAAAAAATTTTAACCCAGGGCATAACATTGTATTTTGAAGTGAAGAAGATTAAAAAATGGTATAAAAAATTTCAGTAATAAAACATTTAAATTCATAAGGTGTTTATGAAATAATCATTAAGGAATTTTTAGAAGATATGATTTTTTTATCCATCCTGTTGATAACCAGACTAATACAGTTTCATTTTATTTATAAAAAAATAAACCAGGTTAAAGTATTATGAAATCCAGTAGCCAAATCAGAGAAAAATTTATCAAGGTAAGAAATCAATCTATCAATTTATGTAATCGTCTTTCCACCGAAGATTATGTAGTGCAACCTGTTGTGGATGTAAGTCCGCCAAAATGGCATTTGGCCCATACGACCTGGTTTTTTGAAAATCTATTACTACTGCCTTTTAAAAAAGATTATAAGGTTTTTCATCCTGATTATGCTTATTTTTTCAATAGCTATTATGAATCGTTGGGGGACCGGGTAATACGGCCAAACCGGGGCAATATGACCCGGCCTACAGTGGAGGAGGTATACAGTTTCAGAAAATATGTTGATCAACAAATGCTGGCCTTTTTTGAAGAACATGATCAATTAAGCCAGGAACAGTGGGATATAATTGAAATCGGCATAAACCACGAACAACAACACCAGGAATTGCTGGTGACTGATATAAAATATATTTTAGGTCATAATCCTTTGTTTCCGGCCTATCATCAAAAAGAAAACGTGGAAGCTACAATAATAGATAAGGCTAATTATAGTGAAGTAAAAGAAGGTGTGTATGATATTGGCTATCAGGGTCATGGATTTCATTATGACAATGAATTGGGAGTTCATAAGGTATATATTCATCCATTCCGATTTTCCGATCGTTTAGTGACCAATCAGGAATACCAGGAGTTTATAAAGGATGGAGGTTACAAAAAATTTAATTTCTGGCTGTCAGAAGGATGGGAGTGGGTAAAAGAAAATCAAAAAAATGCGCCACTTTATTGGCACAAAGTCAATGATACCTGGCATCAGTATACTTTACATGGACTTCAGAAACTTAATCCAGCCGAACCAGTAACCCATGTCAGCTTTTATGAAGCCGATGCTTTTGCCGCCTGGAAAGGGCAACGTTTATTAACGGAATTTGAGTGGGAAGTAGCGGTAAAACAGTATTATCAGGAAGATCAGATCAGGGGAAACTTTGTGGATCAGGCCATCATACATCCGCAGCCCCATCAGTCCGGTTCTTTTCAGTTCTTTGGTGATGCCTGGGAATGGACAGCCAGCGCTTACCGACCTTACCCACACTATAAAAAGCCAGAAGGCGCTATTGGAGAATATAACGGAAAATTCATGATAAACCAGATGGTATTAAGAGGAGGCTCTTGCGCCACTCCCCAGGATCATATTCGCCCCACTTATCGCAATTTTTTTCATCCGCATTTACAATGGCAGTTTACCGGGATTAGACTGGCACAAGATATTTAAAACTACTTAACCACCATACAATATAATCATGAATAATTATCAAATCGATTACCTCAATAATCAGGAACAGGACACTGATCTTATAAAAAATGATTTTGCTGAGGATGTCAGACAAGGGCTATCTGCATTTCCTAAATTTCTGCAATCAAAATATTTTTACAATAAAAAGGGAGATGAACTTTTTCAACAAATCATGCACGTGGAGGAATACTACCTGACAGATTGCGAATATGAGATACTGGAGAAACACAAGGAAAAGATGCTTCAGTATTTTAACAGCAATAGTGCATCTTCATTTGACCTGGTAGAACTTGGTGCAGGGGATGGAAAAAAAACAAAGGTCTTGCTACAATACTTTCTACAGAAGCAAACGGATTTTGAATATATGCCGGTTGATATCTCCAACAACGTTTTATCCCTTTTATCAAATGATTTAAACCAAAAAATGCCTGATCTTAAAGTGAAATGTCTATGCGGCGATTACTTTGAATCCCTGGCTAATCTTAATTTAATTGACCAGAAAAAAAAGATCATCTTATTTTTGGGCTCAAATATGGGTAATTTCACTGAACCTGCTACCCATGAATTCTTACAACAATTAAGACAAAACCTGTACCAGGGTGATATGGTGTTAATCGGGCTGGACCTGAAGAAGGACCCAGATACAGTTTTAAGTGCTTACAACGATCCCTCCGGAATAACCAGGGCCTTCAATCTTAATCTTTTGGACAGAATCAACCAGGAGTTGGGTGGCAATTTTGAAATTTCTAATTTCAGGCATTATCCGGTGTATGACCCACTGAGTGGAGAGGCAAGAAGCTATCTGGTAAGTACCACAGAGCAGGTTGTAGAGATAGAAGCATTGGCCATGAACTTTCATTTTACCGCCTGGGAACCCATTCATATGGAAATTTCCCGAAAATATGATATGCAGCAGATTGACAACCTGGCCAGCAGTAACGGATTCAAGATCATAGATAATTTCTTCGATAACAGAAATTATTTTGTTGATTCTTTATGGCTGGTTGATTAACCTATCATCAGACAATCATTAGTGCTGGTCTTTCCCATTTCCATTGGAAGGCAGGTTAATAATGGATTCGATATCATCATTTTCTTGTAAACTATCTTCAGGAGGGGGCAAAAGGTCATTGAACAGGGTAAACAGGTCAGACACCATGCCCGGAAATAACCCATTCAGTCCCACAATCAAGCGGGCAGGTAGGGAAACTACTATTTCAGCCTCACCATGAGCGCAGGAGTTAATGATTTGCCCGGCAGTATATTCCACTCCTGCTGAAAGCAGAGGCATGGTATCAGCTGTACTGAACCAATCATATTCTTTCAGAACTTCTCCTTTGGTTTTTGCAAAATGATATCCTCCGGTGCGGGTCAAGCCGGGGCAAGCAGTGGTAACCAAAATGCCATCCTTCTTTAATTCAGCATGTAACCCTTCAGAAAAGCCAGTTAGGGCAAACTTACTTACACTATAAGGCAATAAATGAGGGATGCTAACTTTGCCGCCCAATGATGAGATATTAATGATACGACCTTCATTTCGTTCTTTCATTTGGGGCAGTACCGCCAATGTAGTATGTAGGGGAGCCCAAAAGTTGGTGGCCAGGGCTTCATCATAATCCGTATAACGCATGGCTTCCACCGGGCCTACCTGAATGGCTCCGGCATTATTCACCAAAACATCAATATGATCAAAAGTATTATATATGGTTTTGATCATTTCATCTACCTCATCTCTTTGGGTAACATCACATTTTATCGTCAGTACTTCATTGCCATACATCAATAATTCTTTTTTAGCTTTTTTCAGCTCTTCCAGGCTTCGGGCGCAGATCACTACTTTGGCCTGAAGTTGTAAAAGTTGTCGGGCCATTTCCAGCCCCAGGCCTCTGGAACCGCCAGTGATCAAAACGATCTTATCCTTAAAATCATAGGATTGCTTTTTCCTGATAAAATAGCGGGTTAAATAAACAGCTCCGGCTCCAAGTAAGGTAAGAAGTAATATTTTTTGATCCTGTTCTTTCATTTCAGTATTTTTCAAATATTACAAGTAACTTGTTATAAAGTTATTAACTTTTATTTTTCATCCCAATAAAATTCATAAAGGAATTATGAGGAATAATTAATTAGGTAAGCTATTAGATAGGCAGGGAAGAATGAAATATTAAAGTAATTGCTTGTGTTTATTGATTTCAGCCTGAACAATTTGGGCTGATCTTTGGAAAGCGGCAATTTCAGCATCATTTAAATCAGGCTTGATCCATCTTACAATACCATTTCTGCCGATTACAGCCGGTACAGATACACAAACATCAGAGATTCCCCAAAAGTCATGGATCAGGGTACTTACCGGAATCGTACGATTGTTATTCAAGAATATAGTTTCTATCATTAAAGAAGCTGCCATTGATATGCCAAAATTGGTATATCCTTTCCCTTTCACTATCTCATAAGCTGAATAGGTGGAGGATATAAAGGCTTCCGCTGCAACAGCTTCTTCTTTGATCTTTTCTCCTCCGGCATAGGCAATACTTAAGGCGGCAAACTGGCTATCTCCGTGTTCTCCCAGTATATAGGCCCGAATATCATCCGGATGAATGCCTTTTAGGTCAGATAAATACTTTCTGTATCTGGCACTGTCTATTAAAGTACCAATACCAAAAACCTGATGATCTTCGAGTCCCGTAATCTTCAGAGTAAAATAGGTCATTACATCCACCGGATTAGTGATCACCATAAATAATGCTTGAGGAGCATATTTTACGATTTGAGGAAGTACCTCTTTGAACAGGTTGATATTTCCCGGGGTAAGGTCTGATCGGCTGGTAAAATGACTTTGCCAGGGTACTGACAGGGTAAGGATCACAATATCAGAACCGGCGATATCTTCATAATCCCCGGCTTTAATAAGGATAGTATGTTCAGTAAAAGCCAGTGTATGTATCAAATCAAAGGCATCACTCCGGGCCTTTTCTTTTTCTTTATTGACCAGTACCAGTTCCTGGACCAGTCCTTTTAGTACCAGGGTATAGGCAATGGTGGCTCCTACATTTCCCAGACCGATAATGGATACCTTCATAGCTAAAATATTTAAACACCTTCAAAACGATCCCAGGGTATCATTGCTATCATGATGATGGTGGCTATGAGAAAATAGATAAATACCGTTTTATGTTTGGATCTGGAGGCGCTTTTCTTTTTGGAAGATATCCTGCCAATGGTGATTAAAGCAATTGCTATCAGCATTCCGGCAATATGTTCTACGGTCCAGAACCTGATTTCAGGTAATTTCATGGCGTTACCCATATCGTTTAAACCTGTGGCAACAATTGGACTTATGAAATATAAGATCAAACCAAATATCAGCTGGGTATGGGTAAATATAAGCGAGAGCAAGCCCAGTTTGTTATCCATAGGCTTATAAGTGTGGTTTCCCAACCATCCAGCCAATGATTTTAAAATAGTGATTAATAATAATAATAATAAAACCCATCGTAAAATGGAATGAATATTTAATATGATGTTGTACATTATTTGTAATCAATTTAATTCTTTATCCAACCTTTAACCTAAAAAGTTTGTTGGGCAAATTTGTAAAAAAACTGATAATAATTCATCAAAAGGTCTGGATTTCGCCGGTTTTCTGAGCCTGTATTCATTTAGGCATTGTTTCCTTGATTTAATTATTTGATTTTCAATCATTTACAGTTTCCGAATTCTGCTCTGAAAGATACCTCCTCAATTATCATTTAAAAATACGCTTATAGACCGGAACATACCATTGGTTGAAATATCAGCCCCTTTGGTATAATAAAATTTCAGGTAAAATACGGTTTCTGTATTTTTGCTTGCATAAAATCAAAATAGCATGATACGAATCTCAACATTAATTTTATCCATTCTTCAAATAACTTATTTGGCAGGTTTCAGCCA
Organism: Candidatus Cyclobacteriaceae bacterium M3_2C_046; assembly: GCA_051418075.1. GTDB lineage: Bacteria > Bacteroidota > Bacteroidia > Cytophagales > Cyclobacteriaceae > JBPRGG01. Next base: position 32,083 of record JBPRGG010000173.1, on the reverse strand, counting down.
GCCAGGATCAGGACAACCCGGGGCAAAGTCTCCAACAGGATCTGTTAAAGGTCTAGTACTGGATCAGGATGTCAATCAACCGCTGGAATATGCAAATATCATAGTATACAAAACTTCTGACTCCACTATGGTGGATGGCACCATCACAGACGGGCAAGGCGTTTTTGCCTTGAATCAGCTTTCCTATGGAACCTATTACCTGATAGCTAATTTTATTGGATATGAAAAGCAAACATTTTCAGATCTTAAGATCAATGCCCAAACCCCAGCTGTTGACTTGGGTACCATAAAGTTGGGACTGGCCTCTACCCAGTTAAATAATGTGGAAATCACCGCTGAAAGGCAAAGGGTAGAATATCAAATTGATAAAAAAATCATCAATGTTAGCCAGGATCTAATGGCCCGGGGAGGATCTGCCGCTAGTGCGCTGGAAAATGTTCCTTCAGTTCGGGTAGATATTGAAGGGAATGTATCTCTCCGGGGAAGTTCCAACTTTAATGTATTTATTGACGGGAGGCCGTCAGTTTTAAAAGGAAGTGATGCATTACAGCAAATTCCAGCCAGCGCCATTGACCGGATCGAGATCATTACCAATCCATCAGCCAAATATGATCCGGATGGCGTAGGTGGTATTATCAACATCATCATGAAAAAAAATCTCAAATCAGGATTGAATGGTATTGTGAATGCTTCTGCAGGGGTTCGGGATAAATATTCTGCCGATGCCCTGCTCAATTACCGGACCGGGAAATTTAACTGGTTTGGCGGATTAAACTGGAATGACCAATCGTTTATTATGACCAGAAACCTGCAGCGGGAAACCATATTCGATGACAGATCGGAGTTCATCGATACAGAAATGGAAGGCACCATGAGACGCTATGGATATGATCTGAAAGCAGGGTTTGATTATTTCATCGATGATCGGCAGACTTTGACATTATCCGGCAATTATGGCTACTTTGGATTTGGCAATAATTCCACTGCCCGACAAAAAAGCTATTCCAGCCTGGGTGGCGAACCTGAATATGTGATCAATGTCAGTAATGCCCTGAGGGAAGGCGATTTTTACTCGTTAAATTTTAATTATCAGCATAAATTTGATGATAAAGGGCATGAATTATCGGCGTTATCTTTTTACGCTCACAATTACAATGGAGAAGATACTGATTTTAATGATGAATACACAACTGATTCAGCTTGGGATCTAATAGATAATCAACCATTTAGAATTTTTTCTAATGAATTTGGCGGTTCAGATGAATTCAGAGCTCAAATAGATTACACCAAACCATTTGAACAGGGCAAACTGGAAACCGGGCTGCAGTACAGGTATGACAATGATCAGGAAGAATTCTTATTCCAGGAATTTGATCCCGAATTAAATCAGTGGATATCGAATCCATTCTTTAATAATAGTAATCAATTTACCCGAAACATTTATGCTGGTTATGCTACATTTTCCAACAATTTATTTGGTTTTGACTATCAATTGGGCATCAGGGGAGAATACACAGACAGAACGGTAAAAGAAGGTCAGGCAGACCAACCATATCTGATAGACAGACTTGATTATTTTCCATCATTCCACCTGACTAAAAATATCACTACAAATGACCAGATCCAGGCAGGTTATAGCCGCAGGATCAATCGACCTCGGGGTTACTATTTGGAGCCTTTTATCTCTTACTACAACCGAAACACTTACCGGCAAGGTAACCCTCAATTGGAACCCGAGTATGTAAATTCTCTGGAACTTAATTATCAACACCGGTTTGGCGTATCATTTGTTTCATTGGAATCTTATTTCCGGGAAACCAACAATGTATTTACCCGGACTCAGCGGTTGTATGATAGCGAAGAAAATATCATGATGATGGAATTTGTCAATCTGAACCGGGAAAAAACCATGGGGGCAGAATTAATGATCAACTGGGAAGCCACTGATTGGCTTTTGATCAATACCAGCGCCAACTTTTACAAATATCAACTGGAGGGAAATCTGAATGAACAGGAAGTAGCCAACCAAAGCAATAATTATGATTTCAGACTTAACAGCAATCTGAAAATCACCCCTACCACCCGTATCCAGCTAACCGGCATGTATAACGGTCCTTCAGCTACGGCCCAAGGAGAAAGAGGAGATTTTTATATGCTTAATGCGGCCCTGAGACAGGATTTTTGGAATGGCAAACTATCAGCCACACTTCAGGCCAGAGATATTCTGGGTTCTATGAAATTTGATGTTACATCCACTCAGGTGAATGCTGATGGGCCTGATTTTAAGAACTTCTTCCAGTTTCAAAGAGAACCAAGGATCTTCAGCCTGGCTTTAAGTTATAAAATAAATAACTTTAAAAGCAAAGATAGAAGTGGTACAGGAGAAGGCGGAGGCATAGATATGAATATGGGAGATTTTTAATCCCCAATAATGTTGAGATAACAAGCAAGGAAGGAGGTCAGGCTCCTTCCTTTATTTTTTGGGTAAATGCTTTTGTACTTCCAGGATATCATCCAGACTCAGTTTTAATTCCTTATGATATACCCTGTATATCAATTTCCACTCTTCCGGATCCATAAAACCATCTGAATTGGCTAAATGAGACATCCATGCTACACATTTAATCTGAGTTTGATAATCACATTGTTTTAATGATCTGATACACAGGTTCAAAACTTCCTCCTGTGCCATATTTTCATATCTTTTCAGGTGAAAATCAAAATCCTTAGACTCGATCATTTCAGTTTTTCGCATTAACTCACCCATTTCAATTTCTTTTTGAGAAATAATACCATCGGCGTGGATCATAAGATAATACAAGGATATGAAACCATCACGTACATAATTTTCTGCCATAACTGTTTTCATGATTTTTATAACTTTTTTGAGTATAACTTCTTTAAAAACATATAACTCAACAGTTAAAATACAAATAATTATTGGCTTTGTAATATTCTCAGCTTGATTTTCGATGAATAACGGTTTCGCATCGACCAATCTACCTTTTTAAATAATTAGGGCGTAACCTGTGGTTTATGGCTTAAAAATAGTCATATGGTGATGGTTTTAACAAAAAAGTTAAAAAAAATTGCTTCCGAGAATGGCCAGAATTAATACAGTATCAAAATAATTACATTTATACTTGAATGGTCAATATACTAAGGCGTGATCATGAAATCAAACTCACTAAATTGTATTTTTTATATAATACCCTATTACTTGAGGTAAGTTTTCATAGCAGCATACCAATTAAAGGCCATTTTTTCCTGCCCCTTAAGATTAGGATGAGCCCAATCAAATGTATCGGTATATACCTTATCTGGTTGTTCAATCCAGCCCTGGTAATGATGAACCGTTTTCACAGGTGATTCCGGTTGATCAAGTTCATTTGCTACAGATTCCACTACCTGCCGGATAGCCAGAGCCGGTTCTCCCCCATTAAAATTTAAATGACCCAGTAATACGATCACCTCAGGATTAGTTTGTCTTAAAAATGCGATAAATTCCCGCAACGGCTGACCTACATTTGTTTCAAAATCTCCATGTTTTTGATCATTGGTACCCAGGTGGACTAAGACTATATCAGGCACAGCCTGATAATCAGCAAAAGCTTCTCTGACTTTTCTTACTACATCCCTGGTTTTATTTCCATAATAGCCCTCATGGTCAGGATCAAAAGGGGTATCCTGATTAAGATCAGGCCATTCTGCATCCTCATGCAATCCTTTTTGCCGGGAACCAATAAAATCGAAAGCCAGCCCATTTTTTAATAACAGCATTTGCAAAGGAAGCCTGTATGTATACTCCGGCCTATCCCGTTTACCACCCTGAGTAATAGAATCTCCAACAGCCAAAATCCTAACCGGCTCCTGAAATGGTGTCCAATGCAGGAAAAATCCCATTATTAAAATACTCCAAACACTTTTTAGCTTTAAAATTAATGTCATAATCCTTTCAATATCACTGTAATTGATTCATACCAGACCAGGCTTCCTGATATTGGCCATCCAGCTTTTTCACCTGATCGGGCATTTCAGGAGCCAGGTTATTGATCTCAGAGGGATCATCCTGCATATTGTAGAGCTCCCATGGTCCTCCATTCATTCTTACTATTTTCCAGTCTCCGCTTCTGAACATCCTGAATTTATCCAGCCCCGAAATAAAATATTCCGGTGTGTTTCGGTGTTCTCCCTGAAAGACAGGCACCAAAGAAGCCCCATGCAGGGGAATGGTCGGGTATCCCTCAATTGAATCCGGATACGAAATTTGTAACACATCCAGGAATGTTGGAGCCAGATCCACTACATGTCCCGGCTGAGGTGTGATGGTGCCCGGTTCAATCACTCCTGGCCAGAAAGCAATAAAAGGGGTATGACTACCACCTTCATGACCGCATTGTTTATACTGTCTATAAGGTGTATTGCCCAGATTGGCCCAGGTAGACCTTAAGCTCCAATAGGAATTGGCCGGACCTGGTGATACATCTTTAATTTTATTGGAATAAAACGGGCAGGAACCATTATCTACCAAAAACATGATCAGGGTATTATCGAGTTGGCCATTTTTTTCCAGTTTTTCCACCACTCTGCCAATATTCTGATCCATACGATCAATGATCGCAGCAAAAACGGCCATTTCCAGGTCCAGGGAATCCTGTTGCGCTTCACCCAAAGAATCCCAGGGATAATAATCGGTATAACTGCTGATCAGAGGACCTCTGAACTGGTTCAGGTTTCCTTCCGGGGAACTCAACCTGGCATTTTTTGGCAAAACACCTAAGGATTTCATCCGTTCATACCTTTCTTCTCTCAGTACATCCCAACCTTTTTTATATTTTCCCCGGTATTTGGCAATATCTTCAGGACGAGCCTGCAGAGGATAATGAGCAGCATGATATGGTAAATATAAAAAGAAAGGATCCTCTTTTTCAAATGCCTCATCCAGCCAATTAAGGGCATAATCAGTAATAAAATCGGTTTTATACATGGGAGCCCGCTCATACATTATTTCATCTGCCTTCAATTCTTCCCCTTCCAGGTAAAATGGTCGTTCAAAAGCTCCTGAAGGGGGCAGGAAGTACTCAGTAGTAGCCCAGAAGTAAAAAGAATGATCAAATACATTTTCTGCTTTACAATAATCAGGTATCCAGCCATCAAAATGTTCCTTCCCACTCATAATATTGAAATATCCGGCTTGGCGGGTCAGATGAGCCAGGTGTACGGCCCCATTTCCACCCTGATAAAGTCCGGTCAGCATGGAAGATCGCGTAGGGTTGCATTTGGCCATATTATAAAAGGTGGTAAATCTAACCCCTTCGCTGGCTAATCGATCAATGTGTGGTGTCTGGATCTCACTACCATAGCAGCCTATATCGGAAATACCTATATCGTCGGCCATGATCAATACAATATTAGGTTTGGTGGATGCAGGTTCTTTACAAGAGGTAAATATTGCTGCCACACTAATGACAAACAGTAAATGCTTAAAATGACGAATCATATTCAATAACTTTAAATCCCATGGGTTTAAGGATAAACTTAGTTATTTTTAGGATTAAAATTAAAAGGTGGTGATCAAAAATTTGCAGAAAAGCCAGCTACTTCAGGCTTTGTGGTTACATTCTGGCTGCTATCAGCAAATTAAGGTCTTTATGCTTCATATTAAATTTACGGGCAATGTGCTGATTGGTCAGGCTTCCCTTATAGGTGTAAATACCTTTCATAAACCATTTATACTTAAAGATCATTTCCTGGATCCCACCCATATCAGCCGCCTGTAGTAAAATAGGTGAAAAGATGTTACTAAAAGCTGAGGTGGCGGTTCGGGCTACTCTTGAAGCAATATTGGGCACACAATAATGAATGACATCAAATTTTCGAAAAATAGGTTTATCATGGGTGGTGAGTTCCGAGGTTTCGATACATCCCCCCTGATCTATACTTACATCTATAATGATAGAATCGGGCTTCATCTGGCCCACCATTTCCTCGGTAATAATGTATCGGTGACGCCCATCCTCTGATCTTTTAGCCCCAATCACAACATCTGCTGTTTTCAGGCTTTCCAGCAAGGTGGAAGGCTCTACAGTAGAAGTGAAAACCTGATGTCCCAGGGCATGTTTGATGCGTCTGAGCTTATAAATTTGATTATCAAATATCTGAATATCTACGCCTAGTCCCAGTGCTGCCCTTGCAGCATATTCAGCCACCGTACCGGCCCCAATTATTAAAACTTTGGTAGGAGGCACTCCGGTGATACCACCCAAAATGATACCTTTTCCATCATTGACACTGCTAAGGTACTCAGCAGCAATTAACATGACTGTACTTCCGGCAATTTCACTCATGGCCCGTACTACAGGCATCCCTCCCACTTTATCTTCAATCATTTCAAATGCGATGGAAGTAATTTTTTTCTGATTCAGGGCCTGGATAAAATCGGGGGTCAAATTTCCTACCTGCAAGGCTGAAAACAAGGTCTTGCCAGACTTTATATAATTAATTTCTTCCAGGGAAGGAGGTTCTACTTTCAGGATCAAATCAGCCTGGAACACCTCTTTATGTGAATAAATGATCTTAGCCCCGGCATCACTGTATTCTGTATCTGTAAATTTTGCACCCATTCCGGCTGCTGTTTCAATCCAGATCTCATGACCGTTATTTACCAGTAGATTCACTGCCTGTGGAGTGAGGCAGACCCGGTTTTCCTGAAGGGCTACTTCCCTGGGAATCCCAATGAATAAAGAATGTTTGTGATGTTTGATTTTTAGTAGAGATTCCTGGGGATAAAGGCTGGTTTCCTTAGCCAGTTCTTCAAAACTTGATTTTCCTTTTTCAGTCATTTTTCACCAAATTAATCATTCGGGATCCATTTGCTGCCAAATCTATCTTAATAGACAGATTTTCCTGTGGCAATAAATTTTCAATTCTGGAGGGCCATTCTATAAAACAATACCTGCCAGAAGAAATATATTCATCAATACCTATATCCAATGCTTCTATATCATTTTTCAACCTGTAAAAATCAAGATGATATAAAATTTCCCCCTTCTTATTGTTATATTCATTAACGATAGAAAATGTCGGACTGTTTACCACATCATCAACTTCCATCATTTCACAAATGGCTTTGATCAGAGTGGTTTTCCCAGCCCCCAGGTCTCCTTCAAACAACCACACTTTTTGATCATTTGCAAATTCAATAATTTTTTTGGCAGTATCTAATAATTCCTCTACTTTTTTTACCTCAAGCCTCACCTTATTTAAAATTTCTTTGAATTTAATGATATTATAGGAATAATTATTTCTTCCATGGATATGCCTCCATGCTGGAAAGTATCATTGTAATACTTCACATAATAGTTATAGTTATTGGGATAGGCAAAGAAATAATCCTCCACTGAAAAAACATATGCCGTAGAAACATTCACCCGGGGCAGGAACAAATTATCCGGTTTCCTTACCACAAACACTTTATCATCATCAAAACTGAGATTTTTACCTTGTTTATATCTGAGGTTGGTATTGGTATTTCTGTCACCAATGATCTTAAAGGGTCTTTTTACCCGGATTGTACCATGGTCAGTGGTAATGATAAGCTTCACATTTTTTTCAGCCAGGGTAGAAATGATCCCGATCAGGGGGGAATGTAAGAACCAGGATTTGGTAATAGACCGATAGGCGCTTTCATTAGGAGCCAATTCCCTGATTACTTCCATTTCCGTACGGGCATGAGACAAGATGTCTACAAAATTATAAACAATTACATTCAGATCATTATTTAAAAGGTTATTCAGGTTCTCAGCCAATTGCTTACCCTGGTTTACGTTTAATATTTTATTATAGGAATATTTGATATTAAGCCGGTTTTTCTGGATTTGTCTTTTCAGAAACTCCTCCTCGTGATTATTTTTTCCCTCATCCTCATCCTCTCCTACCCAGATATCCCGGTGATTCCTTTCCATTTCCTGGGGCATCATTCCGGAAAAAATAGCATTCCGGGCGTAAGCTGTGGTAGTTGGTAAAATGGAATAGTAGGAGTCTTCCTCTTCCAGGTTGAAATATTCCAGCACATTGTTTTCAATTACCTTCCACTGATCGAACCTCAGATTATCAATGACTATAAAAAACAAGGGTCTGTCTTCCTGGAGATGGGGAAATACCTTCTTTTTCATCAACTGATGAGATAAAAGAGGCCGATCTGATTCAGGATCGTTTAACCATGACTCATAATTGTTGACAATAAATTTGGCAAAGTTGCTGTTGGCTTCGGTTTTCTGCATATCCAGTACTTCGGCCATACTACGGTTCTGGGTACTATCCATAGCTAATTCCCAGTATAACAGCTTCTTATAAATATCGGCCCATTCTCTTGGCCCCAAATAATCACTAAAAGCCATACTGATATTCTGAAAATCCTGCTGGTAATTGAGGTTGGTTCTTTCAGTCACCAGTCTTTTATTTTCCAGGATTTTCTTTGTAGACAACAATATCTGGTTAGGATTGAGCGGCTTGATCAGGTAATCGGCTATTTTAGCTCCGATAGCCTGCTCCATGATATGCTCTTCTTCACTTTTGGTGATCATGACCACAGGAACATTAGGTCGGATGACTTTGATCTGGGTCAGTGTTTCCAAACCGGTCATACCAGGCATGTTTTCATCCAGGAATACAATATCATACGTTTGTTTTTCACATTCCTCGATAGCATCGGCCCCGCTATTTACCGGAGTAACATCATAACCCCTGTTTTGAAGAAATAAAATGTGTGGTTTCAACAAATCTATTTCATCATCGGCCCAAAGAATTTTATATGGCTGCATATTTTTATTTTTTACAAAGTTAGGATCAATAGATATACCTTAAAAAAGTTTTAATGGTTATAATTTGTTTATTTATTTTGGCAGCTTAAATAAAATATTTCACAATACCTAATTTCCTGTGAACAAGCAAAAAATTATTAATGATCCTTTGTACGGGCTGATCTCCATTCCATCTGAACTGATTTTCGACCTGATCGAGCATCCGGTATTTCAAAGGATGAGAAGGATCAAACAGTTAGGTTTAACCGATTATGTTTACCCTGGAGCCTCACACACGCGTTTTCATCATGCCATTGGAGCCATGCATCTGATGAGCCTGGCCCTGCAAAACTTAAGAAACAAAGGGATTCACATCTCAGATCAGGAATATGAAGCTTCCCTGGTGGCCATCCTGCTGCATGATATTGGACATGGACCATTTTCTCATACATTGGAGTATAGCCTCCTCACTGGGATCCATCACGAGCAACTTTCCCTGTTGATCATTCATTATTTAAATGAAACGGATTTCAAGGGAAAACTGGGCCTGGCCCTTAAGATCTTTCAAAATGAATACCACCGAAAGTTTTTCCATCAGTTGGTTTCCAGTCAACTGGATGTGGACCGGCTTGACTATCTTAGCCGGGATAGTTTTTATACAGGTGTATCGGAAGGTACGGTCGGCGTAGACCGGATCATTCAAATGATCAACATACATCAGGATCAGTTGATTGTGGAAGAAAAAGGCATTTACTCTATTGAGAACTTTCTAAGCGCCCGCCGACTGATGTACTGGCAGGTTTATTTTCATAAAACCACAGTGGGTATGGAAAAAATGCTGGTCAACCTGATTAACCGGGCCAAATCACTGGCCCAATCAGGCCCTGCAATAGCTGCATCCAACCATTTCAGGCCTTTTCTGGAGCAAGAGGTAACCATTGAACATTTTGTTCGCGATCAAAAATTATTAGATGCTTTTATGGCCCTGGATGATTATGATGTATGGTCAGCAATCAAGAACTGGAGCAGCAATGATGATCTTGTTTTATCCAGGTTAAGCCATATGATATTGGACCGCAAGCTTTATAAAGTAAAATTATCAAACACTGCCTTTGAAATAGATAAAGTTGAATATTTAAAAAATTCAATTATTAAGAAACTGGGAATAGGTCAGGATCTGGTTCATTACTTCCTGGTTACCGGAACCATGAGCAATGCAGCCTATATTGCCGGAGGAGAAAACATAAATATACTCACCAAAGATGGCGAAGTAATTGATATAGCCAAAGCATCAGATCTGCCAAATATAAAGGCTATGAGCAAAATTGTTAAAAAATACTACCTATGCTGGCCTAAAAGTTTATCTTTGTAGGGTTAAAAAATACAACTTAAATGGAGTTTAGTATAAATCAGGTTGCTCAAATCTTAAAGGGGGAAGTGGAAGGTGATGGAAACCAAAAAATCAGTAAAATAGAAAAAATACAAGAAGCAAAAGCAGGAAGCATCACTTTTTTATCAAATCCCAAATATGAGAATTTCATTTATAAAACCAATGCCACTGCAGTAATCGTCAGCAACAATTTTATACCAAAATCACCTATTAAACCCACTCTGATCAAAGTAGAAGATCCCTATACAAGTTTCACCGTTTTGTTGGAAGAGTATCATAAAATGATCAACTTACAAAAAGTGGGGATTGAAGACCCCTCTTATGTAGGTAAGGACACTACGATTGGTCAGCATATCTACCGGGGCGCTTATTCATATATCGGAAATCAGGTGAAAATAGGAGACCAGGTGAAAATATATCCGCAAGTGTATATTGGTGACAATGTGACCATCGGTGATCACACTATCATCTATGCCGGAGCTAAAATCTATAATAATACCATTATAGGTAAACATTGTGTGATCCATGCTGGCGCTATCATCGGCAGTGATGGATTTGGCTATGCTCCCCAGTCTGATGGGACTTATAAAACCATTCCACAGGTTGGAAATGTCATCCTCAAAGACCAAGTAGATATTGGCGCAAATACAGTAATAGACCGGGCCACCTTTGAATCCACCATTCTGGAAAAAGGGGTGAAGCTGGATAACCTGATCCAAATTGCACACAATGTGGTAATAGGAGAAAACACAGTAATAGCAGCCCAATCAGGCATTTCAGGATCGACCAGGATAGGTAAAAACTGCACTTTTGGCGGCCAGGTAGGCATTGCTGGACACTTAACCATAGCAGACAAAGTAAAACTGGCTGCTCAAACCGGGGTCTTGGCTAATTTGGAAAAGGAAGGTGATATCAGGTTAGGTAGTCCAAGTATGGAAAGAATGAAATTTTTTAAATCATTTGCTATTTTCAGAATATTGCCAGAATTAAAATATCAGATTAAACAACTTGAAGAAAAAATATTAAATTTGTCCGCGAGTAAAGGAAAAGATGAATAATAAACAACACACGATTAAGACACCTGTTACAGTTTCTGGAGTAGGATTACATACCGGTGTTCAAACCAATATGACTTTTCTTCCCGCTAAACCTAATCATGGGATCAAATTTCAGCGGGTAGACTTGGATGGCAAACCTATAGTAGATGCTGATGCAGATAATGTAGTGGATCTTTCCCGGGGTACTACCATAGAGCAAAACGGGGCCCGGGTGGCCACTGTTGAACATACCCTGGCTGCCCTGGTGGGTTTGGAAATTGACAATGTGCTGATCCAGCTGGATGGACCAGAAACGCCTATCATGGATGGATCTGCCCGAATGTTTGTGGATGCTTTAAGCCAGGCAGGTACAGAAGAACAAAATGCCTTAAGAAATTTCTTTGAAGTACGCGAAAGTATATTTTTCAGGGATAGTTCCAGGGATGTAGAAATTGCAGCGTTGCCATTGGACGACTACCGGGTAACAGTCATGATAGATTACAATTCACCTGTATTAGGCAGTCAGCATGCCTCCATTACTGATATCAACCAGTTTTCCAAAGAGATATCCGCCTGCCGGACCTTCTGTTTCCTGCATGAACTGGAAATGCTCTACAAGAACAACCTGATCAAGGGAGGAGATTTGAACAATGCCATAGTGGTAGTAGACCGGGTAGTGGAAGATAATGAACTGGATTATTTGGCCCATTTGTTTAAAAAGCCCAAGGTTGAGGTAAAAAAGGAAGGAATCTTAAATAATGTAGAACTCAGGTATAGGAATGAACCGGCCCGGCACAAACTGCTGGACCTTATGGGAGACCTGGCCCTGGCTGGAAGACCTATCAAGGCCCAGATCCTGGCTGCCCGCCCGGGACATGCTGCCAATGTAGCATTTGCCAAAAAGCTCAAAAGAGCCATGAAAGAAGCTGCAGTGAGCAACATTCCTCATTATGATCCAAAATTACCTCCGGTATTGGATGTAAACCAGGTGATGGGTTACCTGCCCCATCGCTATCCGTTTTTACTGGTGGATAAAATATTTCATCTGGATGAAGTCACTGTAGCCGGAGTGAAGAATGTAACATCCGGAGAGACTTATTTCCAGGGCCATTTCCCCGGAAATCCGGTCATGCCAGGGGTGCTGATTGTGGAAGCCATGGCTCAAACCGGCGGGGTGCTGGTATTAAACACTGTACCGGATCCGGAAAACTACTGGACTCAATTCTTAATGGTGGAAAACTGCAAATTCAGAAAAATGGTTTTGCCCGGAGATACCCTGATCATGAAATGCGAACTTTTAGCCCCTATCAGAAGAGGTATTGCCAAAATGCAGGGCTATGCTTTTGTGGGTGGCACCCTGGTTTGTGAAGCTATAATGACAGCAAGAATTTTACGAAAAGATTAATGAATCAACCACTAGCTTATATACACCCGGAAGCAAAAATTGCCAAAAATGTAGTAATTGAACCTTTTGCTACCATAGAAAAAAATGTAGAAATTGGTGAAGGTACCTGGATTGGATCTTATGTGAGCGTAATGGAGGGGGCCAGAATAGGAAAAAACTGTAAAATATACCCCGGTGCCGTCATTTCCTCTATCCCACAGGATCTTAAATTCAAAGGCGAAGACACCACCGCTGTCATTGGAGATAATACCACCATCAGGGAATACGTGACCATTAGCCGGGGAACCTCGGATAAATACACCACCATAGTAGGAAATAATACTTTATTACTAGCCTATGTGCATGTAGGTCATGATTGTAAAGTGGGTAACAATTGTATTTTCAGTAATGCTGTTCAATTGGCTGGCCATGTTTTAATTGAAGATTTCGTTAGCCTGGGAGGCACCTGTGCAGTTCATCAATTTGTCAAAATCGGAGCTCATGCTTTTGTTGCTGGAGGATCCCTGGTCAGGAAGGACGTTCCTCCCTATACCATGGCCGCCAGAGAACCTTTGAGTTATGCCGGGATAAATTCTGTGGGTCTGCGACGCCGAGGTTTTAGTAATGAAAAAATCAACGAGATACAGGAAATATACCGTTACATCTATCAAAAAGGCCTTAATAATTCCAAAGCTGTGGATTTGATCCAGTTAGAATTGGCTACTTCCCGCGAAAGAGATGAGATCATTAATTTTATTCGTAGTTCTGACCGGGGTATTATGAAAGGATTCAATACCTGATATGAAGATCCTGCTAAAGGATGTAGGAAAACGTTATCACAGGGAATGGATCTTTCGGCACCTGCACCTTGAATTGCTCAGTTCCACAAAATATGCTATAATTGGACCTAATGGAAGTGGAAAATCCACTTTACTGCAGGTAATTTCCGGATTTAACCCTCTAACAGAAGGCCATATTCAATATATAAATAAGGACAATCCTGTTTCTGCTGAAAATATCTATCAGCACTTAATGTTTACGGCTCCTTACCTGGAATTGATTGAGGAGTTTACCTTGCTGGAATTTCTCCGGTTCCACTTTAATTTTAAATCATTAAGACCTGGATATAACCTGGAACAGATTATTGCAGCAGCCAACTTAACCCAGGCCAAACATAAATATATCCGGAATTTTTCTTCTGGTATGAAGCAACGGGTGAAGCTGAGTCTGGCGTTTTATGCAGATTGTCCGGTTTTGCTACTGGATGAACCAACCACCAACCTGGATCAGGAAGGTATTGACTGGTATCTTGATCAGGTAAAGCAGTTACCGGATGACTTGGTGGTGATCATTGCCTCCAATCAAAAGGTAGAGTATAATTTTTGTGACAAAATGATCAATTTAATCAATTACAAAAACTAATCAGACTCAACCAAGTTATTTTAACAATGTAATATTTAAAAAGTAATTAATTTTTTTATACTTGCTTAATTAACTTATTTTTGGAATAATCAAATTTATTTGCTATCGTTACTTTTTTTCGAAATCAATAGAATCATGAAACAACTTAATTATCCGTTAGCCATTGTATTGTTCTTATCCTTGTTATTTTATGCCAGCTGTGGAGGAGATGATAATGGTGAGCAGCTTACCGATCAACAAAAAGCTACCAAAGTGTTAAGTGATGGCAGCCCCTGGCAGGTTACCACCATAGTCAATAAACCTGATGGTGTCACAGAAGAAACGGCTAATCAGCTTTTAGATCTGACCGTTACTTTCAATGCCAATGGAACTGGTCAGGAAATTGCCCCTGGTTCATTCAGGGCTCTAAGTGCTGATGCATTCCTGTCATCAGAACCAGATGCCACCTGGAGCTGGCCAAGTGCTACCGGTATCAATACCATAGCCCTGGAAAATGCTTCTACCACTCAGTTGACCAATGTAAGTATCCCGGACCTGGAATCTCCCACTTCCATTTCATTTACATTTACGGTTTCAAGTAATGCAGGAAGAACTTCAGGACTAGATGGTGAATATACGGTGACGTTGGAATAAAATACTATACAAATATTTCACATTCACAAAGGGGATTTTTTCAGATCCGCTTTTGTTGTATCTGCCAGGTTTCAAAAATTCCCCGGTTGGTAATTAAACCAATCAAACCTGGCTTTACTTTCTGCCTGATGACCGTTTCCGGAGGCATACATGGCAATAAATACCCCCGACCAGGATGAGGCCAATTCTGTACTTACATATTGACTCAGGGCTTTTCCGGCAGAAGCATAATCCTGACTGCCAGGTCTGGCCCACCAAAATTGATATTCCCGGGGATCTGCTGTGATCTTTAATTTTACTTTATCCGCTTTCAATGGATGGGAATATACTTCTTTACGAAGGTCGCCTATGGTTTTCCGGACTACCAGATTAGTTTCTCCCTGCCTTTTGGTTAAAAAGAATTGATAATGATGGGCATGGTTCAGATAAATAGCCAGCCCGGCTTCTTCCTGCTGGTTCTGAGGATCAAATTCAAGTAAAGCCTCGCCAGTAAAATTAAAATGCTGTTGCCTTCTGCCTACAAAGGCCGGAACAGCTATATCATTCAAATTGAAGGCATTGCCAGTTAAAACCAGTCTTCCCTGTTTTAAAGCAATGGCTGAGGTGTCTTTGCCCCGTAAATGGTTCCAGTACAGCTCAAGCCCGGGTCCATCAAATTCATCCCGCGGAGATTCCGGAGGCCAGGGATTTAATGGAAGGGTTGGCACGTTCATATCCAGGGTTTCTACCGCAGAAAGATCAGGTATGGGCCACCCATCCACCCAGGTAACGGGGGTGAGAAATGTTTCACGACCCAGGTGACTCAATGCATCATACCAATAATGCCGGGTGGCTAAAAATGTCATCCACCAGCTTCCATCATGAGCCTGGATAAGTTCGGCATGCCCTGTTGATTTAATCTGGTTGTTATAATCATATCTTTGAGACAAAATAGGGTTTCCCTGAAAATGCTCAAAGGGTCCCCAGGGGCTTTTACTGCGGCCGATTGTTTCCATATGCAAAAATCGGGTACCTCCTTCAGCCTGCATCAGGTAGTAGTAATCATTAAACTTGTACAAATGAGGACCTTCCGCATCAGGACTCACCCGCCCTGAATCTATTTTCACCAGGTCGGTTAATAATTGCCCGGTTTCAATATCAATTTCAGCCTGTAAAACATGATGCCCGCTTCTCCGGGTATAATAAACTTTTCCATCATCATCAAAAAACAGGGAAGGATCAAAAAAATGCTCATCCACCCAAACAGGGTCAGACCAGGGTCCAGCCGGATCTTTGGACGTTACGTAAAAATTTCCTTTACCTCCTACATTGGTGGTGGCCAGGTAAAAAGTACCCTTATGATATCGAATGGTAGGCGCATAAATGCCGGACCAGACTGAAACATGGGTCAGGTCAATTTGCTCAGGACGGTGCAAAGCATGCCCGATTAATCTCCAGTTCACCAAATCCCGGCTGTGATAAATAGGCACACCAGGAAAATATTCAAAGCTACTGGTAGCCAGGTAATAATCCTCTCCTACCCTACAAACAGATGGATCAGGATGAAATCCTGGCACTACCGGATTCATATATCCTGAGGTAGTATCACCGGAACCTGAAAATGCACCATTGGAATGAGGCAACTCAGATCCGGCCATCCAAATGGTAAAAGAGAGGACTAATTTACTGACAAGATCAAAATATAATAAGAACATAAGCTTCAATGAAAAATGAGGAATTCCTGTCTTCCTAAATCAAAATAATACGAATTCCCAGATTCAATTTTAGCTCAAATATATGTATTTTATACATTTTTTTCTATTACAATTAACATGAAGACAGTTTTCTTTTTTATTATATCCTGAAATTTCTAATCTGATAGGTAAATGTTAACATAAAATAGCGGGTTAAAACATTGGTGATTACATCCTCCAAATATGCATCAGTGATTACCCTGCTGATACTGTTATTTTGATTGAGCAGGTCAAATGCCTGCAGGCTAAGCTCGCCCTGGTTATCTTTAAAGAATTTTTTACCCAGGCTTAGATTCCATAACATAAAATCCTGATCAAAACCTTCAGATAAGCCTTCAAAATACTGGTGATTCAATTCACTTCTGCCTACCCATCCATTACCAAATATCACACTCAGATTTAAGCTGGAGTTCTGATTAAAATAATTATTGTTCAGCTGTTGCTGTATGGTATTTCTGGTTAGGTTATAACTACTTCTGGAAGATATGGTAAAATCCAGGTTTGGACTAATATTGCTACTGATCACCAGTCCAGCTCCCCAGGTGGAAGAATTAGAGAAGTTTTTTTGCTGATTGATCAAACCGGGAGAACGGTTGAAATTATAGGAAAGATTCAGGTTCAAATTACTTTTAATAGGTTTTACTGGGATACCATAGGTCAAAAATGACCTGATGTTCCAGTTACCATCCAGATTGACCGGCCGGGTAAGTTGCGCCCCCTGAGCCAATGAAATCTGGTCAAACAGCAAAGTATCCCGGTTGGCGATATAGGTGGCATTAGTAATATCATTTTGGGTAATACTTCCCCCCAGTAAAGCAAAAAAGGTGGAAGATTTTTCCAGGTTGGAAGATGAATACCTCATAAACAGGTTATGCCCGTATTCCTGTCGGAGGCCAGGATTTCCGATGGAAAGCTGCAATGGATTGGTATTGTCCAATACATTCTGTAATTGTTGTACAGCTGGTTCATTGGTCCTGGGCCGGTAAAAAATCCGGATGTTTTTACTGGGACTTATATTGTACCGCAACATCAGGTTAGGTAAAAAATTCTTGAAATCAATGTTTACATTATTCTCAAGAGGAAAAGCCTGCTCATTTTCCAGTAAAGCATACTGGTAATCCAGTCCGGCCATCAAAAAATAGTTTTTACCTCTCCAGCGATAGCCAGCCCCTACCGTATGAGTAGTAAAGTAATTATCAAACACGTTGGATAAGGTTGAATCCAACTGGCTGTAACCATTGGTGATTTCATTGTAGTGAAAAGTCTTTTGATCCGAATTGCTGATCCGGTGCGACATCCGGTAATTGAGCTGCAGTAATCCCGTTTCAGTGAGAGGTTCGGTAAAAGACAGCCAGGTGGAAATAGATTGCCCCCCGGTTTCCCGGTCTGACAGCTGGTCAATAGAATCCCGCATCATTGCGGATTCCCTCATGAACATATTGTGGGCGCTCAGCCTGTTTTCTCCGGAATTATTCGAACTGCCTAAACCAACACTTGCCGATAAAGTACGTCCTCTTTTTGAGAATTTATGCCGGTATAAAAGGTTTGAGTTGAAATTATACCCTCCCAGCTCTGCCCCGGTTAAATTATCGGTGGAATTTATCATTTCATTTCTCCTGAAAGTCTGACCAAAGGTATAGGCATTGTTCCTGTTGTTCTGAAAACTTAACCGGGGTATAAACACCAGGGAATTGGAAGAATCAATATCATACTCCATCCGGAAATTAAGCCGATGATTATAATTATCACTTTGTTGCTCCTGTATTTCGCTGTAAACCTGATCAAACCCTTCATTTAAAAAGAATTCCTGGTTAACTTTCTGGAAAGTGTTATTCTGATTCATATTAAAAAAATAACTACCGGATACATTTATTTTGTCATTCCAGCGGTCCGAATAATTGAGGCCAAAAGCATGGGTCTGGGTAATGCCGTTTTGCTGCCCAATCAGGAAGTTGCCTGTATCTCCCCCTCCGGGTCTGCCTCCTCCAGGTGCACTACCGCCAGACCTTCCGCCACCTCCACTTCTTCCACCCCGGGAAGACCTGCCGGAGGAACCCCCTCCCATCACGCCTAATAGATCTTCACTGGAAAAATTTTGCTGATTGATATTATTTGACTGACCAATAACGGATAGGCGGGTATCTTCATTGAACATGTTTACACTTCCTCCCCCTTTATATTCGCCATCAGTGCCATATCCGGCGTAAATCTTACCAAACTGACCATTTCTCATATTCGATTTGGTTATAATATTGATGGTTTTGGAGGTTTCTCCATCATCAAACCCGGTCAGTTGCGACTGCTCACTTAATTGATCAAAAACCTGGATTTTATCGATCACTTCAGCAGGTAAGCTGCGTAAAGCCAGGCTTGGATCCTGACCAAAAAAACGCTTCCCATCCACCAGTACTTCCTTAACTTCTTCACCCTGGGCCTGAACTTTGCCATTTTCTACCATAACACCGGGTAATTTCTTCATTAAATCTTCTGCATTGGCATCTGGATTGGTTTTAAAAGCCTGGGAGTTGAAAACTGTAGTGTCTCCCTGTAGTTCCGACTGTGGTATCTGCCCTTCAATTTGTACTTCATCCAGCATGGCAGTTCCAGGAGGTAATCCGATGATGCCCAAATCCATATCACTTCGGACCCGGCCCAAATTTTGCTCCAGATTGACATAGCCTAAGTAGGAAATCCTTAGATGATAAATCCCGGTTGTTAGACTTAGTTCAAAAGTGCCCCCTGAAGTAGTAGTCATTTGGTAAAGGGAAGAATCTCTCAGGTTCATCAGCCTTACATGAGCTCCGATCAAAGGTGTTTGATCCAGACTATCCACTAATAATCCTTTAACCCGGATTTGTGGCTGAACGGTTGGTTGTCTTCCGGAAAAACGTTGTACAGCCTGGTCCTGCCATTGCAAATACAGCTCCTTTTGAGAAGGATTCAGCAACTCTAGGATCTTTCCCTGGTATTGTTGGCGAATATCCTGAACCTCAATTCTCCGGGCTGAACGATCTACGGTATTTTGAAAGACTTGACGGATCTGCATCAATTGTTGATTTAGAAGATGCCCTATTTTTGATTGTTGATCCTGATTCAGTGAAAGAAGCTGGACCAGGCGCTCAATTTGCTGGTTGGAAGCGGATGAATCCTGCCTGAAATTTCTTTGGCCGGGCTGCGCCTGCAAGGCAAAGGAAATACTAAACACAAGAAAAAGACAGAATAATGTTTTCATTTTATTTGAATTAAATCTACCCAAAACCATTTAATATGGCGGTTTAAATTTTTATTGAAATTAGTTAAGCCTCTGTACTTAAAAAAAAATATTATACCAACGATCCTAAAAAATCAACCAAAGAAGGATTATTACCTATCAAACTATTTTTAATATTTAGTAAAACAATGCAATTTTGAACTGTTAATAAATAGAAAGGGACAAATATGACAATGAAGTATTACTGGGAAAAAATGAGTAAAGGGGCTATACAAAAAAGAGTATTTGATGCTCTGGGCAAAAACAGAAATTTTTATGAGGAAAATGTGATAGGTATCCCCGGATCCCACCTTGACCAAAAGGTCTTCTATAGTGATGCTCCTTTCTTACAGGACGCGCCTTTTCTAACTGCATTAATTCATAATCCCAATCACATTGGTTGCCATACCCTGGGCAAGTCAGAAAGCTTTTTTAAAGGCACCCAAGCCATTGAAAAAGAGCTGATTGCTTTATGTGCAGAGAAGATCCTGGAGGGAGAAACCGGTAAATTTGATGGATATGTGGCCTCAGGAGGAACTGAAGCAAATATTCAGGCACTTTGGATATACCGTAACTATTTCAGGAAAAAATATAGTGTTGAAAATCATCAATTAGGAATCATCTGTTCTGATGACAGCCATTACTCAGTAGATAAGGCAGCCAACCTGCTGGATATCCCTATTTACAAAATTCCGGTGGATGTCAATGTCAGAAAACTTAAAAAAGACGCTTTAAAAGATAAAATAAAGGAACTAAAAGAAAAAGGGACCGGCCATTTTATCATTATTGTTAATATGATGACTACCATGTTTGGCTCGGTAGATTCAGTGAATGACTACCTGGAAGTTTTAAAAGAGGAGGATGTCATCTTCAAAATACATGTAGATGGTGCCTATGGAGGGTTTTTCTACCCTTTTACAGATGCCCCGGAAAAACTAAATTTCACTGTACCCGGTATTGACTCGGTCACGCTGGATGCCCATAAAATGGTTCAGGCACCTTATGGAACAGGTATTTTTCTTACCCGAAAGGGTATGATGCAACACACCAACACCAAACAGGCCAGCTATATCGAAGGAGAAGATTTCACCCTAATAGGCAGCCGGTCCGGAGCCAATGCCATTGCAGTTTGGATGATCCTGATGACCTATGGCCGTTTTGGATGGGAAGAAAAAGTGATGATCCTTTTGAAAAGAACCTTATGGCTGGTACAGCAGCTGGAGCATATGCAGGTTCAGCATTACCGGAATCACTATTCCAATATTGTAGCTTTGCGAAGTGAATATCTCAATCCTACCATAGTGAAAAAATATGGCCTGGTACCGGATAATCATAAGCGGCCCCGCTGGTATAAGATTGTAGTAATGGAACATGTCACCATAGATATCCTGCTGGCTTTGATCAACGATCTGAAACTCAGCCAAAACATGATCATGACTTCCTGAGTGAACATACGGGTTCATGAATAGTTGAAAAATAATGAACCCGATTCAAATTATTAACCGACTACGAAAAGGAAACAGCTCCCACCTCAAAAGAAGAAGATGGCTGGGGCTGTTGTCTGGTATTGGATTGATTGAATTCACCATCATTTCCCTTTACCAGTTGGGGATCATTAAATCGTTACCAGACTTCCCTGGTAAAAATTTTGACTCTGACCAGGTCAATATAACTGCCAAAGCTTTTGCATTGGGTTTTCCTGACGGACCATTAAGTACTTTAATATATTCCTTTTTACTACTCCTGATCGGATATAAAGGTGATAAAAAATCCGGCAGACCTGATTGGGCAGATTGGCTGATTGGTGGTTTTATATCGGTACACGCCATTGGTGCGGCAGATTATCTGAAAGATATGATCAGGCAAAAAAAGATCTGTATTTATTGCCTTACCGGCGCTTTGATTAATTTCATTTCGCTGCCGATCATGATCAAACTTTTAATGACCCGGGAACAGTGATCTATCATACCCTGATCATAGGGGCCGGCCAGGCTGGTTTGGCCATGGGATTCTACCTTCAACAAAAGCATGTACCTTTCCTGATCCTGGATGGTGCATCTGAGATCGGAGCTTCCTGGAGAAACAGATATGATTCACTTCAGCTGTTTACACCGGCCCGGTTCAGTCAATTACCGGGATTGACATTCCCTTTGCCGGCCGATCATTTACCCACTAAAGACGATATGGCCGATTACCTGGTAAAATATGCCCAACATCACCAATTACCGGTCAGCTTAAACCAAAAAGTGAAAATGTTAACCCGGGAAGATGGTCAGTTTATTATTCACTGCCAATCAGGTAAGACTTTTAAAACCAGACACATAGTGATAGCCACTGGTCCACATCAAATACCCTTCATTCCAGTTGTAAATCTGGAAGATATTCAACTTAAAATGATACACAGCAGGGATTACAAAAATCCTGATCAGGTACCTGCTGGAAATACACTGGTAGTTGGCGGTGGTAATTCAGCCGCAGACATTGCTTCCGAGCTGGCTGACAAGCACAAGGTTACTATCTCCACCCGACATAAACTTCATTTTACCTCTTTGTATTTTCTACATCAAAATCTGGTGTGGTGGAGTCATCAGTTCAAAATAATGTATTTACCAGCTGATTCCTTACCGGGTAAATTATTAAAAAAATGGGGAGAACCCATTTTTGGTAAAAAATTACAACAAAAAATCAGGCAGGGAAAAGTAAATGAAGTGCAGGAGATTGAAAAAGTAAATAAAAAAAAAGTGTACTTCAAAAATGGAGAACGGCAGGAATTCACTAGCATCATTTGGGCTACCGGTTATAATTTGGATTTCAGCTGGATCAGCATACCAGCATTATTTGATGGTAAGGGTGCTCCCATTCATCACAAAGGAGTCAGCAGTATTCCCGGATTATATTTTATAGGGTTGGAATGGCAGCGTTCCCGCAGTTCTGCATTAATAACCGGGGTGGGAAGAGACGCAGCTTATATCAGTCAAAGAATATTTAAATCCTCAACCCGGTAGACTTATTTTAATTCTACCAAAGTAACACCAGCACCGCCTCTTTCGATATGTTCGTCTCTAACTGACCTGATGATCCTGGAATTTTTTAAATGATTACGTATCATACCCCTTAAGATCCCATCACCTTTTCCATGAATAACCCTTAAATCCCTCTGACCTAACAATAAAGCATCATCTATAAACTGATCTATTTCCGTAATAGCCTGCTCGGTTCGTTTGCCCCGTACATCCAGATTGCTACTGAAACTGGCCATCCTGGCATTAAGGTCAATACCTTTTGATCGTATTGGCTCCGAAGAAACTGATGTGGCTTCCGATTTTTTAGCTTCTTTGCGGGAGATTTTTTCCAACCGGTTTTTTTTAACTTTCGATTTCAACTGCCCGATTATCAATTCATAGTCCTTACCCGATATTTTCAATACCTGACCTACTGTTTCCTGACCCTTGATCCGCACCCAGTCTCCTTCTTTGATCTCCCCTCCTACTACTTTAATTTCCGGTGGCGGGGCCGGCTGCTCCTTTTCCGGTTTCACTGTTTCCCTAAATTCTTCCAGTTCCTGGCGCACCTTTTTGGTCAATTGCTTTTCTGCTTTGTTTTCCTTGATCAATCGAATGGTGTTTTCCACTTTCTGGTTAGCCTGGCCTACAATTTTTTCGGCCTCTGCCCGGGCATCATTAATGATTTTCTTTTTGTTATTATCAAGAAGGATCTTTAAACCGGTATATTCTTCTAGGGATTGCTGCAACTTCTTATCCTTTTGTTCTATTTCAGCCATCTTTTCCTTGAAAGTTTTCTTTTCGATCTCCAGTTCTCCCAGCAGCCGCTCGAATTTCACCTGCTCCACCCCAACATATTGCCTGGCTTTAGACAATATGGCTTTTGGCAAACCAATTTTTTGGGCAATCTCGAGGGCAAATGAACTACCTGGCTTTCCAATTTCCAGTTCATATAAAGGTTCCAGCTTTTCCAGGTCAAACCGCATGGCTGCATTGGCCACGCCGGGATGCATATCAGCAAATTTTTTAAGATTGGTATAATGGGTGGTGATCACTCCAAAAGCTTTATGCTGATGCAATTGCTCCAGGATAGCCTCTGCAATGGCCCCTCCAATCTGAGGCTCGGTACCTGTTCCAAATTCGTCAATCAGAAAAAGACTTTTTTTATCGGTAAAATTAACGAAATGCCGCATATTGGTCAGATGGGAACTATAAGTACTAAGGTCGTTTTCGATGGACTGTTCATCACCAATATCAATAAACAGGTGTCTGAAAATACCCAAAGTAGAGCTTTCCCTGACCGGGACCATTAATCCGCATTGAAACATGTATTGGACCAGCCCAATGGTCTTGAGACATACGGATTTGCCCCCTGCATTAGGCCCGGAAACGATCAGGATTCTCTGATCCTTGTCAAGCCGAACGTTCAAAGGCACCACTGGCTTTTGTTGTTTACGGTGCGAAACCAGCAAAAGCGGGTGAACTGCATTTTGCCAGTCAATTTCCGGCTGACTGGTCATGTTGCAATATTCAGCCTTAAAATGCAGGGCCAGTTTAGCTTTGGCCCTAATGAAGTCAATTATTCCCAGGTAATGATAGGCTTTATATAAATCAGGTAAATGAGGGCGTATTTTATCAGTAAGCTCAATCAGAAGACGGATTATTTCCCGCCTTTCCCGGTATTCCAGTTCCTTGATCTGGTTGTTTACTTCCAGCGCTTGCTCCGGTTCAATATATACAGTTTGTCCGGTAGAAGACTCATCCTGAACAAAACCTTTGATTTGCCTTTTATTGGCAGCATTTACCGGGATTACCATCCGGCCATTTCGAATGGTCAGCGAAACATCATCACCGGTAATACCCTGGTCAATGGCATTTCTCAAGATAGTATTCAGCACCTTGCGCAATTTTATCTGTTCTGACTGAATACTGCTACGGATCCGTCCCAGTTCCGGGCTGGCATTATTCCTTATCTTACCTTTTTCATCTATGATTTTTCCGATATAATTCAATAAAGAGCCTTCCAACTGAATGTTTTGGGCCAAGGCAGCCAGGTGGGGATATTTTTCAGACCTGCTGCGACTGAATTTGAGACAGTTAAGGATAGTAGTCAAAGATCGTTTCAGATCATGGAATTCTTCTTCCGACAAAAAAGAGCCAGGCACACCTGCTTTGGGCAGAAAGCTGAATACATTCAGATAATCACTGCCGGGAAAAGGTTCATTATTTAACTGAATCTGACGGAATTCCTCGGTCTGGTTGATTAATTTTTTAACCAATTCAAAATCCGTACTGAACTGCATTTTCCCCACATAATCAATACCCAAGGAACTCAGGCAGAAGGATTTCAGCATTTCCCGAATTTTATCAAAGCTGATCTTTTCCTCCAGGTTTTCAGGATAGAGCATTTTAACGATTTGATTCGTTTTCAGATGAGACCATTTGTTCCTGCAAACTTAAACTGTCTACTACAATCCCATATACACTTTCAAATTTATTCAGATTTTCCAGGTAAAAGGAAAGACTATTCATGTAGGTATCCTGATCAATATGATGATCCTCAAGGACTTCTGCTTCCATTAATTCATAAAGTACCTTGGCTGAATCGGTCCTCACCCCAAGCCGGTCTACCTTTGATTCTGCCACATGCAGATCTATCAAAACCGAAGCCATTTCCTGCCGGCTTAGCACTCCTGAAGGCACATTATCACCACAAGCCGTAAATATCAGGATAATGAATATAAAAAAAACACGCTGCACCAATAAAATTACTTAAAATAATCCTAATTTTGAACCAGTTATTATTGTAGCAAATATATTACCAATTTTTTTAATGAGCATTTTATTATGTTCATTATTATAATCAGAAATAATAATAAGATGTTTAGGTCGTATTTTTGAGGTACGACAAGGTTAAATATAGAGAATATGGATTTAAAGGAGCTGTATAAAAAGCTTCGAAAGTATGAAATTCAAATAAGGAAAGTAGTAAAATCCCATATGCAGGGGGATTTTCATTCCATATTTAAGGGTTCAGGGCTTGAATTTGATGATGTACGGTCTTATCAATACGGAGATGATATTCGTAGAATAGATTGGAATGTATCAGCCAAAGGCCACGGTACCTTTGTAAAGACATTTAAGGAAGAAAAAGAGCAAACGGTTTTCTTTGTACTGGATGTAAGTGCCTCCCAGGAGATTGGCCTGCCGGGAAAACAAAAACTGGATATTGGAAAAGAAATAGCCGGTGTACTGACACTCTCTTCTATTAAAGAAGATAGTCAGGTGGGCTTGATCTGCTATTCTGATCAAAAAGAAAAATTTATCAAACCCGGAAAAGGTGCCAGACATGCCTACGAATTATTGAATTCACTGTTCAGGCTTAATCCTTCATCGATCAAAACAAACCTGAGTCAGGCCATCCTATTTGGACTTAACATGATCAAGCGTCGCAGTGTGATTGTGCTGATCTCTGATTTTCTGGATGACAATTATTTCCATAACCTGAAAGCCATGGCCCGTAAACACGACCTGGTGGTGATTCATTTATTTGACAATCGCGAAACAAGGTTACCCCGATTAGGTATCATTCCATTATTTGATAAAGAAAGTAAAAAGACAGTGTGGATCAACACTTCTTCAACCTCATTCCGTAAAAGTTTGAAAAAAACCTATATCGACAACCGGGATGCTCTGGAGGTTTTTTGTCGTAAAAACAGTGTTAATTATCTCCAGATAAACACTGATGAAGATTATATCCCCAAGTTGATCAAGTTATTTAAAGTCAGGAATAAAACATTGAAAGCAGCCAGATAAAATGAAAATAGCAGGTGCAGGAAATACTCATTTCATAAAATTGGTTGGTGTAATTACAGGCCTGATCTTATCCCTGCTGGTACAAGGCCAGGAACTTAGGCCCGAGGGTTACTTTTTAGCCGATAGTATCAAGATCGGAGAAGTTGTGCCTTATTCTCTTTCTATAAAATACCCTAAAGAGATAGAAGTTATTTTTCCGGATTCAAGTTATAATTTTGCCCCTTTTGAACTTGATCATAAAGAATTTTTCCCTACCAGATCAGATAGTCTGTTAAGTATTGACAGTGTAGTATATTACCTGACAACTTTTGAAATTGAAAAAGTACAGGAATTGGCTTTGCCCGTTTTTATTTTAAGAGAAAATGACAGTACCGCCATCCTGGCCAATCCGGATTCATTGTATCTGCAGGAACTGATCACTCAAATACCTGATTCGGTAGCGCTTAAGGATTCCAGTTTTTATCGACAGGTCACCAGGGCATTCAATTATCCTTACCTGATCATTGGCTTATCTGTTCTGGGTGTAGTGGCCCTGGCTATATTTATCTTTTTCGGGAAAACCATAAAAAAGAAAATTCAGTTATACAGGCTGAAAAAAGCCCATGGAAAATATCTTGAAAAATTTGACCAGATGAAAGTTAGTTTGAATGGCAATCAGGTGGAACAGGTAGAAATAATCCTTAATGAATGGAAAAGTTATCTGGAAAAACTGGAAAAGGTTCCTTATACCAAGCTCACCACCAAAGAAATAATTGTTCAACACCCCAATAATTCATTAAGCAATTCGTTGAAAACCATTGACCGAATTATCTATGGTGGGGCTCATGATACGCAGTTAGAGCAGAAAATCAATCATTTGCTGGATTATTCTATTGATCGATATCATAGAAAAGTGGAGGAGATAAAATATGCAAAATGATAACTGGAGTTGGATCTCCCTGGATTGGTTTAATTGGGCCACATTCAATAACTATACCTGGGAGTTTCCTCAGGTACTGTACCTTTTGTTTCTGATACCTTTATTTTTTCTGGTAAGATGGGTCATCAATTACAGGAACAGGCAAAAGCTGGCAGTAGCCATGCCCTCCAAAGAGTTACGCTGGAAGCCTGAAAATTTACTGAGGCACCTGCCTGCTTTATTGGCTATCCTGATCTATTCTTTATTGATCGTTTCCCTGGCCCGTCCTCAAAAAACTAATGAAAAGGTAGAACAATGGACAGAAGGGATTGATATCATGCTGGTGATCGATATTTCCGAATCCATGCAGATTGAAGATTTTAAACCCAACAGATTAGAGTCTGCCAAGGACGTAGCCAGGAAATTTATCGCCGGGCGATTTCAGGACCGCATTGGTTTGGTGGTTTTTTCCGGTGATGCCTATTCTCTCAGCCCTTTAACTACCGACTATCAATTGCTTTATGCTTATATTGAAGATATTAATTTTGATATGATCCAGAACCGGGGAACTGCCATCGGAAGTGCTTTAGGTGTAGCCACCAATCGCATGAGAGACTCTGAATCACAGTCGAAAGTGATGATCCTTTTGAGTGATGGTGATAATACGGCCGGAAATATTGATCCGATCACAGCAGCTGAACTGGCCGATGCTTATGGGATCAAAATATATACCATTGCCATAGGCAAGGAAGGAAAAGTGCCTTTTGGTAAAGATTTCTTTGGCCGGACCAGGTATGTAGAAAATACGCTGGATGAAACTACACTCAGACAAATTGCCGATATTGGAGAGGGGAGATTTTACCGGGTTAGTGATAACCGGGCTCTGGAGGAGGTATTTGCCCTGATAGATAAATATGAAAAAGCAGAAATCAAGGAAACCCGATATAAAGATACCACAGATTTTTACTGGATCTATTTATCCTGGGCTGTGGCTCTGTTTTTACTGTGGATGTTGTTAAAGTCCACCTTCATAAGCAATGTTCTGCAGGACTGATTTTGTTCAGTTAATACTTTTACCACAAAATTTTATCCGGCGCAACCCCTGGAAATAGAGAAGGTTTGGATGATGAATGCAAGCAAATCTAAAGCTGATTAAAAGTACAAGGAGGATGCTACCAGGGTTTCCAGGTGAAAGGCAAAATAAAATAATCTTAAAGAAAAGATGATCAAAGCCAGCCCCACGATCCTGTTTATATTTAAAATAAGCCGGGTTGTAAACAGACTCCTTAACCTGATTGCCAGATAGGATTTTAAAATATCGGTGGTAAGTACCGTAATCAGGATGGCAGCAAAAAACACATATATATCATATCCTTTGTACTTATATTCCACCGAAACCAGACTTACCACGCCTATCCAGAACAATAAAACAGAAGGATTTATCCCATTAAGCAGGAATCCCCGTAGAATTTGTCTCATCAGCGTGTTGTTATTATTTGCCCGGGCAATCTTTTGTTGGGCCGGTGATGGTTTTAATAGAGAGAACAAGCCAAAACTGAGCAAGATCAGCCCCCCGCCCAGGCTGAGAAACAATTTAAATGAATCATTATTCAACAATTGAGAAACACCAAGATAACTCAACCACAGATAGATGGAATCGCTGATGCATACTCCCAGGGCCATTCCGACCCCGGCCACAAATCCTCTCTGAATACTTGTTTGAATCAAAGCAAAAAAAACCGGTCCAATAAAAAACGCCAAAACCAGTCCAAATGCCAACCCATTAATCAATGCCAGCATGTATTACAATTTATATTGTTCTTTCTCTACAAATGACTTCCAGGCTTCAAATTTAGCTTTTTTTAACACCCGGGGAAACTTATTTTGACCTCCTTCTTTCCCATGTACTTTTAACCATTTATAAAAGATTTTAGCTGGCAAGATCTCTACAAAAATATTTTTCAAGGCAGCACTTCGCTCTACCCTGTAATCATCATTTAGTTCCATCAGGCAATCATCCAACAGGGTTTTTAATTGTTCAGTATCTACCTGGTCATCAGTACCTATATACCAATTATGGGCAAATAAAGACTTGTAAGGAATACCGGCGACTGTAAACTCCTTGATATCAATATTTAATTTATTGGATACCAATTCTATAGCCTTGTTCATATTGTCTACCGATAAATGCTCACCACAAAGGCTTAAAAAGTGCTTGGTTCTGCCTGTGATCACAATTTCAGTTTCCTCTTTTGAGGCCAGTTTCACCACATCCCCGATCATATACCGCCAGGCTCCAGCACAGGAGGAAAGCAGTAAGGCATATTCTTTATCTTCCTCTATTTCATCGATCATGAAGGTTTCCGGATCATCCCGGAGTTCACCGTCATCGTTAAAATTTTTGTCATTAAAAGGTACAAATTCATAAAACAAGCCATTGTTTAAAACCATTCGCATGGATCTTCGTTTTGGGAAAGCCTGAAAGGCAATAAAACCTTCAGAGGCCAGGTAGGTCTCTATATACTCCAGGGGCTTTCCCAATAATTTTTCAAAACCTTTTCGATAGGGATCAAAAGATACGCCACCATGTACATAGATGTTAAGATTAGGCCAAATCTCATGGATATGCTTCACTTTATGATGATCAATGATTTTTTCCATCAGGATCTGGATCCAGGCCGGCACCCCTACAATTACACCAATGTTCCACCTGGAAGCTTTTTCCGTGATCTCGTCCAGTTTATAGGACCATTCGGATATTTTGGATATTTTTTGACCTGGTTTATAAAAGTGCTGAAACCAGAAGGGAATTTGAGAGGCCGTGATCCCACTCAGGTCACCTTCAAAGTAGGTTCCATTAAAATTTAAATGGGTACTGCCACCAAGCATCAGGATGCCGGTTGTAAATAAATGGGGTGGCAGCTCATAACGTGACAGCGTTAAGATCTGCCGGATACTGGTCTTTTGAATGGCCTTGATCATATCCCGGGTCACCGGAATGTATTTGGATGAAGCTTCGGAGGTGCCGGAACTCAGGGCAAAATATTTAACTTTTCCGGGCCAGGATACATTTTTATCGCCCCTCCTGGTTTGATACCACCATTGATTATACATTTTATTGTATGTATGGATCGGAACCTGCTCTTTAAAAGAACGATAGAACTGATGCATGGCCGGTGATTTAAAATTTTTAAGGATCTCCTTGAAATTATGATGCCGGCCAAACCTGGTTTCCCGGGCAGATATCAGAATTTTTCTCAGTTCGGATTTTTGCAGATCAAAAGGAGAGGAATACTCCTGTTCAATGCTTTCCCTGATCTTGATTCCATTTTTAAGCAGCTTTCCAATAATAGGCATGGGATACTATTTTTTTGTTAAATCTGTCTTAACCGGATTAAATTCTTCCTGGTATTCAGAAATTATTATAACTTTAATTTTTAATAACTTTTACAATATATGATTTTTACCGATCAAAAATAAAGCATTATTACTTAATGAGTATAAAAGACAATATTAAGGAATTACAACTTTTTTTAGAGCAGTACCATTGCAAGCTGATTGCTGTAACCAAAACCCATCCCCCGGATTTGATTATGCAGGCTTATGAGGCTGATTTTAAAGTATATGGTGAAAATAAAGTACAGGAACTTATTCAGAAACAGGAAGCACTACCCCCGGATATTGAGTGGCATTTAATTGGTCATTTGCAACGGAATAAGGTGAAATATGTGGTGCCATTTGTATATTTAATTCAATCTGTAGACAGCCTGAGGCTGTTGAAAGAAATTAATAAACAGGGAAAAAAGATCAACCGGGTGATCAACTGTCTGCTTCAGGTACATATTGCGGAAGAAGAATCAAAATTTGGGTTTTCAGAACCCGAATTATTGGAGGCTTTACATAGTGACACCATAAATCAATTTGAGTTTGTTAAAATTGAAGGGTTAATGGGAATGGCCACCTTTACGGAAGATGAAGACCAGATCAGGAAAGAATTTAGATGGCTTAGGAACTTGTTTGATAATATCAAGAGCACCCAGGCCCAGGACCACCCCCGAATAGAAATGCGGGAGCTTTCCATGGGTATGAGCAGTGATTATAAAATTGCTGTAGAAGAGGGAAGCACTATGGTGAGAGTAGGCAGCGCTATTTTTGGACAAAGAAATTATCAATAAATGCAAAAATTCACATTAATTGCAGCCTGTATATTAGGCGTTTTATCTGTCGGAATCGGAGCTTTTGGAGCACATGGACTAAAAACGATTCTGGAAGCCACCGGCAGGACAGACACTTTCGAAACGGCGGTTAAGTACCAGTTCTACCATACCTTAGCCATTCTTTTGGTGGGTATCCTGATGTCAAAAATAGAACATCAACTTTTAAATTATGTTGTATATTCCTTTCTGGCCGGCATTCTCCTTTTTTCAGGATCATTATATATTTTGAGTCTTTCGGGAGTGGGAAGATGGGGGGCTTTGACCCCATTGGGAGGACTTTTCTTTATTATTGGCTGGATCCTGTTGCTGTTTGCCATAGCCAGATCTCACATATAGACCCGGCCATGGTACAAAAGCAGTGTCTTGTTCCTAGTGTGTTAATTACTAAATTAATTCACTAGTTTCACCCTTCTTTTTCCTTTATACTGCGTTAAAATTTTCAACCGTAACGCTGCTATGCTCTCAAATTTTGCCTTGTCTAAAGAAAAAATAATAGCAAA
>JBPRGG010000172.1:0-200534 GCA_051418075.1 Candidatus Cyclobacteriaceae bacterium M3_2C_046 | reverse complement strand
TTTGGCATACATCACTGGTATCCGGTTTAATCATAACCAGCATCAAAGTTGGGGAGACCCAGATGAAGGGTGTATAATTATTTAAATATCATTACCATGATCTCCAGTCTGGCTTTTAGCTTGTTGTTTTTAGTTAAGGGACTGTGCTTCAGATTTTTCTTCTACCCTACCCTTCGGTTCGCGGTGACGGTTTAATTTGGGTTTTTGTCTGGCCGAACATAGTAGCCAGCAGAAAAGTCCCAGATCCGTCTTTGCCTAGGTTTTGACAAGGCTGAGGGGAAGGAAAGCCTGTGGAAATACTTTTTTTAGCTGTAGGAAGCTTATCTGACAAGGAATGTTCATCTACCATTCCTTTCAGGGTAATGAAAGGAAAAGATATAGTATAAACAACAACAGCAGGCTTCTGATACTCCACAGCCAGGTTCTTAACCAATTTTGCCTTACCAGCCGACCACATTGTTGCTGATCAAAATGATCGCATAAATATTTGTGGGTAGGGACTTGTATGAAAAAGGTAGCATACCAAATTCCCAGGAGTAAGATCAGGGTTACAATAAAAATGATCCGGATCTTCCAGGGAAGATGGAAACACACCAGACCCAGTGAAGAAAATAATTCTGCCAGCATTACAGGAGCAACTAACCGGCCAGTAAGGCGGGTATGGGTTTGTTCAAATAGTATGAAATGAGATGAGCCTATTTTGGGATAAAGCGGATAATGAATGATTTGCACAAACCACACCAATCCCGTCATAAAAATGGTTGAAAAAACATTGATCAGAATAAATATTTTTATCATAATTGTACTTGTAAGCATCTAAACATCAATTGGATGTAACAACAGTATGATTGATATTACAGTTTATAATTATTCATGAAACCAAGTTCAGTAGGGATAACCGGCTGAATATGTAGAATAAAAAAGCATTTAAATATAATTTAATCCGTAATTTTTCTTTATTTACCTTTTAAATTTAAATATTAGTTATTCTATTTGTGCTATAAATATTAGGTTGTATGGAAAAAAAGAGAATCATAAAAAGTTATGAAAAGCTGTCATCCGAACTGCAGGACAAATTGAGAGATCAATATCCTTATGGTTTTTCCAATAAACTCATCCGCTTGAACAATTCTAAAAATGAAACTTTCTTCGCTGTACCTCTGGAAACAGATGATACAACTTACATGGTGAAGGTACAGATAGAAAAGATTAAGCGTCATGACGATGCAGATGATGAATTTCACTTCAGCGTGGGAGATGAGGAATTTGACAGTACTTCAGAAAGCTCACCTGATGTATTTGATGACAGTAACGATCCGTCTTACAATCCAAATTATGATGAATCTGATGATTAAACACCAGGTATATCTCTAGTTTTTTGTAAACTTATTATCAACATACGCCTCCTGTTTTTAGTATATTTCAATTTTTCCTATATTTATTCTTTAAATAAATAATCACCCACTTATATAAATTGAAATATGAAAACCCAAAATTATTCACGAAGAAATTTTATCAAGTCAGTTTCGGCAGGTTCTGCTTTAGCCATGATGCCCTGGATGGTTTCAGCTGAATCCATGAAAAAATCAAAAATGAAGCTTGGCCTGGTTACCTATTTATGGGCCAAAGATTGGGATTTGCCTACTTTGATATCCAATTGTGAAAAATCCAATGTACTTGGAGTAGAGTTAAGGGTTAATCATGCTCATGGTGTGATGCCTGACTTAAGTAAAAGTCAGCGGGCAGAGGTGAAAAAGATGTTTACTGATTCTCCGGTGGAGGTATTAGGTCCAGGAACCAACCAGGAATATCACAGTCCTGATCCGGCTGAATTGAAAAAGCAAATCGAAGGTACCAAAGAATTCATTGTATTAAGCCATGATATTGGAGGTACTGGAGTTAAGGTGAAGCCAAATGCGTTCCCTGAAGGGGTTTCTAAACAAAAGACGATCGAACAAATAGGGTTGGCATTAGACGAAGTGGGGCAATTTGCCCGGGATTACGGACAGGAAATTCGGGTGGAGGTACATGGCCGGGAAACCCAGCGATTGCCCAATATAAAGGCGATGATGGATGTAGCCGATAATAAAAATGTGAAGGTTTGCTGGAACTGCAATAATGAAGACCTTAGCGGACAAGGTCTTACCTATAATTTCAACCTGGTCAAAGACAAGTTTGGGGACACTGTACATATAAGGGAACTCAATGTAGGAGATTATCCCTACCAGGATCTAATGAACCTGTTTGTAGCAAATAATTATAAAGGATGGATCTTGCTGGAAGCCAGAACAGATCCGGCCGATAAAGTAAAAGCTCTGATTGAGCAAAGAGGAATTTTTGAAGAAATGGTAGCCAAAGCTTTGAAATCAAGCTAACCGGTCAAATCGAAATTGTAAGTTTAAAAAGGAGCTGTTCTTAATGAACATCTCCTTTTTTTAGATCTATAAATTGCTGTAATTTTTACTGTAGTACAACATTTGCCCGGCAAAATCATCCGGATATTCCACCCTGACAGCTTTTATCTCATTTCCGTCCATTTCTGGTACTAAAACTGGATTAATAAATCCGGCATAGGGTGCGATGTTCAATTTTTCAGTGCGTCTCAACACTTCCTGATGTAATTCCTGATCCACTTTCACGCCATAATTTTCCACCAGTTGGGCCGCTGCTTCATAATCTCCTTCTGACTTTATTCGCTGGGTCTCTCGTAGCAGCTTTCCAAACAAATCCCGTAATTTTTGATAATCATTGATTCTGAAATAGGTCTTTCCATCCTGAGTTATTCTTTCGATGACATTTTCAGCTGATCCTTTTTCCAGTACCCACTGGGCTATCAACTGACGGTTTCTCATATGGGCTTCTTCAATATCCTCTCCCGGTTGAATTCTTCTTAATTGAATCATCAAGCCATTTCTGATGTAGTCATCATACACGGCCTGTCCCACCTGCAAAGAAGGCATCAGTTCCCAGTTTACCAACATTGAATCATACAAATAATACAAAGCTACCAGATCGGCCCTGGCTTCTTCCATAGTAGATGCATAATTTTTCAAAGTTTCTTTTGGGGTGCCAATACCGGGGTTTAATTTTCCGGAGGCATGCCCAATCACTTCATGCAGGGCGGTATGCAATTTATCTCCCATACCGGCGTATTTTTTAGCGATCTCCTTTTCCTCTTCAGTCAAGCCAAATTCATCTATATAACTGTCACCTGATGCAAATTCATAGGCCTCCGTTATATTTCCAAGGCTCACGGATTTGGATCCATAAGTAGACCTGATCCAATTGGCATTGGGCAGGTTCACCCCAATGGGAGTGGCTGGAGAAGCATCTCCAGCTTCACCAGCCACATTCACTACTTTGTAAGTCACCCCTACCACCTTTTCTTTTTTATGCTGATCCATAATGGGAGATTGATCTTCAAACCATTGGGCATTATCCATCAACTTCCGCATTCTTTCAGATGCTTCAAAGTCTTTGATCTGAACGATGTTTTCATAAGACCCCCTATATCCCAGGGGATCATTATATACTTCGACAAAACCATTGATGTAATCAATATCTCCTTCAATAGCCTGGGTCCAGGCTATGTTATATTCATCCCACTTTTCCAGGTCACCGGTCTGGTAATAAGCTATTAACAGTTTCAATGCCTGAGCTTGTGCCTCATTCTCTGCCACCTCTACGGCTTTCTCTAACCAATAAACTACTTTTTCCAGGGCAGGCCCATACAACCCTCCTATTTTGTAAATATCTTCTTTGAGGATGCCATCGGATTTTATAATCCTGGAATTTAGCCCATAAGATATGGGTGTTTCATCTTCCGGGTTAATTTTATTTTTGTAAAATTCTTCTACTTCAGCCTGGGAGACATCTTCCTGATAAAAATTAACCGCAGAATGAAGCAAAAGATCCCTGGATCCATCCAAACTTACTTTTTTTGCATCTTTTTCATCAAAAATTGCAGTAAGGGCTGGTTCAGACAAACTGGTACCAGTTTCATTAAGCAGCCTGTTCAGGTAATCAGATGAAAATTCCGGCTTGATCTTATTGGAGGAATAGTGGTGATGGATTCCATTGGAAAACCATATCCTTTTAAGATAAGTCTCAAATGCCTGCCAGTCCGATGTATTCTTTTCTCCCTGATAAGCAGTGTAAATTTTTTCCAATGCTTTTCTTATTTCCAGGTTATGGCGGAAATTCTGTTCATACATGATATCTCTTCCTTCCAAACCGGCCTGGGTAAGATAATAAACCAATTTTTGCTGATCCAGACTCAATTTTTCCCAATCAGGTATCTGATATCTTAATATTCTCAGATCTGCAAATTGTTCAGTTTGCCATTGAAAGGAAGCATCCTGACCAGAACTTAATTGACTCCCTGCTTTATCGGTTGTACAGCCTGAAAATATAAACATCAGGCCGACCATAATGACTAATTTTTGATGCATAACTTTTACTGATTTTAAATTTTTTTACCGGGCGCAAATATAATAAATTAAACATATTTACAGCTACCCGGAAAAAACACTCAATTTTGGAATACATCTTTTTTATCAAATGTTATACCAACTTTCAGTTTCCACAAAACCTTAATTTTTAGATCAAATTAATGCATTTTATGGAAACTTTCCATGGCAAGTTTCCGTTTATAAGAGTATTACTATCATTATTAAATGAATTGCTATTATGAAAAACGGACTCAATATATCTTTATCTGTAATATTAGTTTTTTTGGCATTAGGATTTATTCCAAAATTAGCGGCTAAATCTCTCCATGAGCCTGACACCATCAGCATAAATTCCCTTTTACTGAACCTGGGGTCTTTATCATCTGAAGCTCCGGATCAGTTTCATCGATTATTGGCAAAAGAAACGAAAGGTAATTCTTCTGATTATAATAACAATTACCACAAAGTAAATCTTGTAAATCTAAAAATTAAACCCGTGTACCGATGGGGAAAACCAATGGAAAACTTCAGAAT
Organism: Candidatus Cyclobacteriaceae bacterium M3_2C_046; assembly: GCA_051418075.1. Taxonomy (GTDB): domain Bacteria; phylum Bacteroidota; class Bacteroidia; order Cytophagales; family Cyclobacteriaceae; genus JBPRGG01. The sequence continues at coordinate 195,549 of JBPRGG010000172.1, read as the reverse complement.
AATTGGTTTCCAATATACAGATGCTAAAAGTTTTGTAAATAAAATTTTAAATAAACTATAATACCAGCTTATGAAAAACAGCCTGTTGGAATATCAGAAAATGATAATTAAAAAGGTTAGTTTCGATCAGCAATTAACCGGAAAGGAATATCAAAAGGCCTTGAGAATGTTACCGGAAAAAGAGGTATCGCTATTTAAAAGGTGGTTTGAAAATGAATTTAAAGCCGAAGAGTTAAAGCAGTAATTTTAGTATTTCTTTATCATCGTTTAGCTAATTCTTTCTTCTGCAATACTCTGAAAATCCGGGATACAGACGGTATTCCGGATTTCATTATACTGTAATTTCTCAATCAAGCACTTTGATCAAAGTACCTGCTCCTATACTTTGGGATAAGGTCATGCCATTCAAAAGAGCTACTTCTTCCAAATTATTCTTTTCTACCCCATTTCTTTGTAAAACTTTTACAATTGTACCTGGTTTTTCTACTTCTACTACATCAATCCGGGTTGGTTCTGCATTTAATATCTGTCGGTTGGTCACTCTTTCAAAGCCATTCATGGTGTTGTTAAGGGTATTGTAATAGTTATTGAAGTTGTCATAAGCTGTCACCCCCATAAAATTATAAATTCTGTTTCCATCTTTGATCAGGTAGCTCAAAACCCTTACGGCCTGCTCCTGGAGTTCCTGCTCAGCTACTATTGCCAGGGCATTGAAATCATTTACCTGTACCCTTTGGGACTGAATGGTTTTTAGTTGAAATTGTTGTAACAGGGTATTGGCAGCCTGCTCCAAGGTATTGCCTTGAGCTATACTAAAAGAGATCAGGGCCTGTCCATTTTCAGGAGCCATTTGAACCTGTTGAGTAGTGTTTTGCAGTATCCAGCCTCTGGGAACCGGGAAAGAAAATGCCATTTCGGGATGATAAAAGGTGTTATTCTGTACAAATCCCTGTCGAGGATCCTTTCCATAAACAATCCCGTCGATCATTTGAAGATAAGATTCGCGGTTCACTTCATAATCATCCAGGTTTATTTCCTGCTGCCATTGAGTGGCCAGTTGTCGGACTGTCTCGAATCTTTCACCGGGATGTGGGTGAGTAGACAAAAAACTTGGTACTTCTTGTCCGCTTTCTTCCTGTTTGGCTTGCAACACATTAAAAAAGCCAGCCATTTTATTGGCATCATAGCCTATTTTTGTAGAATACTGCACTCCCAGACGGTCTGATTGGCGCTCTGCATCACGACCGTATTTTAAAAACAGAATACCTAATCCGGTTCGGGCCAGGTCAGAAAATTGGGCAAATTCAGGTGAAACAACCGATCCTACTGCCAGTCCGATTTCGGCCAGCATGGCTTTACTGTATTGCTTGGCAGAGTGGCGGGCGGCAATATGACCGATTTCATGCCCCAAAACACCGGCAAACTCTGCTTCATTATTAAATTGAGCCATGATACCTCTGGTGAAATAAACATATCCTCCAGGTACAGCAAAAGCATTGATCACAGGGGAATCTACAATTTTAAATTCATAATCAAGGTTTGGGCGATGAGAAATATCAGCCATACTTTCTCCTTTTCTTTGGATAAATCGCTGAAGTTGTTTATCATTATAAACACCAAAAAATGCGGTTATTTCCGGATCAGCCTGTTCACCCATGGCTATTTCCTGTTTGGTTGAGATCAGCATAAAATCTTTTTTCCCAGTAACAGGATTAGTAGCACAGGACTCAATTAAAAATAGCGCAAGTATTGTTATGATCGTGAAAAATCCAGTTTTCATAGTTAAAAAAAATTTGGTTAAACAAATTAAAAAATGATTGGTCTTTTTTTTTATATTAAAAACCTATAAATATAAGCGTTTAAACAGTTAATTGTTATTTGTGAAACGCTACAACTAATCTATAAATACTACTTCATATGCATTATCATCAACTTGGAAAATCCGAACTTCATGTCAGTGAAATTAGTTTTGGATGCATGTCTTTAGGATTGGAGGAAAAAAACAACCTTCGTTTGCTACACCAGGCTTTCGACCAGGGAATCAATTTGTTTGACACAGCAGATCTTTATCAGAAAGGGATGAACGAAACTTTTGTAGGAAAAGCATTTAAAGAGCGACGAGATAAGGTAATAATTGCTACCAAAGTAGGCAACCAATGGCGTGCAGATGGTAGTGGCTGGGATTGGAACCCTCGTAAAAATTATATTTTGAAATCAGTGGATGGAAGTCTGAAAAGATTACAGACCGGCTATATCGACCTTTATCAATTACATGGAGGCACCATAGATGATCCCATGGAGGAGACGATTGAAGCATTCGAAATATTACAACAATCCGGAAAGATCAGGTATTATGGCATTTCATCCATTCGTCCAAATGTCATTAAAGCTTATCTCGATCAATCAGGGATTGTCAGTATAATGACCCAATACAGCTTACTGGACCGGCGTCCGGAAGAGGAAACTTTACAGTTGATTCAGCAAAATCAGGTAGGTATCCTTTCCCGGGGGAGTCTGGCTAAAGGATTACTGGCGGGAAAGCCTTCCACTGATTATCTGGGCCATCATCAGGAACAGGTGGAAAAAATCAGCCAGACTATTCTAAACATGGCTGATCAGTCTCGAACTCCGGCACAGTTGGCTTTAAAATATGTGCTGCAAAATCCGGCAGTTACTACAGCCGTTACAGGAATCAGAACCCTGGACCAACTTATGGATATAGCAGGAGTAGAAAATGCTGCTGATCTGTCCAGCAAAGAAATGGATTTGTTACGAAAAAATATTCCTGCTCTGAAATATAACCAACACCGTTAGTGCTTTTGAGGCTATTAAGTTTTTATTAACATTATTAATTGCTCATAATTATGGTATAATCAGGTAAAATTTGTAAATTGATTGGCGACAAAACAATTGATTTATGGCTACACTAGTTATCCTGGGTGCGGGCATTTCCGGCCATACCGCAGCTCTTTACGCCAAAGGCCTTCTTTCCAGTAAACAACACGAAGTAATCGTCATCACCCCTAACAGTAAATGGAATTGGATTCCTTCCAATATTTGGGTTGGGGTGGGATTAATGCAACCCAAAGATGTTACTTTTGAACTAGCGCCGATCTATAAGAAAAATGGTATTACCTATATCCAGGCTAAAGCGGTTTCTCTTCATCCCGAAGGTAATGAAACTTCCAGTCAGCCTTTTGTAAAGGTGCAATACACTAATTCCGAAAAACAGGGAGAATCAGCAGATGTAAAATATGATTACTTGATCAATGCTACCGGTCCCAAATTAAAATTTGAAGCAACTGAAGGATTGGGTCCTGATCATAACAGTTTATCTGTTTGTACAGCCGGTCATGCGGCTCAGGCAGCTCTGCAATTACAAGAATCCATAGATAGAATGCAGAAAGGGGAAAAACAAACCTTGCTGATAGGTACCGGTCATGGTACCTGTACCTGCCAGGGAGCTGCATTTGAATATCTTTTTAATGTAGAATTTGAATTGCGCCGGAAAAATGTACGAGACAAAGCCCTGGTGTACTGGATCAGCAATGAACAGGAACTGGGTGATTTTGGTATGGGAGGTATGCATGTAAAACGGGGTGGATATGTTACCCACAGCCGCGTATTCACTGAGTCACTATATACTGAAAGAGGGATTGACTGGATCACTAAAGCACATGTGAATAAGGTCGAAAAAGACCGGATCCAGTATGAGACATTGGATGACCAGGATTTGGAACAAAAATTTGATTTTGCTATGCTGTTGCCGCCATTTTCCGGAGTCGGATTGAAGGCTTATGACAAATCCAACCAGGATATTACCAACAAAGTTTTTGCCCCTAATGGGTTCATGTTGGTAGATGCCGACTACAGCAAAAAAGAGTATCATGACTGGCATCCTGAAGATTGGCCAACTACTTATCAAAATCCAAACTACGCCAACCTGTTTGCTGTAGGCATCGCTTTTGCTCCGCCTCATGCCATTTCAAAGCCAATGAAAAGCACCAGAGGAACACCCATATTCCCTACACCACCCCGTACAGGAATGCCATCCGGGGTAATGGGCCGTAAAGTAGCCTTTAATGTAGCTGATATGATCAATGGCAAGGCAGATCATCCTACCCGAAAGGCCTCGATGGCTAAAATGGGAGCTGCCTGTATCGCATCGGCCGGGGCTAATGTGTTTTCCGGCACCGCTGTATCCATGACCATGTTTCCCATTGTTCCTGACTTTAAAACCTATCCCGAAACCGGCAGATCTTTAAGTTATACCACCGGAGAGATCGGTTTGGCCGGTCATTGGGTTAAAAACCTTTTACATTACGCCTTTATTTATAAAGCCAAAGCAAATCCATTTTGGAAAATGATTCCTGAATAAACAATACAACAATGAGCAAAAGAAAACCATACGAACAAAATTATTATCCACCGGTTCCTACCAGATTTACCAAATGGATGAGAACCAGTTTTTTGGTTCAATTTTTTCGTTTTATAGTCATTAACATTAAAATGTTGGTGATGGTGCGAAAACATTAGCATCAAAGGGAACTAATTATCAAGCTTTGCCGATTAAGGGAGGTGCCATTCATTTGATTGGCCTTTAGACGGTAAAGGAACTGGGATTTCACTTATAGTGGTTCGTGATTATCAGGTAGTTCAATGGTGAATTCATAAAAGAGAAAAAGGAGTCCACCGAACTGGTTGACTCCTTTTGTGAAGATGGACTTTATGCTTAATCATCATCGTCACTGTCATCATCTTCGTCATCGTCATCATCATCATTATCATCTGTGTCCAGATATACAGCATCTACATTACCTGAAAAAGCATCTACATGAACCTCAGGATCATCATATGCTCCATCATCTTCAAATTCAAATTCATACATCCAGGAAGTACCATTATCCAATTCTAATTCCCATTCTTCAATTTCTCCATTATAGGTATTCTTGGCTGCTGCCACTGCTTCAGACAAAGTGATAAAATCTCCACCCGGGTTCACTTCTATTCCTTCAAAGTCATCATCACCTTCTATCTTCACTACCTCCAGGAGATCTTTGGAAATATAAAAATCGATATCCCCCCCATTGGAAAGCTCTATTTCAACTTCCCAAACCGGTATTCCTCTTTCTATCTCATCATCAATATCATCTACAAAAACAGCCTGGGTAAAAACTTCCTTCACTTTTTCCATTATAGAAGTTTTAATTTCATCATCCATTATCCTGCCACTTGTGCTTTTGGATGGGTTAAAGATATGCTGATAAGGCGTTTGCAGGTTTTGTAAGATATTTAGAGACAGATTCATTTCTGGCTCCGGTTTTTTTATCATGTTGTCCTCTGAGTCGCAGGATAGCAAAGCAAATCCTGCCATCAGGATCATAAATATTTTTAATGTGATTTTCATCTGGCTATTGGTTTGGATTATAGTATAATTATTAAAATTTCCGGGATGCATATCCCTTGTAATCAGGCATTTATTAATCATCATCCTGATCATTGTCATCTTCGTCCTGATCGTCATCATCGTTGTCATCATCATGCTGGTCATCTTCTGAATCCGGATAATCAATATCCAGAACATCCCCATTCTGGGCATTCAATTCAATTTCCCACTCTTTCCCATCACCCTCCAGTTCAAATTCATAATAGGGCGGGTCATCTCTCAGGTCCAGGCTCCATTCTTCTATCTCACCCGCATGATCGGTCAGTTGCAAAGCTATTTGTTTAGCTTTTGCGAAGCTTATTAATCCAGTTATGGCCCCAAAATCATAATCAAAGGGGCCATTTTCTCCTTCAATCTCCTCCATTTGACCAGATTCATCAAAATAAAACTCCACCACAGCACCTGACTCTGTCTGAACATAAATTTCATACGCATCGTCATCAAATTCGGTATTAATGATGTTGCCCTGGATCAGTGCATTCACCTGGTCTAAAACCTCAGAAGGCACATCCTCGCCGGGCTTTTCAAAATATTCTTCATAATCATCCAAGTCATCATCTTCTATTTGTTTAATGGCCAATACAGTATTTTGAAATGCGTCAATTTCCACTTCCAGAATTTTTCCGTTTTGTCTGATATGAAGTTCATATTCCCATTCATCATCTTCTTCAAGCTCAAGTTCCCATCTAATCAACTCACCATTAATTTCAGCCAGGGCTGTTTCAAGTGCTTGCTTTAAAGTTATGAAGCTACCCTCCGGCTCTATCTGGTAATTAAATGGCCCTGATTGCCCTTCCATTTCAATGATTCGAAATGAGTCCTGAGCTATCACCAGTTCTATTTTTGCTCCATCTGCTGTTTTAAATTCAATTTCCCAGGCCAGTATTCCCCTTTCAGTAATTTCTTCTACCTCAATAATGAGAATGTTATTAAAAATTGATTTAATAACAGCTACTGCATCATCTTCATCTTTTACAGCAGCTAATCTTCCATTTTGGAAATAGCTTTCATAAGGTGTCTCTAGCTGCTGAAATTGGTCCGGAGAAATATCGGCAAAACTTTCTATTTCAAAACGGCTAAATGGATTCATCACTTCGTCATTCTGACAACCGACCAGGATACTGGTCAGCAATAAACATGTAACAATGTATTTTTTCATTTAATGGTAAATTTAAAGGTTGAACAAAGGGTTTGTATTATTATATCTTCAATTAGAAGCACGGCATATTTTCAGAAACAGTTGCCTTAGAAAAATTATTTTTCCAGGATTAATTCAATTTCATCATCATCATCATCATTCTTCTGCAAAATGATCTTTTTATTTGAAATCTGGCTGATAAACCAGGTTCCTGATAAAAACACCAGTTGCTCATTCTGCGGCAGGCTGACCTCCAACTGATCAGCGTTTACATTCCAGGTCCCGGATAAATTAAAATCTGGCTGAATTACTTCAAGACTTAAATCATCCATAAACTTCAAAGTGAGATCATCATAGGAACTGGTGTCATGGTCCTGATCATCATCGTCGCCTTCCTCATCATCACTATCATCACTATCATCATCCTCACTATCGTCATCACTATTATTGTTAATACCAGTCAGTTTCCAGGAATCAATTAATTGGTCCGGATAGGGCAAAAAGGATACTTGCTTTTTCACCAGCTGTACTTCGGTATCCGGGTCACCCAATTCAATCATTTTAAGTGTGTCATCAGACAAATAATAGATCTCCCAGTCATCATCAAGGTCATCCAGGTAATTATCTTCCAGTTCCAGATTTATATTTATGCGATCCTGATTCAGATCAAATTCCCAATTGCCCGGAAATACCAGGCCGTTGTCCAATTTAAGGTTCAATTCAGCTTGATCAGCCAGCCTCAGCAAAGGCTGACCTATCAAATCTGAATAATCTTCATTGTCTTTAAGATAATAAAATATCTGCCACACTCCTTTCAACCTTTGCTGATCAAATACTTTTGGATCCCGGTTTATTTCACCGGTAAATTTTCTCAGCAGCACTTTTTCCGAACCAGATGACCAGATCATTTCCTGTTCTGATAGTTCATCAATCAACCAGTTCCTAAAAATAGGATCGGGTATAAATTCAGCATCATCACCATTATTGAGCCTGATCATGGCTGTAGTTTGGTCCAAATCAAATGTTAATGGAATTATTATTTCATTGAGCTGGGTGATCAAATATTCATTAGGGCCGGTAAAACTGATAATAAAATCATTATAAAGCGGAGATATCTCTTCCGAGTCTTTGGTAAAAGACATGATCTGCCAGTCCTGGTTGAGTAATGACCAATCATATTGCTTTGGTATTGACTTTTCAAAGTGAAATTCTGCATCATCTTCCAGATCTTCTTCAATGATCCTGAGGGAATTTTGACTGAGTTCGGTTACTACCCAGTCATTATTCAAATCCTCCTGGGGTTTGCCAGATTGGTTAATCCGAATTACCAGCAGCCTGTTGTTGGCTGACAAAGCCCAGTTACCTTCATAAAGATCCTGAGCAATCCGAAGCTGCAAAGATCCTCCAGGAAGGAGGCTTAGGCTGGCCTGGTCAAATCGATTGGTTTGCACCTGTCCAAATTCCCTGAAAAAAGTGATATCCCATTTTTGTTGCAGTAAAGTGGGATCTATTATAATGCCTTCTCTCTTATTATCCTCTTCTATATCATTTATTACTTTGCTGCAGGCAATTGTGGTCAATATGATTATAATGAATAAAGCTATTCTTTTCATCAGGTATAAATTTTGAATCATGAGAGGTTTTCATTATATAAAGGACCACGGAAGTTTTTTCGAAACGGTTGCCTGCAGGTTGTTATATTATTTCAAGAATTTTTTAAACAAAAATAATTCAGTCTTTGTTCTTTTAAAAATTATTTCAGACCAGGCAACGCTTTCCCAAATTCCACCGTGATTCATTAAAATGGATTTTAATAATAAAACCATACTACTGCCTTTAATAAACGAATGCAAAAAAAACAACAAGCAATGCCAGCAAGAGCTGTATCAAAATTTGTTTGGTTTTGCGATGAAGATTTGTTTGAGGTATGCCAAAACTGATGAGGAGGCCAGAGAGATAGCCCATGATGGTTTTTTAAAAATTTTCACCAAACTTGATAAGTTTGATCCGGAAAAATCCTTCCTTGGTTGGGTCAGAAAGATCATGATCAATGCTTCCATTGATCATTTCAGAAAAAATCATTGGCATTATCACCAACTGGAGATCAGTCATGCTGATGGTCTGGCTATGAATCCTGATATATTTCAGCAATTATCAGCCAAAGAGATCCTCCAGTTAGTAAATAGTTTGCCTCCTTCTTACAAGGTGGTATTCAACTTGTATGTTATTGATGGCTATAACCATCGTGAGATAGCCGAAAAATTAGAAATCAGTGAGGGAACATCAAAATCTAACCTGGCCAAGGCAAGGCTAAAACTCAAAAAAATGTTGGTTGAAAGCGACAAAAATACGCGTCTTTATGGATGATAATCAATTTGATGACTTATTTAGGCAAAAACTGGATGAACTGGATCCGGCTTATCAAGAATCCTATTGGCAGGAATTTAATAGTAAATTGAAAGCTTATCGCTCCACCGGCTGGCCCTGGTCCCGCTGGTTAATCATAGGCGGCCTTACCCTGGCCACCCTGATCAATATACTCTGGGGCTGGGATAATTTAAACAAAACTAATAATCCAACTGAAAATGCAAATCTTCAACCCGGACTGCCTTTAAAAAATACTCCTGAAAAGCTCATCGTTACCGATACCATCATTCGCTATGATACAGTTTACATCGAAAAATTGGTGTATACTTCCAGGCCTGGCTCAACTTATGCAGCTTCCAACTCACAAAAAAGGAACTTTTTAAGCAGCGCCTATCACTCATTAAATGATCCCACTGCAATTGATCCCACTGCCTCCATCCTGGATCAACAGATAAACAAACAAAGAAATTATAAGTTTTATGATCCTTTAGCCCCGCAATTTAAGCCAATTTCATGGAATACGAGTTTGAAAATTGCCTTTGCCGGGTCTGGAAGAAATAAAGTGGTAAAACGTACAAAATATGAACCTCTGAGAATTAATTTAAGTGGAGGTACTGGCATAAGGATCCCCTATATAGATGAAGGATTAACCTATCTGAATAATTCGCTGTATTTGTCGGCTGAAATTTTTAAAAAGCCCTACGATCGTTTACAATTGGGAATTAGTTACTTTCAATTACAATATTTATTGGATGACACCTCTGATCCGGACAAATTCAGACTATCAGACCTCAGCAGTTATCCTGGTCTACAGGGCTCCCCTGATCAAATAGTGAGTACCATGCAGGTTTTACAATTTCCGGTATATTACAGGCGGTATGAATATCTGACCAATAAATGGAGCTTGATCGCAGGAGCCGGAATCACCCTGGACTGGATCATTTCTCAGGAATTTAACTATAAATATATAAGTATAGAAAATGGACAGATCAATGAATATAATGTAAATGCCAGGTCGCCTCGTAAAAAATTTAATCTGGGTACTGCAGGTGCAATGATAGGATTGCAGTATGAACTTAATGACCGGGCCAGCATTTCTGGTGAAATGAATTATCAAATTGGCTTAACTCCACAGGGATTGGATCAGCGCACCTTTAACCAACTTATTTTTAATGTTGGATTGGGATACCTGATTAAATAATGGAATGGCTAAACATCGATTTTCAGAACTTTTTTCCGATAGTCAGGATCCTTTAGTTTCATTCCAATCTGATTAGTTGTATAAGGAGCCATTTCCTGATGGAAAGGTTTAACCGGAAAAAAAAAGAGCTTGCCCATCCAGTTATTTACCTGTACCAGGGTAGAAATAACCAGGTATTTATGATGCTTAGGGGGATCTGGTTGTTTTAAAAAATAAAGAGACACCCTGAAACTCAAGTGTTTGTCATCCCTTCCTAAGATCATCTCATTTTCTGTCTTTTGAAACACCATGAAATTGCCAGCCTTCTTTCCCGGTTCAAATTCCGGATGACTAAACCTTTGGCCCAGCTGCTCGATTTCTTCAGGATCTTTTTGCTGGTAGTTCATCACGATCTGATCTTTCCAATTGGACAGGTTTTCTAACCATCCGGGAGTAGTTTCCAGGAATGCCGCCGCTGCATTTTCAATATTGATCTTATCAGGAACAATGGTATAATAAGAATCCATATAATCCTTGTCCAAATCTGATTGATGCAACATGGAATCTTCCGGTAAAGTCAAAGAGATCTGATCCATACCGAAAGATACAAAAAATGTCCTCTTAGATTATCATTGATTTCCTTCTATTTTATGTATGGACAAGTTTATTAAAATTTATTTCCTGATTTCATATTCCCGGACAAGCAATATTTATTTTAATATATTTGAGGTTTTATCTAAAAAAGACATGATGAAGCAGATCTTAATTACCGGTGCCACTGGTAATATCGGCCAGGAGGTAATAAAACACTTATTTCAGCAGAATACGGATCATCAAGTGATCGCCGGGGTGAGAGATCCGGCCAAAGCTTCCTGGTTGAAAAAGGAATACCCCAAACTTCAATTAAGAACCTTTGATTTCGAGCAGCCTGAAACTTATACTGCTGCCCTGAAAGAAATAGACCGTATTTTTCTACTACGTCCCCCTCAGCTGGCCTCAGTGAAAAAGTATTTTGTTCCCCTGCTAAGCCAAATGAAGTCTGCCCAGATCAATCAGGTAATATTTTTATCTGTCCAGGGAGTGGAAACAAGCAAAGTTATTCCACATCATAAAATCGAACAATTGATAAAGCAAAATGAATTGCAGTATTGCTTTATTCGTCCGGGATATTTTATGCAGAACCTGACCACAACCTTATACCAGGACATACAAAATAAAAGAAAAATAATTTTACCGGCCGGGAAGGCACGTTTTAATTGGGTTGATGGTGAAAATATTGGTGAAGTTGCTGCCCGGGTTTTGCACGAATTTGAGCATTATAAAAATCAGGCCTTTGACCTGACCGGCTATGAGCCAACAGATTTTTACCAGGTCACCAGGATGATCAATGAGGTTATTCAGCACCCCATTCACTATCAAAGTGTAAACCCTCTCAAATTCTACCAGATCAAAAAAAAAGAAGGAGTGAATAAAGGTATGATCATGGTGATGATCATGCTGCATTTTTTGCCCAGGTTTCAAAAGGACCCTGAGATCTCGACCAAATTTGAGGAAATTACCGGTAGAAAGCCTGCCACCCTCAAAGAGTTTATCCAAAGAGAAAAGTTTAAGTTTGAGATTTAATGATGTAACAAAAGTCAGGACCTTCAAATACGTTTAATTTCTATTTAATCTTACACCAGATACTTTTATTGCGTGATTTATCGGTAAAAATATTAAATTCATCGTAATATAACATCTTGGTAACCTGCCAAAACAACAGAAAAAGTGGTCAAGCAGTTTAATTAAATAAGAACTTAAAATATTTTTGTTAATGAAATCGAGTAACAGCATCAAAGTTGATGATATTTATCTGAGCCCTTTTGACAGATGGGTAGCAAAGCAACAACAATTAAAACAGGCAGAAGAAACAAATAATGATCATTCACCTGATAAAAACAAGAAACCTAAATAGTCTCAATAGATGCCTCCCTATTGAATTTTAATTATAGTTAGTTTTATCGATCACTCCAAGGGTCTTAAGCAGAGACGGGTTGATCTTTTTGTTTAATGGTTTTCGATTGATCCCAATTCCTTTAATTGGTAAGATAGACTTCTTTTGATGAAGGTGTTGGTCACATTCTACTAATATGGTAAGAATAGGATGGGCCGGCATCATTTGATAATGAGATCTGAAACAGGATTGATACAATTGAAAATCCCTTTCTCTTCGGCTAAGACAGTCAAGACTGGAAAAATAATAGTCCAGCACATTCAGGGTCCCATTCTTGATATGAAAGTAATTAGAAATCTGATCCTGATAAATTTTTCCGGTGAAATGACACCACATCTTCAATACAGGTTGGGAAAGGTCCTGGTGGTTTTGATAAATGATATCAGTACGTGCCGGGCTGGAAATAACAATGGCAGGTTTTAAAGATAAGGATTGCACGATATTGAAAAGCTCCGGTTCAAAGAGGTTTTTAAGCCAAAAGGTTGGGGCAAACTTACCCTGGATGCTTATCAGATTCAAGTTTTCCATTGATCATAATTTTGGGTGAATAGAAGTTGTTTCTTTACACTTCTGCCTGTGAGCGGAATGGGTCTGTCTTAGGGACGATACCAACTCGCTATAATCAATGTACGTGTTTTTTTCTATCTGGTTATATCAGCAGCCAAATGGGACTTCAGATATTAAAAAATTCCTGCTGCTGAAGAGCCAGGATATTCATTGATGATCAGTTTAGAAAGTACTGCCAAAAAGAATTGTTGAAAAATGGCGAAAAAAAGATTTGAAGATCTTTCCGAAAGATCAATCTTCAAACCCTCTGAAAATGATAATAATTATTAATGCTGATGACCTCCCGGACCATGTGCATGTCCGTGACTGATCTCGTCCGGAGTTGCTTCTCTTACCTCCAGTACTTCTCCGGTAAAATGAAGGGTTTTTCCAGCCAGTTGATGGTTGAAATCCATAGTAACAGTTTCATCGCCCACATCTTTTACCACTCCCTGCAAAGGATTTCCATTTTGATCCTGCATGGGCACTACTTTACCTACTTGCAAAAGATCTTCCTGAACCTGTCCTTCCACTTTAAAAATGTCTTTAGAAAGGTCTACCACCGCATTAGGATCAACTTCTCCATAAGCTTGTTCCGGTGGAATAGTCATTTCATAAGAGTCACCGGTTTGTTTTCCCAGTAATTCCTGTTCAAAACCAGGTATCATAGAACCCGTTCCTACTAAAAAAGTAAGGGGTTTGTCTTTTCCGGTTTCTTCCACCTTTTGTCCGTCTACATCCAGAGCATAGGTAACTGAGGCTACGGTGTGTTTGTCTATTTTCATTGAATATTGGAATTTGGTCTTTATCCTCAATCAGACTGCATCAAATAATATGCTACAGAAGTTTAAAAAACTGACGGATTATAATGCAAATGAAATTGTAGAATAAAAACAGTTGAACAAAATTTAAAATGTAAATTTACATTAATTTGGTCAATCATCACAAATCTGACCTGGATTATACCAGCATTTATACCCATTATCTTTATAAAACACAATTATTTGGGCTCAGTTAAATAATATCCAACCAAAAAATCAGTCTGACTGCTGAAGAACTTCCTGAAATAAATATAAAAACATCAGTAGGAAATTGAGAGAAACCTTTTTTGTCATACATAAAAAAGCCGCCACTTCTGTTTCTTTTTTTGCAAGAGGCCTATAATTATTCAAATCCTATTTATGGCGTAACTTCCGATTGATCTAATGCCTGATAAGTCAGGATTTTAAATTTACCGGTCACATCTGATTTAGTCGGCTGAGATTGGGTCATTATAATGGCTATCATTTTCTGGTGGGGATCCACCCGGAATTTAGTATTGAAAAAATTCATAAGTTCCCTGAGAATACTGCTTCAAATACTCCTAAAATGGCTGCCGGAAACTTTCTCTACCAGAAAACCCAGCAGGTCCGTAATTAATCCATACGTGAACCGAGTTCCAGGTTCAAATTTCAGGGTAAATCACTTAATCTTTCCATAGCCTGGGCCAGGGTTTCCTGGTGATTACCCAATCCGGAAGGTATATTATTTTCTATATATAAAGTGGGCCCAGCACCTGATCCCAGTGATAAGTTAAGACAGATGTGTCTTGGAGGTGACTAATAATTCCCTTCCTGGCTAAAAGAACTACTTCGCCTGCTATTATTTTGCTGTGCTATTTGATCCTCAATGTATTGATCGAGTCGTTCTATCCCTGGGTTTGGAAAATTTAACATAATGAGAGGAAGTGTTTGTTTGACCTATTCTAATCTGCCAGATTAGACAAAACAAAACAATGATTGCATACTTTTTTATAGTACAGTTTATTTAGTGGAGTTAGAATAAATTTAGTAATTCCCCCAGAAAAATAAGAAAGGTCAGTCCTTTTTATGGACAATCTTTCCAAAATTATCAGCCCGGTTAAGTACCATTTCTGTGGTTTGAAAAAGTATAGGGGCAAATTTAAAACCGGCTTTTTTTAACGACTTGGCAGCCCACACATTGGAGTTTTTTGGAAAGAAGTATTTTTTGGCACCGGCAAAGAATTGGCTGTTGGCATAAATACCGTCTTTTAAAGGAATTAATTTACCTTGTTCGGTATATTGAAAGGATGAAAGCACGAAATCTGCCAAAGCCCTTAACTCCTCATCAGTCACCTGAAGTTGTACTACTTTACCCAGGTAATTCATGGAAATTGCTTCATCTTTCAAAGGAAATACATGTAATGCCGTTTTGGTAGGCCAAAAAATGGCTTTGGCTGCAAACCAGAGGTTGAACTTGGGATGCTGATAAAAATCCCGGTCTCCCCAACCAATCTCAAGGTATTCAAATTGGCTGAAATTGGTGCGACCCGGCCAAATGCTGTCGGGCAGGGCTTCTCCTGGTATCAGCAGACCGGTATGCCAGCTAATACTGGCCACATAGATGGTGTGCTGTTCTTTTTGTGCAAAAAGTTCTGCTACCAGGAATAAAAACAGGAATTTTGAAAAAAGCAACTTCAAAATTTAACGCGTTTTTTATAAATAACTGACTGGTGGGATATTGTATTTCTAATAAATAAGAAAAAGAGGAATTAATCTACCAGTTTCTTTTTAAAGATCCTGTAGATAAAATAATATGAATGATGGTATGGTTGTTCTGTTTTTTCCGGTTCACCGCCAATTTCCCGGATTGTGCTTTTGATTAATTGATCCATATGCCTTTCTTCCTGCAAAGACATATGAAATTGTTTCTGCACCCTTCTTTCTTCAAAAGAAATGTATAACAATAAATGGAAATGTGCTATGACGGGGAAGATTAATCCATAAAAAAACCAAAACCAGAAACTTTTTCCATAAGAAGCAGCAAAGTAACCAGCCAATGCAGGAATAGACAGATAAAAAACAGCTAAAATCAATAAAATATCTAAAAACATATTTAGGAAAGGTCAACAATAGATAATCTATTTGTAGGCAAAAAATGTTTTAAGAAAGTCAATAATTATATTTCTCCTAAATTGGGAGATACGGCTATTTCCTGCCTCCCTTTATGTCGTTTGAAATAGTACAGTGCAGTTGGAAAAATCAGCAAGCCGTTTAAGGCAATGAATAAAAATGAAAAACGCAGATTAAAGGCATGAGCTATATACCCGATCAGTGGTGGCCCGATCATAAACCCGACCAGGGCAAAGGTAGCAATCAGGGAGATAGCAATACCGGGAGAATACCTTTTGGACTTACCGGCTAATGTAAATACCATAGGAACCACTGAGGCAGTTCCTGCTCCTACTATCATAAAACCAATCAACGCCATCCAGAAATTGGGATAAAGAATGGCCATTAGCAATCCCAGTACGATTAGAAATGAACTGAGTAAAAACATGCGAGGCATACCCAGGTGTTGGATCAGCCAGTCTGACAAAAACCGGGAAAAAGCCATGCTGCTCATAAACATCAAATAGCCAGCAGTAAATATTTCCACATTTACTACTTCTTTAAAAAAAATGCCACTCCAGTCGAACATTCCTCCTTCACAAATGGCCGCAAAAAAGATCAGGATTCCCAGGATCATTACCATGGGATCCGGCTTTTTCAGGGAAAAGCCTCCGGAATGAGATTTATCTTTTTTAAGCAAATTGGGAAATGCTATCATGGTCATAATCAAAACCATTAAAGTAATGATCAGGAAGTGGAGTTGCAGACTAATGTTTAGGGCCACCATTAGCGTGGTAACACCTACCCCAGCAATTCCTCCCAGGCTCCATAAGCCATGAAATGATCCATTGATCTTTTTAGTAAATTTATTTTGCAGGTTGATGGCCTGGGTATTCATGGCGATATTTGAGATGCGGTTAGAAAAGGCAAACAAAAAAATAGCTGTGGTAAATAAAAATACAGTATCGGCTACACCTATGAATAGAAGAAATAAGGCATGAAAAATGAAAGATATAAACAGGGGCCAGCGGCTATCAAATTTTTCCACCAGCCAACCAGAAATGGGCAGCCCGATTAATGAACTGATGGGCATGGCAAACAAAATGCTGCCTAATTCCGCTTCATTCAACTCAAAAGAGGTTTTAATAGTAGGAATACGGGATGCCCAGCTGGCAAAGCATAATCCGGAAATAAAAAAATAACTGCTTAAACTGATCCGCTGCCTGACTAATTCATCCATTGATTACACCGTTTCAAAAACAAAACGTGCAAAAATAGAAGAGATCGGTTCAAAAAAGTAATGATCAGGGTATTATTTTTTATGATCTTTTAAAGTTGATATCCACCTATTGAGTTGGTAAAAGGATCTATTTGGTAGTGATGATAATCACTCCATCTTTTTCATTAGGATCATATTTCGGCAGATCACGAACATGAGCCTGATTGAGGACTTCTATTTTTTTGATATGATTGGGATCTAAATTTTTAAAATCACTCTTTTCCACCACTTTTCCATCTATAATAAACATTGGGTTTTTGCTGGGAGATTTAAATTTGTAAATTTTGTCGGCATCCCTGATATCTATAGCAGGCATTTCATTCTGATTTTCCAGAATGACTTTAGAAGCCATACCCACTATGGACTCCTGATCTGAACTCTTATTTGCCAGCAGCACCAGCATTTCATTGGTTACCGGGTCTGTTTCAGTCTGTAAAGTTTTTTTATCTACAAAGGCAAATATCAACTCATTCCGGTCTTTTGGTATCATGATGTGGTAATTTCCTGAAAGATCAGAAACAGTTCCAATTGAAGTGCCCTTTATGATAATGTTAACCCCAGGTAAAGGTTTATTTGTTTCCAGGTCCAAAATCTTGCCTTTTACCATATATGATCCATCTTGATTAACCAGGTTAAGTTCCTGTTCAAAGACATCTCTTTCCACCAAATTACAGGCTAAAAAAGCCAGCATGAATAAGGGAAACAAAATTAAATATTTAGCCTGGTTGCATTTTCTGGATCTGATTTGATTCATCATAAGGATTCGCTTTTTTATTGAAGAATTAAACTGATTAATGACTGAAGAATGCTCTATTCTTTGCATTTGATCTACCAGTAGGGTCTGATAGGCAGTTTTGTTGAATTTCCGCGTGACCCCCTGATCAGCCAGATATTCATGACACAGGATCAATTCCTTTTTATATAGCCACACTAATGGATTAATCCACTGTATAATGATAGCTAATTCTAATAGGATTCGATCAAAAGAATGCCACTGTTTGCTGTGTATCTTTTCATGCAACAGGATCTGATCCAGTTCAGGACTTTGCTTGGCTAATTCTCGGGGTATAAAAATGAATTTAAAAAATGAAAAAGGTGCGTCCTTTTGTTCCATCAAGCAAATTGTATGGCTGCCCGATTTTTGGGTAGTGCTCTGACCGACCAAATGAAATATTTGATATATCAACCATACAAACCGGGTCATCAAAAAGCTAATTCCCAGCCCATAGAGCCCATAATACCAGGAAAAACTTGTAGCAGGATGTGAGACTTCCATTTGCCGGGGGATAAAATGAAACATTGCTATATCCGCTGTTTCAGGCAGTGACATGGCTCCATTTGTTAGCACATTCAAATTCATCCAGGGTATGGTAAATGATGCAATCAATCCGGAGAGCAGGAAAATACGGTTTAATGGAAAAAAAGTTTCTCTTTTTAATATCAACAGATAAGCCAAATAGAAAATACTTAAAATAAGGGAGGATAATAATAATTTACTCAACATTTATTTACTCATTTTGCTTGCCTTTTTGAATTTCCTGCATCAGATCTTCCAGTTCCTCCGGCGAGATTTTCTGTTTTTCCACGAAATATGAAACCATGCTGCAGTAGGAGTTTCCGAAAAAGTTATTGACTACCTTTTGCAGAGTTTGAATTTTGTAATCTTCGCGATCTACCAAAGGAAAATACTGATGTGTATTGCCATATACCCTATGTGTTACATAATCTTTTTCCTCCAGACTCCGTACCAGTGATGAAATGGTGTTGTAGTGAGGTTTGGGAGATGGTATCCTAATCATAATATCTTTGACAAAACATGGACCTAAATCCCATATTATCAGCATGACCTGTTCTTCTCTCCTGGTTAATTTTTTCATTATATAAATATACTACGAATTTTTCAGTTTAAAAACTATTTTGATAGTTGTTTTACGAAAAACCCCGTTTATTTACAAACAGACCAGGTCAAGCCAACTATGTCGTTGATCCTGGTCTGAAAATAAATAAAACTTACTTATTAGCGTATCCAGCCTGATATTGTAATGCCTCAAGCGCGGCAGTAAGATAAACAAAAGGTGCATTCCAGTTGATAGCAATTTCATTGGAGGCGTAGGAACCTACCACATCCACATATGATTCATCCGGAATATCTGAGTCATAATCCTCCCGGTCCTGTTGACCCGGATTAGGTCCACCCACCAAAAATCCGGGAACAGGATCTTCTATCTGATCTGCTTCCGAAGGTCTATGGTGTATAAACATGGGTGTTTTTTCACCAAAACCTGTTACGTAAGAATAACCAGTGGCATTTTTCCCCAACAAATAATCCAGTTGGTACAGGGCGTAATTTAAATATTTTTGATCCTTGGATATTTGATAAGCCTGAATAAGCGCAATTCCCTGGTTGGATGCTACGGCATTGCTGCCCCAGACAAAATTGGCCATATCCTTCTCCATAATGGTTTTATAGGCCTGATACTCCACCTCTTGTATCATTTGATTGGCAAAACTGATCATTTTTTGTTCCAGCTGATTTATTTCAGTCTGAACATCTGCCGGCAATCTTTCTTTTTCCCGGATCAGACTATAATAACCCAAAAGTTGCACCTGGGGCCAGCCTGGTATTTGAAAATTTTCCCAGGGAATAAAATTGATCTGATTGTAAAATTGATCATCCAGCGTGGTAATATACAATTCAGATGCAGCCCAATTAAACTCATCTTCCAGGTTTTCATCGCCATAAGCGCCAGTGTTGACATCCGGGTCATATTGTGCATTCATGGCATTTTGATCATAGATCTGCTCCGGGTTTTCCCGGGCCCATTGCCAGGCATTTTCTGCTGAGGTGAGGCAGGAATCCGCCAGACCCGGATATTGCTGCTCAAAAACCTGATATATCCGGCTGGCCTGGGCCATAACGGCAGCAAAATCCAGACTGGCTGCCGTACTTTTTTGAATAACAAAACGGGTGGAAGTAGCTTGATCCGGCATCACCATACCTTCAAAGTTAGCTGTGGTCATTTTATGATAGACACCACCATCATTGGGATCCTGCATAGTCAGCATCCAGCGAATATTCCACAGGATCTCATCCAGCAGATCAGGCACCTGATTGGTTGTTTCAGGAATGTTTAAGCTTAATGTATTCGAATAGGCAAGAAAATCCTGGTATAAGGCCATTAAAGTAGCTGTGCTAATGCCAGAATTTACGATATACTTGCCATAATCCCCAGCATCATACCAACCCAGAGACGAATTGATAGTTGTCCCTTCAGGACGGTATTCTGTAGCAGCTGAAGGATGAACTTTTACCTCATCATCAGGATGACCTGCCCTCCTGAACCATTTACCGGCAAATTGTTGAGGTAGTTCCGTGGAAGCCCTTTGGTAATAAAATGATTTCAAAGCGGCTTTAGCCAGGGGCAAATAAACTTCCGCCTTAATATCAAAAGGATATGAGTATCCTATCTCATCAACCTGCAGTACATAGTTTCCTGGTTGAGTAAAAGCTGAAAAATCGGCCTGATAGGTTTGTTTATCTGAAAAGGAGGATGTGAAAGGTCCTTCAAGTTGCCCGGAAAATACCACCCCGGAATCTGATGTATTAATTATTTCAAAATCACCTTCAGTATCAGCCGCTATAACCGCTATTTTAGGAGCATCAGGGTAGTAGCCCACCTGATTAATCCGAATCAAATCTTGTCCTGAATTCATTTGAATTTTTTCTGAGCCACTACAGGATAAAAGTCCTGCAGCAATGATAAACAACAGTAACTTTTTCATGATCTTAATTATTTAATTTTAAGTAAAAAAAAAGCTGGACTGATCCAGCTTTTAATAAAAACAAATATTAAAAATTTATTAATTCTGTGGTTGGTTTGGTGAGTCCTGTACCCCACCTAAAGCTTCCATTTTCTTTCTGAATTCCTCTGCTTTATCCTCCATTTTCAACTCTTCATAAGCTGTTTCCAGTGTTTCAATTACTGTTAAATCATCTGGTTGAGATTCATGGGCTTTTTCCAGATATGGAATGGACTTTTCAATGAATTTATCAGCTTCTGCAATTACTTCTTTTCCTTTCTTTTGATAAGTTTCGAGGTCCATGTTATTGGCTTCTTTCAAAATTTCCACACCTTTGTTGAAATAATACACAGCCAGGTTGAAGTTAGCCTCAAAATAATCAGGTTTCAGCTCCAGTGCTTTTTTATAGGTTTCCACTGCTTTTTCATTATTTCCGGTTTCATCATATAAGAAAGCCAGACTATAGAATAACGAAGGGTTATCAGGTTCAGCTTCAATAGCGGATTCCAGTTTTTCCCGGGCTTCATCTGCCATTTCAAGGTTGATCAGTAAGTTGATTTCTTCCTTCATTAAATCCCTGTTATCAGGATACTTCTCCCTGGCTTCTCTTACAATTTCCAGGGCTTTTTCTTTATCTTCATTTTGATTTCTTTCTATCCAGAGCAAGCTGGTATAAACATCCAGTTGGTCATATCCCAGATCTAACAATTTATAATAATTATCAGCTGCAACATCATACATGCCACCCTGCATTGCTGCTACACCAGCATATAAATAACCGGTAGTGTCTTCAGGAAATACTTCCTTTGTCTTATTAAAAGCATCAATAGCCTCTTCATAAACACCTTCCTGGTATAATTCTGCTCCTTTATTTAACATGCGACTCCATAACTCTTGCAACCCCTGTCCGGCAAATAAATGATAGGTTGATCCATCTTTTTCCATATCCTGGGCTTTATGATAAGCCTCTACTGCTTCTTCAAAAGGATTGTCATCCAGATTCTGAAAAGTAGGGTCATCGGAAAAAGCAATGGCTTTATAAACCTGTCCTTTGGTATACCAGGTTTTTCCTTTATCTACTGTTTTCTCATGAACAACGGCCTGATCAATATATTCCTTGGCCTGATCTAGTTCGCCACTATTCACGTACCGATCTGCTCGATTCACTGCTGAATTCTGGGCAAAAGAATTAAATGCAATCACACTTAAAACTAATAATAATGCAACTTTTCTCATTGTTTTCAATTAAATTTTTCGGTTCCTAAAATTACGTTAGAATTTTCAAATATCCAATATTACAATTATTGTCCATTCTCAGATAAATTTGTTTCATTATCCACTTCTTCTTCATCAATATTTTCTATTTTTTCTACTGATGAAATTTTGTCATTCTCACTAAGTTTAATTAGCCGAACCCCTTGAGTTGCCCGGCCCATTATGCGTAAATCACTCACCGCCATGCGAATGGTGATACCTGACCGATTAATTATCATTAAATCGTCACTGTCTACTACTTCTTTGATAGCCACCAAATGACCGGTTTTTTCGGTCACATTCAAGGTTTTCACGCCCTTTCCACCTCTTCTGGTCACCCGGTATTCCTCGATGTCCGAACGTTTTCCATAACCTTTTTCGGATACTACTAGCAAATTTGATTCCAACTTTGAAATACATACCATTCCAACTACACGATCCTCTGCAGAGGCCAATGAAACGCCTCTGACACCAGCTGCAGTTCGGCCCATGGGTCTGACCTCATCTTCAGGAAATCTTATAGCCCGCCCTGATTTTAAGGCTAAGACTATATGATTTTGCCCATTGGTGAGACGTACATTAAGCAACCGGTCACCTTCATTAATGGTAATAGCATTTATACCATTTTGCCGGGGCCTTGAATATGCCTCCAATGATGTTTTTTTGATGGTACCCTTTTCTGTACACATCACCAGGAAATTATTATTTATATAGTCTTCGTCAGTTAGATTTTTTACGTTGATCACCGCCCGCACTGAATCTTCAGGGGAAATATTAATCAGATTCTGTATGGCTCTTCCTTTGGCTATTTTACTGCCTTCCGGAATTTCATAAACCTTGAGCCAGTATACTTTGCCCAAATGGGTGAAAATCAGTACATAATTGTGGGTGCTGGCAATAAACATGTGGTCAGTAAAGTCATCATCTTTTGAGCTGGCTCCACGGGAGCCTACCCCGCCCCTTCCCTGTATTTTATATTCTATCAAAGGAGTTCTTTTAATATAACCCTGATGTGATACTGTAATTACCATATCTTCATCAGCAATCATATCTTCTACTGAGAAATCATCCGCGCTATGTTCAATTGCTGTTCGTCTTTCATCTCCATATCTTTCTTTTATCTCAGTCAGTTCATCTTTAATGATCTGCATCCTCAAGCCTTCATCTGCCAGAATATCATTCAGATGATCTATCAGCTTCTTAATCTCGTCATACTCTTTTTGGATTTTTTCTCTTTCCAGACCTGTCAGTCTTTGCAGACGCATATCCAGAATAGCTCTGGCCTGAATTTCTGTCAGGTTGAATCGGGTCATCAGCCCTTCTCTGGCTGTATCTGGATCCTTCGATCCACGAATAAGCTCAATCACCTCATCCAGGTTATCCAAAGCGATTAAATAACCTTCCAGAATATGGGCTCTGCGCTCGGCTTCTGCCAATTCATATTTGGTCCTTCGAACTACTACATCATGGCGGTGTTCTACAAAATATTTGATCAGCTCTTGCAGGTTCAGGGTACGTGGTTTCCCTTTTACCAGGGCTACATTATTTACCCCGAATGATGATTGAAGCTGGGTATATTTGTACAGATTATTTAGTACTATATTGGGAATAGCATCTTTTTTCAGGTCATAAACAATCCTTAGGCCATCGCGGTCTGATTCATCCCTGATGTCTGAAATCCCTTCTATTTTTTTATCATTTACCAACTGTGCGGTTTTCTCAATCATACTGGCCTTATTGACCATGTAAGGTATTTCAGTGACAATGATTTGCTCCTTTCCTGACGATGAAGTTTCAGCAACTGCTTTTGCTCGCATCACTACCCTTCCTCTACCTGTTTCAAAGGCTGATTTCACGCCCTGATAACCGTAAATGATACCTCCGGTGGGAAAATCAGGAGCAGTGATGTGTTCCATCAATTCACTGACCGTAATTTCATTGTTATCGATGTAGGCCACAATACCATTGACGATCTCTGTCAAATTATGAGGTGGCATATTGGTGGCCATACCCACAGCGATGCCAGAGGTGCCGTTTACCAACAAATTGGGTAACTTCCCTGGCAATACTGATGGCTCAGTAAGCGAATCATCAAAATTAGGTTGAAAGTCTACCGTATCTTTATTGATA
This sequence comes from Candidatus Cyclobacteriaceae bacterium M3_2C_046, assembly GCA_051418075.1. Classification (GTDB taxonomy): domain Bacteria; phylum Bacteroidota; class Bacteroidia; order Cytophagales; family Cyclobacteriaceae; genus JBPRGG01. The sequence goes on along the minus strand of JBPRGG010000172.1, from coordinate 171,524 downwards.
TCGGTAAGCATTTCTTCGGCAATTCGTCTTAATCGGGCTTCAGTATATCGCATAGCTGCCGGTGAGTCTCCATCTATTGAGCCAAAGTTACCCTGCCCGTCTACCAGAGGATATCTCAATGACCATTCCTGGGCCATTCTCACCATAGTATCATAAACTGAAGAATCTCCATGAGGATGGTATTTTCCTAAGACTTCCCCCACAATTCTTGCCGATTTTTTGTAAGGTTTGGTGTGGGTAACTCCTAAATCCAACATTCCGTACAATACCCTACGATGTACAGGTTTTAAACCATCTCTTACATCGGGTAAAGCTCTGGAAATGATTACAGACATCGAATAATCGATGTAAGCGCCTCTCATTTCATCTTCAATGTTTATTGGAATTATTCCCGGCCTTCCCTCTGGAATTTTTTCTTTATCTCCTTCGTCTGCCATAAGTTTTTTTTCGTAATCGCGTAATCCTTAAAATACTGCGCAAGTTACGCAAAATTACAAAACCTTTTAATCATTAAATTTAAAAATTGTACGATTATAAAGGCAGGATTAAAAAAATATTGTATTTAATCTTTTAGTTTATTGAAAATTGGCAACAAATCAATAGCCCCCACTCCTTTTCTTTTTATTATTCCCTTTGTAGCGATGTAACTGGGGATGAAGTTCTCCAATTTTTGGATTCTGTTTGCGGTAGAATGGCTGCCCCCGAAACTCATTTCCGGAATGGATGTGCTTTTGCTGGGTTTGACAAGCATTGATAGGGCAACGTGGGATCTCAGGATAATTGAATCTAAATCCAAAAGATATGGCCAGGACCTGGAATCGATTATCAATGACCTGCTCTGAGCCAGGCAAAGCCATGCTATAGTTTTTAAATTCCCAGGATGGTCGAATATACAGACGGAAATATTCGGAAAACTCTTTTTCTATTGGAACACCAACATTAAAAAAAAGACTTTTGGTCAATTGTTGTTGATTAAAGCCAGCACCATAATTAATCACCCCTCCCATTACATCCAGGTAATAATGCCAATCAACAAACTGGTAAAACTTGCCGCCAAAAGTTCCGAATAATCGGGTAAAGGTGGTGTTGAATTTATTCTCAGTCCGGCCCAATTCCCCGTTATAGGCAGTAGGTGTCAATTGGCTGACCCGATGAAATTCAATGGATGCACCCAAACCTATGCGGAAACGTTCAGCAATTTCATATTGAAGAGAAAACAACAATGGAATACCGGCACCATTGGCCCTGAATCCGAATTCAGTGGTATCTGTGCTGATCCGAAAGGTATCCTGGTCAGTAAGTTGCACATTTGCCGGTGCCGGGTCATTTAACCAGCCAGTATAAATACCGCCTCCACCGGAATTAGGAGCAATGAAAATGCTATCATTCTTGGGGAATACCAGGTAATCATCCAAATTATGACTATAAAAATGGTTGCTGTAGCCAATTGAGCCAGTGACGGTAATTTTGTTTAAAACGGATCGGACAAAACTACGTTTGGGGTTTGGTTCGCCATAGCCTTTGTAGGGATTAAACCCCTGAGCCTTAAGGTAATTGCCATAAAGCATTAAAACAAAAAAGGTCAGAAGGACAATTTGCTTCTTTTTCCGGGCCAAAGTGGTAATGTTTTGATAAAATTTATCTTATGCATATATAACGGGCCTAAAGCTAAAATTATTTCCCTGATATATTTAATCAATCCTGCATGGGATTGTTTAAATGTAAGAAATGTTGAGAAAAATATACATTATATGTAAACTGTTACCACTGTACATTATTGAACATTTCCTGTTGCAAAAACGTACAATCCCGAACAGTTTTTTCACAATAATTCCTTTTAAAAGACCTGCAAATGGAGAATTTATCGGTATGGCATGAAATATGATCAGCTATAAAAGAATTTTTTAACACGATGGAATGATAAAACTTCAGAAAATCACCAAATCCTATACAGTAGGTAAACAATCATTGAAAGTTTTGAAGGGCATTGATCTGGAAATCAACCAGGGAGAATTGGTTTCTATCATGGGATCATCAGGTTCAGGAAAATCAACCTTATTGAACATCCTGGGTCTGCTGGATTTTTATGATGAAGGAGTTTATACCCTCCATGAAACCCTGATGAAGAATCTTACGGAAAAGAAAAGCGCCATTTACCGGAATCGTTTTATTGGCTTTGTGTTTCAATCTTTTAACCTGCTTTCCTTTAAAAATGCCATGGAGAATGTGGCACTACCACTATATTATCAAAAAGTGCGTCGATCCAAAAGAAATAAAATAGCCATGGAATACCTGGACCGGGTGGGATTGACGGATTGGGCCCATCATATGCCCAATGAAATGTCTGGCGGTCAAAAGCAAAGGGTAGCCATTGCCAGAGCCTTAATTGCCGATCCCAAAGTGATCCTGGCCGATGAACCCACCGGGGCGCTTGATTCTCAAACTTCTTCGGAAGTGATGAAATTATTCAAAGAAGTAAATGCATCAGGAAAAACGGTGATCATTGTGACTCACGAAAATGATATTGCCAATAGCACGGATCGCATTATAAGGCTGAAAGATGGCATTATAACCAACGAACAGGAAGAAGAGATTTTAAGCCTGGAAAATAAATAAGCTAAACTAAACCTAAGATTATGTTTGATCTGGATAAATGGGAAGAAATTCTGTTCACTATTCGAAAGAATAAGTTGCGTACCTTCTTAACAGCCTTTTCAGTTTCATGGGGCATATTTATGCTGATCATGTTGCTTGGTTTTGGTACCGGATTTCAGAATGGGGTTGAATTTCAATTCAGGGATGATGCCACTAATAGTATTTGGGTTCGATCAGGTCAAACCAGTAAACCTTTTAAAGGAATGCAGCCGGGTAAAAACATCCAGTTTACCAATAAGGATTATGAGGAAATAAAAAACACAGTACCTGGAGTTGAATATATTACCGCTCGATTTTACTGTTATGGTGAATTTACGGTAAGGTATAAAAACAAATATTCCTCATTTGAAGTAAGCGGCATCCATCCGGAGCATCAATTCCTTGAATTACAGAGAATTCAGTCAGGCCGGTACATTAATGACATTGATATTCGGGAACGTAGGAAGGTTTGTATTATAGGCACCAAAGTAAAAGAGGGATTATTCGAATCAGACCAGGATCCCGTTGGGGAATACATTGATGTAAGGGGAATACAATATAAAGTAGTGGGCGTATATGAGGAGGAAGGACGGGAAGGAGAAGTCAGAAGGATTTTCATTCCAATTTCAACTGCCCAGCTGGCCTACAATAATTTAAATAATATTCATCATATCATGTTCACAGCAGGAGAGGCCAATGTAGCTGAAAGCCATCAGATTGTGGATCAGGTCAGGAGTTTACTATCTGTAAATCATGTATTTGATCCGGAAGATCCACGGGCAGTTCATATTTATAACAGCGTGGAAAATTTCCAGCAATTTGTAAGCCTTTTTGCTGGCATCAGGGCTTTCCTTTGGGTAGTTGGTTTGGGAACTATTATAGCCGGCATTGTAGGAGTTAGTAATATCATGTTGATCGTGGTGAAAGAAAGGACACGGGAAATCGGGGTAAGGAAAGCATTGGGAGCTACCCCTGGATCCATTATAGGATTATTCCTGCAGGAAGCCATTGTGATCACACTTGTAGCAGGTTATATTGGCCTGATTTCCGGAATTGGACTGATCGAACTGATCAATTGGGGAATGGTCAATTTTGAAGTAGAGGCAGAATTTTTCAGGAATCCTGAAGTTCATTTACAAACAGCTGTGGCAGCTACTTTTCTGCTGGTTTTAGCCGGGGCTCTGGCAGGCTATTTTCCTGCCAAAAAAGCAGCCAAAGTACAACCTATTGAAGCATTAAGAGATGAATAAACTACAAGAAAAAGATGTTTGATTACGATAAATGGCAAGAGATATTTAACACCATTAAAAAGAACAAGTTGCGAACTGCCCTGACCATGTTCGGCGTTTTTTGGGGCATTTTTATGTTAATGTTGCTGCTTGGTTCCGGGAATGGATTAAAGAACGGTGTCACCAAAAATTTTTCCACCTGGGCTACGAACAGTGGGTTTGTATGGTCCCAACGAACTACAATGCCCTATCAGGGAATGCAACCAGGTCGATATGTCAGGTTTACAAATGAAGATAAACAAGCCATTCAACACCGGGTGGAGGGCCTTGAATACATCTCTCCCAGGAATAATTTAGGGGGATGGCAAGGAGGCAACAATGTGGTGAGGAAAAATAAAACCGGTGCTTTTACCATTTATGGGGATTATCCCCAATATCAATATGTACAAAAAGTAGATGTATACCTGGGACGTCATATCAATCGATTTGATATCGAAAACCGAAGAAAAATAGCAGTATTAGGGGAAAATGTCAGAAAAGTTTTATTTGAAGAAGACGAAGACCCAATTGGTGATTATGTCAAGGTTAAAGGCGTTTATTTCAAAGTGGTCGGTGTATTCAAATCATTGCGTTCAGGAGAACAGGGAGACCGGGATACCCAGACAATATATGTACCGTTCACCACTTTTCAGCAAGCATTCAATTATGGCAACAGGATTGGCTGGTTTGCTTTTACTGTGAAGGAAGGCTTTGAAAGTGGTCAGGTGGAAGAAAGCATTAAAAATGTATTAAGAGAACGCCACAAAATTCATCCTGAGGATAAAAATGCCCTGGGTTCAGAAAATCTGGAGAAAGAATTTGGGCAAATCACAGGGTTATTTAACGGCATCAGCCTTTTCAACTGGATCGTAGGGATTGGCACTTTGATGGCTGGTGTGATCGGGGTCAGCAACATCATGCTTATAATAGTGAAGGAGCGGACCAAAGAAATTGGCATCAGAAAATCTATGGGAGCTACTCCTTTTTCCATAGTGAATCTGATCATGCAGGAATCTATATTCCTGACAGCCATAGCCGGTTATATCGGTTTGGTGATAGGCATGCTGTTATTGGAAGGTGTTTCAATGGCCATTGCTCAATCCGGAGCGGAAGCGGAGATGTTTACCAATCCGGAAATAGATTTGGGAATTGCATTAACATCCTTAGCCATATTGATAGGCTGCGGAGCACTGGCAGGCTTAATTCCTGCCAGAAAGGCTGCTTCTATCCGGCCTATAGAAGCATTGAGAGCAGAATAAATCAAATGTAGAACAATAAAATAATTCAAATATATATTACTATGAAAAAGATATTCACCTTTACCATCATCATTATCCTTGTGGCCAGTTTTATTGGCACTGGATATTTTTTGTATAAAAAATCAGAAAAACCAGCTGAGGTTTATGAAACTGAAAAGCCATTTGTAACCAACATCATAAAAAAGACAGTGGCCACAGGCTCCATTGTTCCCAGAAAAGAAATCGAGGTGAAGTCACAAGTTTCAGGCGTAGTGGAAAAGCTCTATGTGGAAGCCGGAGAAAAGGTAACTTCCGGTCAATTAATTGCCAAAATTAAGATCATTCCTGATGTAGTGGCATTAAACAATGCTGAATCCAGCCTGAACCGGGCCAGGATCAACTTTAACAATGCGGAAAGAGAATTAAATCGGCAACAGCAGCTTTTTAAGGAAAAAGTCATTTCGGAAGTTGAGTTTAATGAGTTTTTACTGGATTACAATTTGAGGAAACAGGAATTAGAAGCCGCAGAAAACAACCTGGAGTTGGTCAAGGAAGGTGCTTCTAAAAAATCAGGCAATGTTTCCAACCTGGTGCATTCTACGGTGGATGGTATGGTGCTGGACGTGCCGGTGGAAGAGGGTGATTTTGTGATTGAAACCAATACTTTCAATGATGGGACTACCATTGCAGCAGTGGCGGATATGAACGAAATGATCTTTGAAGGCAAGGTGGATGAGTCTGAAGTTGGAAAAATCAAGGAAGGAATGGACCTTAATCTTAAAGTGGGTGCCATCGAGAATGAAACTTTTTATGCGCAGCTGGAATACATAGCACCAAAAGGAGTGGAAGAAGAAGGAGCCATCCAATTTGAAATAAAGGCAGCCATTAACCTAAACCAGGATTTCTTCCTGCGGGCCGGTTATAGCGCTAATGCAGATATAGTGCTGGACAAGAGAGACAGTGTACTGGCCATTAAAGAAAGTAATTTAATATTTGAAAATGATACTACCTATGTGGAAGTAGAAGTGGCAGACCAGCAATTTGAAAAAAAACAAGTCAAAACCGGTTTATCTGATGGCATAAATATTGAGGTAGTTGAAGGAGTCAGTAAAGATGATAAATTGAAAAAGATGTAAAGGTTTTTGTTTTTTGGTTCATATTTAATTTGGTACAGGGCTGTCCGGATCCCGGACAGCCTTTTTGTTTTATTTAAAAAAGTCGCCAGTCAGATGAAACAATGATATCCCGCCTATATAATATCGATATTCAAATCAATCAACCTTCAATTTCCAGTAACTCCAGAATGTCAGCCAGTTCATCAAAATCCTTGAAACCTGGTTTGATCTCTTCACTTCCTTTAAGTGCAATACCCTTAAGTTTTGACTGGTACAGGAGCTTGTGCAGGTTTTCTGAAGAAACACCACAGCCCAATAAAATGGGGTATAGTTGGCTTAAGCTAATTGCCTTTTCAAGTTGTTTTTCACAATCCTGTTCGTTTGCAGCTTTGATCAGGTAAATATCTGTTTCTGTGGTAGTTTCGGCCATAATACCGGCAAGGTCATCTGAAATATCCAATTCAAGTATCAAGGGCAGGTCAATAATCTGCTTTACTGATTGAACCAACTCTGGTTGACTAATCTGGATATAATCTAACTGGTATTGTTCTGATTTCAGCTTGATATCCACCGGATCCAGGCGGAAGAATTCACCAGCCAGCTTTACACCGGATATCCAACTGGTAATATCTATGAATTTCTCCGGGGTAATCTCCGGATTTTCCAGGTCAAAACCAATTATATCTACCCCCATACCGGCACAATAGCGGGCATCACTAAGATTACTTACGGCACTTATTTTTACAAATGTTTTTAAAGCCATTTTCCTGATTTTTCTGAGGCAACAAAATAAAAGAATAATTAGTTTGTTGTAAAATATTCAGCCTGAAAAAATAATTCCATTAAATTTGCCGGTTTAAAAATGTTTCCGGAAAGAAAACAGATCCAATTATGAATAAAATGGGAAGAGTGTTGGTAGCCATGAGCGGTGGCATTGACAGTTCACTGGCAGCAGTATTGTTGCATGAGCAAGGTTATGAAGTAGTAGGAATGACCATGAAGACCTGGGATTATACCTCCTCCGGCAGTTCTAAAAAAGAGACCGGTTGTTGTAGCCTGGAATCTATCAATGATGCCCGGAATATTGCGGTCCAGTTGGGATTTCCCCATTATATCCTGGATATCAGGGATGAATTCGGAGACTATGTAATTGAACATTTTACCAGTGAGTATCTGGCTGGCCGAACCCCTAATCCCTGTGTTCTGTGTAATACCCATATCAAGTGGGATGCCTTACTCAGACGGGCTGACAAATTAGGATGTGACTGGATTGCTACTGGTCATTATGCCAATGTAAGGGAAGAAAACGGGCGATTTGTGATCAGTAAAGGAATAGATCATTTCAAGGATCAATCTTATGCCTTGTGGGGAGTTTCTCAACAAAGCCTGAGCCGTACTATCTTTCCACTAGGAAAATTAAAGAAGTCAGAAATCCGGGATATGGCTACTGAAAAGGGTTTTACTGATCTGGTCAACAAATCAGAATCCTATGAAATATGTTTTGTGCCGGACAACGACTATCGTGGATTTTTAAAAAGGAAGGTAAATGGCCTGGAGGAAAAAGTGGAAGGAGGAGAATTTGTATTGGAAGATGGTTCAGTGGTAGGCTCTCACCGGGGATATCCCTTTTATACAGTGGGCCAAAGGAAAGGATTAGGCATAGCCCTGGGATATCCTGTTTATGTTACCGAGATCCAAAAAGAAAAAAATCGGGTTGTTTTAGGCACTTTTGATGAACTGGCCCGGGATGGAATGTATGTGAACCAACTCAACCTGAGTAAATATGTCGACCTTAATGGGCAACGATTAGAAACTATTACCAAAGTGAGGTATAATGATGATGGTACACCGGCTGTAATAGAACAGGCGGGAGAAACCATGAAAGTTTTTTTTGGAAAAGGTGTGAAAGCCATCGCCCCTGGGCAGGCAGCTGTATTCTATGAAGGAGAAGATGTGATTGGAGGAGGATGGATTCAATCAAGTTTTCGGCAAAACAGCCAGATTAATCCCTGAAAAATTATCATTTTTTTATTTATATTTGTTCTATATTACTATTTTAATATAATTATAGGAAATATTATTCCCAAAATATTAATGCTGCTCACACCATATCAGCAGAAGGTTTATCTAATTTATAACAAGCTAATATTGAAGTTATTAAGTATATTTTCTGATGAATCCAGGGAATTATTTATTGGCTAAAGCAGTTAATGTTCAGGGAGTGAAAGATATCTGTACAAAAACTACAATGGGTTAAATGTTTTTGGTTAAAAACAAAACTGGTCATTTGCCCGTAAGTTATATTATGCATCTTTGATATCTCCAAATAATAATCTGAATTTTGCTAAAAACGGCTTGTAGAGCTTTTGGAGGCAATAATTTAATATATTGAAGAAGGTTTACAAAAGCATAACTGTTAATATAGGCGTTAAGAAATGATTCAAAAGAAATGGATATTACTGCTGATCTTCCTGGTCAGTTTTGATCTGAAAGCACAAGTTAACCGGTACATGGTTTTTTTTAGTGACAAAAAAGACGTTCCCTACAGCATAACTCAGCCGGAAAAATTTTTATCTCAGAGAGCCATTATCCGAAGGATTCGCCAGAACATACCAGTTACCACCAAAGATTTACCTATAAATCAATCTTACCTAAAACAGCTTGAGAACATGGGTCCTCAGGTATTCTATAAATCCAAATGGCTCAATGGGGTATTGGTACAGGCTGAAGCATCTCTGGTTCCGGCTATAGAAGCACAGCCATTTGTTTCTAAAGTTGAATTTGTGGCCCCCGGCAGAAAAAATAATGCCAGGATATCGATTCAATCTATTACATCAGTGGCCGGACGTAAATCAGAAGAACTGCCCACAGATTTCCAGAATGATATGCTTGGCATAGATGACATGCATCAAATGGACTACAAGGGGCAGGATATGCTGATTGCTGTATTCGATGGTGGTTTTGAAAATGTCAATACCATCTCCTATTTTGATCACTTATTTTCAGAAAACAAGCTTTTAGCTACTTATGATTTTATCAATAATGATTCTTCTGTTTTTGAATATGATGATCATGGTACCAATGTTTTATCCTGCATAGGCGCTTATAAACCGGGGGAATATGAAGGAACAGCATACCGGGCTAGTTATGTATTGTGTGTCACTGAAGATGTGGGCGAAGAATTTCGCATAGAAGAATATAACTGGCTATTTGCGGCTGAAATGGCAGATAGTCTTGGAGTTGATATTATCAATTCTTCTCTGGGGTACAATCTTTTTGATGACCCCTCCATGAACTACAACATTGAGGAAATGGACGGGGAAACTGCCGTAATATCCAGAGCGGCTTCATTAGCAGCATCTACTGGCATGCTGGTGGTAGTTAGCGCCGGGAATGAAGGCAATGATCCAAACTGGAAATATATTGTACCTCCGGCAGATGCCGACTCTATCATAGCGGTGGGTGCCATCAGCAACAGTTTGGCCAGGGCCTCATTCAGTTCCATTGGCCCGACTATTGATGAGCGGGTCAAACCGGACCTGGTTGCTCTCGGATTAGGGACTACTATTATATCAGGCAGTGGCAGGGTTACCAACAGTAATGGCACTTCTTTCGCAGCGCCATTGATTACTGGTTTAGCGGCGGGAGTATGGCAAGCCCATCCGGATCTGACCAATTGGGAATTGATCCAACTGCTGAAAAATTCAGCCAGTCAAAATGAAATGCCTGACAATCTTCTTGGTTATGGTATTCCGGATTTTAATCAGGCTCAGGTTCTGATTACTGCCTTAAATGAAATAGAAGCTAATGATTTCAGAATCTATCCCAATCCGTTTAAGGACAACAATTTCTTTATTCAACCATCTTTGAAATATGCTTACAGCTTTCCTCAAATTCAGATTTATTCGCTTTCAGGAAGTCTAATTGACCAATTAGCTATTGAAAAATCAGGGGAACCTAATCTATACCAGGTAAATTTGCCTGATATGCCTAATGGGATTTACATTCTGGCAATTCAGGCTGAAGAGAATATTCACAAATATAAAATTGTAAAGAATTAAATCAGGTTTATTGACTGATATACACATCTGCTCATTGAAGCCGGGTAATTGTTCTCATTCATCTATTGCTCTGATTTTATTACACTATCTAAGCCAGGTCGAATAATCCATAAAACCCTACGATATTCCCTTGTCAAATTTTTACCAGTCCTTTGTACAAATAACTTGTTTGACATTTTTCATAAAATACAACCTACTCATTACTGAAAATTGCACCTTCAGTGTGTGTCAATATTAACTGTTTGAAAGAATAAGAAATATTAGCAAAAATATAAAGAATAGAAACTTGAAAATTTAATATGATCAGTTAAAATCAAGGAAATTATTTTTAAATTTGGTAAAAATACTTATATTAGTGGGTAAAATTACCGACATTTATGGACCTTAAAGATTTAAAAGACCGTTCATCTTTTGAAAAATATAAGCTCATCCAGGAAGGAGTGAACACGAATATGGTCCAGGAGTTTGAAGTATCCTATGGATTAAAAAAAAGGGAAGTAGCTTTTTTAATCGGAGTATCGGAAAAAACCCTCTACAACATTATGAGTCATAATCAATTAGACAAAGAAAGAAGTGACCGTTTCCTTTTTATTCATAAAATATTTCAGGAAGGAGAAGAAACTTTTATGACAAAAGAAAACCTCCACCAATGGTTGAACAGCGCTCAGGTGAATTTAAACCGTCAAAAGCCGATCGATTTGATGGATACAATTACCGGAGCCGAAGCTGTATTTGCTGAGATTGTACGTACCAAACATGGCGTTTTGTCTTGATCAGCTTCAGAATTGGACATCCTGAATATATTTATCAATTAGACGGCACAGGCGCTGCTATTTATGGGGGCCGGTGGAATAGTATTGGACAAAGAATGCTGTATACTGCAGCTAATTCATCGCTGGCTATTCTGGAGTTACTGACTCATATAAATGTACCAGTTGCTCAATTAACTTATAAGCTGATCCAGCTTTAATTCAAAAACAACCATGTTTTGAAATTGTCTGATCAGACAGATTCTTTGCCTCTGAATTGGGTCAATCATCCTCAGGGGTTAAATTTGACTCGAAAAATTGGAGACCAATGGCTGAAAGAAGGTTCATCACCTATTCTTAAAGTACCTTCTGTTCATACTCCATTTGAATATAATTATCTGATGAATCCTCTGCATCCGGATTTTAGGGTAAATATCAAGGAAAAATCCTGGTATTTACTGGATAACAGATTGATAAAGGTTGTTAAAAAGTAATTTATTCCCAGAAACAATTGATCATAGATCAGCTGTTATTTTTCATCAATTCATCATCAGCCTCAGCTGTAGTACAATCTAGTTTTCGTACAAAAAACAAACTGGAAGCTATAAGTATTGAAACTGTGATAAATACTGCAGTAAACCCTACCGATGCAATCAGGAATCCGGCCACTAATGGAAAAATGGTGGTTAAAATATTGCCAGCTCCTGCTATTCCAGAATACATAGCCCTGTTTTCCTCGTTTGAAATCTCAATCAATACGCCGTTGATAGAGATCTTATAGGTGGACACAAACACTCCGGCCAGAATAAACAAGGTCTGATAAATCAAAACATAATCGATCAGGATCAAACTAAGAACAGGCAAAATTGCCATTATGGACAGGCTAATAGTGAGTACACTTTTATATTCCCTACGCCTGGAGAACCAATACATTAACAAACTGGTAGCAACCATTCCGGATATGCGGAATACTAGAAAATTCCCAATCAATTCATCAGTAAGCTGATAATTTTGCTTGGCCTGCATGATAAAAAAGGGTAAAATGGTCAAACCCAGCCCCAAGCTGTTAATTATGATCAGGTAATATTTCAGGTTAGCATTCTGTTTAATTTCTGAAGGAATCAGCTTCATAAATTGCAGAAAATTTCTTTTCTGGTTTATTCTGGAAGGAATTTCCCGGATTGCCCAAAAACCAAATGATGCTAAAAACAACAGTGTGCCAGCAATCAAAAATAAAGTGCCGTAGTTTATTGGATATTCCAACCACTTTAGCATTTCCCGTACCAAAAATGCTGAGAGTAAAATCCCAACACTGACAATGGCCTGCTGTAATGTAAAAAATCTTTTCCTTTTATCCTTAAATATGGATTTACCTAAAAGATCAGCATAAGAAACTGTGGCAAAAGCCCCACTTACCGAAAACAGGGTAATCCAGAAAAAGATAAAAATTAAGGTCCAGCCTTGATCCACCTGGTCCAGATTAAAAAACAGAAAAGCAATTCCCAATAGGGAAACCACCCGTAAGTTAATTCCACCAAGCAGAAATCCCTTTTTCCGGGAATTGTTGGAAATAAAGCTGGCAAATAACAACTGGAATATCTTAGAACCTCCTAGCATAATCGCAGTGAGCAAACCTAAATGAATGGCGTTACCTCCAGCTTTAAGTACCATGGCTGGAATGATGGTATCTACATCCATAAAATTGGTGGCCAGGGCTAAAAATACGGCATGCCATAGAAAGGCCTTGAAATTAGCCTTTGAATCTTTTTCAAGCAATTGCTGCATATCCAATTAATCTTCCCAAAGGAGTGAGATTAAAAAAAATAATTTTACCAGGATCTTTTTTTCCAGTTACTAATTTCTTTTTCACTATTATAAGTCCTATTGTGATCCTGTTTCTCATTATTAGAAACAAGAAAAGCTCCAAATAGTGCGGCTATGGCAGCCTTTTCTTTATCTGTTTGGGGAGGAACTGCCTGAAAATAGTCCCTGGCGAAACCCGTGGTATACTGACCAGAGATAAATTGCTGATGCTCCATCACAAACTGACAAAATGGTATTGTAGTAGAAATACCTGAAATTTCATACTCAGCCAGGGCCCTGATCATCCTTTTCCTGGCTTCTCCCCTATTACTGCCAAAGCTGATAAGTTTAGCGATCAAAGGGTCATAATACAATGGAACTTCCATTCCGGCTTCATAACCATCGTCCAACCTAATGCCAGGGCCTTTGGGAATATTATAGTTGAGAATTTTTCCGGCATCGGGCAAAAAGTCATTATAAGGATCTTCAGCATAAATTCTGCATTCGATAGCATGACCTGAAATCTTCAGTTGATCCTGGGTCAGGTTGAGTTTTTCTGAATTGGCTACTTTGATTTGTTGTTTTACCAGGTCAATTCCAGTAATCAACTCTGTAACCGGATGTTCAACCTGGAGACGGGTATTCATTTCCAGAAAATAGAAATTCATATCCTGATCCAGGATAAATTCAACGGTACCGGCTCCGGTATAGTCACATGATTTCGCCACCAGTACAGCAGCTTCTCCCATTTCCTTTCTTACTTCTGGCTTTATACTGGGAGAAGGAGCTTCTTCTACAACCTTCTGCAAACGTCTCTGCACTGAGCATTCCCGGTCAAACAAATAGATGATGTTGCCATGCTGGTCGGCCATCACCTGAATTTCAATATGTTTTGGTGCCACTATATATTTTTCCAGATAAACAGCATTATTCCCAAAAGCTGCTTCAGCTTCACTCATAGCTCTTTTCAGCTGTTGCTCCAAATCAGCTTCATCATCCACCACCCTCATGCCCTTTCCTCCACCTCCGGCACTGGCTTTGATTAAAAGGGGGTAGCCTATTTGCCGGGCTTTTGAGAAAGCCTCCTTATGATCCTTTACAGGTTGATCTGTACCTGGAATCATCGGAATGTTATATTTCTTTACTGCTTCCCTGGCTTTCAATTTATCTCCCATAATTTCCATGGATCTGGCTGAAGGACCAATAAAAATGATTCCTTCCCTTTCCACCATTCGGGCAAAATCTGCATTTTCTGATAAAAAGCCATACCCTGGATGGATAGCATCTACATTTCTTTGTTTAGCCACTGCTATAATTTTTTCCATATTCAGGTATGAGGCGGCTGAGGAGGAAGGCCCAATGCAAATGGCTTCATCAGCCAATCGGCCTGGCAAGCCCTGGCGGTCAGCCTCACTAAAAATGGCTACCGTTTTAATTTGCATTTCCCGGGCTGCCCTGATAATTCTTACAGCTATTTCGCCTCTATTGGCTATCAGGATTTTGGTGATCTTTGGGGTCATATTTTTATAAAAAGTTGTAATAAATCGTTCAAATAAATGACTTTAGTCATTAAAGTTATAATTTTTAAGAAAACAATTTTGACTAGACAGTAATTAAATATTAAATTCGTAACTTGATTGGATGAAATTTTTAAATTTAACATTTAATTACAGTGGATATATTTGACAAATTAAAATTGGATAAAACGCCTTTGGGGGTATATGCCAATGTAGAAGAAGGATATTTCATGTTTCCAAAATTGGAAGGTGAAATCGGGTCCAGGATGAAATTCATGGGCAGAGAAGTGATCGTTTGGAGTATCAACAGCTATTTAGGTTTAGCCAATGATCCTGAAATCAGAAAAGCTGATATTGAAGCAGCTCAATGCGGCATGGCTTATCCTATGGGAGCCCGGATAATGACTGGTAACAACGATAAGCATCATCAATTGGAAAATGAGCTTGCCCAGTTTGTTGGTAAGGAAAAAGGGCTGCTACTTAATTACGGATTTCAGGGCATGGTTTCAATTATTGACACCATGGTGGACAGAAGGGATGTGATTGTGTATGATGCTGAATCTCATGCTTGTATCATCGATGGGGTGAGACTACATATTGGCAAAAGGTATGCTTATGCCCATAATGATATGGAGAGCCTGGAAAAATCTCTGCAAAGGGCTCAAAAGATCTGTGATCAAACCGGGGGTGGCATTTTGGTGATCACTGAAGGTGTGTTTGGCATGAATGGGCATCTAGGCGATCTGAAAGGAATTGTTGAACTTAAGAAAAAATATCAATTCAGATTGCTGGTGGATGACGCTCACGGATTTGGTACCATGGGCAAAACCGGCGCTGGCACTGGTGAACATTATGAAGTACAGGATGAAGTAGATGTTTATTTTTCTACCTTCGCCAAATCGATGGCCAGTATCGGGGCTTTTGTAGCAGGCAATAAAAATGTGATAGATTATTTTAAATATAATTTGAGGTCACAGCTTTTTGCTAAATCATTACCATTACCCATAGTGTTAGGCAATCTGAAAAGATTAGAATTACTTAGAACCAAACCTGAGCTTAGAGAGAAGCTTTGGTTTATTGTTAATAAATTACAAAGTGGGTTAAGGGATCGCGGTTATAATTTAGGTACTACACAATCACCTGTAACTCCGGTATTTCTAAGTGGTGGAATAGTAGAAGCAGGGAATTTGATATGGGATTTAAGAGAAAATTACAATATTTTCTGTAGTGTTGTTATATTCCCGATGGTACCCAAAGGAACCATTCTTTTAAGGGTAATTCCCACGGCTGCGCATACCGAAAAAGATGTGGATGACACCATTGCAGCGTTTGATGCAGTGAGTGGAAAACTGAAAAGCGGGGCCTATCAAAAAGAAGGATTGGAAGAGGTGATTCCTCACTAAACCCTATTATTGCCGGAAGAAGGTAGCTTAATTTCTGTTTTTTTTGAAAAAAAATTTTTAAATTGCTAGTTGGAAAAACTTAATCATTAATTAACCCTTAACCACAAGTTACTTATGAAAAGATTTGATGAAATCAGAGATTTAGTCATGTCCTTAGAAGCAGATTTTGAAAAGTTTTACGACAAAGGAAATCAAGCTGCCGGAACCAGGGTAAGAAAAGGTATGCAGGAATTGAAAAACCTGGCCCAGGAAATTAGAGTTGAAGTTCAGGATATCAAAAATTCAAACTAAATATTTACCTGGAATATATTTAAAAAGGCTACCTAACGGTGGCCTTTTTTTTCGATATTTTCAGGCTCCACTTGCTTCTTTCTGTCCTCACTGTTAGTTCTTGTAGGCTCATTCTGATACAAATGGTCCATTGTTTCCTTTTTCTTTTTATTTCGGTACTTTAAATAAAATACCAGTACAAAAATTAAAATTACAAATGTGATTATAAATCCAAACATATATTTTTCATTTAGTGATTCCTCAATGCATTGATCAGTTCCTTCTTATTCATTTTGGAACGACCTTCAACGCCAACTTCCCTGGCTTTCTGATAAATCTGTTTCTTTGATTGATCTTCATATTTTGCTGCTTTACCGCCCTTTTTTCCGGCTTTTGACCGGTTGGTATTAGCGATTCGGGCAGCTTTATTCTTGCTCATGCCTTCCCGGCGCAATGCTTCATACTGCTCGTCATCCTTGATTTGATTTCCATGATTCTTAGCCATGACTTTATTTGTTTAAAATTTTCAAATTAAATACTGGTTGCTCCTTCAAATTGATGTTTTAATTCCATTGCACTCTTAGGTTGTTTTTTCAATTCATCAGGAACTTGTTGCCCTAAAGGACCTTTAGAAATTGTGATACCTCCATCGACGAAGAGTAATTCTCCGGTAATGTAAGATGCCTCATCAGATGCCAGGAACAGGTAGGCATTGGCAATTTCTTCAGGAGAGCCTCTTCTGCCCATTGGCGTAGCATTGACCATCATTTGTTCCATTTGTTGATCTATCTGACTTGTTTCTTTATGGGTCCAGGCAGTATCAACAGGTCCGGGACATATGCAATTGGCTCTTATTCCATTTTTTGCTTGCTCTGCTGCCACACCTTTCATAAAAGCATGTATGAACCCTTTCGTACCTCCATAGGGAGCATTTTGAGCTAAACCGAGTTTCCCGGCTTCAGAGCCAGCTGATAATACTACACCTCTGTTCTTTTTTAACTCTTCCAGAGCAAATTCTGTCATCAGGAAGGTGGAACGAATATTATTCCTGATCATATAGTCAAAGGCTTCAATTTTATAGTCGGGCATGGGTGCAATTTCGGGAAATACCCCGGCATTGTTAATCAGAATATTTAATTTGCCCCATTTATTGATGGCCACTGAAATACAGGCTCTGGCATTGTCATCCAAGGAAATATCTTTGGCAAAGCCCACTGCATCTCCTCCAAAATTAATAATATCTTCCACCACATCCTGTACAGGGTCATCGGCATGTCCTGCTACTAATACCTTTGCCCCTTCAAAGGCAAATTTTTTGCTTATGGCTTCACCGATTCCGGTAGCGCCCCCGGTTACTATAACCACTTTATCTAATAGTCTTTGCATATCAAAAAATTTAAATATTATATTAAAAAATCAGGTTTGTCTACATTATTTGAACTGGGAAAAGTGAAAATAGTTAAACTATTAATGGATGAAAACAGATTAAAAAAGAAAGGAAAAACCTATATTGGTACTTCAGGATGGCATTATAAGCATTGGGTCGGAACCTTTTACCCATCTAAATTAACTTCCAGTCAATATATCTATCATTACTTAAGGTATTTTAATACTGTGGAGCTCAATAACCCGTTTTATCGCCTTCCCGAAAAATCCACTTTTATAAGCTGGAAGGAACAGGTGCCTGATAACTTTTTATTCTCTGTAAAAGTCAGCAGATATATAAGCCATGTAAACAGATTAAAAGAGTCCAGAGAAAGCCTTGATTTGTTTCTGGATCGTGCATCTGGATTACAAAGAAAATTAGGGCCTATCCTGGTCCAATTGCCTCCCAATTTTAAAATCAATCGGGAAAGACTTCTTTCATTTTTGAAACAGCTACCTGAAGACCTGCGATTTACGATCGAGTTCCGGCATCCAAGCTGGTATGAAAATGAAGTTTTTGATCTTTTAAGAGCACATAATGTGGCCTTTTGCATTTATGAGTTAAACTATCATTTATCACCAATCATAACTACAGCTGACTTTGTCTATATCCGTCTCCATGGTCCGGATGAAAAATATTGTGGAAGTTATAATGATCAGGCTTTACTGGAATGGATCGATAGATTAAAATCATGGAATTTAGCTAATAAAGATGTCTATTGCTATTTTGATAACGATCAGGCCGGATATGCCGCATTTAATGCCCGCCGGATGAATGAATTAATGGAGATTACTTTGAAAAGTTCGGCTAATGCATAATCAGGATGAACAATCCTTTATTTGATAGGTCATAAGAATGGTTTATTCAATAATTCATTCCTGTATTTACCTCATTATAATTAGAAAAGGTAACCAATCGTCTGCCTATCTCATTTGTAACTTTTTTTACAATTTTATGGAATAATCCTTGTCTTTAGTCTGATAATACAGTTTAGTTACAATGTTCCGGTTAATCATAAAGCATATACTATCTTGTATATGATAAATCAACTAATTAATTACTATGGATAAGGTAACGGAATATAACCTTCAGGATATCCTGGATCATATTTTAATGCAAGCAAAAAAAGAAGGTTTATTTCACTTTTATGCTAAGGATGAGATACTTAATGGACGAAAGATAGTTTATCAGGGCAAAGAGCTTTTTCATTTTGGCCGAAGTGGTTATTTGGGTTTAGATCGGGATGAAAGGGTAAAAAAAGCAGCAGTAGAAAGTATAATTAAGTTTGGTACTCAATTTCAGTGGACAAAATTGCAATCCTCTCACCACAGACTTGAAGAATTGGAAGAACTTTTGAGCCAAATGTTTAAAAACAATGTCATTGTTACCAAAAACAGTACATTTGCCCACATTTTAGCTATTTCGCAGATCATAGATGAAAAAGATACCATCATCCTTGATGAACAGGTGAATGGAGGGATCTATGCAGCTATGTATTGGCTTAGATTAAAAAAGAATAATGTAATCCAGCTGAGGCACAATGACCTGAATATGTTGGAAGAAACGATCAAAAAAAATACAGCGGGAACAAAAAGGATATTTTATTTTACCAATAGCCTATTTTTAAATACCGGCGAAGTGGTTCCTTTACAAAATCTTTTGGCATTAGCCCATAAATACCAGAATTTATATATATATGTAGATGATGTGCTGGGAATAAGCTGGACCGGATCTAATGGAACTGGCTTTGTAAACCAACAAATTCCTCAGCTTCATCCTCAAATGATATTAATTTCTACCTTGGGCCAGTCTTTTGGTGCCAGTGGTGGTATAGTGGTGATCCCGGATTCCCGGA
The DNA here is from genome assembly GCA_051418075.1 of Candidatus Cyclobacteriaceae bacterium M3_2C_046. Lineage (GTDB taxonomy): Bacteria > Bacteroidota > Bacteroidia > Cytophagales > Cyclobacteriaceae > JBPRGG01. The sequence continues at coordinate 152,185 of JBPRGG010000172.1, read as the reverse complement.
TCATGGAAAAAATGAGGTCATTTACCTGGCCCATATGTTTTGAGGCCCAGTTAGAACCGGCAGCATTGGGAGCGGCTATTGCTTCGGCTCAAATTCATTTAACAGACGAAATTTATCAGCTTCAAAATGAATTGACCAATAATATTGAACATTGCAATTGTTTGATTCAAAAAACCTCCCTATCCATCCAAAACCTGCAAAAATCACCCTTTTATTTGCTAAAGCTGGAAAAAGCAGAACAACAATCTGAACTGATCCAACATTTGCTGCAGCAGAACTTTTTTATAAATGGCAGCTTGTCTCAGCATCTTGATGATCAGCCTGGTATTTGTTTTACCATATCCAGACATAATCAGCCGAAAGACATAGAAGGATTAATAGATTGCATTGATACCTATTATTTTAACATAAGGCAGAAAAATGATGCCCTGGCCAATAAAATTAAATCATTTCAACCGCCGCGCATTGAAGAAAGCCTATTGCAGGTGCCGAAAGACTATTCAGGGTTAAGCCTGAATTATTACAATACAATCAAAAAATTCGAAGCTCAAGTATGGGATAAACATATGGGATTGGACGGTTTTTATGATTATAAGGGAATGGTTTGCCTGGAAAATTCTTTTCAGGAAATTGAAATGCAAAACAACTGGAAATTCCATTATTTTGAAGTTTATGACAATGATAAGCTGGTCTTGCTAACTTTTTTTACTTCTTCTTTATGGAAGGATGATATGTTTTCGGCCAAAAACAAATCTAAAAAAAACGAATTAATTCGAATTGTTGATCCCCTTCACCTCACCTCAAAGGTTCTGAGTATGGGCTGCCTGGCAACCGAAGGAAATCATCTTTATCTTAATCGGGATCATCCTCGTTGGAAAGATGCATTGAGGATGATCATTAAGATGCTGAAAGAAATTCAGGAGCATGATCAAAGTGAGATGATCGTTCTCCGGGATATTATAGGGAATGATCCTGTTATAAATGATTTTTTTGAATCTGAAGGTTTTTCACCCATTTACCAACCTGATACCTGTGAACTAAAACTTCAAAGGTTTAGCAATGCAGAAGCATTTTTAAACCTGTTGCCTGGTAAATCCAGAAAAGCAATCAAAAAAGATGTTATCAGGAACCTCAAATTATATGAAGCTGAAATCAAATCCCAGCTATCAGAACAGGAAATCCATCAGCTTTATGAGTTACATCTGGATATGGTTACAAATAGCCTGGATATTAATATATTTCCTTATCCTGCTAAAATCATCAGGGAGTTTGCCCGGGTTACAAATGCCCGGTTCCTAATATTAAGGAAGAAAAGCAGTCAAAGAATCGTAGGATTTTGTGCATTTTACATAAATTCCTTGAATCATTTTATTACAGTTTTTTGTGGACTTCACCATCGATATGCCAGGTCCCATAAGGTCCATGGTCAGCTGCTTTTTCATTTGGTGTATCAAGCTAATGAGTTTAAGTGTAGCAGGGTTTATCTGGGTCATTCAAACATCCTGGAAAAAGAAAAATTAGGTGCCAGTATCATACCTGTGAAAGCCTTTGTGCAACACAGGGACAACTATGATCTGGCCAGGGAGACTGCATCATTCACTGAAAAACTGAAGTAGAAAGATCAGAATTTTTATTTACATTCGGCTGGTTCCTGGGGCAATACTATCTACATAGACCTTTAAGTCAAGGTTCAGCTCCTTTTTGTAGAGATCAGTCATTTCCCTGGTAAATACCGGCACATGATCTTTCAACATCAGGTTGATTGTACAACCTCCAAAGCCACCACCCATCATACGAGCGCCAATCACTTGTGGCATGTTCCTGGTTTTTTCCACCAGGAAATCCAGTTCCATACAGCTTACCTCATAATCATTCTGCAGTCCCTGATGAGATTCATACATCTTTGCACCAAAACCGTTTAAGTCGGCTTCATTTAAAAAATTACAGGCCTGTTCCACCCTTTGATTTTCCTGAATGACATACTGACATCTTTTAAATACCACCGGATCGATTTTTGCCTGATATTGCTTGAGTTGATCCAGAGAAATATCCCTTAAACTTTTTATATCGGGATGATCCTTGCTTATGATAGACACTCCTTTCTCACATTCATGTCTGCGGGTGTTATATTCAGAAGAAGCCAGGCTGTGTTTGACCTGAGTATCACACAAAACGATTAAATAATCGCTCATATCAAAATCATAATAGGCATATTCCAGGGACCGGCAGTCCAGTTTGATTACTTGATTAGGCTGGCCAAACATACTGGCAAATTGATCCATGATGCCACATTTTACCCCTACAAATTCATTTTCTGCTTTCTGGGCCAATTTGACCAGGTCAAACTTTTCCAAACCAAAGCCAAACAGGTCATTCAAAGCAAAAGCCAGGGCACATTCAATGGCAGCAGATGAGGACAAACCAGCACCAAGAGGTATATTGCCGCCAAAAGCACAATTAAATCCAGAAACTTTTTTTCCGATTTGCTGAAATTGATCAATTACTCCCATTAAATAATCTGGCCATCCCTGACTGCTTTTTTCCAACTTATCAAGATCTGTGGTAAAAGACTGGTCCAAATCAATAGCGTAGAAATGACAACGATTGGATTGATTGGGATTTAGGGCAAACACCACCTGTTTGTCAATAGCAGCGGGTAATACAAAACCTTCATTATAATCAGTATGCTCCCCGATTAAGTTAACCCGGCCAGGAGACCGGTAAGTGAAGGGAGATTGACCATAAAGCTCCTCAAATTTTTTTCTTAAGCTATCAATCATTTTAACGAACTCTTTTTTACCAGTACAAAATGTATAATACGGCTACTATCACCACGATACCAACAGCAGCTATATTAAAACCCATATTAGTTTTAAAAATGGCCGGATCTACCGTAATGGCATCTTTATCCATTTCCTTCATTTTAATATTGGTGATCATAATGATCCCTACCATAATGAATCCTGTAGCGGTTACAAAAACAGATTCGAATGCCAACCCACTCATTGGTCCGGCCAGAAATACACCTAAAAGGCCGAATATAATCCCGATTCCCAAAAGAAAATAGCCCAACACCGGTTTTTTTGTTTCATCCACAGTAGTAGGGATTTTTCTTTTCTTTTCCGTAAAACTAAATATAGCAGCCACAAATACCAGCAGGATAAAAACATAACCCATTCTCAAAATAAATGGCATTTCCGGAAATAATAATTTGATGGCAATTCCTATAGGAATGGTAAGGCCAGCCGTCCAAAGTGCGGCTTTAGGGGTAGCTTGTTTCCAGAAAAGACCAATAAAATACACTACCACCACACCGGGATAAATGTATCCGGTATATTCCTGAATATATTGAAAAACCTGATCAAAAGTTCGTAATTCCTGTGCTACCAGTACTGCAATAAATAAACCAACAAATGCTACCCAGCGACCAACTCTAACCATTTGCTTGTTATTGGCGTTCTTATTGATATGTGTTTTGTAAATATCTACTGCAAAAATAGTAGAGGTGCTATTAATCATTGAAGCCAGAGATGAAACGATGGCTGCGGCCAGAGCTGCAAAAGCCAGTCCTTTTACTCCCACCGGCACAAAATATTTTAACAACCAGGGATATGCCTCATCAGATTTCCGGATTTCATCTATTTCCTGTGCCGGTACATTGATCATGCCAGCCAATTCCTGGGAAGAAAAGTCATTCATTAATACATATGCTGTAATACCTGGTATGATCACCAATAGAGGTATTAATATTTTCAGGTAGCCGGCAAACACCAATCCTTTTTTGGCTTCATTCAATGATTTGGCGGCCAATCCTTTTTGAATGATATATTGATTAAAGCCCCAATAACCAAAATTGGTCAGCCACATGGCTCCGAAAATAACAGCCAAACCGGGCAAGTCCTGAAATGCATCTTTGGTGGTAACAGTCTCTCCTGTTTCAGGGTTTATGGTGTCCGGGATCATCACGGCTCCTTTACGTATTACCATATCAAAATGATCAGTTGCTTTCTGAAAAATCACTTCAAAACCGCGAAGAATACCGCCTTCCGGACCTGCCACGGCATCCAAAGCTATAAATGTAGTGACCAAACCACCTCCAATCAGAAAAACAACCTGTATCACATCGGTCCAGGCCACGGCTTTCAAACCTCCATAAATGGAATATATTCCGGCCACCACTACCAACCCGATGATACCATATATCAGCGGAATACCCATTATATTTTGTAAAGCCAGGGCTCCAAGGTAACTCACCGAGGTAAGATTAACGAAGATATAAACCAGCAACCAGAAAACGGCAAAAGCGGTGGAAGCATATTTATTGAACCTGCCTTCCAGAAATTGAGGCATGGTATATATACCCTTTTCAATAAAAACCGGGAGGAAATATTTTCCCACAAAGATCAAAGTAATGGCGGCAATCCATTCATAGGCGGCAATACCCAATCCAATGGCATAGCCTGAACCAGACATGGCAATGAAATGTTCGGCAGAGATATTTGCAGCAATCAAAGACGCTCCAATGGCCCACCAGGTAAGTGATCTATCGGCCAGGAAATAATCCTGTGCGGTCTTTTCTTCTCCTTTTTTAGTTCGGGAGACCCATAAGCCCAACGCTATGATAAACACAGCATAGCTTACGAATACAATAATATCTATGGTATCGAAAGTTTCCATTATGTTAATGTTGATTAAGAGATGGAATCAAATTTAAGGATTTTAAACAATTATGCTACTTTTTATAAAAAATTAAACCTCTAAGATTAAGCTATCAGGTTCAAGCCAAAACTTCCTTTGAATTCTTGTCCTGGCTGCAATATAATAAGCCCCTTATGGTTATTCAGCACGTCAATGCCACAAGTCATGGGCTCAATAGCAATAGCATCTCTGGTTTTGGGGATGTAGACCTGTAAAAAATTAAATCCATTTTGACCGGTTTCCTGCCAAAATTTTAACTGTAAGTTATTTTCCGGATCTTTTATTATCGTTTTGGAGACGATGTCCGGGTCTTTTAATAGAAAAGATGTGTCAAATGAAGTGTCCCCTATCAATGTAGGAACAGAAAAGTTATCATATTTTACCACCTGGCCGGTTGGAATACATCTTTCGTCCAATACCTGCTGCTCCACCTGGGGCAGTTGTAAAAAGAGCTTATTTACTGGCTGTTGAAAGGTAAAATAGGGATGCCATCCGAGGCCCATTGGAATTGGTTTTTTATCAGTATTTATCACTTGCAATGTCACTGACAAACCTTCCTTATCAGAGATTACGAACTTTATACTGGTCTGAAATTTAAAGGGAAATCCTTCCTCGTCACCTGAATACTGATTAACCAGGTTAACTTCCGCCATATTTTCCAATAACTTTACATCTTCTACCTCAAATTTATGTTTGTACATAAAGCCATGCAGGGCATTATTCTTATCTTTTTCATTAACAGGAAGCTGAAATTTCTTTTGCTCAAATTGGTATTGACCGTCCCTGATCCTGTTGGGAAAGGGAGCCAGCAGAGCACTTTTAAAGGCCTTGTCATTAAGTAATTCCTGATCAGAAGCCACTCCATTGATCAGATCATAGGTTTTGTTTTTAAAAAGCAGTTTTAATTGAACAAGATTGGCACCAAAGGCGGGAATTATTTTCATGGAAGCGCCTTCCGGATTATATAATTGCAATGCTTCAAATTGACCAAAAGATGATTTCTGTTCCTGATACATAATTTCAAATTATTACATGATTAATGTGATTTCCTGCCATAAATCAGATAAATTAAGGTCTTGATCCAATCCTAAGTTTTTTTAGGGAACCTATGAAAGATACTGTGGGAGGGCAGACCTGTTTCACCTACAAACCCATATAAAATGGATGGTAAAGTTAGAAATATCCTGAATTAATCAAAACAGTAATAGCCTATTAAAGCTTATGGAATTATTTATCAGGGGGATAATAGGGCAATGATGTTGTTATAACCCAAAGCAAAGTTAATGGTGGTATAGTATGTCTTTTTACTGGATTGCACTGAAAGTCCTATATATCTGCATTCAGGATTTAAAACAGCCTGCTCATTTTCACTTTCCAGGATCACCTGAAAAAGCTTTTCGGCAATGGCTTCATTACTTTTCGCATTTTTCATGCGTATACCAAAACATATTTCCCCATAATAATTATCCTGACCGAGTTCATTATTGGCAAAATGAGCTATTCTTTCTTTAGGAGAATACAACCGGTTAAAAGAAATGAGAGGCATTTTTTGAAAATGAGAAACAATGGCCGTTTTAGCCATATATTCTGAATGGTGGATGGCTGCATGATTGAGGATTTCGCTTTCAAAGAAATCAGGCAACTGATTAATTAGTCGATGATCCTGTACTTTGTTCATTAAAATGGAATCAATTACCTGAAGGTTGATCTCAGAGGCTTGGTCTGCCTGACTGTAAGCACAGGTTGAAAATGCCATAAAAGTGGCAATAAGTAAAGATTTCATACAATAACTGGTTTAAACTACGGTATAAATATAAAAAAATGTTGAAAACCAGAATTTTATTTTCGACGAGTCAGGGGAATATTTTGGACGAGTGGGTTGAATTTAAAGATAAACTATCAAAGGTAATTGATAGTTATTCCAACAATGCTATCGAATTATTATACCCCATGCCTATATTAATAGCCAAATAATAAGTATTCTTCCTGGGCTCGACCGAGGTGCCCAGGTACTGAGCTTGAGGATTTATCAAAAGGGCGTGGTTTTCAGACTTCACCAACTCCTCAAATAATTTTTCTGCTAAAATCTGATGGTTTGCTACTTTTTTGAGTCTTATTCCCAGGCATATTTCAGCATAAACATTATGGGTAAGGTCAATATTTTGTGCAAAATAATCAATCCTGTCCCGGGGGCCGAACAAGGTAATTTGTTTCACTAAATTCATTTCCTGATAGTGAGATACAATGGTGGATTGCGACATATACGAAGCATGATGCTGCGAAGCTTGTTCAAGAACTATATTAGATATAACAGGAGCCAGGTTTTGCTGATCTCTTAATTCATTGATCTTTTGAAATAACAATTGATTTACCAGAGAATGATCAAACTTATCCGAAGTAATTTCCTGTCCCCATGTAATATTACTAATTAAAAATGCAATAAAGATGAATGAATATTTCATATATATTATAATTTACAGTACAAAAATAGTACTTTTTATTTATATTTTTATATTATTTGAATATTTTTTGAATAAAAGAGCTGATATATTTCTTTATTACCTATGTAATATCTGTAGGAATATGCCTTTTGTGAAAACAAAATAGTGATTGCCAGGATGTTGAAAAAGGGATTCAATAGAGAAAAAATTAAAAATTTTTCTCTATTGCTTATTCATGACAAGTCTTCAGATTATATTACAGCCTATGGACTGGTACTGGTTAAGAAACCGTTTTAAAGAAAGCTAAAAATGAAAAACAGCCGTATCGTATCCCTATTACTGAAGATCAGCGGGCAAAAAATGTTGTAACTGAACCAGCAGGGGCCATATAGTTGATCACCCCGTTATTAAGGTCAAAATTTCCTATTTCCCGATACCTGTCCTGTGAAATGTTTTCATAACGATTTCCTGATTCAGTGGTTCGGAAAGCCTGAAACGTCTGACTGGAGCTTCCAAGTACCTGCAAAGCCACCGGACGATTATGATTACTAATATTTACCACCACCACTGCATCCGGATGATCAGTATTATTACTGGAAAACCCAATAATGGCAATTTCAGAGTCCATGGCGCTGGTTCTGGCTACAGCCATTCCCGGCTGACCAGCCCGGGTGATTTGTTTATAAAAGTAATATCCTCTTCTGACCTCATAATTGCCATCTTCATAAACCGTAAAGGCAGAACCAGGATTGGGGTCCCCGCCTACCCATAAAGGAGGCCGCTGAATTCCTGCCCAGGGAATGATGCCATTTACTTTGGCGGTATAAATATTTCCATGCATTTCCTTGATGTTTTTGGCATCCATGTCACTCCAACTGGTAGAAGTTACCCAAGCGTGCAGTTCGGGTCTTTTGGAGCGCAGTATATCAATACCTTCGCTTTTATGTTCTCCAAACCAACGACCATAATTACCGGAATAGAATCCATGAGAAGTGATCAGGGCCATTTGATTCAACGCTTCCTCATCATCATAAATAGCATTGGCATATCCCCAGGTACCAAATCGATACCAGTTGGTCGTTTCTCCCGGAGTGACTCCTACCTCTTGTAAACCAGCCTGTTTTATCATAGGTGGTAACAACTTTAAAAATTCAACCACCAGGGAAGGGGGCCAAAACATGTTGTAATCATGCCCATGTCCTATATTTCCGGTTTGATCCTCTACATCCCAACGCAGCCATGATTCTCCTTCATTGTGTAATGATATGTATTTTACAGGAAAGCCTTCTTCTGATTTTAAAAATCTGACCCAATCGATCAGGTATCTGGCCAGATCTTCTTTATGAGCCGGATCAAAATCCCTTCCACGTAAAAATTTTTGCCTGGTCATATATGAGGGCGGGCCATACAGGGTGGTGATGATTTCCAGATCTGCTCCCCTGGCCCGGGTTTTTTTTAGTCCCTCCCGAACAAAATACCGCATATTTTCTGTAGTGGTTTTATGATCAAAAGCCCCGTTTGGTCTATCCTGGTGCCAGGGATCCAAAAACATTTTGACCAGACCTACCTTTAAACCTTCTTCCCCAAAAATCATATCAATGATCTCTTGCCTTTCAGTTTCAGTCAACAAACTAAATCCACCGTATTCCTGGGGATCCTGTTCATAATCAATAGTCTGGGCAGTTTCCACATAATTAAAACCAAAGCCATCCCAGTCTCTTAATTTTTTGGAAAAGTCTACCTCAGCCTGAACAGCAGTAAAATTGGTAGCCTGGGCTATTATTTGAGCAGGAATGAAAAAATATAGGATAATCAGGGGCAGTTTGATCTTCATTGTTTTATTTTTAGGTGAATATTTTAACAATATTAAAAAAAATGAAAAATAAACAAAACAATAGTTGATAAAATTTAATGAAATAAGGGCAAGCCTGCTTAATTTATTTAATTAAAGAATTCAATTACCGGTAATTAATCAGGATGATGTGGTAGTGAAATTCATTTCAGGTGTGGTAGGAATGATTATGATGAAATCCGAGCCAAAGCCATAATTTGATTTAACTGAAATCATACCATTCAATTTATCCAATACTTCTTTTACAATAGCCAACCCTAAACCCGCCCCGCTTGATAATTCTGTAGCTCTATAGAACATTTTAAAGATTTTTTCGGTCTCTTTTTCCGGAATGCCTATGCCATTGTCCGAAACTATTATTTTCAGCCCCTTCTGATGTGGTTCTATATTAATTTTGACATAAGGTATAGGTTTATTAGGATCATAGTATTTGATGGCATTGGAAATCAGATTAATTAGGACAACCCTCAACCTGGAAGCATCAGATCGGAATATCTTATGGGGTGACACCTCTTTTAGAATTTTAATAGATTTTTTCTGATAAAGATATTTTAATCTTTCCAGCACATCTTCTAATAATTCTTCCACGTCAAAGGCTTCCTGAACTACTTCCATCCGTGCATTTTTTGAATAGTCAATGATCTCATGAATGGTTTCATCCAGTTTGATGATACTATTTTCAATTAATTTCAGCATTTCATCCACCTGTTGCGGATCATCTGTGATCTTAAGCAAATTGACTAAGCCCAGAATAGAAGTCAGGGGTGAACGCAGATTGTGTGAAACACTATAAACGAACTGGTCCAATTCCTGGTTAATTTTCTTTAGTTCCACATTTTGAGCAAGAATGTGTTGATTTGTGCGCTTCCTTTCTGTGATATCAGTGGCTAATCCTATCTGATGTATGTTTGATCCTTCTTTCAATACAAATGACTTGATCATAACCCAAACAACAGAGCCACCTGGTTTAATAATCCTACATTCAATATCCTCGATAAAATCCATTGACGGACTGAAAAGCTTTGCTCTTACCAGGTCTTTATCATCAGGATGAATCTGATCAAATAAGGATTCAGGGTTATCCAGCGCTTTTTCACGGCTACTACTCCATATCTTTTCATACCCAGGGCTAAGATAAATCATTTTATCAGTATTCAGATCTCTTAACCAGAAAGCTTCATCTATATTTTCAACAAGGTTGCGAAACTTATTTTCACTTTCAGTGAGGGCCGCTTCATTTTTCTTTCGTTCAGTAATATCAGAAATAACCACAATAAAGCCGGTAATTTGGTCCTGCTCATCCTTCAAATAATTCCAATCCAACTGAACATCAATATATTCTCCATCTTTAGTCTTTTGACGGGCAATAAAAGGTGTAGGGACGGGTTTGATTTCCATGACATATTTGTAGAAATTGCACAACTCTTCTTTATCCTCTCTGTCCATAAAATCCGTAATGCTCTTCCCAATCAATTCTCCTTCTTCCATTTTCATCATTTGGTAATGAGCTGTATTGCTAAATAAAATGGTGCCATCTGCATCACATTCATCAATTCCATTAGGAATGGTGTCCACCAACTTTTTAAATTGCTCCAGCAATTTCAGGTGCTTTCTTTGCACCTCCACCCTATCAGTTACATCATGTATGATTGAATATAGCAACTTTCGCTTTTCAACTGTAACAGGACCAGAATAAACCTCCACATCTCTGAATGATCCGTTGGCCAGTTTGTGCTTAAATCTGAAATAATTGCTATTATCATTTTTCACTTTGTAGAGATCATTCCTGATCAATTCAGGATCATATAAATTGATCTCATCTATGTACATATTTCTGAATTCGGCAGGCATATATCCATAAAACTGGCAAGCAGCATGATTGGCATCTACGATTTTACCATCATCAGGGTCAATCAGGAGCATGATCGAAGTATTATCCTGAAACATGGATTTATAAGTTTTTTCACTTTCAGATAATCTGAAATTTGCTTCTTGTAACTGTAAATTTATGTCAGATAACTCGTCATTTGATACCCGCAATTCTTCTGTAATGGTTTGAATTTCTTCAAGATGTTGGGTCAGGTTTTTTTCACTTTCCAAAAGGGCATACTCAACATCCTTAACCTCAGAGATATCCAGGGCAAAAACAGCCATATCAATGTTCCTTTCCGGTTCATCCAGGTGAGTAAGGTTAATTAAAACATCAAACTCAGTCCCTATACGTGTTTTCCATTTTACTTCCCGGCTTATAAACGAATCATTTGACAAGGTGCTATCTTCCTTTATTAGGTTCCAGTCACCGGGTTGGGAAAATAAATTGGTCAGGTTTAGATTAGTCAGTTCATCCTTCTCATAATAGGTCATTTTACATAGCTGCTGATTGACAAAGGAAATCTTATTTTGGTTTAATAAACATAATCCCAGGGGAGCGTTGTCAAATAATTTCTCCCAAATTGAAGCTTTTTCCTGCTGTATTTTTTGTAATTGTTCATAAGCATTCCAAAGGCACAAAGTCAATTCCTGATCCGATTGAATTACCAGAAATGATAAGTTTTTTATATGTCCATTTGCATCTGCCAATTCCAAATTTACCGGATGACAAGAAGATAGATCCCCATTTTCATTCAGCAATTCCTTAGACTTTTCAGAAAAAAACGCTTGATAGGGTTTTTGTAAAATCTCGGGTTCCTGGTATTTCAGTAATTTTAAAAAAACTGGGTGAATTTGAGTGATATTTTGGTGTTTGTCTATGGTAATACAAACGCCAAGCTGGGGTAAAAAGGATAACAACTTATCAGGTTCATCAGGTTTTTCGATCATAGCGTTAAAAATAAGTTGGAAGTCTGATTGAAATTAGTTCCCCCAAACCAAATCATATCATTATTAAAAGGACCCCAATTTATAGAAAATTAGGTGATTTTACAAAAGATGGTACAAAAAAATTTCAGAAGATAAATGACCTGGCTTTAAGTTGATGTTTGTTTTTAGGAGGTTTTAAATGACCCTCACAGGAAGTACTTAGTAAATTGGTAATAAGATATTATAAAATAAAAACACTATAATAAATTCTGATGTTATTTAATCCTGCCGTCCATATCCTGGCTGTTTTCCGGTTGCACCGGAAATTTAACTGGCTTACCATCTCTTTGAGAGCGGTAAATAGCGGAAAAAATCTCAACAGTGACCCTTCCTTCTTCTCCGGTGACTAACGGTTTCTTATCATTTAAAATAGCATCAGTAAAATCTTCAATTTGCAACTGGTGGTAATAGGTAGTAGGATCAATACTACTGAAAAACTTACTGTCTTTCTCTTTCCATCGGGTCAATTCTGTTTCTTCTCCGGGTATACTCCACACATCGTTTACCGGCGGTTCCTGAATGTTTGACATTCCGGCAATGAACATGGCTCCCCCATCGGTCTGAACCCCTACTGAAGCACCATTATTGCCATGTACATGTACTTTACCATAAATGCCTGGTTTTTGAGAGTTACTTACAATAATATTTCCCAACCCTCCATTTCGAAATTTCAACAAAGCCAATGCTGTATCTTCTACCTCAATATAGGGGTGGTTCAAATTAGCCCAGTAGCCAAACAATTCATCCACAGGCCCCATAAACCATTGCAGAATATCCAATTGGTGAGGTGCCTGATTTACCAGTACTCCTCCTCCTTCCATTTCCCAGGTTCCTCTCCAGGCATCGCTTTGGTAATAGGCTTCATCTCGCCAGCCCAACATATTTACAGTGCCTAATACTGGCATTCCAATTTTACCGCCATCAATAGCTTGTTTTACCCTTTTTACTGGTTCATAAAATCGCCGCTGACTGATCACGCCAAGCTTTACCTTTGCTTTTTTACAGGCTTCAATCATTTTATCGGTATCTTCAAGGGTGGAGGCAATAGGTTTTTCCACCAACACATGGGCTCCTAAATCGGCAGCCATTTCAGTAGGTGAATAATGAAAAGGGTGTGGAGTGCATATTATTACCAGATCCAGTCCTTCCTGCCGGATCATCTTTTCCACATCATCATATCCATTGACCTGGTATTGCGAACCAAATGAATCAGCTTTATTGATGCTACGGCTTTGTACAGCTGCCAATTTGGCGTTTTTCACACTTTGAAGAGCCTTTGCATGTAAATGGCTAACCTTCCCGCAGCCTACTATTCCTGCTTTTAATATTTCCATAATTAAGATATACCTTTATAAATTTCAAAAAACCTATGGCTGTAAAACCACTTTCATCAATCCTGGCTCTTTCTGATACAGGCGGCTGAACCAACTGGCCCCTTCGCTTAAGGGAGCTATTGCGCTTATAATAGTATCTACGTCTACCTGCTGGCGGGAGATCATATCCAGCACGGCAGGATATTCTCCGGCAATGGCACAACTGCCCTGTAGTCTGATCTGCCTGGTTACCACTGACTGTAAAGGTAATTCCACCTGAGGTGAAAGATTGCCCACTAATGTAACAGTGGCTCCTTTTCGTACCGAATCAATGGCCATTTTCACTGTGCTGGTAATACCTACTGCTTCAAAAGCCAAATCTGCACCTCTCCCATTGGTAATGTCTTTGATTTCCCGGGGAACATCCTGCCAATCAGGATTAAAGACATGGTCTGCCCCCATTTTTCGGGCCAGGTCCATCTTTTGCTGATCCAGGTCTACGGCAATGACTTTACCGCAACCTGCTACTTTCAGTACCTGTACCAGAAAAAGCCCAATCATTCCAGCTCCTACCACCACCGCTGTATCGTTCAACACCAGGGGCGATAAACCTACTGCGTGGGCTGCTACAGCCACCGGCTCTACCATGGCAGCCTGTTCGAATGACACATTTTCCGGGATCTGATAGAGAATATGCTGCGGCACCACCACATATTCGGCAAACGCTCCATGCCTGCGATAATCATCGCAGGAAACGCCCAATACCTTTCGGTTATCACTCAGGTTGTACATCCCCTGTAAGGTATACCAGTCGTCAAGTTCATATATGGTGGAATCAAAAGTAACCCGATCTCCTGGCTTCCAGTCATTTACCTCCTCTCCTACCTCTTCAATAATTCCCGATGCTTCATGTCCCATAATGATGGGTGGTTGTCTGCGTCCGGTGCTGCCATCCATTCCATGTACATCACTGCCACAAATACCCACCGCTTTGGTCCTTACCAGTACCTCCCGGGGACTTGGTTGAGGCTGCGAAACTTCTTTAAAATCAAATTTTTTATATGCTTCTAATACCAATGCTTTCATAATTCACTAATTTATTTCATTTTGATAAATACAAACCATGGCATCACATCCATTTTCGGTATCGATGGTTTTGATGATTTCCAGGCTTTCCATAGATAATACATAAACCTTGTTTTCTATTTCGCAGGACATAAATACCAGTTTACCATCCGGTGAAATGGCAGTTCCCGCCGGCTGTTTGCCTACAGGTATAGTTTTTATAACCTTTCTGCTTTCAGTGTCAGCAACTTCTACCACATCAGAATGAAATAAAGGAAAAGCAATTCGTTTGCCATCGGGGGTAATTACGATCCTTACCGGTCCATGGCCGGTAGAAATGCTATCAATTTCTTCCATAGCTTCTGTATCTACTATTGACACAGCCTTGCTTTCCCGGTTTACCACATACATTAATTTTCCATTTGGTGAAAAAGCCATTCCTTCAGGACGCTCTTTTACTTTTATCTGTTTGATCACTACTCCTGTTTCAGGGTCAATTGCGGATAAAGTACCCGAACTAACATTGGCCGTATAAACTGTTTTACCATCAGGAGCAATATTGACCATATGGGAAAGTAAAGCATCTGTATCAACAATATAGATCAATTCCTCTGTATGAATATCAAAAATCAGGAGCTTTTGGGTTGATTCACTGGTCACAAATAACTTATCACCCCAACTGACGATACCATGAGGCCGGTCATAATCACCGGTAGATATGGTACTTGTCCTTTTCCTGGTTTTCAGATCAAATACCGCCACTGTATTACCACCCTTTCCTGGAGTTTCTACCCCGCGTAAACCATATTCAGTAATAAAAAGCCTGGTACGGTCCGGTGACAAGCAGCATTCATGAGGGAATACCCGGGTGGGAATGCTGGCTGTTTTTTTCCCGGTTTGTACATCATAATATCCAAAGGATTGGTTCAGCTTGTGTAAAACGATCAGTATGTATTGATTCATTTATTTGATTTTTTATCTTTTAACTTGCGCATAAATTCTTTGTCCCGGTTGGCTCGTATCAGGTTGGGATCTTTGCCGGACCAGTCAAATAAGCCTTTACCTGTCTTAAGGCCCAGATCTCCTGCCTCATTTTTTTGTTCAACCACTGGTAAAACACCAGGGGTAGTATCAAGATCACCATACAGATATCCTTGAATAGATTTGATCAGGTCCAAACCGGAAAAATCAAGATATTCCATGGGGCCAAGATTTGCAAAACGAGGTCCAAAGCTGGATAAAATTACTTTATCTACATCTTCGGGGGAAACAATTCCTTCTCCAATCAGGTAAAGAGCTTCCCGATTCATGGCATGCATGATTCGGTTGCCAATATAGCCCAGGATCTCCTTTTTCATACGTACCGGCTCATTACCTACCAATTTTAACAGCTTCATAGTGGTATTTATAACTTCTTCAGTAGTATCAGCACTGCCACATACTTCTACCAAAGGAGCCAGGTAGGCCGGATTCCAAAAGTGTGCTACCAAAAACCTTTCCGGATGGCGCATTTTTTCTTTTAGCTGGGATGGCAGTAAGGTAGATGTATTTGAACTGATGATGGCATTTTCCGGTGCTAGCGCTTCCAGACGGGAGAAAATTTCCTGTTTCAGTTCCAGATTTTCCGGTATTGCTTCTGAAATAAAACCGGTTTGATCACAGGCCAGACCCAGGTCTGTCACCACATGCACATTTTTACTTATTTGTCCGGCTTCTTCAGATGAGATCAGTTCCTCTCTTAACATGTCATCCAGATTTTTCCGAAGGTTATCCTCACCTTTCTTTGTGCTTTGCTCGGTCCTTCCCCACATAAAGGTATTGTAACCCGCTTTGGCAAATAGGTAAGCAATTCCAGGACCCATATTCCCGGTTCCTAAAACGGTAACTTTTTTTATTTGATCAAATTCCATATCTAAAGATTTTCCTGATAATCAATTATTTTACTTTTTTCTTTAAGCTCCTGGGAAGGGTTAAAACCTACAGAATCGGCCAGCACCGGGTTAATCCAGGCCTGGACTTGTTTATTACGAGTCAGGGCTATGTCAGAAGGATCTTCACCTTTGATTATTTCCAAAGCAGTCCGGGCAGCCCATTCTCCTTGTTCTTCCGCAATTTTAGTCAGGCCAAATACAGTATATTTCATCATAAAATCATCGCAGGTTAGTACTGGTACCCGAATGTTTTGTTTGATAAAATCGATCGCTTTTGCCTCATCCCAATTTTTAATGGCACCATTGGTGGAAAAATAGATCAGATCTGCATTCATATTACTGGTGATAAAATTGGTTTTCCAGGTTTCAAAATTATCAACCAGTGCGTAATTCACCTTAAACCCTTTATGGCTGAACAAGGTATCCAGCAGTTCCTTATTTTTTCTTTCGGAAGTTGTATTCTCCGATAACACGGTAAGGTTGCGGGCCTGAGGGTAATAATTTTTCATAGTATCCAGACAAGCACCTAATGGTAATACTTCCAGCATACCGGTTACATTTTCTGCTGGTAATCCATATTGGTCAGCATTCCAGTTTACCCCGCAAAATACCACCGGGATATCTTTTCCTTTATAAAACGGCTCAATCACGTGTTTCACCGCGTTATCATCTGAAGCAATGATCACATCCGGCTGAAACTGACGGATCTCTTTCCTGATTTGATCTACCCTGGCCTTTATGGCTTGCCCGGCAGGCTCCCTTTTAGTATCCATATAGAAGGTTTTTAAGGTGATCTGATGCTCATCCAATATCTGATTAATACCTGTCATCACATCATCGCTGGAACCATATCCCTGATGATAGGAATTGATATAGTAGATCTTTCCTTCTACCGGACCATTATCACATGCATTTGAAATAAACAACATCAGAAAGATTGTCAATATACTTAACTTATTCATTTTCATTCTATTTGTTTTATTTGTTGTACATAATTCCGGGCCTCTTCACCCAACTGCTGGTAAATGCTTTCATAAGCCGGCCACGAGGCCTTTTCAAAAGCAGCTCGATCAGGATAGGTAAATTCTATACCATATTCCTTCATTTTTTGCTCCAGTTCTTTATCCAGAGTTTCCATATAATTCAGTTGCCAAAGGCTGGAAGCAGCCAGACATTCTTTTAGCAAGACCTGATCGTTGGCGGGAAGGCTTTGCCAAAACCGTTTCCCTGCCAGTATATAAAGCGAGTTATATATGTGATGAGTCATGGCCAGATAAGGCTGGGCTTCATATAACCGATTGAACCAGATGTTTTGAAGGGGATTTTCCTGTCCATCAACTACACCCTGTACCAGGGCGGTATATAATTCTGAAAAGCTCATGGGCGTAGGAATGGCAGCCAGTGCTTTCATGGTCTCGATCTGAGCCGGGTTTTCCGGGGTTCTGATCTTTAATCCGGCCACATCATCGGGTGTATGAATTGGCCTGATCGAATTGGTGATGTTTCTAAAACCATTTTCATAAAATCCGATCAGCCGGATACCATTATTCTGCAAAGGCAGACTGATCTGCTGCATAACCTGACTGTTATTTACCTTAAAAATATGTTCACGATCCCGGTACAAATATGGCATTTCAAATATTGCAAACATGGGCTCATAGGTATTGACCACCCCAGACAGGGATATTTCCAGGCTTCCCACAGTCAGCATCTCCTGCATTTCTTTTTCTCCACCCAATTGGGAACTATGGAAAATCCTGATCTGGTACCGATTATTGGTTTTTTGCTCAAAACAATTTTTGAATCTAAGCAAGGCCTGGGTAAAGGAATGACTTTGGGCATGGGTTAATCCAACCTTGATCATTCTGGGACCTTTTGCCACAGGTTCACAGCTTAAACAAAATATCAAGAGAAAAAACAAAAACCTTATCATGCTATACAACATCGACCTTAATTATATAAATCCGGTAAATAAGTAACCAGCCAGGGAATATAGGAAATCAGTAACAAAACCACCAGCAGCGGTATCAAAAAAGGAAGTATCTTTTTCATCAGTATTTCCAGTTTGATGCCGCTAATATGGCTCATCATAAATAAACAAACCCCCATCGGAGGTGTAGCCACTCCAATCATCAAATTTACTGCCATGATCACACCAAAATGAATGGGATCGAACCCCAAATTCATTGCCAGGGGATACAAAATAGGTATAAACAGGATCAGTACCACACCTGCTTCCATTAAAGCACCAAATACCAGTAATAGTATATTGATGATCAATAAAACAACAATTTTATTTTCGGTAAAAGATAAAACTGCCTTTGTGATCAACTCTCCGGCACTTTCTATAGTCAATACAAAGGAAAAAGCTGATGTGGTAGAAATAACAAACAAGACCAGGGAAGAAGCTACCATAGTTTCAGCCAGAATCTGAGGCAGGTCCTTGAACTTTACAGTGCCATACACAGCTATTCCAATTAATAAAGCATAAGCACCGGCCACAGCGGCAGCTTCTGTGGGAGTAAAAACGCCTGAATAGATGCCTCCTAACATGATGACCGGCATTAAAAGGGGCAAAAAAGCACTTTTTAAGGCTTTGGCGAGCTGCCTAAAACCAGGCCATTGGTCTTTGGGATAATGCCGTATCTTGCTCATGATATAGATCAGGACCATCAGTCCCAGGGCTAGCAAAATGCCAGGTACTACACCACCCAGGAATAATTTCCCCACCGAATTCTCAGTCATGGATGCATAAATAATGAGCGGTATACTAGGCGGTATTACCGGACCCAGTACAGAGGCAGCCACCGTTACAGAAGCTGAAAATTCTCCATCAAACCCATTTTCCTTCATAGCTTTCATCTCAATTTCACCCAAACCTCCCACTGCAGCCACAGCTGAACCAGATATAGCAGAAAAGAACATCCCGGCCAAAACATTTGCATGGGCTAATCCACCGGTAACATGCCCCACTAATACCCGGGCAAATCTGAATAATCGGTCGGTAATTCCACCCGCATTCATTAACCTTCCTGCCAACAAAAACAATGGAATAGCCAGGAACACATAAGAATCCAGCATATTTACCATCCTGTGAGGAATGGCAGCCAGTGGAATTTCGGTAAAAAGAAGCAGGGTCAGCATGGTAGCTACTGCCAATGCAATAGCAATTGGCATCCTGACCAGGGCAAACACCAGAAACGATATGGTCAGAACCCACAGCATCAGGTGAGAGTTTTGAGCGTTCTGATTTCCAGAATTAGTTCTTCCAAGCAAAAGAAAATTATAAAAAAGGATAAAACCGGAATCGGAGCATATAACCAGGTCTGAGATAATTGCATCACCGGAAAACTGGTATTTCGTAATACATAGGCAACATCAATGGAATAAAAGAAAAGTACCATAAAAAACAGGCAGGTGATCAGATAAACGACCAGGGCCAAAATATGGCTGAACCGGGCTGGCAATCGATCAGCAAAATAAGTAATAGCTATATGGGATTTTTTACGATAGCAAAGGGCTGAAGCTAAAAAGGCGGACCATACAAAAGCCAACCGGCTGATTTCCACTGAACCCATTATCGGTGCATTAAGCAAATATCTGGCTATTACATTCAGACAGATCATTATGAAAAAGACTCCACTGGTAAGGGCTGTGGCCCAAAACAGGAATTTTTCGGTTTTCTGATTAAACGACAAAAGATAATGCATGCAGTATTAATTATTTCAACCCATTATCACTTCCACCAAATGCTCTTTTTGATCATTGTATATCGGAAGTATATTCCCTTCCTGTGATTGTCCATCCACGGTAATGGATCTTATTCCTTTTTCTACCTGGTTAGGATTTTTGATGGTAATTTGATAGGTGGATCCTCTGAATTTTCTGGTCAGGCTAAAACTTTTCCAACTGGAAGGTATACAAGGGTCAATTTTCAATCCATTATAATCGGGTTGAACACCTAAAATGTACTGGCTGATAGCATAAAAATTCCAGGCTGCTGTGCCGGTGAGCCAGCTGTTTTTAGCTTCACCTGGTTTAAATGCATCTTTGCCGGCAATCATTTGAGCATAAACATAAGGTTCCACTTTGTGCAGATCACTTATCTCCTCCAGGTAAGCCGGGGAGATCTTTTGATAATAATCATAGGCAGCATTGCCATGGCCAAGTATGGTTTCAGCAATCATAATCCAGGGATTATTATGACAAAATATACCAGCATTTTCTTTATAACCAGCAGGATAGGTAGAAATTTCACCCATATTAATGTAATATTGGGTAAAAGCAGGATTATTTAACACAATACCATAGGGGCAATCCAGGTATTTTTTCACCGAATCAAGGGCCATTGCGGCTTTACCATCTTCCAGACCCAAACCAGCCATTACACAAAATCCCTGTGGTTCTATAAAGATCTTGCCTTCTTCATTTTTATGGCTGCCAATCATTTCACCGTTATTATCATAAGCTCTTAAAAACCAATTTCCGTCCCAACCATGTTGATAAACCGTATCTTTCATTTGGTCCACTGCTGCTTGAGCCCGGTCAGCTTCTTTGGGCTGATCTAACAGACGGCACAAACGAACATATTCTGAGCCATACAGCATAAATAAACCTGCTATAAAAACGGATTCAGCTACTTTACCAGCCTTGTTTTCAGTGGTCTGAAACGATTCATCAGGATTACTGGAAAAGCAATTGAGATTTAAACAATCGTTCCAGTCAGCCCTTCCGATCAAAGGCAGACCATGAGGGCCAAGGTTATTGATTACATGATCAAAAGATCGCGTAAGGTGGACAAATAATGGCTGGGCTTTGGCAGGATCATTATCAAATGGAACGCTTTCATCCAAAATAGAAAAGTCACCGGTTTCTTTAATATATGCTGTGGCAGCCAGGATCAACCACAAGGGGTCATCATTGAAATTTGATCCAATTTCATGGTTGCCTTTTTTGGTCAGGGGCTGATATTGATGGTAAGCCCCCCCATCTTCAAACTGGGTAGCGGCTATATCCAGGATCCTTTGTCTGGCTTTCTCCGGGATCAGGTGGACAAAACCAATCAGGTCCTGGTTAGAATCGCGAAATCCCATTCCCCGGCCAATACCAGATTCAAAGTAAGATGCTGAGCGGGACATGCAGAAGGTCACCATACATTGGTATTGGTTCCAGGTATTTACCATTCTATTTAATCGCTGATCCCGGTGATTAACCTGATATACCGTTAGCAAATCCTCCCAATGATCCTTCAGGTTTTGCCAGGCCTGCTCTACCGTCGGGATTAAATTATATTTTTCTACCAGCTTTCTGGCTTTAGATTTATTGATGACATTCCTTGTTTCCCATTTTTGATCAGGTTCATTTTCAACATAACCCAACATAAACACAAAATTTTTGGTCTCTCCCGGCTCCAATTCTATATTTAGCTGATGAGAAGCAATCGGTGACCAACCATGTGCCACAGTGTTGTTGCTTTGGCCGGAAATCACTGCCTGTGGGGCTTCATATCCATTATATAAGCCCAGAAATGCTTCTCTGTCAGTTTCAAAACCCTGAATGGGTGAATTCACTGAATAAAATGCATAGTGATTTCTCCTTTCTTTGTATTCTGTTTTATGATAGATCATTCCATCATCAACTTCCACCTCTCCGGTAGAAAAATTTCGTTGGAAATTTGTCATATCATCCAGGGCATTCCACAGACAAAATTCCTGCAATGAAAACAGTTGAAAAGATTTTTTTTGAGCTGAAAGATTCGTAAGGGATACTTTTTGTATCTCGCAATGATCGCCCAAAGGAACAAAATAAAGTACCTGAGCCTGTAGCTCATTTTTTGCTGCCTTAAATAAAGAATAACCTAATCCATGCCTGCATTCATAGTGATCCAGGTCTGTTTTAACCGGTTTCCAACCGGGACACCATATAGTATCCCCTTCTTTAAGATAGAAGTAACGGCCGTTGTTGTCGATAGGCACATTGTTGTAGCGATACCGGGTAATTCTTCGCAACCTGGCATCCTTGTAGAAGCTATATCCACCGGCAGTATTGGAAATGATTGAAAAGAAATCCTCCTGTCCCAGATAATTGATCCAGGGATAAGGTGTTTGGGGTGTAGTAATTACATACTCTCTGTGCTGATCATCAAAAAATCCGAATTTCATGGCTTTATTATTACCGGTATTAAAATATCAGATAAATAAAAATTTCACTAAAATTATAAAAAATAATCCTTTATAATCTAATAATCAGGCAATTTTTAAAATATAATTATACTATTCTTAAGCTTTACCTTTTTAGGTGAATTAGCAAACTCCATGTAATTTTTTAGTATTTTTATTTAATTATCAGAATATATTTATAATATAATCAGGATAATAAATAAATAAATATAATTTTACCTTTATTAAGTCATACAATTATCAATATTTAAATATAATTTATTTAAATATTGCCATTTGGTCCTCATGTAAGGAACAGTCGCTATACAAATTTTTTAGATAAAGCTAGTAAGAAGGATTAATTTCTGTCTGTTTTCCACTAGATGGGGATAAAACCAAACTGTATCTGAAATTTTTTGCCACGGCCAGAGGAGCAGGATATAATCATCAGTTTAAGGTACGGGTTCCTATTACAGGTGATTATTCAGTAAATGATGGTGCCATTGTTGGATCCGGAGAACTAATTTTAATTGTTTTTGATAATACAAAAGCGGCACTGCCTCCCAATAATTTAACCAATTATACCTATGCCACCAATACCTTCCCTCCCATTAATTGCCTGGAATCAGCCACGGCTGAATTTGCAATTGTGATTACAGGAAATCTCAATAAAATAACAACCGGAATTGTTGAATCCTATATAGATCCTTTTATCAGGGTATTACCTACCAATGATGATGCACCTTATCTGCTTCACATTTGGGAAATTACAGGAGATGATGCTAATGACAC
The DNA here is from genome assembly GCA_051418075.1 of Candidatus Cyclobacteriaceae bacterium M3_2C_046. Taxonomy (GTDB): domain Bacteria; phylum Bacteroidota; class Bacteroidia; order Cytophagales; family Cyclobacteriaceae; genus JBPRGG01. Next base: position 129,076 of record JBPRGG010000172.1, on the reverse strand, counting down.
CTATCTGCTACAAAGCAACAACAAAAACTACCCCAATGGAATCATCATTCCGGAAGACTGGAAATGGCCTTTGGAAACAGAGGAAATTTTTGGACCTTATCCGGCTTTTATGGATATTTTAAATTGGAATTCAAACTGGTTTAATAGTGGACCTGTAAACAGTTCCCTAGTATTTGATAAAACAGCCTTCACTATTTGCGAATAGACTAAACAATTGAGGATTAAAACCAAAAGAGGCTGGTTGTAAAGTCCAGCCTCTTTTTTATAAATGCTACTTCTGTACTTATTTAGCCCCCACCAATTCTTCCTTGTCATCCGACAAATGTTTTGGCTTGTAATTTCCTTCTTCCTCCAATCTGTCCCACCAGGTTTTCTTTAAAATAATACCACAAATAATGGTGATTACAATAGTTATCACCACCGGAACATTTTCCTTGATCACGATATATATAGGCAAAGCCACCAGGGCTGTTTGAGCAATGGTACCAATCACGATATTGAACATATCCCGCTTGAAATTCTTGTTTTTTTCAAAATCAGGATATTTCTTCATGACTTTATCATGAACAGGTTTCCAGAATCCCCAGGGCTTCACTGTCATGTAAAAATCCATCAACACTTTATCATCAGTGGGCTTGGATTTAATGGTTGCTATAATAGCTGCAGCAAACGAGATAAGGGCAATAATCGGGAAGAAATAGATCATCATGCTATTATCAATGAAAATCGGAAACACCAATGCCGGTAACAAACCAGCTACCATTCCCCAGAAATAACCATATCCATTAAATCGCCACCAATACCACTTCAATACGTTAGACGCTATATAACTTCCCCATAAGGCATTCACTATCCAGTTTAAGACACTATTAACATCTTCAGCAAATACTCCCAGTACAACACTGATTATCACAATAGAGATACCAGTAATATAATTGGCCCGGCTAACTTCCTTGTTTGATGCCTTGGGCTTCATGTATTTCAGATAAATATCATTGATCATATAGGCCTGGGCCGCATTCAGGGTGCCGGCAAAGGTTGACATAAAGGCTGCCATCAATCCGGCCAGTAACATCCCCATAAAGCCCACCGGAACAAACTCATTGATGGATGAAGGCAAAATTTGCTCAAAATCCAGAATACCTGCTACCCGAAGGTCTAAGCGATCATAAAATAAAATAGCCAATACCCCAAATCCAGCGATCATAAAATAACGGATAGGCATCAAAACCACCGATACAAAAGCACTCATTTTTGAAGCTTCTACCGGGGATCTGGTGGCCAGGATCTTTTGCATATCATAGTTGGGAGCCGGACCAGCCGCACTTACCATGATGCCTTTAAACAACATCATCATAAAAAAAACAGTGAACAGAGAATAACCATCGCTGACCACCTTTTCATTGACTTCAGCAATAATGCCTCTCCAGTCGATATTCAGATTCCAGCCAAAAAAGGGATTCTTCCAGCCGTCTGGTACAACAAGTTCATGGGTGCTAATGGCATTCATAGCAATAACACCGATCACTATAGCTGAAATGGTCATGATGATATACTGCAGCAAATCAGCCCAAACGATACTGACCATACCCCCTAAAACTGCATAGAAAACGGCAAAAAGCGTGAAAACGATACCATAAAGATGGGGAACATATTCCGGTGCTACCGCAAAAGGAACATAGTTTTGCACGATCTCCCAGGGTAAAAATATCTCCACAAATTTTCCCAAACCTACAAAACCATAGGCCAGGAAACCCAAACATCCGATCAAGGCATATACCACTACAATATTATGAGAAAGCGCCCCCTGTCGTCCAAAACCAAAGCGGGTCCCGATCCATTCTGCTCCGGTGGTTACATTTGACCTTCTTAACCACATGGACAGGTAAACCATCAGAAATACCTGATTAAATACGGGCCATAGCCAGGGAATCCAGATACTTTTTAACCCGTAAATAAACAAGAGGGTAACTAACCACATGGTACCTGATATATCAAACATACCAGAAGCATTGGATAAACCCAGTAAATACCAGGGCAACCGGTTACTCCCCAGTAAATAAGAAGATTTATCTTTTTGAGCGATATTTTTAAGCACCAGTCCAATTACTACCGTGGCCAGCAAATACCCCAAAATTATAACTGCATCAATTACATGTAATCGCATAAGTATTTAAAATCATCCTGTTTTGTGTGACACATTATAAAAATCGTCGTAATTTATATTATAAACTTTAATAGACCATAACTTTTTTTTAGAATTTTTTGTCAATTTGCCTGCAATCCTTTGTTTATGCCGGTAAATCTACACACTCTGAAGTTTCTTAAACCTTGTGCCACCAGCGAGTATCAGGAATAATTCTGCAATATTTTAGCTTTCTCAAAAAAGTGGCTTAAAAATTGTTTAGGATAGGATGAATTAAAAAAACAGTCGATATTTGCAGGGAATGATTTAGTATGAATAGACCCAAAATTATATTATTCATCCTATTGGTGTGGGCCTTACATCCGGCATACGGCCAGTATGAACAGCTAAAGTATTATAATATCAATGACATTCCTTCCAGGGAATTGATCAAAAGCATAAGTAAAGATCACAAAGGATTTGTTTGGCTAGCTACAGACCAGGGGGTGATACGCTATAATGGCACGGACACAGATCTGTTTTATAAATCTTTCCCCACGCCATATACCAAAGCCTTCCTTAAAAGAAAAAATGGTCAGTTCCTGGTATTGCATGACCTGGGCTTGTTTGAAATTATTAACAATGAGGATACTACCATATTTAAAGTTCCTGAAATTTATGGATATGAAATAAACCAGTCTCTGAATTATCCTAAAACCATATATGAAGACCAGCAGGAAGATATTTGGATTGGTGAGTTCAATGCCATAGTTCGGATTGATCAAACAGGAATGAAACGCTTTGAATTGGATGATTCTTTTCGTTCTATTAATTATCACAGAACTTTTGCTTTTAGTGAAGATGCCTTTGATAATCTGTGGATAACCTCCTTTAATGGTCAATTGCTTTATTATGATCCTGCTACGAGGGAATTAGAGCAGGTTGTCTTAGATCATCAGTTAACTGAAGTTTCTTTCCTGGTGACATTACAGGGCGATTATCTGCTAATGGGTGGAGCTGAAGGAATTCTAAAGATAAAGGTAGACAGTGATCGAAATATACTTAATGAACAGTTCATTGATGACCTCACCCAGCTTTCCAGCGCCATTGTAACAGAAAACGACAATCTTTTTATAGGCACCTGGCTCAACGGGCTATATGAGATGGACATAAATGGGGCTGATTACCATGTCACCCCCCTAAATATGATCGGCTTCAATGATATACTTGATTTTCACTACGACACCGGGCAAAAGGAACTTTGGATTACCGGCAGTGAAAACGTTGGATTATTTAAGCCCACCATCATCAATATCATAGAGCCGGTAGGACGAAACCGGATTGAATCCATTTCCCTGGATCAAAATCAACAAATTTATTATTCAGTAGGACAAACCATGCTCATGTTGCCAGGTCTGAACACTGACCAGGTAAAGGAAGTTTTTCATTCGGAAAGAACTTATTTTGATCAGATCCTGATAGAAGACAGGCTGGTTTGGATCGGGGATGCATTTGGCAGTATATTTAGTTATCACCTTGATCAAAAAGAACTTACAAATTATCAACCAAATAGCAACAGTGCCATATCCCATATCTTTTTAGATCAAAAAGGCAATAAGTGGTTTTCCGGGGCAAATCAGTGGGTTACCCGTATCAGTCCTGCATTTGAAGTTTTTCAATATGAGCAGGTCCCTCAATCCAGAGTGGTGAAACAATCATCTGAGGGAAAAATCTTTGCCAGTTCCAGGGGCAAAGATTCCTTATTATATGCTTACGATCCAGTGAATGATTCATTTGACCCCATTTCATTGGATTATTCATTTGAACCTGATCCGGATATACAGATAGAGGATATGTTTTTCGATCAGAATGACAATCTTTGGCTGGCATCAGACCAGGGCATCCTCAAAATAGCACATAACCAGGGGAATTATAATCAGGTGGAAAGATTGGAAGTAACCGGGATAGATCCATCCGAACCGGCCCGCTCCATAGTGGTGGCAGATGGCAAGATCTGGTTTGCTAATTCTATGGGATTGGTTGTTTACCAGGATGAGAAAGCTACTATATATACCAATGAAAATGGTTTGCCCTCCAAAATCCTGAAAGACCGGGGTTTGGTTATTAATCAGGATGGAGATTTGTTGGTAGCTACTGCCAAAGGTATGGCATTATTACATGTGGACCAGGAAAAATTCAATAAAACACCCAAACCAATGTTTAAAAACGTCCGGGTTGATGATCATAAGTATGCTGTCAGTCAAGGACAGGAAGTGATCATACCATACAATGTTCGTTTAAATGTAGAATATATCACACTGTCATTTCCCGGGAAAAACATCTCATACCAATCCAGAATAGAAGGAATGGATCCAAACTGGTCAAGGGCTTCAAAAAACAATAACTTATCCATTTATGGCTTTTCTGAAGGACAATATTTGCTGGAAGTGAGAGCAAGAGACGGTGGGTCCCTCTGGAGCGATCCGCTGGCACTGAGTTTTACGGTTGCCACACCCTGGTTCAAGACCTGGTGGGCTTATAGCTTGTCTGTCATATTGATAGCTATTATAACCGTAGTGGCCATGAAGCTGTATAATCAACACTTATTAAGACAAAAAAGAAAGTTACAAGCTGTAATTGAAGCCAGAACAGCTGAGATCAACCAGCAAAAAAACGAGATCATTGGACAAAAAAACAAGCTGATACAACAAAAAGAAGAACTACTGTCTAAAAACAAATCTATCTTTGAATCCCAACAGGCATTGTCGGAAGCAGATCTTAAATATCTTCATTTAAAGGAAAAACAGCTGCAGGACCAGATTGATTTTAAAAATAAACAAGTGACCACCCATACCTTAAATATTATTCAGAAAAATGAAACCCTGAAAGGATTAAGAGATCGAATAGATAAAATCATCAAATCACCCAATGGCTCCACCCAGGCAGAATTGAAAAAAACACTGAAACTGATCGATGACAGCTTTAAGCTGGATAAAGACTGGGAGGAGTTTCGACTTTATTTTGAACAGGTTTATACAGGGTTTTATTCCAAATTAAAAGTTAATACCCCTGATCTCACTAACCAGGAATTAAGACATTGTGCCCTAATCCGACTTAATCTCAACATCGCTGAATGTGCCTCCATTCTGGGTATTTCGCCGGATAGTGTGAAAGTATCCCGTACCAGGTTGAGAAAGAAACTGGGATTACAAAATGGCCAGAGTTTGTCTGATTTTATCATGTCCATTTAAATCAGCTGGATTTCATTCAGTTCAAATCAGGTTAACAAAAGGTTAACACAACCTAAATATCTGGTTAACATATCCCTTTAAGATAACCGTCATTTACACCTGCAAAAAATTATCTTGTTAACCTTTTGTTAACCTGCAAATACCGCCTGGAAGCCACCCATAGCCCTTTTATGCCAAAAATGTTACTGTATCGCACCTGTCTGACCCTGTAATTAAGGCAGGTAATGATAACTAAATGTAATGGGTTTTATTTTGAAAATGATATCAAACTCAATAATATTTGACCATGAATTGAATTATACAAATGATAATTTAATGGCAATTATAAAGATGATAATTTTGAATATTTTAATTAACAAATCCAAAACTTAAAATTTATGAAAAAAAGTAAGTTTACTTTGCATCTAAGTCTTTTGGTTGTGTTAATGACTTTAAGTAGCCTCCTTAAAGCTCAGGACATGACTGTAAGCGGACAAGTAACAGATGCAACTGACGGAATTGGCATACCAGGTGTAAACGTGGTTGTAAAAGGTACTTCAGACGGTACAGTTTCTGATATGAATGGAAACTATGCCATTGGAGTTGATCAGGGCGCCACACTTGTGTTTTCATTCGTAGGTTATGCTACCCAGGAAATTGAAGTAGGCAACCAATCTACCCTTAATGTAGAAATGAGTCCTGATGTACAGCAATTATCAGAAGTTGTAGTGGTAGGTTACGGTCAACAACAAAAGAAAGACGTGACTGGTGTGGTTGAAAAGGTAGATGCTGAAAATTTTAACCGGGGCCCCATTGTTTCTCCCGATCAGCTGATTGCCGGAAAAGTAGCCGGTGTACAGATCACTCCCAATAATGGACAGCCGGGGGCTCAGTCTTCTATCCGGATCAGAGGAGGAACTTCTATCAATGCCAGCAATGAACCTTTGTTCGTCATTGATGGTGTGCCCATCCAGAATGATGCTTTTAATCCGGGAGGACTATCTGACGGCCGAAATCCCCTAAACTTTTTAAATCCGGATGATATTGAATCAATTACCGTTTTAAAGGATGCTTCAGCCGCTGCAATATATGGTTCCCGGGCCGCAAATGGTGTAATCATGATCACCACCAAAAGAGGATCAAAAGATCAGGACGGTCAACTGACCTATAGTGGAAATTATTCTGTTTCCCAGATGACCAATGAATTCCAGATCCTGAATGCAGAACAATTTCAAAATGTCATAACTGCTAAAGCTCCTCAAAAACTGGATCAGTTAGGTGGCGCTAACACAGACTGGATGGATGCTGTACTGAGAACAGCACATGGTCAGAATCACAACTTAAGCTACTCCGGCGGCTTCAATAACACTGGATTCAGAGCCTCAGTGGGCTATCAGGGTCTGGAAGGCGTGATCAAAGGGTCCAAAACCGAAAGGCTAAGTTTAGGTTTAAACCTGAACAGCGCCCTGTTGGACGATGCCTTAACTTATAACATCAATTTCAAAGGTGCCTATACCCGCGATCAGTTTTCACCTGACGTAATTGGTGATGCCGCCACTTTTGATCCTACCCAGCCCATTTATGATCCCTCAAGCCTGGAAACCGGCGGATTCTTTGAATTTAAAAATGACCAAATCGCGGTAGACAACCCTGTTTCAAAGATCATGCAGCAGGAAGAATTTGGAGATAGCTATCGTTCTATCGGTAGTTTCGACCTCGAATATAAGTTGCCATTTGTTCCGGGTTTAAGCGCCAAAGTGGTAGCTGGATTTGATATCACCAATGGTCAAAGAGAAAGATTTCAACCCAGTACACTGGAAGCTCAAAGGGTGGGCGATAATGGCGAATTAAGATTTGAAAATATGAATCGGCAGAATACCCTGCTGGATTTCATGCTGAAATACAAAAAAGACCTGGAAGGTATTTCCAGTACCATTGACCTAACTGCAGGTTATTCTTACCAGGATTTTGATGCAGAATACAAAGGTTCAAGAGCCTGGGATCTAGAAACGGATATATTTGGCCGTTACAGTGCCAATCCGGCTTCAGACCATTTATCTTTTGTCAGTATCGAACAAAACAGGCTGATTTCATTCTTTGGCCGGTTGAATTATTCCTTCAAAGACAGGTACCTGCTGACTGCCACCTTAAGAAGAGATGGATCCACCAGGTTTGGTGACCTGGATAAATGGGGACTGTTCCCTTCAGCAGCTGTTGCCTGGAGAATTTTGGAAGAGCCTTTTGCCGCAGGATTGAGCGGGATATTCAGTGACCTGAAATTAAGGGCAGGATATGGTGTCAACGGTAACCAGGAAATAGGTAATTACCTTTACCTGCCTACTTATACCCTGAGTGACAACCGGGCCAGGTATCAGTTTGGTAATGAATACATCAGTGTTTTAAGACCTAATGCATATGATGCCGGTCTGAAGTGGGAAGAAACCACCTCTTACAATATCGGACTAGACTATGGGTTTTTAGAAGGAAGGCTCAATGGATCTTTGGAATATTATTACAAGAAAACCGAGGACCTGTTATTTGAAGTTGGAGTTCCTGTGGGGGCAAACCTGAAAAACCTGGTCTTGTCTAATATTGGCTCATTAAGCAACCAAGGCGTAGAATTATCCTTAAATGGAATCGTGATGGACAAGGCTGCTTTCAGATGGTCTTTAAGTGGCAACGTTGCCTACAACAACAACCAGATCCTGAAACTGGATAACAACGAAGATCCAGAATTTGAAGGTTACACAGTTGGTGGTATCAGTGGTGGCGTAGGTAATAACATCCAGATCCTGAGAGAAGGCTGGCCGGTGAATTCTTTTTATGTGTATACCCATAAAATGGATGAAAATGGCAACCCCAGAGTAGATGGAATTGATTACAATGAAGACGGCGTGACTGATCTGGCAGACATGTATGAGGATACCAATGGTGATGGCATTGTTAATGATAAGGATAAAGACCCCTTCCAAAGTCCTGATGCCGACATCATATATGGCGTGACTTCAAACATGAATTACAAAAATTTTGATTTCTCTTTCACCCTGCGTGGTAATGTGGGCAATTATGTTTACAATAATAACGAATCTAATTATGGTAATTTTGACCGTCTAACCGGTAACACTGCCAACAACATCCATGCTGCGGCCTTACTTTATGGCTTCCAGCGTCCTCAATATTTCTCAGATGTGTATATCCAGAATGGTTCATTCCTGCTGGTAGATAACATTACCCTGGGGTATTCCTTCAACCAGATTGAATCGGCCCGGATCAGGTTATATGGTACGGTACAAAATGCCTTTAATTTTACCAATTACCGTGGTTTAGACCCCATTGTGGAAAATGGTATTGACAACAACATTTATCCCAGATCCAGGACCTTCCTGATTGGATTATCTATAGGACTTTAATTTTTAAGCGAAATAAAAGAAACATTATGAAAAATATATTTAAAGGATTGACAATGATGGTGTTTCTGGGTCTGGTAGCCTGTACCGACCTGGATATTAAACCAAAAAGTGATTCGACCAATGCGGTTGTATTTCAGGATCCTTCATCTTACCGGGCATTTATAGCCAAAATCTATGCCGGATTGGCCCTGACTGGTCAGCAAGGTCCGGCCGGTGATGGTGACCTGGGAGGAATAGACGAAGGATTCTCCAATTACCTCAGAAATTATTTCAAGTTACAGGAACTGACTACTGATGAAGCGGTAACAGGCTGGGGTGATGAAGGGATCAGAGACTTGCACGAACACAACTGGACCTCTTCCAATCAGTTTATCACTGGAACCTACAACAGAATCTTTTATCAGATCACTTTAGCCAATGAATTTCTGCGGGAAACCACAGAAGCCAAACTGGATCAAAGGAACACACCTGATCATATCAAAGCTGATGTTCAAACCTACCGGGCTGAAGCCAGGTTTCTTAGAGCTTTAAGTTACTGGCATGCCCTGGACTTGTTTGGTGATGCTCCCTTTTATACTGAAGACCTGGTTTTAGGTCAGGAAGTGCCTGATCAAGGCAGCAAAGAACAAATTTTTAATTTCATTGTGGAAGAATTACAAGCCATTGAAGATGATATGGTGGCTCCAGCCCAAAATGAATACGGACGGGCTGACCGGGCTGCATTATGGACCCTGCAGGCCAAGGTCTATTTAAATGCAGAAACCTATATTGGCCAGGAACGATATACGGAATGTATCACAGCCTGTAAAAAAGTGATCGACTCAGAGGTTTATGCTTTAAACGACAATTATCAGTACAACTTTAATGCAGATAATCACTTGTCGCCTGAGATCATCTTTGCTATTCCGTTTGATGGCACCAGAACGCAAACCTGGGGTGGAACTACCTATTTGGTATCTGCTGCCATTGGAGGCGACCTCATGGATCCGACAGAATATGGCACCAGCCAAAACTGGGGTGGTTTGAGAACTACCAGCGCCATAGTAGATCTTTTCCCGGATGTAACCGGAGAAGTAGATGCCAGGGCCTTGTTCTTCACTGAAGGTCAGACCAAAGAAATTGAAGATGTAACTGTATTCACTGATGGTTATGCTATTCCCAAATACACCAACCTGACCCAGGATGGTCTTGCCGGTTCCAACCAAACTCATCCTGACACTGATTTCCCCATGTTCAGATTGGCTGATGTATATCTGATGTATGCCGAGGCAGTACTGCGGGGCGGTCAAGGCGGAAGCATCGAACAGGCAGTAGATTACATCAACCTGGTGCGTGAAAGAGCTTATGGTGATACCAGTGGCAACATCACAGCAGATGATCTGACTTTGGATTTTATATTGAATGAAAGAGCCAGGGAATTATACTGGGAAGCCCATCGCAGAACAGACCTGATCCGGTTTGACCAGTTCACTGAAAACGGCGTGTGGCCCTGGAAAGGTGGGGTAAAAGAGGGACAAACCACCGGAAGCTTTAGAATGGTATTTCCGATCCCGGCAACCGATATAATTGCCAATCCCAAATTGGATCAAAATGAAGGGTATTAATGCCCTTCTGTTTCATCAAGATTTTTAAAAAACAAAAAAGTCAAAAAATGAAGAAATTATTTAATCTAATCATACTTTCAGGCTTGGTGTTTGGTATTTTCTCCTGCACCCCGGAAGAAATTGATATTGACAGTTACACGGATTTCGCTCCTGGCATCAAAAACATAACGCCTATTGATGGTGGAAGTGTAGTAAAGGGCGTATTTGACGTGAAAGTAGAATTTGTGGATGGCACTACATCTCCCCTGGCTGAGGCCACTGTTTCTCTGCTGGATGAAAATGACAATGTGATCCACAGCATGTCCGAAGCAGTGGAAGGAACCCTGGATTCGCTGGTAATGGAGGGTACTACCTTTAATGCGTCTGAATTACCTTTAGGCACCTATAAAATTGTTATTGCAGCTAAAGACATTAATGGTAAGACCGTAGAAAAAACGACTACTTTCAGGATCAGTGATCTGCCTTTCCCGGCTAACAACAAAGAAATGTATATTGCCGGTGTATTTAATGGCTGGGGTGCTGACAAACTGGAACTGGTAGATGACCATACCTGGGAAATTAAAGAAGTAGATCTGCAGGGTGAAGAGTGGAAATTAAAAAACACTGAAGACTGGTCTGATCAGGACTGGGGTGATTCCAACTGTGATGGTATAATGGAGAACACCACTGGAGGTGGAGCTAATACAGCCTGCGGCTATTCCGGGTTGGTAAATATTCAGTTTAATGATCAAACGCTGCGGTATACCATTAAACCTTCAGTAGAATATGAAACTAATCTGCTGGGACTGGTATTGCTGGGTACTTTTAATAATTTTCAGGGCGACGATTATAAATTCACTTTGGTAGATGACTATATCTGGGTACTGGACGAGATCAGGCTGAAACCTGGTGATCACTTTAAATTTGCTGAATACCCTACCTTTGAAGGAACTAATTATGGAGATAATGAAGCCGATAGCGTAGCTGAAGAATATGGTGCCAATATTATAGTGCCGGATGATTGGGCAGATGGTTTCTACCAACTCAAGTTTAACGACAAATCCCGTAAGTATTCAGTAACGCTGGTACGCCTCCCCTTCCCCAGTGCTGCATTCCTGGTGGGCGGCGGAACTCCGGCCGGATGGGATCCATCAGCCAGTCTGGCTTTTGAATCAACCGGTGAAGGATACTTTGAAGTATTCAGCCCCATTACTGCCGGTGGGGAATTTAAATTCCTGCAGGTGCAGGACTGGGCCGGCGACTGGGGAGTAGAACCTGGTTCTGCCACTACTGATAATGGTATGATTACAGGAAACCTGGTACAGGAAGGTGAAGAAAATGCCAAAGTGGAAGAGGAAGGTTTCTACCGGATCAACTTGAATTTTGTGGATAAAAACTTTGGCATAACACCTTCCAGGTGGGGCGTAATTGGTAATGCTACTCCCACAGGATGGGATGGTGATACAGACATGGCCTTTGATGGTGAATATACCTGGTCTGTAACCCTTGATCTGACTGCCGGTGAACTGAAATTCCGGGAAAATGATAATTGGGATGTGAATTTTGGGGATAGTGGTGCAGACGGAACATTGGATAAAGGAGGTGATAATATTGCTGTGGCTGAAGCGGGTAATTATACCATTTCAATGACTCTAGCACCTACCGGATACACTTATTCTGTAACTAAAAACTAACTAATGGTTGACGGCCGTCTGCCGACGGCCGTCAACTAATAAATAATTTACCCTATGATTAGAAATTACCTGATCGGACTTCTTTTTTTTATTTCCAGTTCTTTATTGGCCAAGGAAGATATTACACCCAAGGTGGAACCAGCTACTTTTGATGCCAACACTGAAATTACGGTTACTTTTGACGTTACAGGTAACCCTCTGGCTGATTTATCCAATGCCTATTTATGGGCCTGGATTCCCAATACCTCTATTGAAGCCAGATACAATGTTAATCCTGCCTCCTCCAATACCGAACTGTCTGACCAGGTTAAATTCATTAAAAAATCTGAAAACGATATAACAACTTTTTCCCTTACCTTCAAACCACAACAACTATTTGCTGATCCCATTTGTAATACCACTCAAATGGGTATTATATTGAAAGGAAACGACTGGAATGATGGACAAACTGAAGATGTGGTCCTGGACATCACTCCTTTGGAAAATTGCTTCATTGCTGAACTAATTGCTCCTGCCCGTGATCCTGCCTTTACTGTTACTGGTGAAACCATTGCTGTCCAGGCTACGGCTTCAGAAAATGCTGTGTTTACCTTATCAGTAGATGGTGTGAGCCAAAATACCCAGGCCGGCAACAAAACCTATGCCTACAACTACCTGGTAAATCAACCAGTAGGCAACTATCCGGCCCAACTGGTAGTAAAAGGTGCCAGCGGAGATACCACCATTACATTTAACCTGTTGGTAAATGAACCTTCTCCGGTTCAGCCTCGTCCGGCCGGGATCATACCAGGTATTAATTATGATCCTGCCCAACCGGCTACAGCAACATTATGTTTGCTGGCACCTGATAAAAAAGTAGCCTATGTCTTAGGTGAATTTAATGATTTTGAAATGGCTCCTTCCAGCAAAATGTATCGGGATGGCGAATATTTCTGGCTGGAAATCAATGGCTTAACTACAGGGGTGGAATACGCTTACCAGTACCTGGTAGATGGTGTATTTATCGCAGATCCGTTTGCCGAAAAGATCCTGGACCCGGATGATCAATTCATACCGGATAAAATATATCCCGAACTGAAACCTTATCCGGCTGAGGCACTCAGAGATGATTGGTATGCCAACCGCCTGGCAGTACTGGAAACCGGCCAGTCATTGTTCAACTGGACCCATGACACTTACCAAAAGCCTAAAAAAGAAGATCTGGTCGTATATGAATTGCTGGTCCGTGACTTTTTTGCGCCAGATGATCGAAATTACCTGAACCTGATAGATACCTTATCTTATTTTAAATCTTTAGGTATAAATGCCATTGAACTGATGCCTGTACAGGAATTTTCCGGTAATGATAGCTGGGGTTATAACCCCACCTTTATGTTTGCCCCGGATAAGGCTTATGGTACAGAACAGGCTTTGAAGCAATTTGTTGATGCCGCTCATGCTCAGGGAATTGCGGTGATCCTGGATGTAGTTTTCAACCAGCAGGAATTTCCCAATCCCTATGTGGCTTTATGGTTTGATTACAATAGCTTTAAAGTGACCCCGGATAACCCTTTCTTCAATGTGAATGCTACCCATCCGTTCAGTGTATTTTATGACATGAACCATGAAAGTGAATATACCCAGTTTTATATGGATACCACTTTGCATTACTGGATCAATGAATATAAAGTAGATGGCTTCCGTTTCGATTTGTCCAAAGGATTTACCCAAAATCAGGGGAATGATCCCGAAGATGTGGCTGCCTGGGGGAATTATGATCAAAGCCGGATTGATCTGCTGAAAAGAATGGCCAACGAAGTGCAAAAATATGCCCCCCAGACCTGGCTGATCCTTGAACATTTTGCTGATAATGATGAAGAGAAAGAACTGGCGGATTTCGGATTTATGTTTTGGGGAAATATGCATAATGATTACAAAGAAGCCATTCTTGGATTTCCCGAAAATAAAACCATTGATTGGGGATATTTTGAAACCAGGGACTGGAATAATAATAACCTGATCAGTTACATGGAAAGTCATGACGAAGAAAGACAGGTTTACGATGCCCTGAACTTTGGCAATTCCAAGGGTGACTACAATGTGCAAACTTTAAATACAGCCCTGGACCGGGTGAAAATAGCTGCAGCATTCTTCTTTACTATTCCCGGCCCCAAAATGCTCTGGCAGTTTGGCGAATTGGGATACGATATTTCCATCAATGAAGGAGGACGCACCTCAACCAAACCAGTCAAATGGGAATATTATGCGGATCCGGCCAGGAAAAAACTCTATGAGGTGTTTTCAACCCTGATCAATCTTAAGGTAGATCATCCTGTTTTTGAGCAGGGCACTTTTAGCTGGAAGCCTGATGGCAAAATCAAAACCATTCAATTGATCCAGGGAGATGATCAATTGTACGTGATGGGCAATTTTGATGTAGAGCCGCAGGAAGTTGAACTTAACCTGCCCAGCCAGGGCACCTGGTATGACTTATTTTCTACCGGTCAGTTGGAGGCAGGTTCGGTTAAGCCAAAATTGGAGTTACAACCAGGGCAGTTTCATGTACTCACCACTTTCCAGGTGCCTGATGTAGCTGCTGACCTGACCGGTTACCAGTTGTCCCTGGTGACTGGCATCGAAGATTATTTAAAAAATGAATCCAGGATTTATCCTAATCCAGCTGCAGATCAATTGATTATCAGTGGAAAGCCTTCAGATGACATTAAGGTATTGGATATCGCTGGCAAATCATGGCTGGACCAGGTGACCCACAATTACGAAAATCGTTTGTTCAGGCTTGATATTTCCAGGTTGCCCACTGGTTTTTATTTGATCAAAGTAGGAAATGAAGTGCATCGATTTATGAAAATATGAAAGAGAATAAAATATTTAAATATATCTTAACTTACAGTATCTTGTTTCTTTGGCTCCTTTTATTAAGCTTCTGTGGCAATAAGGACGAATCAAAAGACAATATGGGATTAGATCAATTTACTTTAAACCCTGAAAACCAGGAACAAAAAATAATCATTTACCAGGTGTTTACCCGATTGTTTGGCAATACCAATTCCAATAATCGAAACAATGGCAGCCGGGATGAAAATGGGGTGGGCAAATTCAATGATTTTACCGATACCGCTTTGCAGGCCATCAAAAATTCCGGTTATACCCACATCTGGTATACCGGTGTTATTGAACATGCCCTGATGACCGATTATTCAGACTGGGGCATTCAAAAAGACAATCCTGAAGTAGTAAAAGGCAGAGCTGGCTCTCCCTATGCTATCAAAGATTATTATGACGTGAATCCCGATCTGGCTGAAGATATTCCTGGCAGAATGAAAGAATTTGAGGCTTTGGTGGACCGAACCCATCAAAACGGCCTGAAGATGATCATTGATTTTGTACCTAATCATGTGGCCCGGCAATACCATTCTGATGCTAAGCCAGCTGGAGTAACTGATTTAGGGGAAAAAGACAAAACCTCAGTTGCTTTTAGTCGGGACAATAATTTTTATTACCTGCCGGGCCAATCTTTTCAAGTGCCGGAGGGTTACGACCCCATGAACACTGGAAATCCGGTAAACCCTCAAAACCAAACCTACCGGGAATCACCGGCTAAAGCTACCGGTAATGACCTGTTTTCAGCCGAACCATCCATTTATGACTGGTATGAAACGGTCAAGCTGAATTATGGGATAGACTATCAAAATGACCGAACCGCACATTTTGATCCCATACCTGATACCTGGCTTAAAATGAAAGAAATATTGACCTTTTGGGCCGAAAAAGGATTGGATGGATTTCGTTGTGATATGGCCCAGATGGTACCGGTAGAATTCTGGAGTTGGGTGATTCCCCAGATCAGGGCCATCAATCCGGATATCCTTTTTATTGCAGAGATCTATGATCCATCTATGTATGAACAGTATGTTTATGAAGGAAAGTTTGATTACCTGTATGACAAAGTACAATTGTATGATACATTAAAGTATGTGATCCAGGGGACATCTTCACCCGACCACATTACCCGGGTATGGCAGGATTTAGGAGACATGAATGGTTACATGCTAAGGTTCCTGGAAAATCATGATGAGCAGCGTATCGCTTCTCCAGATTTTGCCGGTGATCCCTGGAAAGCCTTCCCAGCTATGGTAGTAAGTACCACCTTGTACACCGGGCCGGTAATGGTTTATTTTGGCCAGGAGGTAGGAGAACCTGGTGCCGGCAATGAAGGTTTTGGCGGAGATGACGGCCGTACCACCATTTTTGATTACTGGGGTGTGCCGGAACATCAGAAATGGATGAACCAGGGAGCATTTGATGGAGGTTTGCTTGCCCCAACTCAAAAATCATTATATAAGGAATATCAGCAATTATTAAAATTCGCGGGCAGCAGTCCGGCTATAGCACAGGGTGCCTTTTTGGATCTGGATGCCTATCACCGAACAGACCAGCAGGATATGGATCAAACTTATTCTTTTCTCAGGTATTCCGATCAGGAGAAAATACTGGTGATCACCAATTTCAGTGATCAACCTGTTCAAAAGACAATAATGCTTCCCCGGGAAGTATTGACTCAAGTAGGACTCAATGAGCACATAGCTATCCAATCTGTATTGAACAAGTATAAAGAGGTTAGCTATCAATCCTCCGGGCGGGAGATCAAACTCAATCTTGATCTTCCAGCCTGGGGGTATTACATTTTGAAATTGCAACAACAATAATAATTTATAACCCCAAAAACCATGAATAAATTACTTGTCATGAAAATAAATCACCTATGGATGATACTGGTATTGCTTGGCTTAATGGCTTGCAATCAGGCGGTTGATCAATCAGCCCAGGATGAAGAAATAGCTGCGGAATTTCCGAATGCTGTCACCTATGAAATATTTGTACAGTCGTTTTATGATTCCAATGGAGATGGGATTGGCGACATCAATGGAATGACATCCAAATTAGATTACCTGGAGGAACTAGGGGTGAAAGGCATCTGGTTAATGCCTATCATGCCCTCCCCCACTTATCACAAGTATGATGTAACAGACTACCGGGATATCCATCCGGATTACGGTACCCTGGAAGATTTTAAGCACTTCTTAAGTGAAGCCCATAACCGCGACATAAAAGTAGTGATCGATTTTGTGATCAATCATACTTCTAATCATCACCCCTGGTTTCAATCAGCAATTCAGGACAAAAATAGTCCTTACCGGGATTTTTATGTGTGGGAGCATAAAGATGATGTTGCCCACCTGGATACGGTGGAAACAGGACCTGACTCAGATAATCCGCACCACTGGCACCCGGTAGAAGGCGATGATGAAATGTACTACGGATTTTTCTGGGGAGGAATGCCCGACCTGAACTTTAATAATCCCAAAGTCAAGGAAGAGATCTTTGATGCGGGAAGGTTCTGGTTGGAAGAAGTCGGTGTAGATGGATTCCGTCTGGATGCAGCCCGGCATATCTTTGATGAAAAAGCGGAAGACAACCATAAATTCTGGGTAGAATTCAAGCAGGCAATGGAGCAGGTAAAACCAGATGTGTATCTGGTAGGTGAAGTATGGTCTGATGTCAAATCTGTAGCCCCATACCTGAAAGGTATTCCTGCCTTGTTTAATTTCGATATGGGATTGAAGATTCTGGAAGCTGTTAAAACAGGTAATGAAGCTGAACTGCCTAAATTTCACAAATACATTCAAAATTATTATGATTCGGTTAATGCCGATTTTATTGATGCCATTTTCATAACCAATCATGATCAGAACCGGGTGATGAATGAGCTTAATGGCGATATTAATAAAGCCAAAATCGCTTCATCCATTTTACTGACATTGCCAGGATCCCCTTATCTTTATTACGGCGAGGAAATTGGCATGAAGGGCGAAAAACCGGATGAGCAGATCAGGGAGCCATTCATTTGGGATTATGATCAAACAGATCCGGGACAAACCTCCTGGCTGGAGCCAGTATATAGTACGGCTGAAACGCTGGATCCGCTGGTGGAACAAATCAAGGATCCCAATTCTTTGTATCATCACTATGAAAACCTGATCCATAAAAGAAATCATTCGGAAATATTAACCTATGGCCATATTGAACCTACTGGTATCAAGAAACAAGGATTGAGCAGCTATTACCGGATTTATGAGCAGGATACCATGTTGGTGGTGCATAATTTAACAGAGAATGTCATTGCCCTGGAGCATGATCTGTTTAACCATTTTAATCAGGCTTATATTCAGACCAAGGGCGCTGAGTTGCATCTGGACCACACCAACCTGGTGATCCCCTCCTACACCACCATTGTTTTGGAGAATGATAAAAGCAAAAAATTAGCAGCTAAAGTTAAATAAATATTTTGAAGGCGGTTCCTGTATTTAAAGAACCGCCTTTTTAATCAAAATTTCCATGAATCAAAAACCGAAATTATCCTTCTGGCAAATCTGGAACATGAGTTTCGGATTCCTGGGCATTCAGTTTGGATTTGCTCTGCAAAATGCCAATGTCAGTCGTATATTTGAAACATTAGGGGCCAGCATCGATGACCTTCCCATTCTCTGGATCGCAGCTCCTACCACCGGGCTGCTGGTACAACCAATCATTGGCTATTACAGTGATCGTACCTGGAACAAAATGGGCCGCAGGAAACCATACTTCCTGATCGGCGCAGTTCTGGCTTCCCTGGCCTTGCTGATCATGCCTAATTCACCGGCATTATGGGTGGCCGCTGGTATGTTGTGGATCATGGATGCTTCTATTAATATTTCCATGGAACCATTCCGGGCTCTGGTGGGAGATATGTTGCCTTCTTCCCAAAGAACTACCGGCTTTGCTTTACAGAGCTTCTTTATCGGAATTGGGGCTGTAATTGCCTCTGCCCTGCCCTGGATACTGACCCATGTATTCAATGTAGACAATACTGCACCAGCCGGACAAATCCCGGATTCAGTGAAAATATCTTTTTACCTGGGTGGGGTGGCCTTTCTGGGAGCTGTGCTCTGGACCATCTTCAGGACCCGTGAATACCCGCCGGAAGAATTTAACCGATACAACCAGATTTCTCAAGAAGATCAGGACCAGGGGGGGCTGAGTGAAATATTTAAAGATATTGTGAATATGCCAAAAACCATGTGGCAACTGGCCTTTGTGCAATTTTTCACCTGGTTTGCTTTGTTCAGTATGTGGATCTATACTACCCCGGCAGTGACCAAACATATCTACGGGGCCATTGATACTACCTCGGCCGTCTATAATGAGGGTGCAGATTGGGTAGGCGTTTTATTTGCTGTTTATAGTGGATTTGCAGCTGTATTTGCTTTCTTATTGCCTCCTCTGGCCAAAGTTACCAGCCGAAAAATGGTGCATTTTATTTCGCTCAGTATTGGTGGGCTTGGATTGATCTCTTTCTATTTCATTGGCAATCCTGATCTTTTGATGATTTCCATGCTGGGGATTGGATTGGCCTGGGCCAGTATTTTATCTATGCCCTATGCGATATTAGCCGGATCACTTCCTCCCCAGAAAATGGGATTTTATATGGGAGTATTCAATTTTTTTATTGTAATTCCCCAGATCGTAGCAGCCGGGGGCTGGGGATTCATCATCAGGACCTTTTTTAATAATGAAGCCATATATGCCCTGGTAGCCGGAGGTATATCCATGATCATAGCTGCACTGATGGTGATGCTGGTGAAAGATGTGGATGAGGATGAAGAAAAAGTGGATGCTAAATCTGAAAATATGGTTTCAGTTTAATGACTAGGCCCATATTCAAAATTTGTTTTAGCTACAAAGGGCACAGAGGTTTGAAGAAGAAAAAAGTATATGATTAAAACAGGCTTAAGAAGGATGTATACTTAGATTATTTCTCAAACCGATCAATTAATTGCCAAACTTTTCTTCATTATGCTTAAGGTAAAAAACGATCAGGCAGTTTAAAAGAACAACCGTAGAGCCGCTACAGCTGTCATCACGATCACAAAGATCCGGTAAGGCCTTTCAGGAATTCGTTTCACGATTTTTACTCCAAGGTAAGCCCCTAACATAATGAAAGGAAACATGGCCACATTCAGGGAAAAGGTTTCGGAGCTAATGGTATTCCATACAATAATGTGAAAAGGAATCTTGAAATAATTAACGATCAGGAAAAACCAGGCTCCGGTGCCGATAAAGTTGTTTTTGGGTAAACGCATGGAAAGAAAATAAACAGCCATGATGGGGCCGGCCGCATTGCCGATCATGGTAGCAAAGCCACCTGCCAATCCAATCAATATGGAGAACCACCATTGATCCGGCACATTATTTATATTTTTTTGCTGTTCCCGCCAGATCATAATACCCAGGCTAACCAGAATAATGATGGCCATAATTTCCTTAAACTGGTCATCATTGACTATTTCACCCACGTATAAACCCAGCAGAATACCTACCAGGGCTGATGGTAATAATCGCAATACATATTTCCAGCGGGCATGTCTGTTGTAATAAACCACAGCAAAAACATCGGCAATGGCCAACATGGGTAGTAACAAGCCGGCTGAGTCTTTTCCTCCAAATGCAGCGGCCAGTAATGGCACCACCAGTAATCCTACTCCGGCTATTCCGGTTTTTCCCATACCTACCAATAATCCACAAAAGATCATTAATATCCACTGGTAAGTAGTGAGATCGAAGGATTGGATCAGTTCAGACATGCCTAAATTTTTCCTCAAATATAGGGCGGCTGCTACCATAATCATAATATGGTACTTAAATTTAGGTTTTCAATAATAAACTTATGAATACTTGTCTGGCTCATATTTCTACCCCTATTCTGATAAATCCATGGAAACATCATCTGGCTTATGGCCGGCAGCAGCTATTGAATATGCGGAATACCCAATCAGGAGGTAAAGACAAATTCTCCCGAATCATCCAATGCCTGGGAAATGCCCTGTTTGATATTTATCTGGGACCTCTTAGCCTGGAGCAGATAACCCAACAGCTAATAGATCAATTGGATCAAGAGGACTGCCTTGAAGCAGACAGATTTGAACAATGGCTGGTACAAAACGGGACCAAATATCAAATGCTTACTTTAACTGACCAATCGGTATGGGCTATCAGAAAAGGGCTGATCCCTGACCGGTATGTCCATATACATCCTGCCCGTCATGCCCCACATACATTACGGGTAAAATCTCAGTGGTTAAAGACAGCTTATGCTGTGGTTTTCAAAGGGTCAGATAAAAAAAGTCTGAAGCAGGTGAACCAGGTCAGGCAAGAGCTGGTGAACTTACCTCCGGTCAAATCTCTTTCCAGCACTGTTGGTTTAGGGAAGATCATCCATTTGGTATCAGCTTAAGCATAATTATATCTTAAATAACCACAGGAATGCAAGTTATGAATTGCCTTTTTGAATAATCAGCCTCGATTCAGGTTGTGAATTGCAGGCCGGAATGCTTTGTAACCTATAAGGAACCATCAATTTATGGTCCAATACCTAAAAATCTTTAAATTCCGGTACTTTAAACAGCCTGAATCCGATAAGCTGCAAATGCAATTTAACCCATAAACTGCATTCCGGTTTTAAATTCTAACACTAAAACATATCGCCTGATTTTACCAATTTTTAAATATTTAATTTGGACAAATATATAATTCATAAATATTTATACCGAAATTGATGTATTTCTTCCATTTTTTTAATAGTTTACAGGCCAATTGTAAAACTTATTTAATTAATTCTATAATCTTTTAAACAAATCATGGATAATCAATCTACCAACATCAGGTTCTTTGATGAAGAACCATTTCCCATAGAGCTGCACAAGGTACGCATGGTACAAAAACTTCATTTAAGAACTATAGAAGAGCGATTAAAGGCTATCACCGAAGCCGGATTTAATACTTTTCTGCTGAATACCAAAGACATCTTTATGGATATGCTGACCGACAGCGGGACCAATGCCATGAGTGACAACCAGATCTCTTCCATGCTGCAGGCCGATGATGCTTATGCAGGCTCCCAAAGTTATACCAGGCTGGAGGAGAGTATACGGGAAGTTTTCAACAAAGAATATTTTTTACCTGTACACCAGGGTCGGGCCGCTGAAAACATCATTTCCAAGACTTTTATCAAAGAGGGTGACATCATACCCATGAACTACCATTTTACCACCACCAAGGAGCATATTGAAATCAATGGAGGAAAAATTGAAGAGATCCTGTATGATGAAGCCCTGGAAATTAAGAGTAATAATCCTTTCAAAGGCAACCTTGACTTGAATAAGTTGAAGCAGGTGATCGAGAAGTATGGTCCGGGTAAAATTCCATTTATCCGGCTGGAAGCATCTACCAATCTGATTGGGGGACAACCTTTTTCCTTAAAGAATATGCGGGAAGTAAGGGATATAGCCCAGCAAAACAATATCATGACAGTACTGGATGCCAGCCTGATTGGTGAAAATGCTTATTTTATCAAAAAACGAGAACCAGGTTATGAAAATATACCTGTAGGTGAAATCCTGCTGCAAATGTGTGATACCTGCGACCTGATGTATTTTTCTTCTCGAAAGGTAAGCAGTACCCGGGGAGGTGGTATAGCTACCAATAAAAAAGCCCTGAATGATCAAATGAAAGACCTGATCCCTTTGTATGAAGGCTTTTTCACCTATGGAGGTATGTCGGTGCGGGAGATCGAAGCCATGGCGGTGGGTTTAAGAGAAACTACTGATGAAACCGTGATCTCCCAATCACCTGAATTTATCAAATTTGCCGTAGAAACCCTGGATAAATCCGGAATCCCGGTAGTGATGCCGGCCGGAGGCCTGGGATGTCATGTAGATGCCAAAGGATTTCTCAGTCATGTACCACAGGAAGAATATCCAGCCGGAGCACTGGCTTCTGCCTTCTACCTGATTTCAGGAGTAAGGGGAATGGAAAGAGGCACTATATCCAGTGTGCGGGATGAAAATGGAAATGATATCCTGGCCGATATGGAGTTATTAAGACTGGCTTTTCCCCGTCGGGTATTTACATTATCTCAAACCAAGTTTATGGTAGACCGGATGAAATGGCTTTACCAAAACCGGGAATTGGTAGGTGGACTGGAATTTTACGAGGAACCAAAGGTGCTGCGTTTCTTTGCCGGAAAACTTAAACCAAAAACTGATTGGCCGGAAAAACTGATGAACAAGTTCAAGCAGGACTTGGGTGATAGCTTATAATATGCTGATTTATAGATATTTATAATATTTAATTAAACCAATTGCTTTAAGTGTATTCAATTAAAGCTGATGTAAAACAAAAAAGGAAGGCCACGCCTTCCTTTTTGTTTAGTTTATTTTATTATCTACACGTTATAATCATCTTTCCAGTGTATTTTCTGCTGGGTCTGCATAGCTTCCAAAGCCATGGAAACGGCAAAAGCGGCTTTAGCACCGGTTTTCACATTGGAAATCGGTTGTTTATTATCTTTAATGGAATGAGCAAAATCAATCAAAGCCTGCTTGGATGGATCCATATGTTCAGCTTTAATAGGAATATAATCTCCTTCCATAAATTGCTGTAAGGTAGCACCGCTTACACCATCCACAATACCCAATTCTTTTTTCTTTTTAGGTTCCAGGGTAGCTTTAGCATCCATGTAATCTATAAACAAGGTAGCTTCATCTCCAAAGACCTTGATTTCATAATCTTTATAAGAATTATAGGTAAGACAGGTATAAGTAGCTTTGACACCATCAGGATATTCAAATATAGCATGAATATTGTCATAAGTCTCCCTGCCATCTTTCCAGTAATCAATTCCTCCCATACCAGTAACAGATAAAGGATGTGATTTGGTGACCCAATTGGCGAAATCTATCTGGTGAGAAGATAATTCAGCCAGTAAACCTTTAGAATATTCACGATACATTCTCCAGTTAATCAACCTTTCAAATTTGGGATCAGGAACTGACCTTCTCCAATCGCCATTCCGGTTCCACTGACACTCGAATCCCATTACTTTGCCGATATAACCATCATTAATAATATCCACAACCTTGGAATATAAGCGAGAACTATGGTACTGGTGCCCTACCTGAAAGATCTTGTCGCTGTTTTCCACTTTTTGTACCATTTCCAGGGCTTGCTCAGGGCTATAGGCCATGGTTTTTTCACAATAAACATGTTTTCCTGCATCCAAAGCATCTATGGCCATCTGGCTGTGCATGGATAACGGGGTGGAAATGAGTACGGCATCTATATCTTTATTATCCAATACCCTGCGATAATCCTCATAACCTTTGGCTCCATTATCCGCCACTTTCATAGCTTGTTCTAATCTGAAAGGCAGAACATCGCAGCCAGCGATCACATTAATTTCGGGTACATCCTGTAATATCGTCATTAAGCCTCTCCCTCTGCTACCAGTTCCAATTACCCCCATATTAATGGTTTCATTGGGTGATGCAAAGGATTTTTTACCAAAACCAGCAATTCCCAGTGTAATTCCTGTAGCAGCCATTGTGCCCTGGGAAAGAAATTTTCTGCGATTCATATTATTCATTTTTCTTTCAGATTTTTTCTTAAATATTTTTTATTTTAATTCGAACAAAAAGCACACCAATTTACTTCAAAAATTCGAAATATGGCAATATTTTAGCCATACTTTCTATAAATTTCAAGTTTACTTCAAATTAAATATTACGTCTTTAAAAGATAACATTGTTATATCATCTATGGTTTTTGTTACACAAAAATATGTGTATTGGATGTCTTATAAATAAAAGGAGAACCCTTAAAGTTCCGGTTCCTACATTTTTTAATTAATTGGCACGAAAGTTATTTCTTATATTTATGTCAATAAATGGATAAATATTACCTGTAAATACAATGCGAAAAGATAAATGGCACAGGATTGATTCTTATCATGTAAAAGATAAAAAGGAGCTGGTTGAGTTGCTGGATCTTTTAATTCCTGACTTTTTTAATGCATCAGAAACAGAAGATTACTCTGAATATTTAGAAAAAGAAGCATAGGATTATTACATTTATCGGGAAAATGACAGGATAATTGGTGCAGGTGGCATTAACTATTTTTATCATCAAGGTTTAACCAGGTTATCATGGGATCTGGTACATCCAAATTACCATGAAAGGGGTATAGGAACTTCATTGGTTCAATATCGGCTGGAAATAATTAAAACGAATCCTCTTATTAAAAAGGTCCAGGTTAGAACCTCTCAGTTGACCTATGGTTTTTATGAAAAAATGGGCTTCCGTCTGGAAAAAACGGAAAAGAATTCCTGGGCTGATGGATTTGACCTTTACCAAATGGTAATGTCCATTTGATAGTCTTTGTTTTTCTTTCAAATCTTAAAATAGTATAAATATCGTATGATTCTGATTTTACTGATTTTTATTAAAAATTTGATCTTATCAGATTTCTTTCAGGTGCTATTGCCTTATCCCAAAAATTAACATGGTGCTCAGGCCAAACAATAATTACTTCAGGCTTTTATTATATTAGTGATCTAACATTTAGAGCTATGTCCCAAATTATTTCATTTATTGCCCGACTTTTAAGACAAGTGGGCGTTTTTTACAACCTGCTTAAGTTCCAGATCAAAAAAAGAACCGGTTTGTTGGGAAATCCTGTAATACAACCTTATTATGGCTTTGGCAACAAAAAGAAAGTGGTAGTAATTGGCCGGGTGCTGGAAGATAACGTGCTTTCCAAACCGATCGACCGGTACAAAAAGTGGGATAACCTGGTAGCTATGTACCGGCGGTATGTCAGTGAATTCATACCGGAAGTGAGGGTAAAATTAACCTTTAACGGTCAAGAAGCAGTGGTTTGCAGCGATGATGAAGGTTACCTGGAACATACTTTTGAATTGGACAAGGAATTGCCGGTAGAAAAGGATTGGTTTGAAGTAAATTTTGAATTACTGGACCGAGTACTCAAAAAACAAGGCAAAGTGACTGCCACTGGTGAAATATTGGTTTCCGAGAGAAACAGCCAGTTTGGCATCATATCAGATGTAGATGATACCATTTTGATATCCAGGGCCACCAAATTTATTAAAAAGATCCGGCTATTGCTGCTGAAGAACTCCCATACCAGGTTGCCTTTCGAAGGGGTAGCAGCTTTTTACAGAGCCTTACAAGGACATAACACCCATTCCTTTAACCCCATATTTTATGTATCATCCAGTTCCTGGAAATTGTACGATCTGCTAGTAGATTTTTGCCGGGTCAGAGGTATACCCAAAGGACCTTTTCTGCTGAGAAACTCCCGTTTGGATCAATTTAAGTTTTTAAGCTCTATCCATGAAAACCATAAATTGAAGAAAATAGAACAGATACTTTCTACCTACAGCAAAATTAAGTTCATATTAATCGGAGACAGTGGTCAAAAGGATCCTGAAATTTATGCCCAGGTGGTAAAAGATTATCCCGGCCGGATCGAAGCCATTTATATCCGTGATGTGAGCAAACAAAACCGTGACCAGGAAGTAATGAATATAGCCAATGAGTTAAGTTCTGAGGGGATAGAGATGGTTCATGTACAAAATACGGAACAAGCCGCCCGACATGCTATGGAAAAAGGATATATTGCACCGGACAGTGTGCCTTCTATTATAGGTGAGCAACAAAAAGATGCGCAATACTCGGATGACCCCGATGAAATCATGGAAGAGGAACAGACTATACACCATAAGTAAATTTCAAAAATGAATTATTTTTTGCTGTCTTTGGGCATATTATTAGTGGCATTTGTGGTTGTAGACATTGTCATTACCACATTGGCGCCACATGGAGGAGGTTCATTCACTAATTTTATCAGCCGATACAGTTGGAAATTTTTTTTATTTCTCAGCAACAAGCATGGTTCTACCAATATCCTGAACCAAACAGGTATGTTCCTGATAATTCTTATTTTAGCTAACTGGATTATCTTTCTGTGGGTAGGATATGGTCTGATTTTTTGTTTTCAGGAAGGTTCTGTTGTACATGCTACCACCAAAATACCGGCCTCGCCAGTGGAAAAGTTTTATTTTGTGGGCTATACCCTTTCCACCCTGGGCTATGGTAATTTTATGGGAGGAAACCCTTTTTGGCAAATTTTATCCTCAATCATTTCCTTCACCGGATTGATCATCATTACCATCGCCATTACTTACCTGGTTCCCATCAATTCGGCAGAATTGGCTAAGAGAAAACTGAGTATTTATATATCTACGCTGGGATCAAGTCCCCAGGAAATATTGTTGCATGGATGGGATGGTGAAAGTTTCAAAAGGCTCACATTTCATTTTAACAGCCTGATGGAAATGATCTTACAGCATGCTCAGAATCACCTGGCCTACCCTATTTTACATTATTTTCACACCTCCAATATTAAAGAATCCTCGACCGTAAATATTTCAAACCTGGATGAGGCCATGACCATTCTGCTATATTGTGTACCGGAAGAAAACCGTCCTCACTCACAGGATTATATACCGCTGAGAAAATCTATTTCCACCTACCTGAAAACCCTGAATTCGGCCTATATCAGCCCTTCAGAGAAGCATCCGCCCCCTCCTGACATTTCCAAGCTGAAGGAAGCAGGAGTTCCCTTGATAGATAATAAAGCATTGATTACTGAAAATGATGAATTGATTATCAGAAGAAAAATGTTAAGGGCATTGCTGGAAGATGATGGTTGGAGTTGGGAAGAAATGGAGGAAGAACTGGTGGGTCCGTTTTCCCTCAAAGAACATACCAGTGACCAGAAAACATCAGAGCCCCAATAAACATTTATTGAGGCTCCTATTTTATATTCAGTAAGTTGATCTATTTTTTATCTTCTTTCTTAGCTTCCGGACCTTTAGAATCTTTAGTATTGGCATCCTTTTTTTCTGAAGCTGATTCAGTTTTCTCAGATTTTGCTTCAGCTTTCACTTCTTTTTCCGCATCTTTCACAGCTTCTTCTTTTTCTCCACTTTCAGGAGCCACTTTGGCTGTTTCCTTTACCTCAGTTTTAGCTGCTGGTTTTTCTGCCGCTTCTTTAGGTTTTTCAGCAGTTTTAGCTGGTTCAGAAGCTGCATCTTGGATCGCTTCAGGCTTTTCACCACTTTCAGGTGCTACTTTTTCAGAAGTGGTTTCTTTGTTTGGCTCGGCTTTGGCTGTTGTAGCTTTAGTTTCTTCCGCTTTGGGCTTTTCAGTAGCTTCTGCTTTACTCTGAGTTGCCTCAGCCTTAGGAGATGCAGCTGCTTTTTGTTCGGTTTTTACTGGTTCTTCCTTGGAAGCAGCAGGCTTACCGGATTTCTTTTGCTCAAATTCTTCCTTGATTTTTTCTAGATCAATATTTTTGATCACAGGTTTGGCCGTGTTTTTCTTGATATTGTTATTTCTGATCTTAACCCGGGTCCTGTTTTTAAGTTTCTTTCTTTTAATTGATGTTCCAGCCATTTTCGATAACTTTTTTCAAATGAGCGGCAAAGATATAACTATTTGATGAAGTTAAAAAATAAAGAAGCCGTATTTTTAACAATATTTTAAGATGGCAGAAAAGTGTTTGATCCAGCCGGACTCAGTATTGGTTTAGAGGTTTAGATCCTCTTTAGGTGAAGCGTCTTTCCAACTCAACCGGACTGCAGGTGGCTGATGGCTTCGGAATAGCCAAAAGTAAATCAGGAAATAATCTAGTGTGTTAATTACTAAATTAATTCACTATTTTCACCCTTCGTTTTCCTTTATACTGCGTTAAAATTTTCAACCGTATCGCTGCTATGCTCTCAAATTTAGCCTTGTCTAAAGAAAAAATAATAGCAAAAATTTAGTAAACCAATTTAATAATTAACACACTAGGTGATGAACCGGGAACTATAGCCAAAGGAGGCGGCCAAAGACCGAAATGGCCAGGAAAATGCCAATCCAGACTGACAAATAACCACTTACGATAGACAGATAACCCCTGTAGGCAGGCCTTTCCTATGGGGTGGGCGGCTTTGGCGCCGGGTGGCTGGTGGGCCGGGCTGTGCGGTCTGATAGTGCGCCTTTTAAAAATATGAGCAGACCTGCTAAAATTCCACATCTAACTCAAATTGACTATAGCCGGCAAATATCCCGAATCCATTATGGATGTTGTTAAATACCGGCACCGGCTCGGCAAAAGGATTGCCGTCGTTTTCATCCTGTAGGCCAGCCGACTTCTCAAACAGGTATTTTTCTTCACTGACATGTTGCAGGAGCACTGACAAATCGGTGTCATTAATAAAACCGCTAAGGCCTTTCAGATCATACATATTAATCAAACATTCCAGGACAAAGTCCTTCCCATTAAAGCGGCTATCATCCAGGAGAATGCCATCACCATATTGTTCGTCATCAATGGAAGGATCAAGGGCTTCCAGATAAGGATAATAGTTTTGCTGATACCGGTAAGTGGTATCACGGTATGTGGTGCCATCCCAATACTGTCCCGCTACCAGTTCAATTCTTTCCACTTTGGCCAAAATCTTGTAATAGTTGGTTTGAGCCGGGTCTTTAAATTCAATTTTCATTTTAAAAAACTGGTTGTAATCCCGGTTTATAATTTGGGTTGTATCCACAGTTACCCGGCTCAGCTGTACTGGTGCAGGAATACTGGCCTGAGCTGAGACAGCTTCATATCCGGGAGCCTGAACTTCTATGCGGTAAGTGGGACCGATGCCGGGCTGGTGGTCTTGGGAACGGTAATATCCTTGTTCATCCCAAATTAACTGGCTGACCATTATATCATTTTCAAAAATCTCAACAGCGGCATTGTTGATCGTCTGGTAGTCTTCAGTACCCAAAATGTAGCGGCTGTTGTTGATAAAAACTACCCAGGAACTGTCAGGGTTGAAATAAGATTGCACAGATAATTTATCCTGGTCATAAGGCACTTCAATATCCACGATAGTCTCACAAGCCATTATAAATACAATTACAAAAAACAGAAAAGTATTTTTCATTTTTTTAAAATTTAAAGCTGTACCGTACGGAAGGAATAATGGGAAATAATGAATACTGGATGAATTTTCGGTTGCCCTGGTCATCCCACCCGGTATCAATGAAGAAAGGATTGCGCCGGTTATACAGGTTATATACCCCCAGAGACCATACCCTTTGTCCCCATTTTTTGTCTTTTTTAAAGTCAATACCCAGGTCAAGCCTGTGAAAAGCAGGCATTCTAAAGCCATTCCGGGATTCATAATGATTGATATCATCCCCGAAAAAGATGTACTGGTCTCTGATCCGGCGGGGATAGGTAGCGGTAGGCAAAGTGATGGCATTGCCTGTGCCATATACCCAAGCCATCGAAAAGTCTACCTTGGAACTGATGCTTTTGGTCAGGGCCAGGCTTATATCATGACGGCGGTCGTATTTGTAGGGAAATACCCGGCCAAAATTGAGGTTTTCAAATTTCCTGTTAGCCCAGGAAAGGGTATAACCCAGCCATCCGGTCAGGCTTCCGGTTTTTTTCTGTAAAAAAACTTCCAGGCCATAACTAGTGCCCCGCCCTGATTCAATCTTATTTTGCCAGTCCTGGTCCAGGTTAAAATAAGTAGCTCCTTCCTTATACTCAATCAGGTTTTCCATCCACTTGTAATAGCCTTCCAGGCTGACCTCAAATTCACTGCCCAGGCTTCGGGCCAGTCCCAGGGCCACCTGGGAAGACTCCTGGGGGGCAACATCAGCAGTGGAAGGCAGCCAGAGATCAGTGGGTAAGCCAATGCCGGAGTTGGTGAGCAGGTGTACAAATTGAGTCATATCCGCATAGGAAGCTTTAATGGAAGTGCTGGCATTAACCAGGTAGCGCAGGTTGAAGCGAGGCTGAATGGAGGTATACCATTTATTTTCCACATTAAAGGCAGCCAGATGAAAGCCGGCATTGATGTTCAACCGGTCATTCACCCGGATCTCATCCTCCAGATAGGCGCCTAGTTCCTGGGCGGTGATCTTTTCCGAACCAAACACCGTATCGGCCAGATTGATATCCTCAAATCCAAAAACACCCGGATTAAAGGTATGATGTATGCCGGTCAAGCCGAATTTGACATTATGGGCCGGGTTGGGCAGGTAATCAAAATCTATTTTGGCAGCAAAGTCCCGGATACCTGAATTGTATTCAGAATAAAAGTATGTATTTTGTACCTGATCTCCTGTTGTAATGGTTTCATCATATTCCTGGTAAATATTAAAACGATAACGGCTGTAGGTAAGCGTGGTATTACTAAACAGCTTATGATTCCAGATGTGGTTCCAGCGCAAAGCGGAAATAATATTACCCCATTTCAGTCCAAAGCTTTCATCATAATTGGTCTGGGTATTCTCCCAGGAATATTCATCCTTATAGCGGCTGTATGCTTCATCATCCCCGGAGTAAATGCTGAAATAAATCCGGTCTTTTTCAGAAAACTGATGATTAATTTTGGCATTGAGGTCATAAAAATAATATCCTACCACTTCATCCCCATCAGTGGCGGATTTGATCAGGGGACGGGCTAAAAGATCCAGGTAAGTACGACGGCCTGATACCAGAAATGATGTTTTGCCAGGTATGATGGGACCCTCCAGGGTTAGTTTGGAGGAAATCAATCCAATAGCGCCTTCGCCCTGGAACTTTCGGTTATTGCCTTCTTTCATGGTAATATCCAGTACAGATGACAACCGGCCTCCGTATCTGGCGGGAAAGCCTCCTTTTGTGAGTTGTACATTGTTAATAGCATCCGGATTAAATACAGAAAAGAACCCAAACAAGTGAGAAGCATTATATACCGGCACACCATCCAGCAGGATCAGGTTTTGATCGGGACCTCCTCCCCTTACATAAATACCGCTGGCACCTTCATTTCCTGATTGTACCCCGGGTAATAACTGGATCACCTTCATCACATCTGTTTCTCCCAATAAAGCCGGCAACTTTTTAATTTCGTTCAAAGGAATATTGACCGTACTCATCTGGGTCTGGTTCTGGATCTCTTCCATCCTTTCACTGGTTACCACCACTTCATCCAGGGTAGCTGGGATCAATTCGAGATTAATGGTGGTATCTGCCTCTAACTTAAAATTAATGACCTGGCTCAGGTATCCCACATAGGAGTAAATCAAAGTCACTTCTCCGGCCGGTAAGGTCAGGCTGTAAAAGCCATACTGGTTAGCTGCAGTTCCAACCAGGTCATTTTTTTCAAAAACATTGGCTCCAATCAGGCTTTCTCCATTTTCCTGGTCTTTGATGTAACCAGAAATGGTATGTTTTTGACCCAGGCAAACCTGGGATAATGTCCCCCATAGCGCCAGACATATGGAGATGATACACAGATGTTTTAGCATACAAAATGATTTATTCTGATTTGACAACAATCGCGGCAAAATGGTTGCAACAGATTCGAAATATACAAGTAATAAAATAAAAAAAACAACGGGATTTAATATTTAATTTTGCATCGATGGTTATTGCCAGGAACAAAATAGGTCTTTAGAACCTATTGCAATATGTTTCAAATATAGCTTCCATTTTTGAATTTCTCTTTGTTTGTTCACCTGATGCCAGGAAAATCAATATCTGATATAATCATTTTTACGCCGCTACACCTTTTTTATTATCTTTATACCATGAAAACCAATCTGAACATCTTATTTCATTCAATCCTTTTACTGTTTTTAATCGGTGTTATTCAACAATGTACAGCACCGCCTAAACCAAATAAAATCGTCTATATCAATTCCTATCATAAAGGTCATCCTTCCAGCGATGAAATTATGGCAGGTTTTATGGAAAATATGACGGAGGACAATTTTGCTGTTTATTCCTACTATATGGATACCAAAAGAAATACAAATCCTGATTATATAGCTGCCAAAGCCAATCAATTGCTGGATTCCATCCTGCAATTGGAACCGGATGTCCTGGTAGTTTCAGATGATAATGCGGTGAAATATATTGTTAAACCCCATCTGGATGTACTGGATATGCCTGTGGTATTTTGCGGCGTGAACTGGTCAGCTGAGGAATATGATCTTCCGCCCGGACAGGTGACAGGCATTCTGGAAATATTACCGATAAAAAGCGTTTTACAAACCATCAAGTTCCGTTATCCTAAAATGACTAATTTACTGGTTTTGTCAGAAAACACCACCACCTCCCGCAAAGAAGAAGATCTGCTGCATGATCTTTTTCAGGAATTAAACCTTACAGTAACTTTTAAGCTGGTTGATCATTTTGAACAATGGCAGGCAGCCTTTTTAGAGGGAAACGAAAATTATGATATCATATATATTCCCACCCATGCTTCAATCAAAGGATGGGATCATGATCATGCAGTTGATTTTATTTCAAAAAATATAAAAATTCCGGTGGTTACCTGTGAGGATTTCATGATGCCCTATGTGGTTTATGGGGAAACAAAGATCGCGGAAGAGCATGGGATTTGGGCGGCAAATACCGTTAAGGAAATCATTTCAGGGGCAGATCCAGGTAATATTCCTGTTAGCAGAAATATTCAATCCAATGCTTACCTGAATCTAAAGTTGGCCCGGCTCATCGGTTTTGATCCAGATTCGGGTTTAGTAAAAGAGGTAAGAATTGTGAATGGTCCATAAAAGTAAGATTCTAAATGCTGGTAGATAATCTGGTATAAACCATAGCAACCCATCAGGGTTTATTAAAAGCCTACACTTTCAATTTAATGTAATATTTCAGCAACAACCAGGTAATACCAATGATGATAAAGGCATAGACCATGGATTTTATCAGTCCAACCAAGCCAGAATCTAAATAGCCAGGTAGATTTACCGGGACTATATGAAAAAAGCTGTAAAAATAGTATGGAATAAGGTAACAGGTTAATGTAGCAATTCCTGCAGGCTTGATCAATTCAAACCAGTCCTTTTTATTTTGCTGATCTACCAACCAATAAAAGAAATCAAACAATAGAAAAGCGGAGGACAAGGAATAAAATACCCAGGGAGGCGTGGCAGAGATCTTTGAAACCATAAAATACTGGTGACTTAAGAAACCAGCCAGTAAAAAGACGAAGGCTAATCCGACCATGATCAGATGAAAATTCGTGATGGAAGCATGACCTCTGTAATACTTAAGCAATGCTGCAGTTGTAATTCCACCAAAAGCAAAGGCATGAAAGGCACCATTTCCCATGACCCAGCTGCCCACTCGTCCGGGCAGGGAGTTATAATAGATGTCGCTGTTCCCGACCAGATTTATGATGATGAAGATCATCCAAATGAGCCATAAAATCCAGTTTTTGTTTCTGAAAAACAAATACAGCGGAGCCGTGACCAAATAGGTCCAGCCAATGATACCCAGTATGCCCCACCAGCGGGTTTGCATGATCACCACCTGATTTTCATCTGAATTCGAGGTTCCCCTGTAGATCCAGGCCAGATAAATTAACAACAGAATGCCTGTGACCTGAAGAAACCGGTAAAAGTACTTTTGGATAGTTTTCTGTGGCGGGGGATAAACATTCCAGACCAGGAAAAATCCGGTGATTAGGAGTATAACATACCAGCTTTTTGACATCCCTGTGGCTGAAGCATGATATGATTCTGTATTTACTAAAAAGATGCCCATGATAAGTAAAGCCAGAGAACGGCTGATAATATGAGATATGACTTTTAGCTTAGTCTGGCCCTTTTTCAGGCGGTTATTGATGGCAAAGGGAATGGATAAGCCCACTATAAACAAAAACCAGGGAAAGATCAGGTCAGAAAAACCCAAATAATCTTCCCCGGCATCAGCATGTTGAAGCCACTTGGGAATATTTTCAAGAGTCCAGAAATCATTGACCCAAATCATCAGGAGCATGGTAACGCCCCTGGCTACATCTATGGAAGCAATACGACCAGTTTTATTGAGGTTCATTTTTTAGCATTTCATCAAACAGGGCTTTGAAACAGGCAGCCGAATTGTTGTTTTCCATAGTATCTGAATTATTGTAATACTGGTCCATGAAATTAGCGGCACTGGTCCAGACCGTTTGGATCATGCCCCGAAAATTATTTTTCATTTCAGCGGTGGATTGTTCACGATAAAGATACATATTTTGAACTTGCTGGCGTGCTACCGCTGGATTGCGCCAGGCACAGGTAGTTACCCTAAAGCCCTTCATGGCAAACATCACTGGTGTATGATCCGGACGCTCATAATGCCAGTCACAGATAAACACCTCCTTGTCAATCAGATCAATAGCCCGATGGGTATTATTCATACTGGCTTCCCACATGCCCATACCGGTTGACTTGCCATCTATCAACCGATCACCCCAGATCCACAATGCTCTGTCCTGCTGACGCAAATGATTGTGGATTCGGTTAATTTCACCGGCGAATAATTCGGCCTTGTCCCGGCCACTGCAGCGGGGGCATTGATCATCACCAATATAAAAAACCTCATCCATACCGGCATGAAAGGCATCTGCTTCAAATACCTGACAGATTTCATCTACCAGATCAAAAACCACCTCATGTACTTCCGGATGTAAAGGGCAATAACTTTTACAGTATAATCCATCTTCATTGGGCCATTCATATTTTTCAGGCAGGTCAATATGAGGGGTTTCATCAAACCGGGGATACACTTTGAGCAGATTTCCCAAACTACTGTGCCAGGATTGATGTCCCAACAGGTTTATCTGGGGAATGATCCTGATCTGGTGCTGCTTGCATACTTGCACCAGCTTTTTTACCTCCTGATAACTTAAACCATCCGGATCACTTAATTCCGGTCGTGATTGGTACTGGTAATTATAATCAACCCTAAGAATTAGTGTATTTACCTGTCGGGGGGCTAATTCCCTTTCTATGAATTGAGTGAAATCGTCCAAATGCGCTTTTGCAGGAGCCGCAATACAAAAACCTTTAACTGGCAGTATCTTATCATCCTTTTCCTGGCTAAAAGATCCAGTACAAAG
This sequence comes from Candidatus Cyclobacteriaceae bacterium M3_2C_046, assembly GCA_051418075.1. Classification (GTDB taxonomy): domain Bacteria; phylum Bacteroidota; class Bacteroidia; order Cytophagales; family Cyclobacteriaceae; genus JBPRGG01. Next base: position 93,134 of record JBPRGG010000172.1, on the reverse strand, counting down.
ACTGAAACTGATCAGGATGGTTGTCATTAGTTTGAAATACATCATTGTTCAAATATGATCCGACTAAAAAGTTAGTAAAATTTTCTTCAACTGGTTTTAATTCTGTCGGTTAATTTCTACCATTTCGAATCTTTTCTGCAAATGATTAAAACACTATTGAAGAAATGTTTTTTTATTTAAATGTTGAATTATTCCCTAAAACTTACCGGCAATCTCCCTCTGACTGGCGCTAAAGGGGTTTCGGATTTTATTCTTATAGAATGTCAATAATTCGTGATTTTTAATAAACCCCTCCAGGGTTGAGATGATTCGATTGAGTTGTTTTTACCTTAAAGGAACCTCTCCGAGAATAAAAGGATCTTAAAGATATTTGTTTTTAAAGATTATTTTAATTTGTGTTTATGGCGGAGAAAGTAAAAGATGTTGTTATTCGCTTTTAGATGAATCCAGAACCTCGGAGGTTGATTAACCAGGGATAGAAGCGGATCGTATATTTTAGTCAACACCTCCGGGTGTGTAATGATACAAATTTTTGGGCTCCATATTTAAAGAACATCTGAGGTTCTGGATATTATAGATGGCAGGATTGGTATTTTTTGCTAAGCCATTTTGGAAAATCATCATTATTCAGTAGCTTCCATCAAACTATGGAATTTTAAATGAAGCAGATAATTTTATTCATTTTTTTTCTGTTGGCGTTTACATTATTTAAATGCTCATCCAATCACAGAGAGGATCGTTTGGGCATAGATAGCCGGCATCTGGTAAAACACAATCCTACTGATAGAAATTACATCACTTATTTTCATGAAAATTATTACGATCAATTGAAGGTCAACAATATCATGTTGTTTTTCACCAAAGAAAACAAACAGGAAGTGCCCAAAGCCTTGGGAATGATACTCAACCACACCCGAAAAGATCCCCTTGACATTCAGCAATATCAATTTGTGATTGACGGTGATATATTTGATTATTTTCCCCAAAATATTTATACCATCGATGATTTTGAGAAGGAACAGACCATTGTTTCCTGCCAGGATACATTAACTGACAACTCTTTTCTAATTATAAAGGACATTATCAATTCTAATCAGGCAAAACTCATTTATCTAGGAGCAAATGGATCTGTAACATTCGAGATTGATCATCATATGAAAGCTCAAATGAGTCAGGTCATAGAGGCTTATAAAAATATGGGAGGAATGATTCCATAATAACTAACTCATAAAAATAGTCAGGACAGGCGGAATTCGGTTCAAACTCATCAATTCAAATGGGATTTAAAAACGTCTACTATTTTCCTGTCTAATCTTTCTGCAATTTTTCAATGATCTTACCCACCTGTTTTTCTTCAAGCAATGAGATCGTTTTTAAGGCCAGCCTGATCAAAGGTAATGGGGGCCTATAAATACGATAGGCCAGCCGGGCTATATCCTGGTCCACCAGTGTAATTGTAGCTTGTCTTTCCTGTTCAGACATGCGGTTCAGGGTACAACCCACTTTCCAGGCCTGCTGCCTGGCTTTAGCTATGTTAAAGCTGATCATTTGTTCATCCTGTCGGCCTCCAGCCCAATCCAGTAAAAACATCAAAGGAGAAACACGGCTGATCCTTCGCTGTATTTCATCAATCAATTGGGTCAGGATCTGGTTGACCAACATGAAATCATTTTTCATCAACCTGATATCATTATTTTTTGAAACATGAGCCGCAGCCAAACCCAGGTCAAGATTGATATGGGCATTCATACCCAAAAGAATATGCTGCAAAACTGAAATTTTCCGACCACTGAATTCAAAAGCACACTTCCAGGACCGGCTTGTCGGCTGGTCCTGTATATACTTGTAATAAGCATCAAGGTAAAGGCTGGCGAAAGCTACGTCAAAGTTAATCATGCGTTGATTATCCTCAAATTGGCCTGCTTCCACGCATTTCTGGATCTCCGCAGTAGTGCGTCGGTAAACATAGGCAAATAACCCCAGGAAATTATTATTCCTGACAGTGTGATCAACAATTTCATCAAGTTCCTTTAAAACCTGATCGATGGTTTTATAAGGAAGCCTGGCCAATACTGATTGCATTATGTAGGAAGTTTAGGTTTAATCCAGAATAAAAATACACAATTAAATGGCTAAACTTCAAATAATTAGACTTAAAATAAAATTTGAACCTGATCTTTAATATTCATCACCTTCCAGGTCATCTGATATTAATCACCAATATATTCGGGCAGGACCAGGTGCATTTACAGTTAGATTTTTTTAGACAAATTATATTTCATTTTTATGATAAATTTGGATGTGACTAAAACATCACATGAATAATAATAATATTTTAATCTATAAAATGCCATTCAAATAAGGAGAATTACTGAATAAGTATATTCTGTTAAAACTTAAGAACATGACACCACATTTTTTAAACAGCATTTTTAAACCTCAGGATTATTCACAGGAAGACTTACATTCCATTATTTCAAAATTTAAAAAGGTATGTTTTTCAAAAAGCGAATATCTTTTAAGACAGGGAGATATCGAAAGCAATTACTGGTTTATAGAAAATGGCTATGCACGGTCTTATGTAATTGATTCCGAAGGTAATGATATAACCACCCAATTTTATAAAGCAGGAGATATAGTGATAGATTGGTCTTCATTTTTTTTAAGGAACCCAACCCGGGAAAACATTCACGCCCTTACAGATTGTACCGTATGGCAATTGAATTTTGAAAACTTTCAACAATTGTTTCACAGTATAGCAACTGTTCGTGAGCAGGGTCGGGAAAGGCTTGTTACCAGCTATTTTGTCTTAAAAAAGCACCATATATCGATGATAGCAGATCAAGCTAAAGAACGCTATATCAGGCTCATTCAGGAAAAACCACAGATCTTACAGAATGTATCTTTAAACATATTGCTACTTATCTGGGGATTACAGACACCTCATTGAGCCGGATCAGAAAAGAATTGATGCAGGAATAGCTTTCTTGTCATAAGACAAGTTTTTATCATTTTTATACAGTTATATTTACCAAAAATCAAACTGTATGAAGACCATATTTGATCCAACCACTTTAGCTCAACTGGTGAACCGGGTGCAGCAACTCGAAGAAAAAGATAAGGCATTATGGGGCCAAATGAATCCTTTTCAAATGCTGAGGGATTGTACCCTTAGTGAGGAAATGTTCCAGGGAAAAAAGAAATACAAGCGAATTTTTATCGGAAGATTGTTCGGAAGTCTGGCTTTAAAAGAAATTATTAAAGATGAAAAACACATTAAACGAAATCAGCCTACCCACCCTGAAATGAAAATAAGGGGTACTGGAGACTTCGAAAATGAGCGGTAAAAATGGATAAATCTTTTGGAGGGTATAATTATTTAAAAATAAACCGAAACAGGCATATATATATATATAAATACTGATCACCATTTAAATCAATTTGGCAGATAACTAAAAGAAAAATGCTTGAAATTTTATTTATCCTGATTACCATATTATCTATTTTCCTGTTTTATTTAGGAACAGGAAAAGATAAACGTATCCTGTATATTAGTATATTATGGTTTTTGATAATTGGTGGTATTGCTGCTTCAGGATATTTTTTGAATACAACTACTCAACCTCCCAGGTTCCTGTTCGTGCTGTTGATATCACTGACCTTGACCATTACATTTTATGTAATTATTGATGTAAGGAGGATAAAGTTAGAATGCTTGATGGGAATTCATTCTTTAAGACTCCCAGTAGAAATAGTATTATTTGGTTTATATAAAGCAGGGCTAATTCCGGAAATGATGACTTTTATGGGTTGGAATTTTGATATATTAATCGGGATCTCTGCTGTTTTATTGCTGTTTTATTTATTCTTTCTGGGACAAAAACTACCCGAGCGACTAATCAAGGGTTGGAATGTAGCTGGTTTGTTTTTTTTGATGATCATAATCATCATAGCTGTTCTTTCTTCACCATTGCCCATACAGCAGCTGGCTTTTGATCAACCTAATGTGGCTGTATTATATTTTCCTTATATACTTTTACCCGCTTATATTGTTCCTGTGGTCATGGTAGCTCATTTATTGGCTTTTAAGGGGGCAAGCGGAATCTTTATCAACCCATAACTACTTAATTGATCCTGATTTCATAATAAATCATAGTGTAAAAAAGAGTCTTAATGTAGAAGAAACCATTCAAAAAGATTCGGATCATGCAATTCGTTGTCGGGGGAATAGGCCCTGCTCCATGAATTATGCCCTACGCCATCGTATAAGGTCAGAATGGCTTTACCACCGCAATCATTTACTGCATTTACCATATTTACAGAATTGGCTGTAGCCACCACCTGATCATCCGTGCCATGAAAAGCCCAAATGGGCAGATGTTTTATTTCACAGGCTCTTTTAAGGTTTCCCCAACCAGCAATGGGAGCAATCGCGGATACTTTATCAGGATAATTCAGGGCGTAATACCATGTACCTCCTCCACCCAGACTCAATCCTGTCATATATAACTTATCAGATATTTGGGCCAGGTTTTCCCTGGCATGTTCTACTACTTCATCAATAAATTCAGTTTTCCAGATACCTTCCGGCGTTTGAGGGGAAATAATTATAAAGGGAAATGTTTGCCCTTTTTCTACCAATTTGGGCGGGCCATTTCTTTTTACTTTGTTGATATCATTTCCTTTTTCGCCTAATCCGTGCAAAAATACCATCAGGGGAAATTCCAATACATCATCCTTATATGCTTCTTCCGGCATATAAAGCAGGTACCTCTGTTTATTTCCATAAAACTCAGCATCAAATTCCACCACAGTTTGTATAGGATGCATGACCAGATCTGCGGCCAGCATTTGTTCACGGTTTTGTAAGTATGGGGTATTATGTTTACTTTCTGCTACTATATATAAATAGTACTTTTGAGCCGGAATTAATTGGTCAATTTGAACCAAATTCACTTGGTCAGATGCATTGATATTGGTTACTCCAAATCCGGCTAAATCACTACTTCCATTTAAAGCAAGATTTTTAATGCTATCAGGCACCGCATCTGAATTCTCCCTGGATTGGAGTACATAGTAGATGGTGGCTGCTTTGTCGGTAGCTAATTTTATATCCACAGAATTAGTCCCCACTTTAATGATGGGATAATTCTCCTTCCAGTTGGGTGGCGTTTCTGGACCTATTTCTTCCTGATCAGAGCAACTCAGGACCATTGTTAATATAAAGCCAAATAATAAACTGGTTGATATAGCTTTTCTGATCATATCTTTCAAAATTTTAATGCAATATATAGTATTTACTTAAAAAGGGCTTTGAAATCTAAAATCATTCAGGTCTGTGTAAGAAATGTTTATAATTGAAACGAAAACTTCTATGGATTACAAATTTATTGGTGTTTGGAATTAGAAAATCCAGATCTCCTCCAGAATCAGAATTACAGTGAATACAGTTGCTCCAACACCTTTTAAAAGAAGTGGTTCCGAATGAGCATTCAAAATCACCTTCAAAAATCCAAGGCACATAGTGGTAAAATTTCCTGATATAGGTCTGCCATTAAAATGAGGTCCGATCAACTCAATTCACAGATCAAGGATTCATTGGATTTCAATACATCCCATTTTCATGGGCGGATTCCGCCGGTATAACCTGTATGGCATCCCAATGCTCCACAATCTTTCCCTGCTGGTCAAACCGGAAAATATCCATGGTCACATATGCTTCGTTTCCCGGCCAAACCTGATGGGTATGCAGGGCCACCAGATCATTTTCAGCAATAGACCGTACAAATTCTATGGTTTTATCAGGGTATTCACGTTGCATGCGGTCAAAATAGGCAATAAATCCTGCTTTTCCATCTTGAACGGCAGGGTTATGCTGAATATATTGATCTCCCACATACTTTTCCACCGCCTGTTGAGGGTGTCCCTGGTAAGCCATCCGGTAAAAAGCAATGGCATTTTTCTTGTTATCAGCCTGGTTCATAGATTTATCAATTATTATTTTATCTTTAATATAGCTATTATAGGTCATTAACCAAGAAAAAGATTCCTCTGTTTTAGGCTCAGTATAATTATTCTGACAGCAATTACTGAAATAAATGAGCAAAATCCATAAAATCCTTGAAAAATAAAAATAAAAAAAGAATTAAAGTCAGGAATAGATTTCAGCTAATATGAGCTATGGAAAAAATTTAAAAAGAAAAATACTGTCAGGAAATTCACACTTGGTCAGACCGGTACAGTTCACTCTTTCAAAATTTATCATGATCCTGACAAATAATCAGCATGGATGGCCAATCCTTCTTTTTCCATTACCGGCCCAATGATCCTTACCTTGGGATTAATTTGTCCAAAGATTTTCCGGCTGGGAATAAGTTGGTTGCTTTCTCCATCCACCAATCTGATCATTTGGGATTCAGTGGTTCCAAATACAATGGTGTTTATTCCGGCCCAGTAAATAGCACCACAGCACATGAGGCAAGGTTCAGTGCTGGTATAAAGGATACTTTCAGCAAGCATATTTTTAGAATATGTATTGGCAACCTCTCCAAGTAATACTGTTTCTGCGTGTAAGGTCACATTTCCGGAAGTTTTCACCTCATTTTGACCGGAGGCAATGATTTTTCCCTGGTGAACCAATATAGCTCCAAACGGAGGGTTTCCATTACGGATAGATTCCTGGGCTAATTCATAAGCTTTTTTGATAAATTCCCGATCCTGACCATTGGCTTTAGGATCATCCTGATAGGGTGAAATACCTTTTTTCATAAAGTCAGTGAATAAAATGATTTCAACCGCATGTATCAGCAGAAAGTTTACAAGACTTGCAATTAAACTACAGCTTCAAATTCTGAAAACAGGCTGGATGCTTCTTTTATCTCACTGAGGGGAATGTAGTTGGCAACTTCTGCAAATTGAGCCCAAAGATCCTGGACTACCTGATTCTGATGGGCCTGGTTGATGGCTTCAGCCGACTTCCAGCCAAATATTTCCACAAAAGTACCATCTGATGCTTTGGCAATGATAGGTTTTCGCTGGGTAACCAGCCCCTGCCCCAGTAAAATTTTATGATGATTGATGATTAGTTTTTCCAATGCCGCTGATTTTCCTGGCAAAGGTTTAAAAGCTACCATTACGATTCTTTCTTCCATGGAATCATATTTAATTCTAAATTTCTTAATTTGAAGTTACTAAATTTAAACACCTACTTCGTCAGTTACTCTGATACCACATTTTCTATGCGAAATTGGATTAGTTGAAAATAATTTCTGTCTGAGTAGAAGCTTTAGCCTCTAGTCTTTTTTGATAAACTTAACAAATATCCATTATCATACCAAATTATTATCACTTTGATAACCAAGGCTTTATCAATATACTCCTTTTTAAACATGTCTGTACCATAGTTAACAAATATACAGATAGAAAAAATTGAATTTGACTCAAAGGAATGATGATAAAGTAAAATTAATGGACTTAATTCGTCAACCATTTAGCTGATCTTTAGCCAGTCTTCCTGTAAATAGTTCAATCTTATCTGTTGTTTGACCTGAAGTAATGTCTGTTGAACCAACTGATCTGATCCGGCAGGATTTTTAGACTTAATGATTGTTGCCTTCACCAGGGAAAAGTAAACATGCTGTTCTGGTAACTCATTCCGGATCTTTTCCAAAAGCTCCAGGGCCTGATCTGTCCGACCAGCCTGGTGCAGACAATAGGATAAATTGATTTTTAGCAGGGGAGAACCTGACAAATTGATTAGAATCTGGTATAAAGCAATAATATCGCTCCAGAATTGATCATCATAATTGGTTGAAGTGAGGTATTTTCCGGCAATAACAGCTTCCAGGTAAAATTTATGGTTTTCCAGGGGCTTCTCCAGGTAATGAAAACCTAAATTCACCAGTTCAGGATTCCATTTGGTCCGGTCCTGTTGAAAAAATGGTATCAGTTTGTAATCTTCCACCCGGGCCGGAAATCGGGCTACATGGAAACAAAATAATGCCATCAGGTTTTGACTGCTGTTTCGCTGAAAAACAGTATGCAGTAATTTAGCCAGGGCCATAGCTTCAAGGCACAGGTCATCGTTCAAAATACTGCCTGATTTTTCATTGAATGAATCATAACCCACATTAAACACCGCATATAATATTTCTTCCACCAGGGCCAGTTCCATTTCATTGGTTTGTTCAACCACCTCCTCCAGCAGATTCGGGAGATTGATCCGGCCTAACAATTTTCGGGTTCGTTGAATGCTTTTATAAATGGCCTCACCGGTAATCAGGGTGTTCTCCCCTATTTCTTCCACACTCAGGCCAAATACATTCTTCAGGGTAAATATTACTTTGGCCTGGGTAGTCAGATCTTTAACGGCGGCCAACAAAAGGATGATCTGCAGGCGTAAATCCTGCGGATTTGCATCAGAATCAGCATCAGGTGTTGGATACTTACTTTCCTTTTTGATCTGATTGATCAAATCATTTTTAGCCACCACATACAGCCAGTTTTCCTGATTTTGGGGAAATTGTCCGGGTTTCCAGCTCTTTAATGACTTGTAAAAGGCATTTTGAACAGCATCCTCAATCCGGGAAAGGTGTTGGGGGCCAAATTGATTGAGCAGGGAAGCAAAAAGCTTCCCATAGTACTTGCGGTAATTGGATTCAATGATTTGATTACTGGTCATACGCCATAATTGGTCTTATTTCGGTAGTTCCTCCCCACAAGTGGTTGGGACAGGCCTTGGCCAATTCCAACACGGCCTCCAGGCTTTGGGCTTGCAACAGGTAATAGCCTCCGATCACTTCCTTACTTTCAATATAAGGCCCATCCTTAATCACACAGTCTTTACCAATAATCACTTTACTGGCTGGATCCAGCCCATCTCCGGATATCAGGTGCCCTGACTCACCTAACTTGGTGGCCCATTCGAAATGAGCCTGAACCAGTTGTTCCATTTCCTTGGGTGATAATTTGCTCATGGCTTCAGCATCTTCATGCAGTAATAATAAAAACTTTTTCATGGTATTAATATTTTATGTTCTATATAATGACAAAAAGACTGTTGGGTTTTAGACAATTTATGAAAATAAATTTTTGAATATGGCCAAGATTATTCACTCTGAGCTGATTCAAACCAACCTATGAAAATAAATGAAATGAAACACATAATCAATTGAAGTTTACTTTTATGAAAAAATCATAATTAAAAGATCCGATTTCAAAAATCCAACTGTTCATTGTCAAAAAGGTGACATTTTATTAAATATTGAAGATTTTTAAAAAATATTTTCAACCAAAAGGTTGTTATTGGTAAAAAGTCATGAAACACCTGCTTATTTTTATTTTTACATTAAGTATTCAGATTGCCTACAGCCAAACTATGAAAGGCTTTGATTTATCTAATGCCAGCATACCTCTGAGGCATATTAAAGACGGCGGACCACCCCGGGATGGGATTCCTTCCATTGACCAGCCGGATTTTTTACCCGCTTCCAAAGCCGGACTTGAGCCTGACACCCGCATTTTAGGAGTGAAAACAAATGGTATAGCCAAGGCCTACCCCATTCCAATTCTGAATTACCATGAAATCGTCAATGACTTGTTTGGTTCCCGGCCGGTAGTGATCACCTATTGTCCGCTATGTGGTAGTGGAGTTGCATTTGATGGCCAAATTGAGGAAAAAAGAAGAACTTTCGGTGTTTCCGGTTTACTTTACAACAGTGATGTACTGCTCTACGACCGTCAATCAGAATCATTGTGGTCTCAGATTAAATTGGAAGCAATCTCAGGACCCATGCGGGGAAAAGAATTAACCATGCTGCCTACCAGCAATACTACCTGGCAGGAATGGAAAAAGCAACATCCCAACACGCTGGTACTGTCAGAAAATACCGGTTATCGCCGCAATTATGACCGGAATCCTTATCCGGGATATGCCGAGTCGGAAAACCTGTATTTTGAGGTGGAAAAATCAGATAAAAGGTATCATCCTAAAGAAACTGTCATCGGGATTAAACTGAATGGTCAGTTTAAAGCTTATCCATTTTCCGAACTGGATGCAACCGGACTGACAGAAATTAAAGATCATTTTCAGGATCAGACTTTGCTGATTCAATATCATCAGGAAAGTTCTAGCGCCACCATTTTAAACAGCCAAAGGGAAGAAATACCATCTTTGACCACTTTTTGGTTTGCCTGGTATGCCTTTCATCCTGACACCAAAGTCTTTTCAGTCAAATAAAAGATGTAATTGGCCGGGAGCGAACAATACCGTTCAATTACGTGCAGATGCCAATCAGGAATCAATGGGTCACCTATACTATATAACCGCAAACAGGATTTGGCATGATATTTTAGCCATATCAATTTTAATGATTTTAAAACCGGGAAAAGAAATTTTATCAGAATTCTATGAACTGGATCAAGGTTGCCCTCAGAAATGCCCTGAAGCATAAAATACAATCATTTGCCAAATTATTTGGCATCAGTATCGCTTTTGCTGTAATTATATTTTCCACCTCCTATGTTTACTACGAAACCAGCTTTGATAAGATGGTGCCGGACCGTCATAAAATATTCAGGGTGATCATGTATGGGGAAATCAATGGCAGTAGCGAAGATTTTGCTGTTACCAGCAGCCAGATGGCCTACAGCATGGTCCAGGAAATTCCAGAAATTAAACAAGCCATTCGGGTAAAACCAACCGGCAACAGCTCACTTGCTTTTGAAGACCATGTGATTTACGACAATAAGCATTGGTACGCTGATTCGGGTTTTTTCGAATTTTTCAGTCTTCCTTTACGAAAAGCGCAGGACCACCCTTTGGCCGCACCTGATCAAATCACCATCAGTGAAAGTCTGGCCCAAAAATTATTTAAATCTGCTGATAATGCTTTAAACAAAACGGCCCTTGTAAGAGGTCAGGAAGTTAAAATAGCTGGTGTTTTTAAAGATTTTCCTGCTAACTTTCATATTCAGACTGATATAATACAATCCATTGAAAAGATCAACCCTGATCAGTTTGATTGGGGCTCCCAATCCTTTTATACCTATTTCAAAAGCCATGATGCTGAAGTTCAACTGGAGCGATTAAACTTCAAGCTGACAAAGCTGGTCTATTCCTATCATAATGAAGACATTGATGGTTCCAACGCGAAAAACTGGGAGGACCTAAAGGGGGATGACAACAACTACGTGTTTTTCCGGGCTGAACCTTTAACAGCCATCCATTTTAGTCAGCATAAATTTGATCCTGCCATTACAGCCAGTAAAACCTATGTATATGGAGCAATCATTTTATCATTGCTGGTCCTGATCATTTCTTCCCTGAACTATGTGAACCTGACCCTGGCCAATCTGACCACCCGACTGAGGGAAATTGGCGTACGCAAAACCATCGGGGCGTTAAATCATCATATCACCCGACAGTTTCTCCAGGAATCCATATTATTCTGGATTATTGGGTTTGGTTTGGCTATTTTAATTTATCAATCAGCTGGTACGATGCTGGCCCGGTATCTGGATCTGCATATTGACATTTCAGAGCAAGAGGTTTTAAAATTGATGGCCGTCACGTTGATCTTATTAGTGGTTTTTAATCTGCTGACCATTTATTTTCCAATCAGATATATTACCCAAAGCAACATTCTGAATTTATTAAAAGCTAAAAACCGTACCAGCAAAAGGTTTTCAACCAGAACCATGCTGCTTTTTATTCAATTTGGCCTTTCGGCCCTGATCATCACTTCAGCTATCGTAGTAGAAAAACAAGTTTCATACCTGCTCAATAAAGAAAGAGGCTATAATCCGGATCATGTGATCATGCTTTCCCTTTGGGAATTGGATCAGGAAAAAAGGAAAAGCTTCAAACATCAGCTGGAAGCTCATAGTGCGGTTAAAAATGTAGCTACCAGTGGCAATTATTTTGGCCAGGACCCCAGTATGAATTCTGCTTATTTTGAAGCAGAAACCGATGAAAACTATTTTCATACCAGTATTTTGAAAGTGGATGATGCATTTGCAGCTACCTTTGATTTTGATATAACAGAAGGCAGATTTTTCCAAAAAAACATGTCCAGAGATGAAAAGGCGGTAGTGATCAACCAGGCTGCATCCAGGGCCTATCAAGGTAGTGGTGAACTTATAAATAATCAATTAATACTGGATGGAGAGATTTACCAGATCATTGGGATTGTGAAAGACTTTAATTTCCGCTCGCTATATCATCGCATCCAACCGCTGGTCATGACCAGGGTGGAAAACATGGAGCATTTATATATTAAAACCGATCAAGATAAGGTAAAAGATGTGGTGAATCTTTTGCAGGAACAATGGCAAGCTTTCGGTATTTCCCGGCCGTTGGATTATGAATTACACCAGCAGGTGATCGCTTATCATTATAATAAAGACCAGCAAGCCAAAAAGTTGCTTTTGATTTTATCATTCATTTCTATAGTTATTGCAGCGGTGGGCTTATATGCCATCAGCTTATTTACCATCCTTCGGAAAACCAAGGAAATAGGCATTCGAAAGGTAAACGGAGCCAGCTTTAAAAATATCATGGTGATGCTTAATCTGGAATTTACCAAATGGGTAATGCTGGCATACATTATGGCAATGCCTCTGACCTGGTATGTCATGTACACCTGGTTGCAAAATTTCGCTTATAAAACCAGTATCCAATGGTGGGTGTTTGCCCTGGCAGGAGCAGGTATGCTGCTCATTTCGCTGTTTACAGTAAGCTGGCAAAGCTGGAAAGCGGCCCGAAAGAATCCGGTGGATGCTTTACGTAGTGAATAAATGTGAAGATTCTTAATTTTATAATCCCGGCACAAAGGAACCTTCTATGCCAGACTTAGAATAAAAGTCGAATGGCTTTATCAGTTGTCAATCTGAAAATCAGTAAATCAACAGCAGCAACTTTTAAACGACTTTTTAAAGTCCTATTCAGGACGTAACATGATATTTAGGTCATATTTCTGGTAAAAATGTTTTTAATGAGATAAAACCGCTGGCTAACTTAGCGTCTGGCTAAAAAAATTACCAGAAAAAAGCTGAACATAACCAGGAAACTTTCGGGTATTATGAGCTTGCTTTAGCTTTATCCTATATGATGGAATAAGAAATAATTGAATCAGGAGATATTTAACCCTGAATTTTTATCGTTATTACCAATTATGAAGATCAGATCTTACCTCTTATCTGCTACACTCTGTTTGTTGTTCAATAATATTCAAGCCCAGCATGTTGATTTTGACCGTCTGGATCTTATTAAAATCAACAGTCTGGATTCATTGGCAGGAATTGGACCATTGAAGGAAGTTTTAGAGGATAAAAGAATTGTATTGCTGGGAGAACAAACACATGGTGAGGGATCAACCTTTGATGCCAAAGTGGCACTAATCAAATTTTTACATCAGGAATTAGGTTTTGACATCATAGCCTTCGAAAGCGGATTATATTCCAATTATAAGGCGGCAGAAATTGATAAACATCAACGACCTCAAGTCAGCACTTATTTTGAAAGCGTCGGTGATGTTTGGTCTGATTCAAAGCAATTTGAGAATTTAATAAACTATATAAAGAAAACCAAAAAAACAGATAATCCGCTTGATATCATGGGATTTGACTTGTTGGAAGGGGCGCTGTTCAAGGAATACTACTTCGATGATTTGACAAAGCTGTTTAGGGATAACAACCTGCAGCTTGCCGATAGCACCTTGATTATTCTTAAAGATACCTTTTTCGGAGATGTGGATTATGTGGCCACCAATTCTCAGGATTCTTTAAATTTTTATTCTGCGGTTCAACTGATAGAAGAAGGTTTTGCCCACCTACCACTTACAGGAAATGCTAAAATTTTGCATCAGTCATTCCTGAGTTATTTGGCTGGTGTAAATTGGGCTGTGGATAATTTTAAAGGGAAATCCTATAAAGTGCAAAATCCAAGGGACTTACAGATGGCAAAGAACCTGGTTTTTCTGACAACGCTATATCCAGATAAAAAGATCATTGGTTGGGGTGCCAATTACCATTTTGCCAATCAGATTCAAATGTACCACAATACAACCCTTTCCAAACAATATATTTCGAAGATGGTGGAAGAAAACGAAACCCAGGATCTTGATAGTTCTTTGTATGGAGCCGTTCCAATGGGAAAAATTTTAAAGGAACATTTTAAAGAAGATTTGTATAGTTTGGCTTTTAGTTCGTTTGAAGGGACCTATGGATTGATGGGAACTGAACCCGATACGATTTTAACACCTCCAGATGGTAGTTTGGAGTATTATTTAGCCGCAGAAGGGTATGACCATGCTTTTGTGAACTTTCTAAAGGATTTTGAAGGTAACTTTTATTCCTCTTCATTGGGGAATTTGCCCATTTTGGCTCCATGGCAGATTGTTTTCGATGGGCACTTTTTTATCAGGTTTTCCTATCCACCTGAATTCTCAAAGTATGCTGATTTCAATTTCAATGCACTAAAAGAAAATGAAAAGTCAAACTTTCATATTACAGGAAGAATAACAGATTCAAAAACAGGTCAACCTGTTCCTTATGCTCATATTTCATTATTTAATGCTTCCGGTGGTACTGTATCCAACGATGATGGGATCTTCAGGATCAATTTCAGCCCTGCTAATATCAATGGAAAGCTTGTTTTTTCTTCAGTTGGATACAAAAAGCACGAAATCAGCCTAAGAGATTATGCTGATACGTTAGAGGTACAATTACTTCCTGAGATGACTCTTTTAAATGAAATCGTAGTTTCTGATAAGTCTTTATCGGCCAGGCAGGTAGTGAAAAAAGCTAAACAATCCATTGAGTCCAATTATTATCAGCAAGCTTTCAATCAGGAATTATTCTACCGGGTTCAGAAAAAAGAAGATGATTCAATCACTTTTAATGAAGAGGCGGCTGTTTTGGTATATAATGAGGCAGGATATAAACCTTCTGATCGTGCTTACCGAAATTTTTACGGGCAGATTCTACAGTTTAGAAATACTACTGAGAATCCTGAGAAGTATAAATGGGATGGCGTAGGTTCTTTGTGGTTGGTATTCTCCCATGATCTGATTCTTGATAAGGACAATATACTTCACCGGACTTCAGCCTATGATTTGGAAATTACCAATGTTTTACCCTATGAGGATAAAACAGTATATGAAATTAAATTTCAAAATAAAAGGCCAAGTGCCTATACCACCGGCTATGGTTATCCCGCCCCCAAAGCCAGTCATGGGAAATTATACATTGATACCAAAACCTATGCCGTGTTAAGATATGAGCATTGTATAGAAAGAAAGGATTCAAAAATCAAGAAGAACTCGGAGTATCAGATTCAAAACAACAGGATCCAATTGATACAAATATATAATCAATTAGACAATAAATATTTTTTAACTTTATCCAAGCAAACAATATCAGGAACCAGAACAAAGGTGGACACCAATGACAGTACACCATTTTACCAAAGATTTGATCTGCTTTCTACCGCCATTGATACGGATAATTTAAAGGTTATAGAAAAGCCCCTAGAAAAAATAAAGATAGGGATGAAGATTGAAGAGGATAAAGAATTTTGGCAGCAACATAATTATTTCATTGAAGACAATAAGAACGACTTAAATATTTGTGAATAATTAAAAGCAAATCGTAAAAAATTAATTTAGGCAGATCCCATCAAATAGACATAGTAACCAGTTCATAAACAGGGACTTGCACAAAACATACTAGCCTATTAGAAAGACAGTTATGAATCTGGAACTAATCGAATTAAAAGCAAGCGATTTAGAAAAGGTCAAAGAAATATACGATCATTATATTTTAAATTCGACCGCTACTTTTCATACTGAACCTATTTCCCTGGATGAATTAAAGGGAACTATTTTGATCGGACATCCCAAATATCAATCATTTCTAATTCAATATGAAGGCGAAACCTGTGGGTTTTGTTATATTTCCCAACATAAGAAGAGGCAAGCCTACGACCGAACCGCTGAGGTCACTATTTATTTAAAACCTGCTTTTGCAGGAAAGGGCATCGGAAGAAAAGCACTGGAAATGGTTGAATCGATTGCTAAAAATAATGCAATCAGTATTTTATTGGGGGTTATAGCTGGAGAAAATCGAGCCAGTATCCGGTTATTTGAGTCATGTAGTTATGAAAAATGTGCACATTTTAATAAAGTAGGAGAAAAGTTTAATCGCTTGCTGGATGTAGTCGTATACCAGAAACTAATTTCACCGTAAGGATTTTAACTAGGATAAACCAGGATCTCAAATGAATATCCTTTGATTTCATTCATTATATAATTTCACACAGATCCCACCAGGAACCCGTAAATGGGCCCTGATGGAATTTATCTACATTATTGATCCGAATACACCCCTAACCTGTTACCTTCTGAATCCAGAAACAAGGCAAAGTATCCCCTACCCTTTGCTTCTATTTTGGTCTTGGGCCGGTCAATTTTACCTCCGGCGGTTTCCACCTTTTTCAGGAACTGGTTCAGGTCTGCAGCATAATTGAAGTGCAGCAATACCCCATCTGAGGAAGGCTGATAACCGGGAGCCTCGAATACAGCTCCGGACACTGTTTTTCCATCATCCGGAAAGCAGGCCATCTTTTCCTGGTCAGACTCGAAACGGGTAAGACTCAGATCAAACACCTGGTTGTAGAAATTCACCGCCCGGTCAAAGTCAGCTGCCGGGACCTCAAACCATTTTACCATCATTGACATAATTTTTAATTTTAAATGAAACATGATTATGCCACAAAGTAGGCATTGAACCGGGTCAGAAAATTGGAAAAAACAGACATATTATCCATTACAGGGGTAGTCTTTTCAGTTAAGGCAAAACCCTTTTCTATTTGTCCCTTTGGAGTAAGCTGTTTGAACCCGTTAGCGCTTCATTTTTTTTGCAATAATAAACACATGCTTCTGGGGGAATTGATCAAGTTCCAGGTGACGGCACTCACAGCTATTTTCCATGATCACTTTTAAATTCTGGTTAATTCCAATTGTGCTGTAATAGAATTGCTGATTATGCCATCCACTTTGGTGTTCTCCATAACCATCTCCAAAGGTGTAGGCCAAAATGCCATCTTTTTGCAGCATTCCGCACAATTTCGATAGTACCGGCACCTGCATGGAAAAAGGCAAATGAAATATACTGTCCCAGGCCACAATAAGATCAAATTTTTGGTGGGGTTTCCAGGTACAAATATCTGCAACCAAAAAATCAACCAAAGGGTGATGGGACCGGGCTAAATCTATCATTTTTTCTGAAGTATCCATTCCGGTTACTTTGAATCCATGATGTTCCAGCTTTCTGATCAATCTGCCCCCACTACCGCAACCAACGTCCAAAGCTGAATCGGTACTTTTACAGTAGGAAATAGCCTTTTCGAGTTGACTTAGCCCATATTCAGAATCCTGATGATAATTATCCCACCATTCAGCTATTTTATCATATTGTTCTCCAATGCTGTGCATGATTGCTTTGGGTTTTCACGCTTCGGTAAAATAATCAGAATACACATCCTGATTTTTAAAAAACTGAGATGGGGTATAACCGCTTAACAATTTGAAGTCATTGATAAAATGGGATTGATCATAGTATCCACAATGATGTGCCAGTTCAGTCAGGCTGTTAAAACCTTGGCGCTGGAACCGGTACAGAGCAGCCTGAAACCGAACCATACGCAGGAATTTTTTGGGCTTCATACCAACAAAACTACTGAATTGCCTTTCAAACTGTTTGCTGCTCCAGCAGGTGATTTCAGCCAGTTCATCTAAAGAAATCTTCCCCTTGTTGTAGTTAATATGCCGAACTGCCTGATCCAATCGCTTGAAATCATAATATTTTTTTTCCTGAAGCTTTTTCATCAGGTATAATTCAATGAAACAGATGGCTTCTCCCTCATTTCGGCAGTAAAATAATTTTTCCTGTAATTCAACTACTTCGGCCAGCCAAAATTCTGTGAGGGCCACAGTTTGGTTTTCCACCTCCTGCATGGGCATTTGAAAAAACACTCTGGCTCCATGTGGTTTAAAGTAGATGGAGATCATCCTGACCAGACCCTGAGACATTACATCAAAATACCGGGAATGTTGTCCGCAGACTAAAACCAAAGGCTGGTCTTCAACCTGCCCATCTTTGAGGTTGGTCAGCCTATTTCCCAGATGAAAAGTCACCTCAATGGAACCTGTAGGTAAGACACGGGTAGCATTATTTTCAGGTTGTGCCGTGCCTTCATAAAACCAGTAATACCGGATAAATGGCTGTAATTGAAGAGATGGGGCAATTAAATTAAATGCTTCCATGGTTTTAATAAATATTACAGTTCAGCACTTCTGGGTCTGACTGGCCGAAATTGGCATATTTCTGTTACAAATATAAAAAGGTAAAACTACTTTTTAATCTTTGCTGCAAAAGTTAAACTAATTAATCTGCTTTCAAGGAATAGGGTGCCTTGATAAGCTTGTACCAGGTGATAAAAGGCAAAATTCCCGCTAAGGGAGGATTGAAAATAATGTTTATACCGTAAAGAAAGCAAAGCCCATTCTTTAATCTTTTTCTGTAGAGAAATTACAACAAAACCACGTGGTTTGGAGCTTATTCTCCCGATGTCATATTCCAATAGTTTGTATTGATCTTCATTATAAAAAACCCAGGAAGACGAACTGCTGGAATAATCATCAACAAAAAAAATCCCTGCGCCCAAATGAATTACTAATGGCACTTTAGCCAGTCTGATGTTTCTTCCAATTGAAAGATAACCTTCTGCATATAGGTTCCCATATTCTGCTAAAGAAACAAAAGAATTTGGATAACCAGACTGATACAGGGTATCTGTATCCAAATTATGCTTGAATATGGTACCAATAACACCGGCAGTCAAACCATACTGCAGGTACCAGTGTTCAACAACGTCTTCCTGTACAAAGAAGGTTAAACTGCCGGAAGATGCCATAGGGCTTCTCAATAGATCTTTGTTTTCGGGACTAAATTGTAGCTGATTTCCCAGATCATAGGAAGCGCCTATATAAAGCTGACTATGAGCACTTTGGAAGGTTAGGTGGAGCAGTAGCAGTATCGCAATAGCAGATTTCATAGTTTGGGTGGTTACAATACCTAATTTACATTAATTTTTTCCAAAAATTGTAAAATACGGGAAATCCAAATTGGTTTTGAACAAATTAAATTAAAGATCGTCAAGTACAAAGGGGAAATTGGGGTCATGACGATCCAAAATTGACCTGAGCAACAGAATGTCTGAATGAATGATTTCACAGGGTTATTATACACTAATTGAGTGAAAAACCCTGTGGTAGCTTAGTGGTCAAATACCTCCTAAATTAAATAAATTATAACCACAACCGGTCAGCCTTTGGTTCACTTCATAAAAAGGATGCTGATATCGGGCTTTCCCGGCAGGCGAATCGATGGCATTTTTATCCGCCCAGATCTTTATTTTACCACCCTTACTATAACTCAAAATCTGCTCGCCCGGCCTGGAGGTAAATTTGGAGGCCATGGCAGCTAAACCGCCGATATTTCCAATATTATTACCCTTTCTATCCAAAACATCACCATTTCCCTCAAAATAGCCTTTAACTAACTCATGAATACCATCTCCATTGATATCCACCGGAATAGAAGTATACACATCAAAACCTAACTGAACCGGTTTTCCACTTACGGCATCATAGGTAAATTCTTCTACATTGGTGCGGGTTTCTCCTTCTGCGGTTCGGATTTTCTTTCCTACCCGAACACCCAGTACTACAGGTGCCCCATTGTCTCCGATCCGGGCAGCCCAGCCGGTATCGATATGTCCCTGATCCAGGGCAGACCATTTGATGTTCCCCTGCTGGTCAAACATGACAATTCTGGGTGGTTGCTGAGTAAATTCCTCCCGGCAGGTGTGGATCATCCATTGATTGGTATTCCGGTCCAGCACCGGCTGCACTATATCTGAATGGCCATCCCAATTTTCTTGATCGGCACAAAACAGCTCCTTACCCTGGTCCAGTTCAATACATCTTTCTCCCCAAAGCAAATCATCAGTACCATCCTGATTAATATCTACCACAGGATTCACATGGCTACCTGAGGCTCCTGGTGAATCTGCCGGGATTTCCAGCTCCCAGCGTTTGCTGAAATCCTGATTCCAGGCCTGAATGGCCATAGGGCCGTAAGTTCCCTGGGCAGTGATCAGCACCGGTTGGCCCTGAACATTCCCTCCCAATATAAAATGCCGGTACAGGTGAGACATTCGCTGGTGGGTTGGCGGCTTTGGCCAGGGTAGTTGCTGTAAAGCTTCACCGGTTTTACTGTCTATTTGCTCTAGCACATATGTGGTATAATTTAGCGGGTGGGCCGGGTCCTCATTGTTAATAATGTAAATTTCATCCTGACCGTTCTGATCCAGGTCCATGGCATAAACAGGACTGAACCAGACACCCGGAACTACACCTGGCCCTAAATCACGGTGCCAGATCACCTCTCCCTGCTCTGTAAACAAAACTAATTTTAAAGTGTGCTGAGGAAAGAAAAACATAGCAATGAAAGGATCGATTTCCGCATCTTCGGAGTACATGGCACAGATGGCTTTGGGTTGACCTTCACCAAGATTAACTGGTACAGCCCTTAGTTGGCCAATATTTTTACCAAGATCTATTTCTGTTACTGCTTCAAGGTCAAATTTTTGACTAAAGAGCTGAGAAGAGCAAAGAAGTAAGCCAAGCAGGCAGGTCATTTTATTCAGAAGATTCATATGTATCCTTTTTTCGCAATATTATTAATAATATTGCGAAAATTCATAGGGATCAACAAGTTTTTTGATCATCTTCTATGTGCACTTTGACATCCCGGGCCGGATTGACTCCCATAGCTACCTCTATTCCTTTTATAATGGCCATGGGTACAGGACAACCGGCATGTTTACAGTGCTTTCGGGCTACTGCCAGTACTTTTGAGTGGTCATTGTTATGAAAACATTCGTTATAGGCATCCACTTCTTTTAATTCCTCTGCCATACTATCGATATACTGGCATTCAGACTCCAACAACACCTCTACCTTCATGTTGTCCTTGGGGAAAACTTTTACCATGGTTGCGTGACCACAGTTTCCGGGTTCAACTTCAACTTTTATCATAATTTTCAGCTTTACATTTATTACTAAAAATTAGTGAATTCCCCCCATATTTCCTATTGAATCCGGGATTTTCAGATAAAACCATCACATAGTCAACCAATGACTCAGAGTCATAGTATAACTACCTGGGGCAGTAATAGAATAGTTCCTGTTCGGCTATCAGAGTTCTTTTTTCTATCTGTACAATTATCCCCACAAACCCAAACCTTTCACAAATTCCTTACTGCCATCATTGGCCCATTCATCCAGCTGATCAGGGTCTTTCATTTGTTGACCCCGCAGCCTTGGTACCACCAGGTAACCACATTTAATATCCGGCAAGGCGGTCATATCACTCCACAGTTTTTCAATCTGTGCCACCGGATAAATGTCCTCCTGACCATGGCCCCAGCGGTATTTCACATCCTTGATGGTGACATAGGTGGGCATTCGGGCCGCCATATTCCTTACAGCTTTGGCAATGATTTCCGGATCTTCCTTCAGCATCTGTCTGTTCAACCCAAAGATTTCCAGCAATGGATCAATCTGTATCCAGGTAGTCATGGAATTGTAATAACGAAGATCGAGTTCATCTTCTTCCCTGGGCTGGGCTAATCCTTCCAGTAACCTGACCTTGCCATTTACCCGGGCCAACCCTCCCCCCCGGTCTTCTATCCGACGTGGTACTACTTCAAAGGTCAAAACATTACCGGCATCCAGATGATATCCCAGAGCACTGGCAGACAGATCTGCGCCTAGTGTGTCAATGTTGTGCAACATCAATGTTTGCAGATCAGGATGCTGTTCCAATACCCGGGCCAGGGTGCCATTACGGAAAAGATTTGATACTTCGTACCAGTGACCCAGGGGACTGAATCTTTGCAGGGCAATATTATCAGAATAGTCCGCTGCTTCACCTTTAGATCGAGCCCAATCCAGCAAGGCTTTCCTTACTGAATCACGCACTTTCTGTTTCTGCTCGTCCAATGTTTCCTGGGGCATTTCTTCCCATAAAAACATCAGATCTCTGACCATGGGTATAAACCTTTGTCCCAAAGAACGCCCCGGAGAGAAATATACGGGGCCATCATACCCATGAAATTGATGAGCCTCCAGGTGATTTTGAATTGGTGCATGGGTCAGATAGCTGGTGGCTACAATATGAGGCAGCTTAGTCTGAAATTGAGCTGCGGTTTTTTTTGTTTTTGCTAAATGAATTTCCAGGAAATCACGGTGCTTTCCTTCTATTTCCACAAATGGATTGATAGCTTTAATTACTCCTGCTCCCCTGGTCCAGCGACTTCCTACTCCGGCAGCCAGGCTGTATACCCCAACCTTACCTTCCTTTAAGGCTTTCTGTCCCAATTGCTCAAGATTGCCAATGTCATTGAGTATCGTCACATCCTGATCTTGTACATCCTCGATAAATGTTTCAGCCGGCAAACGGTTGCGAGATAAGCCAATGCGTCCACTTAGAAGATCTTCCCGGATATTTTCATGCTGGATCTGATCAAATCCATTTTCCTTCTTAATACTTTCTGCCTTTTGGTTTTCCTTTTGCCAATCCTTATGAGTGGAAGGGTCTGAAACCCTGAACAGGTTACTCACCACAGTCCTCAGCAGAGGATAAGCCTGGTTGTTTTTATCTGACAATTGGGTAAAATAATCAATTTCAGCTTTACGAATGTAGGATATATACTCCGGATCTTTTTTTACCAGGTCAGGTAGTTGTAAAGCATAATATCTGGAGGGCAACAAGGCATTATTTCCCTGATGCAGGAATGCTTCGGTGCCACGGTCATTGATACTAAAATTATAAACCACCGGATCAATGGCAAAAGGAAGCGAATCTGCCAGACTTTGTTTGGTTTGGGTCAGGATTTTCAGCATTTTATCTTTGGCTTCATTGTACTTGTCAGGATTGACAAACAGGCCCATTCCTCCACCAGACATCCCCCCCAGCATCAAAAAACCATAATAATCTGCGCCCATTTCTTTCTTAGCCTGCTCAATAATACTTTCCGTGAAATAGTTGGATACCCAGGGAATAATGGTCTTGATTGGGTATTCCCAATTCCGGGATGTATTGGCTGCCAACTTCCTGATATCTCCATCTTTAAGGGATTGAATGATATTGTCAAAGATCTCCCTGGCAGCCAAACGGGCTTCCCATTCCCGGCCTGACCTCAGCAGGTACTTTTCTGTCACCATTTCAAGGATGGGGCCTACGTTCTGGGCCATTCCACCATGAAAAAGCACCAGGGATTTGGTTAATTGCTGGTAAATATCAGGGGCTAGTTCTTCCTGAGCCAATACCTGGTGGTTGGGCAACAGGCATCCCCGGCTGACACCATACTCCGGGTCATTCTCTCCGGCCAGCGCTCCTTTAATAATTTTAATGCCTGGCCATACTCCGCCAGAGTCCTGCCAACCTCCTCCTGAGCCACCCAGCCATTCTCCCAAAATGGCCCTGGAAGCTACCAGACGCCGCTCATTTTCCATCAAACCTCCTTCCAGTCGTTCGGTTTGACAAGATGCCCGCATCATCAAAGTGATCATGGAACCCAACAGGTTGGTTGAAACAGCAAACCTGGAACCTTTTGGAATATCATTCACTTTTGTTACCAATTCAAAACCCATACCCGGAGCTGCGATGCGGGATAAGATTTTCTGCAAGGACTGGTTAGTGCCTTCAAACGAGGGCGGGATCAAGCCTGATGCGATCACACCGGCTTTTAGCAAGCTCAGGTAATCATTGCCAAAATTAAATAAATCTGAAAGATCTGTGATGTCTTTGGTAGTATCCAGGTCGATACTGGTAAGACGAATGACCGGTTCCGGGATAACCCGGAAATAAGTGGCAATGGGCGGAACGATTTCTTTATCCCGGCCATAAACACCCAAATTAATAGAAACATTCACAACCCGGGCTCCTTCCGGATAATCCATTCCCAGAAAGAAAATGTCGGACCAACCACTGTGACTCAGGTCCATTCTTACCGAAGTTTTTTCTTCCAGTAAGGGATAAAACAGCGAATCAGGCTGTTTATTCATTAAAGTGGGATGAATTCTAATGGCATGTTCATCCTGATGGCCAACCCTGAACATCCATTGATTGCCTCGGCTGGATCGAACGCTTTTTTTCACCTGATCTATCAAATACTGAAAAGTGAGGTGATGGTAACTTTCGGCCAGTGCAGAAAAAATGGTGCCATTATCCTGCTGGATAGGATTTGCTCCTTTAAATGCTTCTATGGCCTTCTCAAACCTTCTTTCCAGCAAATTTTCAAAGCCCTTGAATGGGATTGTACCTTCTGAAGGTATTTTATCAGATTGAACCAGAAAAAACCGATAGGCTGCATATATAAACAGACTGGCCCTTACTTTGTCATATAAATTTGGAGTCTGTTGACGGAACTGGTCCAACCCTTCTATATCGGCTAATAGTTCCTTATAACTTCTGCGGGAAGCTAATTCAAAAAATGAGGTATTTCTAATTTCAGGATCAGAGCTGGTGATAGCTTCAAGTAAAATATTCATGCTTTGCTACTACTAATTTAATTATGCGAGATTAATCTTCATGCAATTGGCTTGACTCAGCCATGACATCTACCAGCGTGGTCAGTATCCGGTTACGGTCTGCTCCAGCCATGCTTAAAGCAATCTGAGCCTGCAGATGTCCAAACTTTTTCCCGATATCATAGCGTTTTCCCTTTACTTCCAGGGCCAGGTATTTATCTTTGCCGGATAATTCCTGCAGGGCCGGGGTCAACATATAAGATTCATTTTCTGAGTGATATTGTTGCAGTAAATTGAAAACCTGATTGGTTAAAACATGCATGCCAAAAAAGCAGAGATAATAACCCGCCCGAAGCCCTGGTGTTTGTAATTGCTGTTCAGCCTGGCTAATGGATGGCTTTTCCATGATTTTTTCTATTTGATAAATGCCTGGCAGGTTCAACACACTTTTTCCGGTAAGTGTACCGTATTTTCTGATCTGATGTTCGATAGTAGGATTCACTGCTGATACAGAACATTCCTCCTGAGCAGCCAATTGGATGATCTGAGCTGCGCATCTTTTATCCTGGATATCCGAAACGTAAAGATGATCTCCCAGCATCAGTAAAAATGGTTCATCCTGAGTAAACTCCCGGGCCAGATAAACAGCATGTCCATATCCCAATGGCTTTTCCTGGACCTGGAATTGTAGATGTTGCAACAAATGCTCAATTTTTCCGGCATGTTCCTGGGCCCATTCCACCCCTTTATACACTTTAAAAAGATTGTCTCTTAAAGCAATGAAAGAATTGATATACCTTTTTTCATCTCCCGGAGCGCAAATCACACAAATATCTTCCACCCCGCTATCAAAAGCTTCCTCAGCAATGATTTGAATGATTGGTTTGTAAATGCCATCAGAATCTACAATGGGTAGCATGGCTTTCTGCACCGTATCCCCTACCGGATACAGCCTTTCACCTCTTCCGGCAGCAGTAATTACAGCTTTTTTAATTTTCATGGTTTGCGGCTAATATTTTGGTTTCTTTAAGATATAACTATCCCACACCCCTTATCTAAAAGAGATTATGATTGTGGGTTAAAAATAGTGAAAAATCGCTCTTAAGGAAATTTTAGGCATATGAATTCGATAATTATCTGCTTAAAACCAATTGGGCTGAGCTGAAGTAATGTTTTTTCCTCACTATTATTCAAAGAACATTCCGAAAATGATATTTTGAGATTTTACATTGATAGCTGTATTTGTTTAGATGAGCCTGCAAAACCAGAATCTTGAGGCTGTCCCGAAATTATGAAATGAAACCCAGGATATTATATCATAAGGCAGTTTCTGGGATTAAATGTAGGGCAAATCCACCTCCCGACATCATTTCCAGATCAAGCGTACTTGTATAATCTACTTGAATAATTTCTTTGATATAATCTTCCGGATTTTTATCCGCGTTGTCTCCATCCCGTAAAATATGTGCCTGGTAAATTTTTTCCTTCTCCAAAAATTCAAAACTGAGGGTTATTTCTTTTGGGGCCCATCCGGTCATACCACCAATGAACCAGTCTTCTCCTTTTCTACGAGCTACCACCACATATTTTCCCACTTTTCCTAGTAAAGGCACGGTTTGATCCCAAACAGTAGGGACATCAGCTAAAAATTTCATGATCTCCGGCTCTTTTTCATAGGCGGTGGGGGAGTCAGCCAGCATTTGCAGGGGGCCAAAATATACGATATACATGCCCAACTGATGTGCCCGGGTGCCTTTGCTCATCGCATTGGTAAAGTTTACCTTAAAATTCTCATTGGTAGAATTATTCATGGCCCCGGGTGTAAAATCTAGTGGTCCGGCAAACATACGAATGAATGGAATGGTTACCTCATGATCAGGATTTAGTGCTTCCGAAAACTTATTGTATTCCAGTCCCAGCACTGCTTCCCGGTTTAGCAGATTCGGATAAGTTCTGTATAGTCCTGTTGGCTTAAAGGTTCCGTGATAATTAATCAATATTTTTCGTTTTGCAGCCTCACGACATGCTCTTTCCAGAAATTGCACTGCTTTTTGATCATCACGTTCAATAAAATCGATTTTAAGGCCTGAAATGCCCCATTCCTCAAACTGTTCCAGGGCAGGCTCCAGTTGGCGGTCAAGCACATGCCATACAACCCATAGAAACAAACCTACCCCTTTCTGTTTAGCATAATCTACTAACTCCATCATATCCAGATCATTAGTCAGATCAAATAAATCAAACGGGTTGGACCATCCTTCGTCTAAATTGACATATTGAATATTATTTTGAGCTGCAAAATCAATGAAGTATTTATAGGTTTCCGTGTTAAACCCTGCCTTAAAATCAACCCCGGTCAGATTTAGGTTATTATACCAATCCCAGGCCACTTTTCCGGGTTTGATCCAGCTGGTATCCTTAATTTTACATGGCTGGGCCAGCAGATAGGTTAAATGATTATCTAACAGTTCGTGGTCTGAATCTGCTATACCTATGACTCTCCAGGGAAAATCCCTGGTTCCATTTGTTTCGGCAATGTAATTAGCTCTGTTTAGAACCTTCAGATTAAAATGGCGTTTTCCGCCTATTTTTTCTCTGGTAGGATAATGTGCAAACATTGATTGAAGTCCTCCCCTAACCAGGTTTTTTTGCAGGTAAAGTCCGGGATAATCTGACAAATCTGCCTCCGAGATAATTATGTTTGTTCCATCTTCTAATTGTGCCAGCATAGGCAAACTGATCAATTTAGTAGCTGATAAGGCTGATAAGGGCATACGATCATAGGTATCTTCGTAATTATGAAAGTTTTTGCCTGTGATGCCCAAAAACAAAGGATCAGAAGGAAAACTAAGGTTGAATTCCTCCCAAAACACCTTGATTTTACCCTTTTCGCTGGTAGAAAATCTATAGGCAACACCATGGTCAAATATTCGAAAAGTCAACTGGTAATCACCGTAAAGGTCTAAAATAACCTGATTGTAATGATCACGATATACTTTTTCTATACCATACAACGGAGTTATTTTTTGATCAACATATCGATAGGTAGATTTTCTTAATCTGGCATTTGCTCCAATGGTCTTTCCATTGGTTATTTTTAAGGAAATGGGAGATTCACTGATCACTTGCCTGTTGTTTTTTGAAATGGAGTAAGTTATCTGATCTCCCAGCTTTACTGTAACTGTGATTTGCTTATTTGGTGAAGTTAATTCAATTGGTTGAGCTACTTTTTTTACATTTACCAGGCAAAGCATAAAAAAAATCACTGCTTTAAATATCTTCATTATTATTTTTGAGTTTTTTAGCTATTGGTTGATTAAAAAATTAAAATCTCAAAATCTTGAGGATTACAAAGCCTCCAATATTATATTTTTAAAATACAGCTAAATTGTTGTAAATTTAACAAGAAAGCCTTTTCATAATTCATATTCTGCTATAAAATTCGCTATCAGAGTCAAACCTATTCAATTCATTTGCTGGAGAACAGACAAAGAACTAATTACATTTTATTTTGTTTTATGAAGATATCTTAGGTATAGGAAATGCAAGATATTATGATCACCCCAAAGGCAAAACTTCATTTGGATCATTTAACAGTAAAAGGTATTCTCTTCACCTCCAGTCAATTTCAGAGCTGCTGCCTTGAATTCTTCCAAGCGACCAAAACTCCGGCCACTATTATAGTAGAGCAGGATGACTTATTGTTTGCTCCTGATTATTTTATTAAATGTATTTTGCCGGAAGAAATTTTATATTCTGAATTGCTACTGTGTTCCAGGACCTTTAAGAGAGCCTGTCATTTCCTTACCTTAACATAGATGTGCTTAATATCAGTATGCTCAACCTGTCTTTCATCAATCTGAAAGCTTTTATCCAGGGATTTAATTAAAGGAGTGAGTTTATTGAATCCATAATTCCGGGGGTCAAAATCCGGCCTTTTTTTAATTAAAAGAGACCCTACCTCAGCTAAAAATGCCCATCCATTATCATCAGCCAGGTCTTCTATGGTAGATTTCAACATTTTGATAAATTTCCTGTCAATGGGATCAGCCTGATCTTCCTGGCCGTTATTGGTTTTCTTATTGGCAGGTTTTCGCTGTTTTTCTCCCAGGATTTCCAGATAAATAAACTTATCACAAGCTACAATAAAAGGTTGAGGAGTCTTTTTTTCGCCTATACCGATCACCAGCATGCCGGATTCACGTAACCTGGTGGCTAACCTGGTAAAATCACTATCACTGGAGACCAGGCAAAACCCATCCACTTTTTCGCTGTGCAGGATATCCATAGCATCAATGATCATGGCTGAATCGGTGGCATTTTTACCAGAGGTATAACTGTATTGCTGAATCGGAGTAATTGCCTGCTCCAATAATGCAGGCTTCCAATTAGTAATATGTGGTTTGGTCCAGTCACCATAAATACGCTTAATGGTAGGACTTCCCAACTTAGCAATTTCATCCAACATTTCTTTTATATGATAATAGGGAATATTATCCGCGTCTATCAATACTGCTAACTTAAGATCAATTCTATCCTTCATGCCTCATGGTATTTATATTTTATCAGGTTGCTGATTTTTCAGCGGTTGTAGATCTTCATCAGGTTAAATAATTTGGTAGATAACTCACGGGTTAACTGGTCAGGAATAAAGCGCCAGGTCCAGTTGCCTTTTCCTATGGATGGAATATTCATCCGGCTTTCCTGTCCCAATCCCATGGCATCCTGCAAAGGAAAGATCACTAAATTACCCACCGACATCAATGCCATTGACAATAATACATCATTTATATTGTTTTCGTCCACCTGCTTTTGCAAATAAATTGCTACAGAATGCTTTTCTTCAGGACTGGCTTCATTTTCAAACCATCCCCGAATGGTATTATTATCATGGGTTCCGGTGTAGATTACGGCATTTTGTTCATGATTATGCAAAATATAAGGATTTTGAGCCATTTCCGGCCCAAATGCGAACAGCAACACCTTCATTCCCGGCAAATCGAACCGGGCTATCAGGTCTTTTACATCGTCATCAATAGTACCCAGATCTTCAGCAATCAGGGGTAGGTCAGGAAACCTTCGCTTCAGGTGATCAAAAAAGTCTGCACCGGGGCCTTTTACCCAATGACCATTTATTGCAGTTTCATGATCTGCCGGCACTTCCCAATAAGCAGAAAATGCCCTGAAATGATCCAGCCGAACCATGTCAAACAGGCTCAGGTTGTGCCCCATCCTGGTCATCCACCATTCATAATTTTGATTTTTTAACAAGTCCCAATTAAAGATTGGCGTACCCCAAAGCTGACCGGTTTCACTAAAATAATCCGGAGGTACACCAGAAACTGTGATAGGATTTTTCTTTTCATCCAGCTTAAAGATATGGGGGAAAGCCCACACATCAGATGAATCATAGCTTACATAAATAGGAAGATCACCAATAAAATGGATCTTTTTCAGATCACAATAATGCTTTAAGCGATACCATTGATGAAAAAAAACAAACTGCAGAAATTTCTCCTTGTCAATGCTGTCTTTCAAGCTTCTCCGGGCACTTTCAAGAGCTTCAGGTTGGCGATCCCGGTATGCTGCCGGCCATTGATTCCAGTTGATGGTCTTGAATTTTTCGGTGAGAGCCACAAACAAAGCATAATCATCAATCCAAAAATTATGATAATTGCAAAAATTATGATAATCATTCAATTTATCATCTCCCGGATTGCGCTTGAATCCTTCATATGCTTTATCCAGAATATATGCTTTATAGGAAACTGCCAGAGAATAATCTACCGATGAATCACGAAAATAATACTTGTACTGAAGGTCACTTTCATCCACATATCCTTCATGGCATAAGATATCCGGACTAATAAATAATGTATTTCCGGCAAATGCAGAAAGGCTGCTGTATGGACTGAAGCCATTTTGTTCATTAACGGGATTCAAAGGCAGGATCTGCCAGTAATGCTGACCTGCTTCCTCTAAAAAATCAGCGAACTGATAGG
This sequence comes from Candidatus Cyclobacteriaceae bacterium M3_2C_046, assembly GCA_051418075.1. GTDB lineage: Bacteria > Bacteroidota > Bacteroidia > Cytophagales > Cyclobacteriaceae > JBPRGG01. The sequence continues at coordinate 62,473 of JBPRGG010000172.1, read as the reverse complement.
CAGTTGGTCCTAAATCACCTATACCATAAGCAGATGGTAACGAAGAAATGTGCAACAAAATGCCACTGGAACGTTTTTTCATATATGCTTTAGTATTTGATTAGCTGCTATTATAATGTTGAATTTCTGGTGGTTATAAAGTAGTTTGGCCGTATAAAAGCGCTATTGGAAATCTGGATAAAACCTCTCCAATTTCAAATTTATCACCATTTTTTGTTTTTTCTCCGGTAAAAATATTTTCCCAATGATTTGGCCCCTGGGCAGGTAGAATAGCATAAGTATCTTCCCACACCTCTGCCAAAGGAAAATCTCCGGGATTTATAAGTAATACTAAATGGCGGGGTATGATCACCATCATCCATTGATCACGGTATTGTCTGATATAGCCTACCGCATGCCAATTATGTTTGCCCCCAAAGCGCAAAGGGATATATTTTCCTTGATTAAAAATGTCGTTGTGTTTTCTCCTGGCCTGCAAGGATTTGTAAAGCGTGTAGAATTTTACCAAACCGGACTCCTTCTGATCCATTAAATTTTCAAAAGAGATAAACTCCTGTTGTTTTAACGCTTCCAGCATTTTTTTTCTGAGTTCATAATCCACTGGACGGCGGTTATCCGGATCAACCAGGCTCAGGTCCCAAAGTTCGCAGCCCTGATAAACATCAGGTACACCGGGACAGGTAACCTTCATGAGCGTTTGAGCCATTGAATAAATGATCCCAAATTGGGTAACCATTTGGATAAAGGGCTGGGCCGCATTTAAGAAATCATGATTAGGTTCCAGAATACGATCAATAAAATCACAGATGCCAAATTCATAGATCTGGTTGGGATCTGACCAATTGGAATTTATTTTCCCTTCTCTTACCACTTTGATCATATAATCTTTGATCCTGGTGGAAAATGTTTGATCAATTTTCCCATCAACCGGAAAAGCTCCTACCAATGTCTGATAAATAAAATACTCATCATTGGGAGCTGGAATTGCTTTTTCTTTGTGCTTTATAAACTTTTTATTTATTTCCTTCCAGTTATTGACTTGTATCTTCCATTCATCAGGCAACTCACTCAAAACATTAATCCTGACCCGCATATCTTCACCCCGCTTGGTATCATGAGTGGCAGTAGCATTCATACTTAATGGGTGTAAAGCCATTCTTTCCATCATACGTTCATGAAATTCCTGATGGGAAATACCAAATATTTCAGGTTTATCACCTACTTCATTATGCGATATCAACCGGTTGAATAAGTAAAAGGTGGTATCTTCCACACCTTTTGCTTCCAGGGGTCCTGTGAATTGTTGACAGCGCATTAAAAAGTACATCTTATTATCTAAAGCAAGCTGACTATCGGCTTTTGTAGACGTAAACAAGTCAAATATGAATTCTAACTCCCTTTTAAGATCTGGTTTTCGGACAATGGCATAATCCAGGGTTCTTCTCAAAATGGAAAGACTTTTCTGACTAAGGGGGTACCGGGTAGAATAGATCCGGTAAACCGGGTGCGCTACCAAAAAAACTGCCAGCGCTTCTTTGACCCTTTTTTGATTAAAACTCTCCTCAGCCGGCCATAAATTAAGCCATTCCATCAGCATCATCAGGTTGTTTAACTCCCCTCCCATCCTTTGAGTAAGCATGAAATGCTTTTTATCCATGACCAGCTGATGGTAGTCCGGTTCATCCCCAATCCATTGATGATATATCTGGTCGAAATTATCCTGGTTACGCCAATCAGTGAAAAAGTGACTCAGGGTAGCCAGAAAACCATACCCTGTGGTACCTTGAATAGGCCAAAAAGCCGGCAGATGCTCTTCCCACTCCAGGATCTTTTCTACGGTCAAATAAAGATCATCTCCAAATTGCTCTCTTAAAGTGCGCAAGTACTGTCCCGGATTAAACAATCCATCAATATGATCCAGCCGAATTCCCTGGATCAGTCCTTCATCATACATCTTTTTTAGGAAGCGATGATAATGTTCGAATACAATTGGATCCTCTATCTGTAGACAAATCAGATCATTTATAGTAAAAAACCGGCGAAAATTGATTTCTTGTTCGGTAGTTTGCCAATGGGCCAGCTTAAAGTGCTGAGCATCCAGCAGGTATTTCATCTGAGCTTTATCAGCATTGACCCTCTGTATTATTTTATCGATTAATCCTCTGAATACTAAGGTTTTGAGATAAAATTCATGTAATTCCTTTTTTAGTATTTCCCACCGGTTATCCGGAAAAACAGGCTCCTGAAGAATTTCATTGATTTCATCCATTAGTCCCAGATAGATCTCCATGTCATCATCTGAGGAGGCATTGATCTCAGAAATAAACTGTTTGCCCAATACCATAAGCTGATGATATGATTCCACACTGACCGGATATTCATTATCGAAATATTTAAGAGTAAAACCTCTGGTCTCAAAAACCAGCTTTAATTCCCCTTTGCTTAATATTTCCTCCAGGCTGCTACCCAGAAACGGTACCAGCAATTTATGCTGCAAATCAGGATTAGGATGATCCCAGTTTATATCAAAATAGGTATGGAACCTGGATCGACGACCTTTTTCTATCACATCATTGAGCCAGGGATTAAGCGGGCTGAAGGCCATATGATTGGGAACGACATCCTGCAGCCATCCCATGTTTCTTTGTTTCAACTGCTGACCCAGCTGTTGAAATTCCTGATAGGTTCCTATTTCCGGATCAATTGCTTCCGGATTAACGGAATCATACCCATGTGTACTACCCTGCCGGGACTGCAACATAGGCGAAGCATAAATGGTGGATATTCCCAGATCATCCAGATAATCCACGATCTTTTCAAGATCCTTAAATTTAAATTGGTTAAAAAGTTGTATTCTATATGTAGCAGATGGAATATACATTACATCTTCAAATTTAGTCGGGTATACAAAGTATTAAATAAATCGATCCATCTCTGGGCTTCTACGTCTCCTATTTCACTTTTATAGAGAAATCCTTCGTAGTGTATCCTTCTGATAATGAAGGCCAGATTTTCAGACCGCCACAGATCCAGGGTAAGCGGAAGCCCTTTGAACACTTCCAGATATCTGACAACCTGTTTGATCAGATCAATATCAAATGGATTTTTAAATAAACTGTCCATCATGCTGGTAATGCGCTCTGTAGCTATAAAATCCAGGGTCAGAGAATCAAGGGAAATGGATAAACGAAGTACTTCCTCTTTGATCCTTTCCAGCTCTTCAAAATCAAGCTTATCTGATTCAATCAATCTTTTTAGGCGGGCATTTACCACAAATTCCAAAGGCACCTTCAGTGGATGGGGAAAGGGAATATTCAGTTCCTTAATGGCTTGTAATATGGGATAGTTGTTTTCATATAATTGTCGAAGCATTCCTTCCACCGCTACACTGGTATGAGAAAGCACTTTGTCCAGTATTTTCTTTTGATCATCTTTGAAAAGATGCCAGAATGAATAATTATGGGTGCCAAAATGTTTATCCAGTAAAATAATGATCTCGTGCACATTGCTTTTGTTGAAAGCATCTTCCATTTCCGTACGCATTTCAGCAAAGGCCTGATCATTATTAAATTCCCTTACCCCTCCAAATATATGATGGTCTCCCAGGTATAACACTCCGAAGCTAATCATATGCTCTTCCCTGGTAACTTCCGATTTCAGCACCACTTTGCCCATACCCAGTTTATACTTGCCGGCTTCATTTAGATGATACTGCTTTGTCGTAGCAGTATAGCTATAAATATGGCTTTCCTCCGGATATTCTGAAAATATCGAAGATACAGCATAATGTGCGCCTACCCGATGCAGATCTACCACGGCCGGTTTTACAAACTTTTGGTAAGCATGGGCCGCATCTTTGAATTCAGGAATATTACTTTTAGCCTGCTCCAGTATCTTTAAAAACCCCGGCTCAAAATTTTTTCCGGTCACTTCTCTGGCCAGTTGAATGGCTCGGGCCGCATATAAAATATCCTGCATGGACTCGATACCCGTCACTTCATCAAAAAACCAACCACAACTGGTGTACATCAGCATGGCATGGTATTGCATTTCCAGCAATTTCAATACGCTTACCTGTTCGTCAGGTTTTAGATATTTTATGGTATGTTCTTTAAAGAAAAGATCCACATTTTCAGGCGATCGATCCAGGATTACGTTTATATAATTATCTCTGGCACGCCAGGGATCATCGACCAGGGCTTTCATTTCTTTTTCAAACAAAGGCTCTATATTGTCCCGCAGGTAATCAAATGCATTACGCAGCGGGGCTCTCCATTCCTGGTTCCATCCCTCTCTGCCCCCGGTGTTACAGCCACAATTGCTACGCCATCTTTCCACACCATGATAACAACTCCAGGAAGTATTTTCAATGATCTCCACTTCATATTGGGGAGGATGTTTTTCCAAATATTCTCCGTATATGGTCAGATCGGCCTGGTCAGAATTTTGTATTACATGTAGACAATAGGATAATCCCATCTCTCCAAAACGATGGTGATGACCATAAGTCTCCCCATCAGTGGCAATATTGATCATTTTAGGGTCTCCTTCACCATTTTTAACCTGGTCCAGTAACCTTTGAGCAAACAACTCACCATTATCCAAAAGTCTTTCAAAGGCAATTCCCTGAGAAATCGGCCCGTCATAAAAAAATAAAGTAATGGTGCGTCCTGATGGTAGCTTGCATAAATAAGCATTTCTGGGGTCAACCTTTCCTCCTACTACATCTGCCCATTGATCTTCCTGTGAATCCTTCGGGACCTTTTCATCATTATCAGTTTCCTGTTCTTCCAGTGGCGAATCAAGCTGTTCTGTTTCTTTTATTTGATCAACTTGCTCTTCTTCCAGTTGGGCCACTTCCGGACCCTTTTTAGCCGTAGAAGAAACTTGTTTAGTGATTGCTTCAGAATAAGTAGCCTGAGTAGCCGGGATCTTTTCCGGATCTTCAGTTGGTGTATTTTCCTCCGTAGTTTTACCACCCTGGTTGTCTAAAGTTTGTTGCTGTTCCGTTATGATATCTCCAGGTATCACTTCCTTCTCATGTGCTTTCCCTGGAGTTTCTTCTTGCTGGAGAGGAGAATCAGTTGATTTTCCTGATGATGCATGCCCAAGCTTTTCTTCTGATGCCAGGGGAGCTACTTTCTTTTCTTTTTCGGTACCTGATTTATTCTCAGTTTCCCCGGTCTCTTCCTGTTCTTTGACTGAATTAGTCTCTTCCTTTGGCTCTTCTTCCAATAGTGGTCTTACTCTTTTGGCCTGATAGGGAGATAAGATAGTAAATTTGATTCCATTCTCAGCCAGTATTTCAAGAGTAGCTGTATCTACTGCTGTTTCTCCCAGCCACATTCCTTCAGGGAACCGTCCAAACCTTTTTTGGAAATCGCTGATTCCCCACTTCACCTGGGTTTGCTTATCCTTATCACTGGCTAAAGGCATGATCATATGATTATATACCTGAGCCAATGCTGAACCGTGACCTGAAAATCGTTTCTGGCTTTCCTTATCCGCCTGTAAGATCCCATCATAAACATCAGGAGAGTTTTTCTCCATCCATTCCAGTAAGGTGGGACCAAAATTAAAACTGATCCTGGAATAATTATTTACTATCTGGATGATCCTGCCTTTACCATCCAGGAACCGGGAAGCCGTATTTCTGGCATAGCATTCGGCAGTAATCCGATGGTTCCAGTCATGATAAGGATAAGCAGAATCCTGCATTTCCACCTTATTCAACCAGGGGTTTTCCCTGGGTGGCTGGTAAAAATGACCGTGTATACATACATATTTATTATTCATATATTTTTTCTGTTCTTTGATAAACTAAAACTGATTCAGGTGGCATTTTAAGCGGTTTTTCATTGATTACTGAAGGCGCTAACGAGCCGGGACCCTGCCAGATCTCTTCAGCAGAATCCCATACCTTTTCCCATCCACCAAAACTTTCTTTCAATTCCTGATCCACCTCATGCTGATGATAATTTAAAAAAATCACCAGTTGCTGGGTAGAAGCTTTCCTGATTACCTGAACTAATTTTTGATCTGTGATACAAGCCTCCACAGAATCCCTTGATGTCATCTGAAAGACATTATTTTCTTTTCGGAACCTGATGAGCGATTTGTAATAGTTCCATAAAGCATTTTTTTTAGGGTCTTCCTGGTAATTCCATTTTAAACTTGAGGCTTGTAAGGTATTTTCAGATTGAGGATCTGACATTTCGCCTTCCAAATGAAAAGATTCAAACTCTCTTTTTCGTCCCTGCCTCACTGCTTCTACCAGGTCCGGATCGGTATGGCTGACAAAGTAAAGAAAGGGACTATCTTCTCCGTATTCTTCACCCATAAACAAAAAGGGGAGATAAGGAGAGAGCAGCACGGTTCCAGCCACCAGCTTCAAGGCCTCATAGGAGATAAGTTGGGAGAACCGCTCCCCCAGCATACGATTTCCTACCTGGTCGTGATTTTGAGAAAAAACCACAAATTGATTAACAGGACGCTGGCTGGCATCATTGCCAAATGTTTTTTTTCGATGAAGAGAGAATCTCCCATTATACACATATGCCTGGTTAAATGCGTCTTTCAGGTGTTCTAAATTGCCAAAGTCCTCATAGTATCCTTTTTTTTCTCCCGTCACCAGGGCATGTATGGCATGATGAAATTCATCAATCCATTGGGCATCCATCCCGAAACCACCAATCTCTAAAGGGTTCAAAAATTTTACATCATTCAAATCACATTCTGCGATCAAATACTTCTGAACCCCGGTTTGCTGACTTAGCTGTTGTACTTCCTGTTGCAACTCTTTTAGAAAATGAGTTGCCCCCAGATCTTTAATAGCATGAACTGCATCCAGTCGCAAGCCATCCAGGCGGAAATCCCTCAGCCACATCAGGGCATTTTGTATGAAAAAATTCCGTACTTCATCACTATATGCATCATCAAAATTAAGAGCCTGTCCCCAGGGTGTAGTATATTTATCTGTAAAATAAGGACCGAATTGAGACAAATAATTACCTTCCGGTCCCATATGATTGTAAACCACATCTAAAAACACCGCAATTTGCTGGCTATGACAGGCATCCACCAGCCTTTGCAGATTAAGCGCCCCGCCATAGGAATCCTGTACGGCAAATGGATATACCCCATCATATCCCCAATTTCGGTTGCCCGGGAATTGGGCTACCGGCATGATCTCAATAGCATTGATACCCAGATCTTTCAGGTAAGGGATTTTGGCTATAACACCATCAAAATCCCTACTGGTGCTGAAGGAACCTACATGCAACTCATAAAAAATCAATTGGGATAAAGGAATACCGGTCCAGTTGTTCTCCTGCCATTGGTATGCCTGAAGGTCCACTACTTCAGATGGACCATGAACTCCTTCCGGTTGGTATAATGATGCCGGATCAGGCAAATTCTGATCCTGTTCCAATCTATAAAAGTAGCGGGAACCGGAAGGGATATTGTCTAATTGTGTGTACCAATATCCAGCCCCGTCTTTTCGTAATGATTGATATAAACTATGCTCAGAATGAACAATTTGCAATTCCACATTTTTTAGAAATGGGGCCCAAACGGTAAATTCACAGATATTATTTCCTAAATAATTTGCCCCTATTCTTCTTTTCATAGCAAGGAGGATCAATTAAAAATAAACTCGAAAATGCTTGCAAAAAATTGGTTGTTAACTTTTTACATACCTTCTAAACTTCAAACAGATTTTTTTGTTAGATAGCATTTGAAAAAAATCAACCCTATGATTTTCAATTAAATAAGCTGGCTTTAATCCTTTGGAAATCTACAAATATTTTGGCCGTAAACTGATTATTCCATCGTTTTTTTTAAATTTAAGGAAATTAATATTTTATGGAATATGCCATCGTAGATATTGAGACCACTGGTAATAATTCTGATCGAAACCGGATCACTGAAATTGCTATATTTATTTCTGATGGTAAAAACGTAATTCAGAGATATACCAGCCTGGTTAATCCGGGCACTCATCTGCCGATGTATATTTCAGCTTTAACCAGCATAACTAATGAGATGGTTGGGGCAGCCCCAACTTTTTCTGAAATTGCACCTCAGGTTTATGAGCTGTTGGAAAACCGGGTATTTGTAGCGCATAATGTAAACTTTGATTATAATTTCATCCGGTCAGAAATGATGCTGGCCGGTATAAACTATCAGGCCAAAAAGTTATGCACAGTCAGGCTTAGCCGAAAAATCATTCCTGGTCTTAAATCTTATGGATTGGGCAGCCTCAGCCGGCACTTTAACATCCGGATTGAAAACAGGCATCGGGCCGAAGATGATGCGGCAGCCACTGTTACTATTTTTCACCAGCTGGTCAGCCTGGACAGACAGCAGTTTATAGCACATTCTCTAAAAAAAACATCAGGCGAGGCAGTGTTTCCGCCAAACCTGTCGCAGGAGCAATTAAAAAAGCTCCCCGAAGCCCCCGGGGTATATTATTTTCTTAATAAAAGAGGACAGGTCATATATGTGGGAAAGGCTAAAAACCTGATAAAGAGGGTGTATAGCCATTTTGCCGGCTCTTCTGACTTGCGTCATCAGCAAAGGTTTATCAATTCAGTATATGGGATAGATTATGAAGTATGTGGAAATGAGCTGATTGCTTTGTTGCTGGAATGTCAGGAAATAAAAAGATTCTGGCCTGAATTCAACCGGAGTCAAAAACTGGGAAGATTGAATTACGGCATATTTTTATATGAAGATCGTAATGGATACCTGCGTTTTACCGTCAATAAGAACAGGAAAGGACTGGTACCATTACTTACCTTTCAAAAACTGATGGAAGCCCGGAATTATCTGCAAAAAAAGGTCTGGGAGTTTCAGCTTTGTGCCAAATTATGTGGCTTACAGAAAACGGTAAATGGTTGTTTTGAATTGGGTTTGAATTCCTGTAAAGGAGCCTGCTTGAGTCAGGAACCAGTAGATTCATACAATACAAGGGTAAAAAATGCCATACAATCATTCAATCAGGCTGACTATTCCTATATTATCAAAGGTAAAGGACGAAAGGGTACAGAGCAATCTGTAGTAGTTGTGGAAAATGGAAAATATCTGGGATTTGGATATATTGATCATGAATTTTCAGTCAATAGCCTGGAACAGGTAAAATACCACATTACTCATTACCAGGACAACCAGGATGCCCAACGTATTTTACAGATGTACCTCAGGAAAAATTCAAATCAAAATATCATTCCGCTACAATCATTATAAACAACAACTTCTAAAAAAATATTTTTAGAAAGTTTCCTTGCACCGGTTTGTCTTAGCTATTGGATTCTTTAATAATTGCAATTTTTGATTTTTTTAGTGATAATCTTACCTTAACAGGTTTAATTCAATAAGCCATATAATGTATAATGAACCAAGGCAGTGATTCTTTTGCAAACGTGAAAAATGACAATGGTCATATTTTATTGTTACTACCAATTCAAAAATTATAGTATAATGATAAAAAAAAGATCAAAAAATTACATGAAATTCCTCTATACTCCACTTGAAGTTTACAATTTAATTCCTTATATTGTTAAAAGATAACGGCCTAAATAAGTGTTATTTAGACAATTATTTAACAAGAAACTGGTGCAGTGAAAACTGTTTTCTTATTTTATTTTCAATATCTTATAATATCAATCAATTACTACACTTATGAAATATTTCAATTATTTATTCTCAGGACTTATAGCTGCGATGCTTTTATTAAACCTGCCATTGACTAGTTTAGGTGCAGATGATAAATCTAAAGAGCAAACCAATTTAAAGGAACTGGAAAAAACGCTGATTGAAAGCTACCTGGAATCTGTACAATTCAATAACGCCAGGGATGACAAACAGGTAAAAATTTATAATCAACAGGATGAACTGGAATTTCAGGGTAAAGCAGATTGCCAGAAAGCCCGTAAAATAATCCTTAAAAGCGATTATTTAACAGAAGTTGCCAATACCCTTATATACAGAGTAGAAGAATAAAGCGTGATTATTGTTAACAGGCTGTCCAAAAGTGGTTTTTAATGGTAATAATTTTGGTTATTATACAACACAGAGCAACTTGCTAAACAGTAGACGCTTTAAGACAGCCTTCTTATACTTTATTTGAATAATCTCGAGACGGACACTTCAAGTAAGTGTCTTTATTTCAAGCTTTACCTGCCCCCTTTAACTTTCATATCCAAAGCATAAAGATTATCTGAAGCTGTGATAAACAAGGTTTTGTGATCTTCCCCTCCAAAAGTTACATTAGCTGTCCAGTTGACAGGAATATCTATTTGGGCTATTTTTTTGCCTTCAGGATTAAATACAGTAACACCTTTCCCGGTGAGGTAGACATTACCTTTTTCATCCATAGTCATTCCATCAGAACCCATTTCTGCAAACAATTTCCGGTTAGACAGCTTTCCCCTTGACCCGATGTCATAAACATAGGTTTTTTTATCACCTATATCAGCTATGTATAATTTTTTTCCATCAGGTGTTCCTATAATCCCATTGGGTTTTAGCAGATCTTCTGCTACTCTTTTTAATTTTTTACGGTTAGATGAGAGATAATACACATGTTCACCGTCCTGCTGCATTTCAGGATCTCTGTCCCAATAGGGGCGTTTATATAAGGGGTCCGTAAAATAGATCCCACCTGAAGGGTCTATCCAAATATCATTGGGGCCGTTCAATAACTTTTTATTGAAATTTTCTACTAAAACCTCCACTTCACCTTCAGGGCTTATAGACCAAAGCTGATTATTCAGGTCAGCCGCAGCTATAAGATTTCCCTGTTGATCAAAATACAAGCCATTGGCACGTCCTGTAGGGGTATGCCGGAACTCTTTCAATTGCCCCCCGGTTGTCCAGATCAAAATGCGGTTGGTGGGTTGATCAGTGAAATAAACATTGCCCTGGGCATCTGCGGCCGGACCTTCAGTAAATTTAAAACCAGTAGCTAATTTTTCAGGCTGGGCACCATTTTCTACAATATCATCCCGGGTTTGAGCCAACTCCTGAGCCCAACTCATTGTAGATAAAAGAAAAGTAATAGCTAGTGCAATAAAGTTTGATGAATTTAAAAACAGTTTCATGATTTATACTTTTTGCTAAAATACGATAATTAAGTTATATATGGTATATAGAATTTTTGCTGCTATTTTATAACCCATTTTTCGAAGAAAAAAAATTAGATTATGACCTATTAATTGACAGACCACCACTGATCGCAGTTGAATTTGTCAGAACTATGATTAATAGATGATCAAAGCAATATTTTTACTACACAAGAATAAGTGCCTATCTATGAATTGTTAAGGATCTTATTAGGTAAGGTCTCTGTATATTCCTAAATTTGGAGGAGAATGAATGTTTAAGTTCATTAAAATTTATTGGCGGATTAAAAAGTGGAATAGCGCTTAGACAGCCAGCAAAATTTTTTATTATTTTTTTAAATCAGATATTGACATGAAAACATTACAACTAAAAAAGGGAGATCAAATGCCGGCTATTGGACTGGGAACCTGGAAATCTTCCCCGGGGGAAGCTCATGATGCCGTGATTTCAGCAGTAAAAGCAGGATACCGGCATATAGATTGTGCTGCGGCTTATGGCAATGAGGATGAAATAGGCAAGGCCCTGCAAAAATTATTTGCAGATGGCATTGTGAAAAGAGAAGAATTATGGATCACATCCAAGCTTTGGAATAATGCCCATCGAAAAAAAGATGTAGGTCCGGCCCTGGATAAGACCCTTAAAGATCTGCAACTGGACTACCTTGACCTGTACCTGATGCATTGGCCTATCGCCCTGAAAGAAAATGTTTCCTTTCCTGAAAAACCAGAAGATTTTTATAGCCTGGATGAGGTACCTATTATGGAAACCTGGCAGCCCCTGGAAGAAAGCATTGAAAAAGGACAGGTGAAGCATATTGGTGTATCTAATTTTAATACAGTTAAAATGGAATCATTACTGGAACAGGCTGCCATTAAGCCGGAAATGAACCAGGTAGAAATGCACCCGTACCTACCACAGAATGGGTTGTTTCGGTTTTGTCGCAGTAAAGACGTTCACTTAACTGCTTATTCCCCTTTGGGCTCCAGGGACAGATCCACCTCTATGAAAAAGGAGGATGAACCTAATCTTTTTGAAGATCAGACTATTTATCAAATAGCTGAAAAACATGAGGCCACACCAGCCCAGATATTGATCAGTTGGGCTGTACACCGGGGCACAGCAGTGATACCTAAGTCAACTAACCCAGACAGGATCAGGCAGAATTTTGAGGCCGGAAAGATTGCGTTAGAGCAGGAAGATATGGATCAAATTAATAATATAGAACGAACTTTTCGGTTTATAGGTGGTGAGTTCTGGGCTATGAAAGGAAGCCCCTATCAATTATCAGATCTTTGGGATTAAGGTATTACCCAACAGGATCCTGATCCATGGGTTCAGGATCTTGTTAGTTTTTAGGTCATTGGTAATCCCATTATTTTCTGAAAGGAAAAGGTGAAGATTGACCATTGATCATGCCTAAATGGTTTCTGCAATATTATTAATAATCCCAAATTTTCGGGCAAAAAGAATTAAAATTACAATGAGGAAAGCATATAAAGCAATAAAAAGCGGGTAGCCAGATTCGCCAGCTGGCTGACAAAAGATGGAGTAAAATAGAATGTCCCAAACGATGCAAACAACCAAATTTAAGTTATACTTGGAAGCATTTGTAGGTTTTCAAATAACATCCATTGGTTATCATGCTGTAACCTCTACCTGGTTATTTTCCGGATCCAGAATCACACTCTCATAATAACCATCTCCGGTGGTACGTGGCCCGCTTACCACTTCATATCCATCATCTCTAAACCTGCTGGTCAATTCATCAACCTTTTCTTTCGACCCCACCGATATAGCAAAATGTATGATACCTGTATATTCCTTTTGCTGAGGAATTTGCAGGGACTCTTTGTGCATGATCTCCAATCGCGCGCCCTGGTCGAAGCTCAGAAAATAAGAAGAAAATCCCTTGCCCGGATTTTCATACTTCTGGTTGCTTTGGCAATTAAAATAATGCTGATAAAACTGGCGCATCTTTTCCAGATCACGCACCCAAATGGCTATATGTTCTATTTTCACTTATTTTTCCAATTTTAATTCCAAAACTTTTTTAATTCCTGAAATATTTTCTTCAGATTCCACTTCTATCATCAGGGAAGCATTTCCATCGGCATCATTTAAATTGTTGATCCTTTGAGCTAGTTGAGGGGGCCAGTCAATAAGCTTTATCCGGTCTATTTCACCGTCTTCCAAAAATAATACCAGGGTAAATTTTTTTAACTGAGGATACAGATAAAAGAGCGTTTTCTTCCTGAGACTAATCAATAGTCCCCAGCCAGAATTTTTACTAAAATATTTCCACTCTTTCTTGGTTTGACTGAATTTATGAGAAACTTTATTAATTAAATCCTGCCATAAAAAATATTTTTGGTCCAATACATCGATCAACATACTTTCTGTAGGAACCTTTTGTTTTTCATCAAAAATGCTTAATGCCATACTCTTTAGGTTGAGTAAAAAAATAGATTCGATTGGAATAAAGTTGCTAAATTAAAATAAGTTATACCTTTCACCAAATATTAGTATTCCTGATCCAGCTTGCAATAAAAATTTATAACAACAGAAACCTGGTAACCCTCTTACCTTTAGCAAAACCTCCATTGATCATAAATATAATTAATAGTTAGAACTAGCCATAACATGCAATTTTTTTATGTTTACCCGGCTCCTTGATATTTCCTGCAAAAGCATAACTATTCATAAAATAAAACGCTATACAGGATAAATCCTGTAATAAATTGCATATTTTAAACATTCATTGACTGGCTTGTTCAGATCAAAATTTTTAGGAAAAAAAATTTGCACTACCTTGAATTTTGTTTAATATGATTACTTGATTTATAATTATTTATATTTACTTTTGGTTTCGAATCCCTACGGCATTATTTTATAAAGTTCATAAAAATACAACAGGAAAAATTATATAAAATTGAACTTAAAAATGATGCTTAAAGTTTATAATTATAATTCAACTTATTTTTTAAATCTAAAACTCTCTGTCAACATGGATGAATATATTAATGAGTATAGGAGGTATCCCATTGCAGAAGCAGCTCATTTTTTTAAAACCAAATTAAAAGATAACGCTCCCAAAAGTCAGGAACGGGTAGATGCCAAATCTAATTTCAAAACACCTCTTTTTGAACAGCAAAGATCAAAATTGATTTACAAATAAACGTTAATATTTTCAAAAGAAGGTTAATTAGAACTCCTTATCCAATGATAAGGAGTTTTTTATTTATAGGGCCTGGCTGTCAGGAGTTATTTGTATCACAAATCCTCCATATGGCAACACAGATACAGTAGTTATGTCAGACAAGTCTTTATACTGTTTTTCCTCTGTAACCAACCCCCGGCTATGTTCCCCGTCTTTGATCACTATAGCCTGATATGTTTTCCCCTTGGTCAAAAAATCCAGATTAATTTGAAATTCTTTGGCTTGATCTTCTCCGTTAATTCCACCAACATACCAGCTTTCTCCTTTTTTTCTGGCCAAGATCATTTCCTGACCAGGCATACCATCTACATACCTGGTTTCATCCCAGGTGACTGGAACATTTCGCAGGAAAGTTTTTGCGGCAGGTTCCAGTTCCTTATAAGCGCTCACTCTATCGGCAAAGTGCTGGATCCCGGATTCAAAAACTACAGACAATGCCAGTTCATGTCCATTGGTGGTGATATGGGGATATTGCTGATCTGAAAAAGTAACTGGGGTATAATCCATAGAGCCAATCACATTCCGGGTTACAGGTAAAATGGTGTTGTGCCAGGGAGCAGCAGCCGGATAATCTTGATTAAAACTATAAGCTTCGGCTCCAAATACACTTTCAGAAGTTATAAAGTTAGGATAGGTCCTGGACCATCCCCTTGGAATGGTGCAACCATGGAAATTGACCAGGATATGATGTTCAGCTGCATCCCTGATCAGATCCAGGTAATACTGCATCATAAATGGCTTATCACTTTGAAAAAAATCCACTTTTATCCCTTTCACTCCCCATTTTTCCAACTGAGCAAACTCTGCTTTTCTTTTATCGGGATCAAACAAACGATTCCTGGGCTGTTCTTCTACCGTGTTGTGGGCTCCACCGGAATTATACCACATCAGTATACCTACATTTTTTTGTTGGGCATATTGGATCAGTTGTTCAATATTTCCTCCTTTCATGTTATTCCAGTTGGCATCCACTAGGGAATATTGCCACCCCATATCCGCTGCAAGATCTACAAATTGTTTCAGCGACTCATAGTTCTGAGGGCTATCGTGATCTGACCACCAGCTCCAGGCAGCAATTCCCGGTTCAATCCAAGACTGATCCTGGAGCTGACTGGGTTCACTCAAACTGGTCACCATATTATTGCTTATAATGGTGTTCAGGTCCTGCCCTACCATGATCACCCGCCATAGCGTAGACCAGGGAAGAGTATGAGACGGTGTGATCTCTCCAATTCCTTCTGCTTCTTCCGGTAAAGGCATTTTCATGGTATACAAACCGTTAGGGGCTTCAGGTTGTAGATGAGAGCCCTGGAATGCCTCAGCTAATCCAGCCTCAGTTAAAAGGACCCAATGATTTGCGGTTTGAAAAAGTGCCGGAAAACACCAACCCTCTTGATGTGGGGCTGTTGTACCAATGGCAATCCCATTTTGAAAGAATTTTTCATAGGCAGGAGTCCATTTGGTTACCTGGTCATAGGGTTGGATCCAAGCCTTGCCCTGATCAGGCAGATTAAAACCGGATAACTCCTCAGTAATGGTATAAGTTTCCTGGTCATTTTCAGGAAAATGATATTTATAGGCAACGCCATCATTAAAAGCCCTGATCACTAACTGAACCGGCGATTCCTGTTGGTTAATAAAGGTAATGGTTTGTTCATTAAAATGATTCCTGATTTTGGTTTGCTTTCCTGCCACCAGATCATAAGTTTCATCTGAAGTTTGAATCGTACTGGCCTGAGCAAAAGAAAGATTTTGACTGAAATCCTGATCACTACGGACCAGACCCAACGGAGATTTTTCTATGATCATTTGTTTGGTATCCTTTCCTGAGTAAACCTGGTAAAATAAATTAGCACCATCCTCTACAGATTGATCCAGGAAAACATGAAAAGCAAGTTCTCCATCAGGAGAATCCACTTCCCAACTTGTTTTTGATTGTTCATTTTGCATTTGACAGCTCCATAAACCAGCAATAAATATTAAGACTGCAATTCTATTCATTTTTCATCTAATTTGATTCTTTTACCAAATTTCTTAAATCATTCGGGCAATACAACTTTTTCCTGAACATAATCTCTGATTTTCATCAAAACCATCTGACCGAACAATGACGGTCTTTATTAAATTGGTTCCAAAATTATCCTATTTATTTTAAAAAATCGTTATAGTAGTTTTTTTGACTATAAAATTTTATTAACAATTTGGAAACATTGATTATTTCCTTAAATTGAGGCTATATTATAATTTAGTCTCTATAATTTTCCCTATGATGATAGAAGCTGCCATGAAGAAATATGATTTCCCTGATATACATCTGAAAATGGTGTTGGAGATACTTTACACGGCATCTTCCATTAACAACCTCCAAATTCGTCATCTTCGTCCTTATCATCTCTCACCCCAGCAGTATCATATATTAAGGGTGTTGAGAAAGTCCTATCCTCAATATCTTAATATTCAAACCGTTAGGACTGAATTAATTGAAAAGACGCCCAACACCACCAGGATGATTGACAAACTAATGGCCAATAAGTATATTGAAAGAGAACGCCGAAAGGACGACCGGAGAAAGGTTTTTGTCAGGATCACCGATCTTGGTCTGGAGGTGCTGGAAAAGATTGACCGGCTGAATCATGATTTCCTGCATTTTACCCATGACTTAAATCATGAAGAAGCTATACAATTAATTAATTTACTGGGAAAACTCAGGGAACGTATATAGCATATTGACAAAACTTTCCTTTTTATATTTAATTCTTCATAAAACAATCTGCGCATACATTCCAATCAAATTAATTGTACTTTTTATAAAAACCAATTAAACGCATTCTATAAGGATTGATATAAAATTTTTTATTCAGTGCTGGTCTTTTTTTTAAAACAATCTAAGGATTAAAGCGACTTGACAGTTTTTCAATAAAAAATCAACAATATTATTTTTTTTACATAACAAGACATATATTTGATTAGTATGTTTTTTAAAAATTTGTAAATATACATCTTGCTTCACTCCGCATTTTTAATATTTTTGCATCCAATTTAGCAATAGGGATACAATTTTTAATAATTTATCCAGTTTTGTATATGAATATAAGTTTGGTTTATTCTAAAAAATACTGATTGAATCAGCGGATATTCATAATTAATTGTTGTTATTTATAATTAAAAATCTGGTGAATATTTTGTTCATCAATGACTATTTTAAAACTCAAATTTAAAAATGCTATGATTAAACAGTCAAAGATTCGACCTGGGGGTAAAATTCTGGGTTTATGGATGTTTTTAGGCTTTACTGCAAGCATTTTTCTTTCTTATCAGCCAGCCTATGCTACTGATCAACAGGAAGTGAAACAGGATTTGCAGGAAGTAACCGTGTCCGGTAAAGTAACCTCTGAAACAGGTGAAGAATTACCCGGAGTTAATGTGGTTGAAAAAGGTACTACTAATGGTACAGTTACAGATGTATTTGGTAATTATACACTTACTGTCTCCGATGATGCCACCCTTGTATATAGTTCAGTGGGGTATACCAGTGAAGAAATTCAGGTGGGAAATCAGTCAGAGATCAATGTTACCATGATAGAAGATGTAAAACAACTGGAAGAGTTGGTCGTAGTGGGTTATGGTACCCAAAAGAAAAGCCTGGTAACCGGTTCTATTTCCAAAATTAGTGCTGAAGACCTTGATCAGGGAAAAAACCTGAGGGTTGAACAAGCCTTACAGGGAAAATCTGCCGGTGTGCTGATCATGAACAATTCCGGCCAACCCGGTTCCAATGTTACCGTCCGAATTCGTGGAGTTGGTACCAATGGTGATCCGGATCCCCTGTTCATTGTGGATGGACTTCCTATGGAAAAAGAAGGGATTGATTACTTAAACCCTTCAGATATTGAATCTATCGAGATCCTGAAAGATGCTGCCTCTACTGCCATTTATGGAACCAGAGGTGCCAACGGCGTAGTTTTGATTTCTACCAAAAAAGGTAAAAAAGGGCAAGATTTCCAGGTTACCTATGATGGATATTATGGTGTACAAAGCCCCTGGAGAGAATTGGATATGCTGAACACCGAGCAATATATTGATGTAATCAATGAGGCAGCGCTGAATGCTGGTCAACCTGTAAGGTTTCCTCAATCCATGACCGATACATTAACTGCCAATACAGACTGGCAGGATCAGATGTTCTATCAGGGCGCTCCTAAAACCAGCCACACGCTTTCCTTTACCGGTGGGTCAGAAAATTCCAGCTACTCCTCCTCCTTGTCCTATTATTCTCAGGACGGTATTGTAGCTGAAGGTAATTCAAAATTTGAACGTTTTACTTATCGCTTGAATACACTAAGATCATTTGGCAAACTGGATATAGGGAGTAATCTTACTTTCGCCAACATCAATCGAAAGGGTATCAGCCCTAATGATATGTTTGCCGGTACCAGTTTGATCCAGGCCCTGAATATGCCACCGATCGTACCGGTACAGTTTGACAATGGCACCTGGGCCACTCCGGAAGATTTTGGTATTGGTATTCAGGAAATAACCAATCCCATTGCTATGCTCAGTTACCTGCAAAGTAACAGCATTACTAATAAAGTAATAGGAAATGTATATGGAGAATATTCCATTTTAGATAACCTGAAGTTAAGATCCAGTTTTGGTACAGAATATGCATTCGTAAATAATAATGAGTATTTCCCTCAATATTACCTGGATGCTACCCATAATACCAATATAGACCAGATCCAAAAAGTATCTAATAAATATGTCCGTTGGAATCTGGACAACACCCTGACTTATAACAATACATTCGGATTGCATAATTTGAGTGTTATGTTGGGTAATACTTTATTCAAGGAAACCGCAGAAACCGTAGCTGGTCGCAAAGGGGATGTAGTACTGGATGGACTGGATTATGCTTATCTTGACAATGCCCAGGATCCGGAATCAGCTCAGGCCTGGGGTGGTTTCAGTGAGCATACTCTGATGTCTTATTTTGGTCGGGTAAATTACTCCTTTGATGACAAATACATGATGACTGCTATTTTGAGGGCAGATGGTTCGTCCCGGTTTGGACCGAATAATAAATTTGGTTACTTCCCTGCCTTGTCGGCTGGATGGGTACTTTCCCGGGAGAATTTCCTGCAAAACCTGCCTCAAATCAGCTTCCTGAAATTAAGAGCCAGCTGGGGACAAAATGGTAGTGAAAACATCTCCAATTTTGCCTATGTATCCCAGATCTCTACCGGAAATATATATTATTTCGGCTTGGATGAAATGCAATTTAATGGGGCCAAACCTTCCCGAATTGCGAATCCTAACCTCCGATGGGAAACTTCACAACAAGTAGATATTGGATTTGATCTGGGTCTGTGGGATGATAAATTAACCATGACTGTAGACTGGTATAATAAAACCACCAAAGACTGGCTGGTTACAGCTCCTGCTCCGTTAATGGTGGGAAACAGTGCTCCTATTATCAATGGCGGTGAAATTACCAATAAAGGGATTGAACTGGAACTGGGCTACAAAACCAGAGTCAATGAAGACTTATCCTTCGATCTTCGATTAACCAGTGCATATAATAAAAATGAAGTACAGGATATTGAAAACACCGAGAAAGTTTTAAGCGGTGGAGAAGGTGGATTTGGTCAGGCTGGAATCCTCAGAGCTGAAGTGGGAAAACCCATGGGTTACTTCTATGGCTATAAAACTGATGGCATCTTCCAGTCTGAAGACCAGGTGAGTCAGTATGTAAATGAAGAAGGAGACCTGATCCAGCCTAATGCAGCCCCGGGTGATTTCAAATTTGTAGACCTTAATGGTGACGGTAAATTATCTGATAAAGACCGTACCATGTTGGGTAATCCTTATCCGGACCTGACCAGTGGTTTTAATTTCACCATGAACTGGAAAGGCTTTGACTTCAATATGTTCTGGTATGGTGCCATAGGTCACCAGATTTGGATGGGTACCAGAAGGTATGATATGAATTATACCAACTACACCACCGATGTCCTGAATCGATGGACCGAACAAAATCCTGTGAATGATTATCCAAGGGTGACTTTGGCTGACCTGAACCAGAACTGGAAGCGACCCAGTGAATTCTTTGTCGAAGATGCAGATTACCTCAGGCTGAGAAACATTACATTGGGTTATACTTTGCCTGCTTCATTGACCGACAATATTCGATTAGGCAAGATTAAAGTGTACATAACTGCTGAAAACCTGTTAACATTTACCAAGTATCCAGGCCTGGAGCCGGAAATTGGTGGTGGTGTATTTGACATTGGTATTGATCAGGGTATTTATCCTAATGCCACTACTTTGATTGGTGGTTTAAATGTAACCTTCTAATCAGATTTTTGAATTATAAAATATTAGATAGATGTTAGTAAAATCAAAATTTATATTATTGGGACTGTTGGCGCTCCTTTTTACCGGATGTTCTGATGAATTCCTGGAACTGGAATCAAAAACCAGTCAGAACGAAGCCAACTACTATAAAACAGAAAGTGATGCCATGAATGCATTGACTTCTGTATACGATGCCTTATCTACACAAAACTGGCAATATGTACCTATTATGTCAGACATTTGGTCGGATGATGCTTTTGCCGGCGGTTCAGATGCCGGTGATATGGCTCAATGGCAGGTACTGGAACTTTCACAGTTGGATGCTGAAAATGATGCTGTTACCCAATTGTGGAACCGAACTTATTCCGGGATTTACCGGGCCAACCTTTTCCTGGAAAAAGCTGACAACATCAACTGGATCAATGAAGCCAGGAAAGACCGGATGATAGCTGAAGCCAAATTTCTCAGGGCTTATTTTTACTGGGATCTGGCCCGTCATTTTGGTTGGGTACCTATCATTACCGAAGTATTACCGGATGTATCTTCCTACCGCGAAGTGGATCAGGCAGAACCTGTAGAAGTATATCAGCAAATTGCAGAAGACCTGCTGGATGCCATCGAAGTATTGCCTGAACAAGTGCCGGACACAGAGGTAGGTCGGGCTACCAAATATGCAGCCCAGGCTTTAATGGCCCGCATTTACCTGTTCTACGATGGTTTTGGCCGCGATGTATTAGGTTTTAACCAGGAATGGACCGATGGTGAAACAACAATTGATGAAGCTTATGTAGAAGATGCCCTGGATGAGATCATCAACAGTGGTGCCTATCATCTGCTGGAAAATTACCGGGATGTATTTGCCTGGGACAATGAAAACAATGCTGAATCAATTTTTGAATGGCAATACTCAGAAAAATCCGGTGTAACCGATTGGGGAGGCTGGGGTATCAATGGTAATTTTGCCGTGATCTTTTACGGCCCACGTAATCCGGATGGTGATCCGGAAGTAGCTCCGGGCTGGAGCTTTGGTATACCTACCTGGTCTTTGGTGGATGCCTATGAACCAGGTGATGAAAGACTGAATACTGTAATTTATAATGCAGATGACAGCCTGAGTGATTACCTGCACGCATTTCAGAATACGGGTTTCTTCAATTATAAGTACATGCCAAGAGCAGCTTATGATGCCATTAGAGGTGAAAGGTCACATAATTATCCCATCAACTACAAAGATATTCGTTTTGCCGATGTCCTGTTGATGGCCGCTGAATTACACCTGGATGATGATCCGGCTCTGGCTCAAAAATATTACAACATAGTCAGAAAAAGAGCCTTTGGACCAGATTATACCCCTTCAACAGTTACCTTAGACAGGATCTTCGAAGAGAGAAGGTTGGAATTTGGCGGTGAAGGGTTAAGGAAATGGGATTTAATGCGCCGGGGATTGGATTATGCCAAGGAAAAAATCGATGCCAGCTTCAATGTTCCGGAAGGAGCCCCCAATGAAGTGGATTTTCAGGGACGGTTCTTTGACCCTGAAAGCTGGGGCATGTTTCCTATTCCGGCCAGAGAGATCAGAAATGTGAATGAAGGTGTATTAAACCAGTTTGTACCAGCATTCCAATAAGATAATCCTTTGTTTGTTCATAGTTAAATAATAAAAGGGGGCTGGTTTCAGCTCCCTTTTTTATTTCAAATTTCATTATAAAACTTTAAGTTAAATTTGAACAAAAGAAACAGAAAAATGAGAAACAATATTTTATTAATTGCCTTATTAATGCTCAACCTGGATCTGCTGGCCCAGGGGTTTTTAAAAACCATGGACCAGCAGATTGTCAATGAAGCAAACGAACCGGTTATTCTACGAGGTATGGGATTGGGCGGATGGATGCTGCAGGAAGGCTATATGCTGCAAACCGGTAGCTTTGCCCCTACTCAGCATGAAATACAGGAAAAAATCAGCCAGCTTATTGGACCTGAAAAGACCAGGGAATTTTATGATGCCTGGTATGCCAACCATGTGCGTAAAATAGATATAGATTCACTAAAAGCCTGGGGGTTTAACTCGGTTAGGTTGCCTATGCATTACAACCTGTATACCCTGCCGATTGAGCAGGAACCCATTCCCGGACAAAATACCTGGTTGGATAAAGGGTTTATTATGACCGACATGCTGCTGCAGTGGTGTAAAGACAACCAAATGTACCTGATCCTGGATCTGCATGCTGCTCCGGGAGGCCAGGGCAAGAATGCAGCCATCAGTGACTATGACCCCTCCAAACCATCATTATGGGAAAGTGAAGCCAACCAGCAGAAAACCATCGCCTTGTGGCGCAAACTAGCCCAGCGATATGCTGATGAACCCTCGATCGGCGGCTATGACCTGATCAATGAACCTAACTGGTCTTTTGAGGGTAAATCAGAAAATGGTTGTGATGATACTGGCAATCAGCCGATCTGGAACCTCTACCAGCAGATTACCCAGGCCATCAGGGAGGTAGACCAGCAACACATTATTTTTGTAGAAGGCAATTGCTGGTCCCAGAATATCAATGGCTTTCCTGGTCCCTGGGATGAAAACATGTCACTTAGCTTCCATAAATACTGGTCACCCACTACCAGTGAAAGCTTGCAAAAATTTCTGAGCATCCGGGAGCAATTTAATATTCCACTCTGGATGGGTGAAGCAGGAGAAAATTCCAACGAATGGTTTAAACAAGCCATTGCCCTGTTTGAAAAACATGAAATTGGCTGGGCCTGGTGGCCCATGAAAAAAATTGGTTCCATTGTAGGACCATTGACAGTATTGAAAACGCCTGAATATCAGCAACTTTTGGATTACTGGAAAGCAGGAGGAACCAAACCTTCCCCCCAGTTTACCTATAATACTTTGATGGAGATGGCAGAAAGATTAAAACTGGAAAACTGCCAGTACCATCCTGACGTGATTGATGCGATGTTCCGCCAAAGAAAAAGTAATAACACCTTGGCCTTTTCCTCCAATATACTTCCCGGTACTATCCAGGCTGCTGGTTTTGATTTGGGTGAACTCAATCAGGCCTATTTTGACCTGGACTATATGAATACGGGAGAAGGTAAACAAACCAGTTGGAACCAGGGACATGCTTTCCGGAATGACGGTATTGATATTAAAGCCATAGCTGATGATAATAAGGGTGGTTATTATATAGGTTGGATCAATCCGGGAGAATGGATGAAATATACAGTGGATGTAAGCCGCTCAGGTGATTATTTGGTTTCTTTTCGTATTGCTTCTGCCGAGGGCTCGGGTAAACTGCGGATTAAATTAAACGGGAAAATCCTGGATCCCACAGTGCATGTGCAGGCTACAGGGGGAGAACAGGTTTGGCAGGAATTCACCTTTCCTGAAAAGATAAAACTAAATAAAGGGAAACAGGAATTAGTGATCCTGATCGAACAGGGTGGGTTTAATCTAAGCACGATCAAGCTGGAAAATTAAGGACCAATGCCCATCTATATTAGGAATGAATGGATCAAATTCATATTGAAAAAACGGGTAGCTTAATCAAAAAGCTTCATCAGCAGGTATAATTCCTGCTGATTTTTCAATTTGATAATAATCCGTATATTTAAAAACAGATAACCAAAACCTAAATTTGATTTTGACATGAAAAACGCTTTGCTTAACTCTAGAATTATCCTTGTAGCAGGATTCTTTCTGATGATGTCTTTGGTAGCTTGTAATACCAATCAACAAGGTGCTCAGGATACAGAAAATGAAACTGTAGAAGTTGAAATGACTCAAACTGCTGAACCAGCCGGTGATTGGATTGTACTATTTGATGGAGAAACTCTGGATGGATGGAAAAGGTATAATGCTGATGAAATCGGACCTCTCTGGACTGTAGAAGATGGCACCATAAAGTGTGATGGAGAAGGTTTGGGCGAAGGAAGTGGTGAATATGGCGGATCGCTGATCACTGAAAGACAATTTGGCGATTTTGTGCTGGAACTTGAATGGAGAATATCTAAAGGAGGAAACAGCGGCATTTTATACCATGTGGTAGAAAAACCTGAATACAGTCATGCCTATGTCACCGGACCGGAATACCAGGTATTAGATGATCCGGCCTGGGATGATAAAATACAGGGAGAAAATAAAAAGGCAGGCGCTTCTTATGATATGTATGCCCCTACCAACAAATCGGTGAATCCGGCCCTGGAATGGAATTCTTCCAAAATCGTTTACAATGACGGGCAGGTAGAACACTGGCTGAACGGTGAAAAAGTGCTGGAGTTTGATGAAAACAGCCAGGACTTCCAGGAAAAGTATGAACAAAGTAAATGGACCGAATTTCCTGATTGGAACAAGTATAAAGAAGGAGCCATTGGTTTGCAGGATCACGGTGCCCCTGTATGGTTTAGAAATATCAGGATCCGGGAATTGTAAAAGTTGGCTAAAAAAATTGATAATAAAAGGTGACGGACTTTTTTTCTGTCACCTTTTTTTTATGGTGGTAAAATACTACCTTTAAACATCCGGATTCAGAGAAAGCAAATATGATTGGAGACCATTTTAGACATTGGCACCCTGATAAAAAAAGTAATTCCAGGTTCAAAATATATAGCCGTATATTATTGATTTTTGGTCTTACGATTGGCCTGGCTGCTCTTTTTTATATGATTTTTAATCTGGAGACCGCTGATAGCGTAATCAATATCTGGCTTCCGTTCATGGCAGCTTCTGTGGGAATGATTTTTATGAGCCAATTGATCAAATTGATATTCAGGTAGCCGAAAATTACCTAAAGAAGTAGTAGTATTGATCAATCTTTTAAGAATTTGGCAGCAGATTTAATATTCCTTTTTAACTCCAATCACAAGTTATAAAGTGTAATTTTATCTTATCAAAAATTTAAAGTTATAAATTTCATGATAATTGGCGTAATATATTAGTTAGTAAATTATTTTTTTATCTACTTATAACAACAAATGCGATCTTGCAGAATAGATGTTTATACATTTTGAACTTATTCAATAATTAGCTAACCTCTTCATTTTCATCAAATAATATTATTCTACTAAATCAAAATTATTCAGCTTATTATTCTTTAAATATTTTCTTTCGGCTGTAATCATTTGCTTAAAATTGAAATGAATTACACAAATTTTCCTTTTAGTTTTAAGTATTATCTATTTAAAAATTAAAATTAACAATCATGAAAAATCTAGTTTATTCATTAAGTTTTGTGTTTATTATCTTGTTTATAACATCTTGTAGTGATGATAAAGATAATATTCAGCCTGAAATAAAACACAACATTTCGGATCCAATGACTATTTTGAAAAATGAAATGCAAATCAAATCTATCAGGATAGATGGTGATAATTTAATAGAATTCACTTATAATTCGGAAGGATTGCTGACCAAAGTGGCAGAAAAATATCAGTACAAAGGAGATAATTATGAAGATATCACACTTATCAATTATGATCTGCAATATCAAGATAATAAATTAGTCCAGGTATTGGAAAACTATGCTTCAAATACAAAGTATGACAATGGCGACGAGGAAAAGCATTCTAATACTGAAACATTATCATATATCTATAATGATCAAAATCAATTGATTAAGATTGAAGAAACAGATGAAGATGGAAACATTAACTATTCAGAAAGAAAATATGACTCAAACAATCATTTGATCCACGAAGATTTTGGAGATGGGTATTATGATGCTTTTGAATGGAACAAAAATAATGTAACCAAAGAAATTTATCATCACGAACTGAATACAGGTGGCAGGACGAAACTTATGCAACCAAAATATCTTCGTAAGAAATTATCATCCCTTCGCACCAAGGATGATGCAGTGTATGGTGAAGAAGAAATGGTTTCCTTCGACAGCAAAAGGAATCCGCTAAAATTCTTAAGCTTTATCAATTGGGATACAGAATCGTTTAGCCTTTCCGAAAACAACGTTCTCAAAATATCAGGGAAATCATATGATGATGATGGTCAGGTGGACTATACCTATAGTGTGGAATATATCTATGAGTATAATTCAGACGGATATCCAATTAAAATCTCTTCAAACTACTCCGATTCATTAGATCCTGATGAATCAGAAACCGAGGTTTGGGAAATTACTTACCTGTAAAATAAATTTGACTTAATGTAATTTTAACAGAATAAACATTTAAGAGGTAAAGCTTCAAATAAAGTAGAGCTTTACCTTTTTTTATTGTTACTGCTTTCCAGCTTCCTAAAATACTCCCTGGCCGCCTTTATTACTTTAGGGGCCAGCCACAGTGCAGCAATCATATTGGGAAAAGCCATCAATCCATAAAAAGCATCGGCGATACTGATCACAGATCCCAGTGAAAGTACTGCTCCCATAATGATAAATCCACAATAAATCAATTCATAAATTCTCTTGTATTTCTGACCAAACACAAAGGCAAAGCATTTGGAACCATAATAAGGAAAAGAAAAGAGGGAGGTTATTGCAAAAACACTTACACTGGCCGTTAGCAGATACATACCAACTCCAGGTAGGGATTTTTCAAAAGCAAGGGCCGTCAATCGAATACCATCGAACTCTGAAGTCTGCCACACACCAGTTACCACGATAGCCAGGGCCGTCAAAGTGCATACAATGATCGTATCTATAAATGGCTCTGTCATAGCGGCCAGACCTTCACGAATTGGTTCAGAGGTCCTGGCTTCGCCATGAGCCATGGGTGCTGTACCGATGCCTGCCTCATTACTAAAAGCGGCTCTCCTGATGCCAGTATAAATCACGGCTCCTACCGCACCACCTGCCACAGCATTACCCGTAAAAGCATCAGAAAATATGGTATAAAAAGCCGGCAGGATATTTTCTGAATTTAAAACTAAAATCAGTATTACCACAAAAAAATACAGGATAACCATAAACGGAACCAGGTTACTGGCTACCCGGGCGATCCTTTTAATCCCTCCAAACACCACCAGCATCACCAATATTGAAAACATGATACCTAAAACCAGGTACAGGTAATTCAATTGGGTCTGACTCCCGTTGGGCGCAATATTCAGGCCGATGATCCGGGCCAGCTGATTAGCCTGAAAAAACGGAGCTACCCCTATCATACCGGCCAGGGAAAAAAATACGGCCATAGGCTTCCATTTTTTGCCCATACCATTCACGATATAATACATTGGACCACCAATGGGTTTTCCCTCCAGGTCTTTTTGCCTGTACATAACTGCCAGTGAGCAGGTAAAAAACTTGGTGCTCATCCCAATCAAAGCACTGATCCACATCCAGAAAACTGCTCCGGGTCCACCCATGCTAATAGCCACGGCCACTCCGCTGATATTTCCCATCCCGATAGTGGAAGCCAGGGCAGTTGAAACCGCCTGTAATTGATTAATTTCCCCCGGTTGATCAGGATCATCATATTTTCCGGAGAGGATATTAATGGAATGCCTGAAATAGCGATAGGGAATTCCCTTAGACAACCAGGCAAAATACAATCCCCCTCCGGTAAGCAAAACTACTAAAGGAGTACCCCAGATAAAGTCGGCCAGGGAAACTACAATGTCATGAAAAGACATAGATGCGTTGATCTACAATTCAAAAGATAAACCTATAAACTTCAAACATAAGTAATTCAGGGGAAAATGAGGGATTTTTTTTCAAAGACTTTTGGCATCCAACCCAACAAGTTTTAAAAATTAAAACCACAACATGACTTTAATCATGGTATATTTCCAATTATAGCATTATTTTAAAGTCAATTATTGGAAAAAATGTTATTAAAATGGCAAAATCACAGATTCCAGGTAAACTTAAATTTTTATTCACATTATTAAATATTGTGATCGGATGGCATTTATTGTACGAAGGATTGATCAAACTGATGGACCCCAACTGGTCGGCTGCCGGTTATCTGATGAATGCTAAAGGTCTGCTGGCCGGCTTTTTTCAGGGACTGGCTGAAAATCCCGCTTTATTGGAAGCAGTGAATGTGATCAATATAGCCGCCTTGATCCTGATCGGCTTCAGTCTGATGATTGGTTTTTATACCCGCTGGGCTGCCTTAGCCGGATCAATCCTGATTGGCTTGTATTACCTGGCCAATGCACCCTGGAGTGCCACCACTGTAGGCTTTGCTTCGGAAGGACACTACCTGGTAGTCAATAAAAATTTGGTAGAAGCTATTGCCCTGGTTGTTGTCGCCAGTTTACCTACTCATTGGTATTATGGCGTTTCCAAGCTGATTCCTTCAGCTAAAATATTAAAAACCAATACAGTAGACGTTCCTGCGGAAATCAACCATACACCAGCAGAACCCAAATCCATAGACCGACGGTCCCTGGTAAAACAGCTGGTTTCCTTACCATTTTTAGGTGGATTTGCCTTTGCTGTGGCCAAAAATCATGGCTGGAAAAGCTATGAGGAAGAACACCTGACCCAGGCTATGAAAGGTGGTACCGCCTCTACCAGTGGCGCTACTGTCAAGATCAGTGAGGCAGTGGATCTTTCCGAACTGGAAAAGACCATTCCTTCCGGTAAAATAGGTGATGTGGAAATGGGACGATTAATCTGCGGAGGAAACCTGATCAGTGGTTATGCTCATAGCCGGGATTTGATATACGTATCAACTTTTTTGAAAAGGTATTTTACTCAAAAGAAAATCATGGATACTTTCTGGCTATGTGAGCAGGTTGGTGTCAACACTACTGCAGTTAGTGCTCGTCCCCAGGAAGTGGAACTACTTCAGAATTATTGGAAAGAGGGGGGTAAGATCCAGTGGCTGGCTCCGATTTATCCCAAAGAAGATAACTATAAAGAAAATATTGATTTAGCCATTGACAGTGGAGCCATAGGTGCTATGATTATGGGTAATGTAGGAGATGAATGGGCCCGGGATGGTAAAGTGGAATTAATGGCCAAAACACTTGATTACATTAAAAGCAAAGGTGTAATAGCCGGTCTGGCTGGCCATGAATTAAATACCTTTAAATTTGCTGAGGAAAATCAATTGGAGGCTGATTTTTACATGAAAACACTGCATAGCAAAAAATACTGGTCCTGGAATCCTGACCAGGGAAAGGACAAGATGGTGATTGACAATTATGCTGTTGATAATTACTGGTCCAGACAACCTGAGGATACTATCCGGTTCATGGATCAACTGAGTAAGCCCTGGATAGCCTTTAAGATCCTGGCTGCCGGAGCGGTCCACCCTCAGGAAGGTTTCAGGTACGCCTTTGAAAACGGAGCTGACTTTGCCTGTGTAGGTATGTTTGACTGGCAGGTAGTGGAAAATGCCAACCTGTTTAACCAGGTCCTGGACGATCAGCAATTTAAGCGAAAAAGGCAGTGGATGGCCTGATATAAGAGGAAACACTGTTCAGCAATCAGGTCAAGATGAAGGAATGAATAGAACTGCCGATAATGAATAAACCAAAGCCGGCTGTGAATCACCTTTTACAAGGATGGGCACTCGTGCACTACTATTGATAGCCTTTCAAGAATAACAAGCTGCTTTTTCGTATTTAAACCCAACTAAAAAGTAAATGTCCCTCCAATGACCGCAAAATGAAATAAGGTGAAATTATACACTTCTTCCACATCGGCTCCACCTTCCAAAATCCGGTAACCAGCCTTTAGGCTGATACATTCATTGTGATGATACCTTAATCCCAGGAGCACATCCTCCGCCCTGCCCTGTCCATTGGGTGAAACCAGCGCATCACCCGTAAACTGAATTGAGAATTGTTCAGCCGGATACCATTCAAAATTAAAATTGATCAGTGGTACGAAACCAAAATCTGTTTTTTCTGAAGTTAAGTTGGCACCTGTTATTTCAATCCTGGCATCTCTTATTTTAGCAGTGGCTCCTAGTCCCCAGCGAAATTTACCTTGGTGGCTAAAGGCATACCGGTAAGTAAGCCTGTAGGAATTAAATTGATAGATACCATTATACAAAGTGCCCTCTGGAAAAGTTTCGCCAGCAAATCGGATGGATTGATCGAAAGTTCCCTGGGAAATGGTTTTTAAAGGAGCGTATAACAAGCGGATGGTATGTTTATTATTGATGGTTTGCAGGAGTTGAAGTCGAAAAAAGGTTGTTACATCATCTTTTTGATCCTGGCTCAGAGAGAAAGAAGAACCGCTCTGATTAGGTACCCGAACATCATTATAGCCATTCCAGGCAGCCCCGGTTTCCAGGTCAATCTGGAATTGACTGTATGAATGGGAAAAACAAAAAGTTAAAAACAATACAGACACGATCCGAATGTGATAGGATAAATTCATAGTTAAAAAAATAGTTGTATAAAATTAACTGATTGGATCAATACAGGTTCGGGATTTTCCCCAATTGTATATTTTAATAGGTAAAAATAATAAAGGGTAAGGCCAGACAAGACCATACCTGATTGTTGAAGGAGGTTATAAGAGGTGAAAGCATCTTATGAGCTTGGGATCTGGATCAATCCCAAGCTTAAATAAAGATGAAATGAAAGAAAATTTAACGTCAACCAACAAAAGCTGCTAAAGCCACAACAGCTACCATTGATATAAAAATCATCACGATTTCAGCCAGTGAACAATGACAAAACTTCTCTTTGATACCGAAGAATATTTCTGAAAATTGACTAATCATAATACTTAAATTTTAATTCTTAACAAATGTAACTATAAATGAGGTAATTGAAAATGATAAAAATCATGTTCCAAAAAAAACAAGGCGCATTTTTACAGGCCCAATTAGCTCAAACAATGATTAGAAATGAAGCTTCACATGTTGGGCCTGGGCCGCAAAATATAGTATTTTGGGTGGATCAGTCCAGGTTGAAAGCTCCTGCTTTAAAGGGGAAATATCAAATTTTAATAAAACATATGTAGATGCTGTACATTCAGGATCAGTTTTTCCTTTCAACTGTGCATTCAGCATGTTGTCAAATAAGATAAACCTGGTAGAAACCACCAGGTCAATTGGTTTTAACTGGTCACATAACCCCGAAGTTTGAATCAACATGCTCAGGCAGTCTCCTTCCTGATCAGCTTTCAATATTCTGGTATTGTGGCTCAACGGTTCCACGGATTCATTAATTAAAAGAGGCTCACAATCCACTGATTCTTTATACTCAATCACCTCCAGGCTGGTCAGCAACAAGTCCTGAAAATTTTGTTTGACTACCGGTCCGTTGTCATCACAACTTTGCTTGATTTGACCTGAAAATCGCACATAAGTTCCGGTTTGGGGCACTTCAATCTCATTCAAACAGGACAGACGAAGTCCCCGGGAGCCAAATCCACTGTGCAAATCCAGAATAAAGCCCTGATCATCTTCTTTCAATATTGCTACCTCATCCTGAATTTCATTTATGGTAGGTCGGCCCGTTTCACAAAGATCAGCAGCACATCCTTTAAGCGCTTCCTCTTCCTCCACCGAAATATTGGTTTGGCAGGAAAACAGAAAGACCATCAGACTTAAATAATAAAAAGTTGAATTCATCCAGTTTTTTTTCTGATCTGATAATAAATATACTGAATTCAGAGGCTAATCCATCTACTTCTGGTCACTTTTTTATAAAATATAACATGTATCAACTTCTTATTGAAAATGATCCTGCCATACCTTTCGGGCAGCATGATAGCCGCACATGCCATGTACGCCACCGCCCGGAGGAGTGGAAGAAGAACAGATATATACCCCAGGATCAGGAGTGGTATAGGGAGATAAACGAGCTACTGGGCGGGTAAAAAGTTGCCCTATGTGCTGCTTTCCCCCATTAACATCTCCTCCTACCAGGTTGGGGTCAAAGGCTTCCATTTGGAGCGTATTTTTGGTACTGCGGGCTACGATAATCTCCCTGAATCCCGGAGCAGCTTTTTCAAGCTGGTTTTCAATGGCTGCTGTCTGATCTTCCAGATTGCCATGAGGTACATGGCAATAAGCCCAGGCCGTATGTTTCCCTTCCGGGGCTCGGGTAGGGTCAAATAAAGTATGTTGAGCCAATAAAACATATGGTCGATCGGTATTTTTACCGTGATGAATGATCTTTTCAGAATGCTCGATCTCAGCCGTAGAAAAGCCAATATGGATAGTTCCTGCCTTTCGACAAAGTTGGGATTTCCAGGGAATTGGCTCACTTAATGCCCAATCAATCTTAAAAATTCCAGCTCCGTACCGGTACCAGGACAGGCGCTTTCGGTAAAGCCGTGAAAAACGGGTACCATTTAGTTCTAAAACCTGTCTGGGGGTAAGGTCCAGTAAATAGGCTGAGGCAGAGGGTAAATCCTTCAGATTACTGACAGGAGAAGAAAGAAATACCTTTCCTCCTAAAAACTGGTAAAATTTTATCATCGATTGGTGAATGGCTGCCGCTCCTCCTCGGGGGAAAGGCCAACCATTTTTATGGGCTAATATTAGTAAGACCAATCCAAATGAACTGGATGCCAGGGCAGAAAGCGGCAAGGTGGAGTGAGCCGCAGCCCCGTAAAATAGAAGTCTGGTGCTTTCCTTTTTAAAGTAGTGTTTGGTAAAAGCCTGAGCCGGTAGCAGCGCTCTGGCCCCAAAAGAAATAAAGGCAGGCAGGTTTTGTGGCCATTTTAAAGGACCCAGCATATCATTAGCCAGTTGATCCCATTGTTTTACCAGGGGAGTCATGATCTTTAAATAATTTTCTTGGTCCGGGCCTAGCTGACCGGCCGTTTGCATTACATCCTTAAAAGCTGCCAGGCCGCTATCTGCGGCCATGGGATGAGCAAAGGGAATATCCGGATATACCCATTCCAATCCGAAATCCGGCAGTGGCAAAGTACTGAGAAAGGGGGAATCTACAGTCAGGGGGTGAATGGCAGAACCCATATCATGCTTAAATCCGGGCAAAGTGAGTTCACTGGTTCGGGTGGCTCCTCCCGGTTGATCAGCCTGTTCATAAACAGCCGTATTTAACCCCTGGTACTGCAGATAAATAGCTGCTGATAATCCATTGGGGCCACTTCCCACTACTACGGCATCCAGTTGAGGCATTATTTCAAGCGATTTAAATCCAGATGATCCAGGTACTGCCGAAAGGTAATGTTTCCATAAGGTTGAACCAACATATCATGGGTGGAGACATATTTGAAAAAATCCAGTTTAGCCTGTGTATTTTCAGTAATAAGTCTTAAGGCGAGCAATCCAGGTATTACGGCCAGCATCGGCAGATGAATAATTCTGGTTTTTATTTTTTGCTGAATTAAGGCCGCAATTTCATTCCGTGAATGAATCTGGGGGCCGCCCACTTCCATCAGTTCCGGCCCCTGCCATAAATGATCCCAAACTACCGCAGCATGTTTCCTGGCATCAGCTACAAAGACATCATCCGTATGAGGTTTAACTTTTTCCCGGCTGGTTGGACTCCAGACCAGAGCCCTAACCGGAATATGCTGGTCAGCTGCTATTTTTAACACTTCAAAACCTAATGAACCGGACGCTCCGGCAATCAACATTTTAGCCATAGAATCAAATTAAAAAAATCTGTATCAGTAAAAAAATCTGCTTCCGTAGTTAAATGATTTGTTCAGCCAATATGTTTATCAAAAGACCAATCAATTACCAGTAGAGTTATTTGACCTGGTTGATATCAAAAGGTGTAATCTGATAAACGTAATAATTCAGCCAATTGGAGAATAACAGATTAGCATGGCTTCGCCACCTCACAATTGGAAAAACTGAAGCATCATCATTGGGAAAGTAATTCTCCGGCAGATCTATTTCTAATCCTTTTTGAATATCCCGCTCGTATTCTTCTTTCAGGGTCAGGGGATCATATTCAGAATGTCCGGTTACAAAGATTCGCTTGCTGTTCTTTGCGGCTAAAATATAAATACCTGCCTGCTCTGATTCACTGATAATATCCAACTGGCTGACCTTTTCGATGTCCGACCGTTTAATTTCAGTATAGCGGGAATGTGGGGCTAAAAATACATCATCAAAACCCTGTACAATAGGTTCGGATTTTTCAATGGTGTGCTTGTAAATACCAAATTTCTTTTTAGGCAAAGGGTATTTGGGAATGCCATAATAGTGATAAAGCCCTGCCTGTACAGCCCAACATATAAACAAGGTGGAAGTGACGTTTTTATCAGCCCAATCAAGTATATCCTTGAGTTCATCCCAATAATGTACCTGTTCAAAATCAAGCTGTTCTACCGGAGCCCCTGTAATGATCATTCCATCATATTTTAGCTGGTTAATCTGATCAAAAGTTTTATAAAAATTATTTAAATGTTCTTCCGGAGTATTTTTAGAAGCATAGGATTCCGTATGCAGCAAATCTACCTCTACCTGCAGGGGAGTATTGGCCAATAATCTCAACAAATGAATTTCAGTGGTTATTTTGAGGGGCATCAGATTTAATATGACAATCCTTAGAGGCCGTATATCCTGCTGGATGGCCCGATGCTCCTCCATTACAAAAACATGTTCCTTTTTTAAAACATTAAAGGCTGGTAAAGTATCTGGTATTTTGATTGGCATAGTACAGGTAATTATAAAAAATCAGGCCAAAATTAAGTTTTATTACGAAATTTTGGCTAATCCGTTGTTTTGTTTTTTAAAAGTTTTGAAAAAACACACACGGTAAATTTACACTAATTATGGGGATCTGTATGACAGCTTTGGCAGTTCATTTTAGTTTTTGATTTAAACATCTTAGCCTCATCCACGCCATGACATTCCATACATTCACCGCTGTGGGCATCCCAGACAAATCCTTTCACCTGATCCTGGCTGAAATTATTGAGAATTCTGATTACCTGAATCACCACATCTCCACACATTCTCCGGCATCTTTCAGTCCTTATAGGATCATCAGGGCTACACTCGGCTTTCATACACCATTTGGAAACCGAAGCATGACAAATGACGGACTGGTTTTGAATCCGGGGTAATTCAGCTGTAAATCCTGAATTAGCCGGAATAAATTGAGGTAGCTCCTCCTGTTCATACCATTTATAAAGTTGAGAAATCATGTTATCACAAATTTTGCGGTCATGACAGAACAACCCCATCAGCATGGCACCTCCGTTCAAAGCGCCGCAAAGAGAACCGAACCCTCCTACTCCACCATGCCCGTAATTAAGCATATTCAAAGGGAACTGGTTATAAGGGCTGCCAAATTTTTGGCTTAACTGGCTGACCAGCGCATTCGCAACGGCATACATACAGCCATGGCCAGGATAACCATCATAAGCCAGTTGGGCTGTTTCCTGTTCATTCAGGGGTTGATATTTCCACGGTATTTGCTGATTCCCATCATTTGGACCGGCTGAATTAGCCTCAGAGGATAATATTAACTGTCCGGCATAAGCCGTTCCGGCCATACCAGCCCATTTTAAAAGATGTCGACGCTTCATAAATATACATTTACATTTACCAGTTGAAGAAACCTCATTCAATTTCTTCAAAAATTGTTGAAAATTTTGAATAAGTTTATGATTATTATCATTTTGGATAGCAATAACTGCTAAAAATAACAGAAAGGCGGCGATATAACAGCTTAGAAATAGAAATTTAATGATTATGAAACCTGTGATTGATTGTTTATTCATCATATTATTTATCATTTTGGGGCCATTTGAGCTAAAAGCGCAAAGCTATATTCGGATCAATCAGGCAGGTTATCTTCCTAAAGACCAAAAAACAGCCATTGGTTTGGCTAACCAAAAAACCACCAGGCAATTTCAGGTTATAGATGCTAAAAATGGCCAATTAGTATTTACAGGTGAAATCCAAAAAAGTACCCAATCTGGCTGGGGTAATTTTAGAAATTTCTACCTGCTTGATTTTTCTGAATTAAATGATCCGGGAAATTACCAACTCATCTGGGGAAATACCAAAACACCGCTCTTCCGGATAGCCCCTGAAGTGTATGCTTATGAAGATGATTTGCTGGAATTCATGCGCCAGCAACGATGCGGATATAACCCCCTGACAGACCAGGTCTGTCACCAGCAGGATGGTCGCACTTTTTTTGGTACTATGCCTGATTCTACCTACCTGGATGCATCGGGGGGATGGCATGATGCAGGAGATCAGCTGAAGTACCTGATCACTTCCAGTTTTGCCACCGGGGCTATGCTTAAGGCTTACCAACTGCGTCCGGAAAAATTTGATGATCAATTCAATACTTTAGGACAACCAGGAGCCAATCAGCTACCCGATGTGCTGGATGAAGCCAAATGGGGTCTGGACTGGATTCATAAGTTACATCCCCGGCCCGGTCAGCTCTTCCACCAGGTGGCCGATGACCGGGACCACATGGGCTGGAAGTGGCCCCATCAGGATAATTCGGATTATGGTTGGGGGCCGAACAGTTACAGACCTGTCTATTTCGCTACCGGAAAGCCTCAGGGACTGGGTAATTATAAAAGCGAAGCCACTGGTATTGCCAACCTGGCCGGTCGATCTGCTGCAGCCATGGCTTTAGGCTACCAGGTATTCAAAAATTTTCCTGCTTACCAGGACTATGCCAATCATTGTTTGACAGCAGCCAGGGATCTTTATAAAATGGGCCGGGAACAAGAGGGTTATCAGCAGGGTAATAGCTACGGAGCACCCTATCGATACATGGAAAATACCTGGGCTGATGACATGGAATGGGCCGCAGCCGAACTTTATAAAGCTACTGGTGCATCAAGATACCTGGAACAGGCCATTGATTATGCTATCCAAATCGGTGAAACATCCTGGGCTGTGAAGGATTCTGCTGCACATTATGAGTTGTATCCATTCATTAACCTGGGACATTTCGCTTTAGCCGAAGTAGCTCCGGACAGTATTCGTCCCCGTTTAGCCCGGTATTATCAGGCAGGTATAACCTATTGTCAGCAAAGGGCGGCCAGAAATATTTATCAGGTAGGTGTGCCCTTTATCTGGTGCTCCAATAACCTGGTTGCCGCATTAATAACCCAAATTGCCCTTTATGAAAAGATCAGCGGTGATTTTAAGTACCATGATTTGCTTATAGCGCAAAGGGATTGGCTATTTGGCCGTAATCCCTGGGGCACTTCCATGTTTATGAATATACCTGAAGAAGGAGAATATCCTCAGGATGTACACACCAGCATCTGGCAACTCACCAGGAAGGAAGTTCCCGGAGGGCTGGTAGATGGACCCATCTGGAGGACTATTCACAACAATTTGAAGGGACTGGCATTATCAGGCCGAGATGAATTTGCCCGATTCCAGAATGAGGTAGTGATTTATCACGATGATATAGGAGATTATGCTACCAATGAACCAACTATGGATGGTACAGCCGGGGCTATCCTGATGATGGTCTTATTGTATCCCTAGTGTGTTAATTACTAAATTAATTCACTATTTTCACCCTTCTTTTTCCTTTATACTGCGTTAAAATTTTCAAACGTAACGCTGCTATGCTCTAAAATTTTGCCTTGTCTAAAGAAAAAATAATAGCAAAAATTTAGTAAACCAATTTAATAATTAACACACTAGAACCTGAAAGGCTAACTTTCCAACAGAACCTTTATATTATGCAATCCTTTTTCAAATTCAGGACCAACAAGATCATCCAGAAAGAGACCCAGGTATTTATAGTATGGGCTTGGACCCAGGTAGGTTTGTAATGACCAGGTTACCAAAACACCCTCAGGTTGTTCTTCCAGTTTATAGGATGCTCTGGCAGGGCTTTCTTTTTGAAAATCCATATCAGCCTCTATCAGTTCAAAAGGTACACTTTTAGTAATCATTAAAGACCCATCCCCTACATTCCGCTTGCTACTGTGCCAATGATAAGCTGCTCCTTCTCCTGACTCCGGGCCTTCATATACTAATTCCATATTTGGATCGAGCTGATGCCAGGGTGACCACTTTTCCCAATTTTTAAGGTTATTTATCTGCTGAAAAATCTCTTCCTTTGGTGCTTTGATCATCACAGAACGCTCTACCATTACATCACTAGGCATAAAAATAGAAATAATCATCAATACAGCGATTAATCCCAGTACTCCCACTCCTATTTTCTTTATATTTTTCATGCTGTTGTTGCTAATGGTCATTTAATAAAAACAACTTACAAAGGTAATTATTTTATTATTAATAGGAAAAGTTTAACTATTCTAATTTTTTAAATATTTTTACAAATCCTGCTAAGAGAAAAAAATCTGACAGCAAATGCTATATTTTACTAAATATTTTTTCATTCAATGATAAAACAGCAGTATTGAAAAATGAAAGCCATCATAGATCAACTTTTTCCTGATATACTAATTCAGAAAATAGAATATAACCTTTTTGATCAGAAACATATCATTGGTAGTTCCAGGCAGGAGCGGCCTGTATATGGTTTCAAATTTGGCAAAGGCCCTTTTCTTTTGAGTTTAATTGCCGGATGCCATGCTGATGAACCTACCGGTCCACGACTTTTAAAAAAGTTGGTATCATTTTTAAGCCATAAATCGCTGGATGATCCAATATTTGAGCATTACACCTGGTACATTGTTCCCCAGGTAAACCCGGATGGTGAAAAAATAAACCAGGCCTGGTATGCTGAAGATGACCCTGAGTACAATCTGGCCATGTTTTTGCAATATGCTAAACGGGAAAAGCCAGGAGATGACCTGGAATTTGGTTTTCCCGATCAGGACCATGCTGCCCTTCGCCCGGAAAATCAAGCAGTATTTAATTTCTGGAAAACCGCCAAAACACCCTTTCAGGTACATATTTCTTTGCACGGAATGGCCAAAGCATTTGGTCCCTGGTTTCTGTTAGACCAAAATTGGATTAGGCAAAGTGCTGATTTACAGAAAAAATGCTCTGCAGCTACTAAATCTTTGGGGTACCATTTATTCGATGTAGACCGTAAGGGAGAAAAAGGTTTTTATCGAATTGCCCAAGGTTTTTGCACCAGACCAGATTCGAAATATATGAAACAGTATTTTCTGGATCAGGGTCAGCCTGATATGGCCCAAAAATTTTACCCCAGTTCTATGGAATCAATAAGATTCCTGGGAGGAAACTGTCTTACATTAGTATCGGAAATGCCCCTGTTTATTTTGCCACAAGTTGACCATAGTAACCTCTGGCCACATCCTGACCTGGTTGGTTGGCAGCAGCAATTTAATGAATGGCGGGATCAAATAATAAGCGGACAAATTAAACCAGCTGAAGTGAATAAACTGGCGCTGGCTAAAGGTATTAAAGCCATGTCTGTTGATGACCAGATGCAGCTACAATGGAGGTTATTCAGTGCCGGAGTGGAAACTATTCTGGCTCATTAAAGGCCAATTACGGTATAAAGCTGGAACACCCGGTTTTTGGCACTTTTCAGACCCGACAACGCCTCCAGAAAACCATAATCCCCCACGCCTATCAAACCATGGCTGTAGCGGGCTCCCAAAACAATCTGATTAAGTTTTATACCTAATCCGCCGGCCAATCCCAGATCAAAACTGTTAAAATTATCAATATCCAGTCCCTGGGTATTATTGCTGAGATTTCCGGAAAAGTCAATATTTGCTCCAACCATGTAAGCACCGTATACACCAGCTTGCAAATTAATCAAATCGGCCAGATTGAGAACAGCCATTATCGGCACCTCAACATAATTCAGATTCAGTTCAATTTCCTGATTAATGGCTGGTATATCCACACTTGCGCCTTTTTGGGTAAACAGAATTTCTGGTTGAATAGCAAAAAAATCGTTCATTTCAAACCGGCTAACGACCCCTGCATGAACGCCAAAACCCATAGATTCCCGGTTTACCCCTCCGGCAGCCAAATGGCTTAAATTCAACCCCGCTTTTAAACCTATGTTAGGAAGTTGCTGAGCCAGACCTGACAAAGAAATTGCAAAGGAGCAGAAGACGGCTATAATCGCTAATGATCTTTTCATTTTCATAATATTGACCGTTTTAGGAAAAGGCTAAAAATTTGACTATTTCATCATCGGAGACCAGTTCAAACTGTTG
This sequence comes from Candidatus Cyclobacteriaceae bacterium M3_2C_046, assembly GCA_051418075.1. Classification (GTDB taxonomy): domain Bacteria; phylum Bacteroidota; class Bacteroidia; order Cytophagales; family Cyclobacteriaceae; genus JBPRGG01. The sequence continues at coordinate 21,808 of JBPRGG010000172.1, read as the reverse complement.
ATAATATTTATCTACCTTACCCACTTCATCCGGTTTGATAGGACAAATAAGTTCATCTACATACTTCTCCAGTTTACAAATGGTACGATATGGTGCCACAGGAATGGCCAAAACGATTTTTTTTGGTTTTTCTTTGCGCAAGAGTCTGATATTTGCCAGTATTGTACTGAGTTTGGCATTACCATCATCAGTGAGAATAACCGTTTTATTATCTACCCCGGAAAAAGTATGATGGCCGGTTATTTTCTGATATTCTTTTTGTATCTGGTCATGTAATTTTTCCACTTGGTGATGAATATAATCCTGGGGCACATTATCATGTTTTGTTACAAAATAGTCATTCATGTTCACAGCGCCAATGGTGAATTCATGATTAGAAGGATGACCTATCCGGCGCAGCAGGGAAATATCCAACGGTACTTGTAACTGCCTGGCTATCTGATAGCCCACTGGTATACCACCTCTGGGTATAGCCATTACTATACAATCCTCATTTTTGTATTTATCTAGACGGTTTGATACAACTTTAGCTGCATCCATTCTGTTTTTATAAATCATATCAACTGGTTTTTCAGACTAAAAAAAATATTTTCAGGCAGGAAAATTGAATAAATGACCATATATGTCTTCTACATACTTGAAGTAATAATATAATTTATAATCCAATTGCAAGGGGTAGTCAACATTCCTTAGATATGCAATCCTTTGATTAAAGGGACTGGAAGGATCTCCGCTAGTGGTGTCTACCAGGGAATTATATTGAATTACATACTGTTGGTTTCTATCTTCATAAAACTCCTCAGAATAAAAATCCACCGGCTGTTGATTTACAGCAAACCACTGATCAAAAGCTGAATCACTTATTATTAACTCATACTCAATAGTATCACTGGATTGGCTGGAAGGCCTTACACTTACCTCTTGGGTTTCATTGCTAGCAGCGCATCCTGCAAAAAAGACTATAGATAAAAAAATCAGATATTTCATCTTTTCCTCAATGTAAAAAATTATACTCTTATATTATTAACGGACAAATTGATGGAATGATTAGTCAAACAAAACTTTGAGTCTGCTAAAGGCTTATATTTTTCCCCGATTTAAAAAAAAAGCCCATTTAAATGAGGTTAAAGCGTAATTTACTCAAAATTAAATAGTTAAGATAGTTTTCCCAGTGGTATTTCTACCTTCCAGTAATTGATGGGCCTGAGCGGCATCTTTTAATCCTAATTTTTGGCCAATACGCACCTGGAGATGATCATTTAGAATCCAGTCAAAGATCTGTCCTGACCTTTCCTTTAGTTTTTTCCAATTATTGATATAATGAAATAAGGAAGGACGAGTCAAAAATAAGGAACCTTTCTGATTTAAAATAGATGGATCAAATGGTGGTACAGGACCACTCGATTGTCCAAATAGCACCATATATCCCAAAGGAGCCAGGCAATTTAAGCTTTTTTCAAAAGTAGTTTTTCCTACTGAATCATAAACCACCTCCAGACCTTTACCCTTGGTGATTTCTTTTACCTGTTCTTCAAAATCCTGCCGGGTGTACATGATGACATGGTCCGCCCCGGCAGAATTGGCTAAAGATGCCTTTTCAGGGGTAGAAACAGTGCCTAATACCCTGGCACCCGCAATTTTTGCCATTTGAGTTAACAATAATCCAACCCCGCCGGCTGCGGCATGTATCAGGCAGGTATGCTGATCATTTAGGACGAAAGTGCTGCGGGATAAATAATGAGCCGTCATCCCCTGCAGCATAACTGCAGCAGCTATTTCAAAATTGACCTCGGCCGGAATTGCTACAATCCTATCCTTAGGCGCTTTTATCAGTTCGGCATAAGCTCCCGTTATCCCGGCATAAGCCACCCGGTCTCCAGGCTTCCAGTTACTGGCATTTTTTCCGGTTTCACGAATCACTCCTGCTCCTTCCAGACCTGGAATGAACGGTAAGTTTTTGGGATATAACCCCGTACGGTGATAAATATCAATAAAATTGACCCCAATGGCTTTATTTTCAATAATTACTTCATTTTCTGCTGGCTGGGGATCTTCAAGAGTTTGTAATTGCAACACGTCTATCCCTCCGTTTTGAGCAACTTGAATGGCATTCATTACCTGCAAATTTTTTTTTAAATGATCCGTATAATCTTTTTTTGAACCTGTTGGGTGTCATAATGTTCAATTTTAAATTGCTGATTTAAGCTCTTTTTCACCATTTTTTAAAATTTAACTTTAATACGTATATTGCGCCCGATAGCAATCACGATCTTGTTCATAGAATACGCTTTGTTAAGTATCCAAAAAGATCCATGACGTGCTGGTTTTGCCTGGCATAGCCGCTATCAAAAAAACTTAATCAGGTTTCAGGACAAACATCATTTAATTACAGATGAATTGGATAAAGCTAACTTATCTGCTTTTTGCTCATATATTGCTGGTGGGTAATGTAAAGGCTGCAAAGCTGGTTGAAATATCAGCAGTGGACAATCAATTAATTTTGATTCACTGGCAGGATGGTTATGTGCAGTACCATTGGGATGACACCACCAGTGGGTCTTGTGCTGGCTGGGATTATTTTTTCACTGAAAACTGGCATTTATGTCCGGATAAGGATCAGTATGTTCCATTCGGAATGCCATTAAACACCTCTCTGGCTCAGAATAACCAACTTTTCAGTATCAAGTCACCGGATGATGTAAATTACAGTGGCAGTGGGAAAATCCCGCTCAAAGTGTATCGCAAATCCAAAGTATGGGAAGCCAGCCATGACCAAAAGAAACCTGCTATGCATCATTGGATTTACCTGGAACTACCATTTCCTATGCAGCAGGGAAAATCATACCGGATTGCATTTGATGACAACCTCAATGCAGGAGAAAAACTCAAGATCCTGAATTACGACATATTCAGCACCATTTCACCGGCAATAAAAATTTCTAATATCGGCTATGAAAAAGATGCTGTTCATAAAACGGCTGATGTATACCTTTGGCTGGGAGATGGTGGTGAACGTGATTTTAGCCGGTTCACCGGTCAAGCCTGGCATTTGTATAATGTGACAACCGAAAAGATTGCCTATTCAGGGAAACTAAATTTCCGAATGAAAAATAAACCGGAACCACAATTGGAAAAGGATTTTACCGGGGCAGATGTGTGGGAGTGTGATTTTTCAGCATTTACCAGCCCCGGTACTTACCGGTTGGTGATCGAGGGAATTGGCAGCAGTTATCCCTTTGAAATAGGTCATGATCTCTTCAACCAGGCTTTTAAAACAGCTATGCAGGGCATGTTCTATCAGCGGATGGGCTGCGAAACCGAACCTGCAGGTGATTTTCCCAAATCCCGCCAGCCATTATTTAAACAAGGAGTGGATCCGCAAGATTTTAAAGTTTACATTTCCCAAAAAAATATGGTGAGCGGTAAAAACCCGGACGACCGTAAATTTTACAGTGAAGTTTTGACTGGTGAAACAGCTAAAGCCACCTGGGGCGGATGGTGCGATGCTTATGATAACGATCAGCGGCCGGTAAATTTTATTTGTGTTTTTGATATTTTAATGACCTATTATTTAAACCCGCAGGATTTTAATGACGGACAACTTTATGTTCCTGAAACCGGCAACAACATTCCTGACATTCTGGATGAGGCCTTGTGGGAAATTGACTGGTGGCTGCGGATGCGAGATTCAAAAGGAGGCTATCTGACCGGACTGACTAATATCCGTCCTCCTGAAAACATCAATTATGCCGGAGCGCCCTGTGCCTGGCAGGGATGGTGTGTGGCTGCTGGTTCGGCCATGGCAGCTGATTGTTTCCGACTGGCCGGAAATCAAAAAATGGAAAACAAGTACAGGATGGAAGCCATTCAAGCTTATAAATGGGCCAGGAATCAGTCTGATCAAATGCTTGATACCGATGTAAGCGGATTGAGGGGAAAAGATCTTAAAATGACAGCAGCCGGATTTCTGTATAATCTTACTGGTGATCCAACTTATGAACAAGCGATGCAAAAGGAAATTGAGATCAAGGATGAAAATTCCAAAGTGAGAAATCCGGGCCAATGGGAACAACAATATGGCGCCATTGCATACCTTTTTACTCCCCAAAAAGTAAATTTTTCCCAACTTCAGAATAACTTAAAAGAAGCCATTATCAACCAGGCTAAAAATGATTACCTGGTTACCCTGGATCAAAGCCCCACCAAAGCAGCCCGCTGGACCAACCAATGGGAAGGAATGGCTCAGACTTCCAATGAAATGTCGCTGGTGGCAGTAGCTCATAAATTGTCAGATAATCAGGAAGAAAAAAGATATTTTGAAAAAGGTATGCATGCGGAAGCTGAATGGACCCTGGGTCGGAATCCTCTGGGTCTGGTTCAGATGACCGGGTTAGGAGATCGCTGCCTCACCCAGACCTTTGCTCCGGGTAGACGTGACGGCTATCCTCATGTTACGCCTGGATGGACCCCATACATGTGCCGGGATGGATGGAATAATGGAAATGATATTCACCGCTGTGCCTTTTATACCAAAAGCAATTATCCTGACAACAAGGAAATATGGCCCTGGGGAGAGCATTTCTGGAACAGCCGCTATTCGGTACCTAATAGTGAAGCCACTCCACAGCAGACATTCAGGCAGAAGATAGTTTTGTATGGGTACCTTTTTAGCCTGTACCACAAAAATTGACAAACCAGGTTTCCTTATTATTCCGGGTAAAATTCTTCCATCAGGCTCACCAATTCCCGGTAGATGGCAGGGCCTGTTTCAGGTCCTAGTGAATTGATCTCCCCGTAAGGTGCATCATGATTGTGGTAGGTGAATGGTGCTTCGGTATCCCATTGACTTTTAGGAATAATGTACCCGACCATATCATTAGTGAGGCCAAAGATAAAATTATATTCTCCCTGCATAAAATCTCTAAGGGGAGGAACTTCCTGAGGCTCAATATCAAAATCTCCCCCTGCTGGTTTTTCTACCCCACCATTGACAATTTCCGGGTAAAGTTCTCCCGGAACAGTGATGAAATGGGCCGGACCAATGGAAAAAACTGCCAGTTCCGAACGTATTTTCATCCAGCCAGTCATTCCCCGATCTAAAACGCCTAAGAAAGCCCCCAGACGATAGAGGGGATTTTGAAATTCCAGGGCAATGGTTTTAGCCCGTATATTAATTCCAGCCTGGCTGACGTAATTACTGGAACTATCCAGAGCATCCAAAACCAGCCAGGCCAGAAAATCTCCCTGAGCTTTGGTCTTGGGATAGCCGGGTTCCTTGATCACCTCCCCGGTCAGTATATCCTTAATTTCATGAGAGGGATTGGTAGTCATCAAACCTCCAATGGCACCATTAAAGTAAACTGTAGTGCCTCCCAAACCTTCCCTGACCAGGCTATCCCCCAGATAAATGCCATTTTCCACACCATCCCTCAGGTAATGGGGGAAATCAGAAGAGATCAATAAATTATCGCTCCACAGGGTTTCGGGATGATCAGCCCAGGCTACCAGTGTGCCTAAAGTGGTGCTGTCCGACAAGGAAAAAGCCTGAATGATCCGGATGGCTTCATCAAATACTTTTGGTTCCCTGGTATCATTTACTGTCACGATGGCATCTTTAGGATTGATGGCCAGTTTAAAATAAGCCGGTTCAAGGTTTTGGCTAGCCTGAACAATACTTGCTGCGGTTTGGGTTTTTACATAGTTCATATAATCTTCATTCACCCCACTCCTGAAATAAGAATTGCCCCATAATCCTAACAAATCAGGGGCTTCATGGGTATGGGTGGAACTGATCACTGAATAAGTAATATTGGTTGATTCCGGTATTAATTTCCGGACATCCAGGACATCATCATTCATGAAACCAATGGCATCGATGGATGTGAGAGCAATCCGGCTGGTGCCATCATCAACTATCATTGTTCTGGCCCAAAGATCGTCATTGACCCCGTTGGCTGCCCTTTTATTACTAAATCCAGCAATCCAGATGGGATCAAACCGGCCATTTTGGTTCAGGTCCTGATAGCTATCGCCATCTTTTTCAATGAACTGAGCATCCTGGTTGGCATCGGTCCAGTTATCGATAATGGTGGGGGTGATCTTCACTGCGGCAAAGCCAATCCGGAAATTGCCGGGAGCAGGGTTATTGATATTGAGGTCCACCTGATAACCTGGATGACGGTCTCTTACATTAAGGTAGAAGAAAAGCCCCAGAATAATAATCAGAATTAAAAGTCCAGTCAATATGATACGGATCCATTTTCGCATGGTAATGAGTTCAGGTTAATACTTACAAAAGTTGCAATTAAAAATAGTATTTTCCGGTAATGAAAGCAAAAAAACGAAAGACAATGGAGTATACAGGACAGATTATGGAGTTCGGATGAAAGATGTGGGAAAACGGACGAATGGAGAAAGAAAGTGGTCAGAAAGAGGACGGAGAACAGAATGACAGCGGAAGCAAATTGAAGAAAATGACAGCACCATGAATAATAAATTTCATCAGTCACTGGTCGTTTGGAACGGGGCTATAATTGAATATATAGCCAATTCCTGTATATATTTGGCTAAACACAAAAAAAGATAGGCTGATAGAAAACAATGATCATGGATTCCTGATTCAATTATGAAGCATTTTGGTTTAGTCAGAATCAATCATTAGCTAAAGGAAAAGATCTTAAATGAACTACATCTCGATCAGCTTATATACCAAAATCATCAATCAGGCTTTAAAAGAAGGGTTAGATCGTGATTTCTTTAAACAACTGCCCACTTCCATTGATTCTATCAATCATATTCAAGCTGTTCCGGCAGATCATTTCTTTGAACTTCACGAATTATTGGATGAGCGATTAGGCCCCGGATTTGCAGTAAGGGCAGGTCATCAAATGAAAATAGATGACTATGGCGTGCTGGGCTTGTCCTGGAAAACCTGTTCCTGGGCCGGAGAAATATTTGATCGATGTGAGCGCTATTTTAGGTTGTTATCAGACACCTATGTGTTTAAAATCGAAAAAAATGCTGCTTTATCCAAAGTCTGTTTATTCCGTGATGCCTATCGAAGGGGAGTAGAGTTATCCAATGAAGCTACCTTTTCTGCTACTGTAGTGGTATTGCAGGCCATCACAGCATCTAATATCGCACCGGTAGAGGTTGGCTTTAAGCATAACCCACCCGAAAATCGCTTAAGCCACGACAAGGCATTTAAATGTCCTGTATTATTTCATCAGCCTCAAAATTATATTACCTATAAAACCCGGGAACTGGAAATGCGTACTGTCAAGGCTGATGACAGCATCAATAAATTCCTGGTAGAAAGAGTAGAAGAGGAAACTAAGGGCATAGAGATCAGCCCTAACAGAATTGCTCTTGATGTAGAAAACCTGATTAAAGATGCACTGCCCAGTGGTATTCCCGGTATACAGCAAATAGGTTATATGATGGGAATGAGCAATCGTACCCTGACCCGCCGATTGGCTGAAAATGGGACCAGCTTCAGAGATCTGATCAAGAAAACCCAATTAGATGTGGCAAGAAATCTCCTCAAAAATTCTTCAAGAAGTGTTGCTGAAATTGCCTTTGAAACCGGCTTTTCTGAACAAAGTGCTTTCAATCGCGCATTCAGGCGCTGGACTGGTCAATCACCGGTTGAATTCCGAAAATCATTATAACTTCTGAAGATTTGGCTTGAATTGTCAAATGATTGGCCTGAACTGTCAAGACTGAAGCTGAGCCTGCCCCTATTTTTGCTAATGTAATTAACCTTAAAGTAAAATGAAGCAGAGATACATGGCGATCAGGACCTATGGTCTAATCACTGCCGGATTACTCTTCCTGTCAGCTATTGATTCAAGCAAAATGATTGCTTCAGTTCATCAATTGATTTTTGCTCATTCCACTGACAGACAAAAGAAAGCAGCTTTGAAGGTAATTGAAACCCATTGCAATAACTGTCACCAAAAGCATAACGCTTCCTTGGTAATTGATGACAGGTCCATTAATATGCATATACCAAAGATTTACCAAATGGTTTTTGATTTACCCAACCAGCATAAGGGCAGAGAAATCCAGTTAAGCAGAGAAGAATACGCTGAAATTAAAAAATGGTTATCCACCCAAAAAATTTATTAAAGATGGAATTAACAGGTAAAACAATTGTTGCCTTTGCAGCAGTAATATTTACAGGGTTATCAGCCGGTTTATTCTATGCCTGGTCCGTCTCGGTAATTCCTGGCACCAAGAAGGTGGCAGACCTCCCATACCTGCAAACTATGCAATCAATCAATCGGGCCATTCTCAACCCGGCATTTTTTATTATTTTCTTTGGCAGTTTGATCGCCTTGGGTATTGGCAGCGTTTATCAGTTTAGCCACAATCAGGCCTCTTTTTGGCTCATGTTTGCCGCCTTTATTTGTTATTTTATCGGAACCATGGGTGTTACCGCCTGGGGAAATGTTCCCCTCAACAACCAATTGGATGCATTAGACCTGGTAGAGATGAGCACAGGCAAGATCCGGAAATTTAGACACTATTATGAAACTAATTGGAATCGTCTTCATTTAGCCAGGACCATTTTTTCTGTGATCTCCTTTTCATTTTCAATCCTGGCAGTTTTTGCATATTTCAGGAATTAATCAATCTTAAATATAAAATCATATCAAAATGAAACACAACATCTTAGTAATCGGAGGTACCGGCAAGACTGGAAGCCGGGTAGCTGAAAGACTTATCAAGCTCAACCAGCAGGTCAGGATAGGAAGCAGAAAAAACAACCCCTCTTTTAACTGGAATGATCCTGCCTCATATGCGCCGGTTTTGAAGGGAATGGATAGGGCATATATTACCTATTATCCTGATTTAGCCGTACCGGGAGCCAGGAAAGCCATAGCCAATCTGACTGAAATAGCGCTGAAGGAAGGATTGGAAAAGGTGGTATTGCTATCCGGAAAAGGGGAAAAAGAAGCGGAAGCCTGTGAAGATATAGTGGCCAATTCGGGATTGAATTATACCCTGGTAAGGGCCTCCTGGTTTAACCAGAATTTTACGGAGAGTTTCCTGCTGGAACCTATTCTGGCCGGCCATGTGGCATTACCTATGGCCGAAGCTGAAATTCCGTTTGTAGACGCAGATGACATAGCAGATGTGGCAACAAAAGTATTACTGGATGACACCCACAATGATCACATCATTACTGTTACCGGCCCCGGAAAAATGACATTCCGGGAAGTTGTAGCAACAATTGCCAGGGAGACAAACAGAGCAATCAAGTTTCAACCTGTTTCTGTGGAGGAATATGGCAAGGCTATGAAGGCAGCCGGTTTGCCTGATGACTATGTATGGCTGTTTAGCTATCTGTTCAAAGAGGTGCTGGGAAATCCTGACAATCAGGCAGTTTCCCATGATATAGAAAAAGTATTGGGCAGAAAAGCGATAGATTTCAGGGATTTTGTCAGTAAAACAGCAAAATCCGGCCTCTGGAATCAACCAGTTGCCCAATCTATATAAAGTTATTTCAGGTGATGCTGTCTCTTCAGGGTCACCTGAATAAGTTGTAATCCCTGTTGCCTGTGAGCTACAATGGCATCTTTTCAGGGGCTATACAGTTAATTAAAATCATAATTTGAATAAGCCGGCACTTTGCTGGAATTGAAATTGATTGATTATACAGGCAGATACCATTTCTTTTTCAACCAGCGAGCTACATTTACCAATAAAATTAAAGCCGGCACCTCTACTAACGGACCCACCACTCCGGCAAAAGCCTGACCACTATTCAAGCCAAAAACAGCTATGGCAACAGCAATGGCTAGCTCAAAGTTATTCCCTGCAGCTGTAAAAGAAATTGATGCATTAACCGGATAATCCGCTCCTAATTTTTTAGACAGGTAAAACCCGATCAAAAACATTAGTCCAAAGTAGATTAATAAAGGAATGGCAATTCTAACTACATCCATGGGAATCTGTATGATCAGTTCTCCTTTCAGGCTAAACATAATCACAATAGTAAAAAGCAAGGCGATCAGGGTGACGGGAGATATGGCCGGGATGAACTTTTCCCGGTACCAGGTCTCCCCTTTTAGCTTCACCAGGATTAAACGGCTGAATAAACCAGCCAAAAATGGAATTCCCAGATAAATCGCAACACTTTCAGCGATCAAACCGATGGAAATATTTACAATGGATCCTTCAAAACCAAACAGTGGAGGTAATTTAGTGATAAAGATCCAGGCATAAAAACTGTATCCAAAAACCTGAAAAATACTGTTCAGGGCCACCAAGCCTGCCCCATATTCGTTGCTCCCCTCGGCCAGGTCATTCCATACCAGCACCATGGCAATACAGCGGGCTAAACCTATCATGATCACCCCTACCATGTATTCAGGATGCCCTGGTAAAAATAAAATGGCCAGAGCAAACATTAATACAGGTCCAATGATCCAATTCAACAGCAGTGAAATGCCTAATACCTTTACATTAGTAAAAATTTTAGGTAAGAGGGCATAATTTACTTTAGCCAAAGGAGGATACATCATCAGGATCAAACCTATAGCTATGGGAATATTGGTAGTTCCCTGAGAGAAATAATTGATAATATCGGCAGAACCTGGCAGGAAATAGCCTAATGCTACCCCTATGGCCATGGCCATAAATATCCATAAGGTGAGATACTGGTCTAAAAATGATAATTTCTTCCTTTTGGTGGTTATCTTTTGCATGTAAATATGATGGTAATTTGTTCAAAGCGACCACAAATCCCCGGGAGTAAACCTAAACCTGATGCAAGGGATGAATGATCTCTGGTATCACTCCTTTATCATGAGATCAGCAACTTATTTAGTCAGCTGATGTACTTGGTTTCCAGTTCTGTTTCATTTGTTATTCTAACAGATCAAAGTTTTACCAGGCTAAACAGGTAAAACATTTCGCGGGCAATCTGATGGCACCTTTCCTGATAAGCTTCTGTTTCTTTGTCAGTTCCATCAAAAGCCTTGGGATCTTCATAAGGAATAGCAAAACGGGTGGCTCCGGGGATAAAAGGGCAATTTTGGTCAGCCTGAGAGCAGGTCATAATTGCGGCGAAATCCCTGGAGGGATTGCCATCAGCATCATACACTTTGGAATAAGCTTTAATGGCAGGTGCATTATCAGCAAACTTAATCTGGTAAGTCGGATTTTGGGCCTGGTTAAGCTGTTGGACATCTAATCCAGCCTGTTTTATGGCTTTTACCGCCCTGGGGTTAAATGCAGTAGCTTCAGTTCCGCCGGAATAGGTTTCTACCCGGGGAATATTATAATAAAAAGCGGCCACCCCGGCCCAGATCTGGCTCATATGACTGCGTCTGGAATTATGGGTACAAATAAAGGTCAACCGGGATTTTTCTTCAGCCCGGGCTTGTTTTTGTACATATGAGGCAATCTGCTGTAGTACCTGCTGCCTTTCAGCCGGGATTTGATCAAATTCCTTTACCACCTGATTCACATAGGTTTGTACTTCTGTTTTAAGAGATGATTTTTCTGTCATATTAAACGAATGCATATAAAATGTTAAAATCAATATTAATGCTGTTTTCATACATTTATTAATTTTTTGTTTTATTAAAAAAGGCTCAGATTATTTTTCTGCGTAAACTGTAATGCTAAAAATACCCCGGCCTTCGTGTTGAAAACTTTCAATTTCTTCTTTTGAAATATATTTAGTCCATACTTCATCTGGCAGGTTAATGGCCTTTTCCTTCTGGATCTTGATATTTTTGAATCCGGCTTTTTGAACTGCATGCAGGTAGTCTTTTTGCTGTAAAGCTCCGGAAACACATCCTGCATACATGGAAGCATCTTCTTTTAATCCATTGGGCAGATCTCCCCGCAATACGATATCGCTGATGCTGAAATGCCCCCCTTTTTTAAGGATCTTGTAGGTTTCAGCAAAGGCCTTTTCTTTATCTGGCACCAGGTTCATTACGCAATTACTGACCACTACATCTGCCATGTTTTCAGGCAAGGGTATTGCCTCAATATCACCCAAAACAAACTCCACATTGGCATATCCTAAAGCCACAGCATTATTCCGGGCTTTTTCAATCATTTTTTCAGTCATATCCAGTCCAATTACTTTTCCGGCCGGACCGGTTACAGACCTGGCTACAAAGCAATCATTGCCCGCCCCGGATCCCAGATCCACTACAGTATCACCTTCCCTGATCAGGGCATATTCAGTGGGCAAGCCGCAGCCAAGACCCAGATCAGCATCAGGTGAATAACCTTTTAAATGGGCATAATCATCAGCCATTACGGAATAATCTATGGTATCACAGCAATTGGTACCGCAACAGGATGATTCATTCTGGCTTTTTGACTGACCTGCAATCTGACCGTATTTTTCTTTGACAATTCTTTTTAGTTCTTCTGACGTTTTCATTTAGTTAATTATTTATTGCAATATTACGATATGATTAAGTAAATTTTTTTAACAACAGTTAGGGGAAATGTAGGAAGAAAATAAATCCTGAAAAACCAATTTGGCTTCTTCCCATACTTCTTCATTTATACAATAGCACATCCTGGGCCCTTCAATTTCACCTTTAATAATCCCAATTGTCTTTAATTCCTTCAGGTGTTGTGAAATGGTTGACTGAGAAAGCCCTACCAATTCCACCAGGTCATTTACAATACAGCCTTTAACTTGGATAAGGTGTTTAATGATGGAGATCCTGGCAGGGTGAGCGAATGCTTTGGCTAACTCAGCTGTTCTGTTTACATCATTGGTGAATATATTGGATTTGGTAATTCCCATACGAGCTATTCTATTATTGCAATAATACGATTAGTATTTGATTTAAGCAACAAAGATTTGAAAAAGTTGGATCAAAGGATAAAAAATTCATCATCATTCCTATTAAAAAAGGTTTAACTACTAGCCTCTTAAGCTGTATTTGAATCAATTAAAACAGCCTGGTAATAAAGTAGATTATAAAGAAAATCAGGCTTAGGATCAACCTGGCAAGCACTTCCCCTTTGAAAATAAACAAAAATCTTTTAATGAATTAAGTATAGATGATTTGATGGACGATGATATTTTAAGAAGCAAGCAACGGGAATTCCTTTTCTTTACATAATCAAATTTGAATGCTAATTATCTATACCCCTGACAATTTTATCCTGTATTTTATCAAGTCGTGTGGAAAGTTCATCAAAATAATAAGTGAGTAACATTTTTTCTTCATCTTTTTTATCAAAAGTTTTATTCTTTGCCCCCTCTTTTCCGACAGCATTGTAGCCACCTACACTTGTTTGAGGTGGAGTCCAGTACTTTTTGTGCATTGCATTTAAATCTTTTTGCCGGGCTTTTGTATCAAAAACTACTCTATTGATAAAGTTACCTGTTTCTGGTGGTTCTCCATGAAAAACTCTTATCATGAAATTATTTTTAATGAACCGCAATACTAAATATTCCCAGAATCTGTCATTATCCGGAAGTTTTATAGGGGATATTATAAGCGTTGTCTTATTTTTTGCTTTATATACAGGATAAAAATCATAAGTCGCACACCAAAGAGCAGCCTCTATCAGCAACTGGAAATCATCCGGATTTAAATCACGCGTAGGTGATTTCCTGGTTTCATCTAAGAGATTCTTTAACTTAATTACCTCTTTATTTACTGAGTCTTCATTCCATTCACCACTTTTTACAGCATATTTTAAATCTATAAGTTGTTTAATGTCTAATGATTTATGTGCAAGGATCCAATTATAAAGTTCTTTTTTAATCATAACATGACCTTGACTTTGGTTGTCTTGTTTTTGATTTGAAACTCTATTTTTCTTTCTTGTTTTCAAGCTATTTTTTACTTCGTCTTTTATGAAATGCTTCAAACCGTTCCCAATTTCATTTTTCAGCTTTTTAAAAGTTTCATTTTCATATTCAATAAGATCTTTATCATTCATCCTTTTTAACTGTTCTGCCGGTAGCTTCAAGAGTTTATTTACAACATTTTTATGAATCATTTTTTGAATAGTTTTACTTCTACGCAATCCTTTTATAAGCGTTCCTGCAACCATTGAATGAATAGGAAAAGCAGAGAATCCAAAATTTAGTATAACACTTAAAATTAAGGCTCCTCCTGTATCTGCCTTTTCTGCCTTTTCTGCTTTTTGTTCAATAAAACTAATTCTGGTACCAATAAATTGGTCTCCTGCTAACTCTACCAGGTTGTGTAAATATTCCCAAAAAATACTCTGCTCTAATTGAAGCTTATCAATCAAATAGTATGCTTCTTCTTTTTGTTTTTCTAAAGACATGTCAAATACCCTAATTACCCATTTAAATCACCACCTTCCTGCAAATGCACCAAACTGGTAGGTACCTGGACCACCCAGGGTTCTCCCACATATTTTACACCCACTGCAACCCCAAGTGAGGTAGTTTCACCGGTATAAACTTCCCGCAGCCTGATTTCAGCAGGAGAAACAACTTGGGCAATCCGGTATGATTCCAGGTGTATAAGTATTTCCCTGTCCACATCATCTTCAGAAAAATCAGTAGATTCACCAGTCACTACCTTACTGTTGCTGGATACCGTAATCTCACCGGGTCGTTCTGCAAAATCGTTATCCAATTGTTCTTTCATTTCTTCTATCATGGAAACAACCGGTGGGTCAACACCATCCTCACATCCTTCAATTTGTGGCGCATCTTTCTCTGTCCAGGGTTCACCTCCGGCACAAATGTAATGCCCTATCACTGAATCAAACCCAGGGCGTATGGGTACCCAAAGCCTGGCATAGCCCGCTCTTAGAAATTTTTCAAATAAAGGATCGGTATCTTTCAGGTGCAACATATCAACCCAGTTTTGTTTTCTGCCCCAGAAATAGTCATAAAAGAGGTAGGTAGCATGCCGCCATTCTAATGCCTGCTCAAAAAACTGTACAAATTCACCTTCTTTTGCCGCATCTTCCAAATCAATTTCAGGAAATCCAAAACCTTGTCGGTGATCCTGCCACATGGCATTAAAACCTTCATATTGTTGCCCTGTCAGGATAGAAATAGCATGTTTTTTTAATTCTGTTTTTTCTACTTCCCGGTTGATAAAAGGATTTTGTCCCTGAATGCTTATATCTGACTCAAATTGCTGAGACTGGAGGGCTTCATCATAGTCTGATTTAAGCCTGTGGTAGGCATTCATGATGGCATTATAGGTTTCTATTTGCCATTGCTGATAAATTGACTCAGATCGCTCACAAAGAACAGTGTAGTGAATGGCTACACTAAGGGCCAGACTGGTGTGGCCATTTATTGATACTGGTATAGTATTTATCGACTCCTGATTTATCAGGTTTATTTCACCTGAACCGTTAAAATCCTCAGGTTTTATGTAGCTTTTAAGCTCAATTTCTTTTGGACTTAATTCTGAATTTCCCCATTCAATGGTTTGAACTTTGCTTTCCCAAGCCCCTTCACCAATTTCATTTTTATAATAGCTTAGCACATTTTCTCCAGCTATTGTTATGATCACCATGATGTTATCCTGATGACTGTTGATGTTTTTTGAGTGAAAGGAATGTGAATTTTCTCCTGAAATATGATAACTGATAAATTTCGGAATGTATCCATCAGGAATTTTAAAGGCTTTATTTTCCTCATTAAAGGTAAGCAACGTCTGGTCGGTAAATTCGGTTTTATATCCTAAAAAGGATGAAGCTTTTTTCATTTTTTCAGGTGGTGAATTTATACCGGTCACACCATATTTCCCAACGAAACACATAAAGTTAGAATTCGTTAAATCAGTTGGCTTTAATGGAAAAAACCTGCCTGCCTGACAAAATCCGGGTTCAGCAGGCTTTTTTAGGTTTGTTTCACGGTCCGGATTTCTGGCCAGGGCAAAACGATAAAAGGCAGCAGGTTCCGGGATCATAAACTCCAGCATGGTTCTAAGGCCGTAATTGACTACCTGGGCTTCATAATATTTGTTAACCCACCGGTAGATACCTGCAATATTTTCAGCTTCAGCCTGTACATTATCAAATTCATGTTTATTGATAATTTCAACTTCATGAATATCGGTCCTGGATCGTCTTTTCAGTACCCGCTCTTTTATTTTCTGGACCGAGCGGCTCACCACATCTTTTGCAAAAGTTGAAGCTGAATTGCTGCTTTCTTCAGTTGCTTTATTGCTGGCATAGTTCCCATGAACTTCAATATTTACTTTACCATAGGAGGCTGAAGTGGTCACTCCTGCTTCTACACTGGAATCCTCACTTGTTGTCCTGGATGTCTCCGATTGAAGTTCAAACCTGTCGGTTGTTTCCAGCTCATTTTCTACTTCCTCAGATCGCTCAGACTCCTCAAAAAAAGCCTCTTCGGTACGATGTAATTTCCGATGTTTTTTGCTCTTAAATTCTCCCTTGAGTATGTTTTCGATATGCGCAATTTCACCTGGTTCGTATTTTAATAATTTTTGACGTACCATCTCCATCTCCTGTGCACATATTTTATTCACTTTTCCTTTTGTATTACCGGTGAAATTGTTTTCCTTTTTTATATCTTCTACCACAACGACGGCACAATTACCGCAAGTTTTTTTCACTTCTACCGCAACATCATTAGGATTAAGCAGCTCAATATCACCTATCCCCCTGCCAGCTTTGGCAAAGAGGATATTATTTTCCTTTTCAATAGATTTTACAATGAATGGTATATCTAATGTTTTATCGCTCACCCCAATATCTTTTAATATCAAATTTTTTGTGTCGGAACTTAACTTATTAAATTTTGCCACCGGCATTACAGAGAGGGAAGTTTTAGCATTATTAGCTGCTGGTGGTGAATTTTTAATTTCAAAAAGATGGCTGGAGTAGGTTTTTGTTAATTCTTCAATGGCTTCATGATTTATCCTAAGCTTTTCTGTGGTCTTATTAATTTCACTTATGCTTTTCTCAATTTTATCCTTGCGTATTTTTAGTGCTTCTTCATTTTGCTTTCGCAATTCATTATTTTTGGTTGGAATGGGAAATAATGCACCAGGCAATAAAATGGTTGCTTTCAAAATCGTTCGGATTGTTTTCAAATCAGCGTTGTCCGCACCCTTATCAGCTAAATATTCCAGAAGGAAAACAATGCGTCTGGCCTTCATTAATTCGCTGCGTAATCCGTTTTGCCGTGGTTTTACGATGGCTGTAACAATGATGCTATCAGAAATGCGGTACTTATCTTTTTTAAACTCATCCGATTTGACAAATTTTGAAAGGTCATTGCCAAAAAGCAATTTTGCTTTTTCTAATAGCATATTGAATTCGGGTTTCTTTTGAGCAAATATCCAATCAGTATAATCATGTATGTTGGTTTTCAAACCTGATAAATCATGGATGAAAAATGATTGGTTTAGTTTCCTGGTTGCTATTTGAATGTAACTTTCCCTTTTTTCTCCTTTTTGTTTTAACCCCAAAAATTCATGATAAACAGTATATTTTTCACTGGACTCGTCAATAAGATGTATTATTGATGTTTTTACTTTTCTTACCGGGATAGACCGGGGGTTACGAACAACGGAAAAACGAAAGATTTCTTCTGGCATGACTCTGGTATTTAAATTTGCTATTGTCTCAAAGACAATAAGTTATATGAGGAATCCTGTCTCATTACTTAAAGTTAAATCCATTATAATTGATAACCTAATGGTTTCAAAAATAATAAATCTTCATTTTGGATATACACAGGAGAATATTTCACAAACATCAGACATTTAATATTTTTTCTTTGTTTTGAGTGTTATCAACAGATTAAAATTTGCTCTTTCAAATATACCTATACGCCATCAATCAGCATGAATACAGACTTTACCGTTCACATATGATTAAAGTGGTTCAGACAGTTATCAATCTGGTTGTGGGCTTATCCCGGTCAGGCAAAAAAAATTATCCCTGCCGCCAGTTAAGTTCGATTTGCTTATCCGGTGCCGGTCCGGAAATAAACTTGCTGATCAAACCGTGTTTACCAATTTTAAGATTTGTAACATCTGAGATAAAATACTATCTTGGGTATCATTTGATATACCTGTATTGCAGGCGATCTGAAGTTTCGATTTGATGACCACCAATATTGATTAAGATAAAACAGATTATGGAAAAAGAAACCATTAACCTTAAATCTGATAAGTTATTTCCTTTTCATATTCAATTACTGGGCTTTATATTTTTTTTCTATGGCCTGTTTACAATCTTGATGTCTCCCTACCTGGCTCCGGTTTTTGTTTTTCTGGGAAGTATGATTATAACAGGTTACAGGGGATTAGTTTTTGACCTGAATTCAGGCAGGTTCAAGGAATATAATTCTTTTTTGTTTCTGAAATTTGGTAAATGGCAGCGTCTTGATACAGCCGAAAAAATATTTATCAATGCAGTGAATGTCAGCCAAAAGGTCTACACCATGGTCACTACCGGCACCACAGTCAGAAACATTGAATACAATAGCTATTTAAAATTACATGATGGCCAAAAAATATATTTGGCCAGTGCGAAGCATAAAAAGGTGCTTTTGAAAAAACTGGATCCATTAGCCCGGCATTTCCAACTTGAAATTACAATCAATTGATAAAATGAAGAAATCTATAATTCTAATGACTTTCCTGGTTTTATTTTCTTGTTCTGAAAAAACAAAAAGTATCGAAGAAATAAAGGCAGATTTTGGAACTTTTGAAAATGAAACAATTAAGCTAAAGCCTATAGACTACACCAAGACACCTGTTTACAATTCAGTGAAACACCATCCGGATATGTATGCATATTTGGATAAAGTAGACATTTCATCGATAGGGCATATTAGTGACGGTTTGTTTCTGACTGGATTAATGGTAGAACCGAAACAATCAGGTACCTATCCTATAATTATATTTAACAGAGGAGGCAACAGAGACCTTGGTTCTCTCCTTGTTGCAACTGCTGTTAATGTCATGGCACCATTGGCGGCAGAAGGTTATATTGTAGTAGCCACTAATTATAGAGGAAACTCACGTAGTGAAGGCACGGAGCAATTTGGAGGGGAAGATATTAATGATATTTCAAACCTTATTAACAGTATGGCTGAAATTGAGAAAGCAGATACCTCCAGAGTTGGACTTTGGGGAATTAGTAGAGGAGGTATGATGAACTACATCACATTAAAGAAAAGCTACACAAACAACATTAAAGCAGTAGTGAATATTGGGGGCATTACAGATTTGGCTTTAACCATCAAATATCACCCTGAAATAGAACAAGTAGCTGAAGAATTGATACCAAATTTTGAAACGGAAGGAACTTCCGAAATTCAAAAACGCTCTGCGATCCATTGGACTGATGAACTACCTAAGACAGCTCCAATCTTAATTTTACATGGCATGAATGACCAGCACGTTGCTTATTCTCAAATACCTGCATTTACTGATAGCTTAGAAAGTTTTGGAGTTCCTTTTAAAAGTGTGAGTTTCGAAAATGGGAATCATGGTTTAATAGAATATAGAAACGAAGTACGCAATCAAATAAAAAATTGGTTTGATCGATATTTAAAAAACTCCTTAGAATTTGATGAACCGGCAATTAGACTATTTGTAAAATAAAATAGTGCATACGCACCATACACGAAAAAGTTAAAAACAATAACACTCCGATGGCAAAAGAATCCAGAAATTCAATACTACCATCAGTAGGATCTTGAGGATACTAGTCAGGGGAAAGTCCCAAGGTTAGTTTATCTCGATTGAAATTTGTACTTTTGATCATGCTCATAATATATTTTTAGTTATCAATTTAAATATAATCATGAGCCCTGAAATCAACAGTATCTAGTGTGTTAATTATTAAATTGGTTTACTAAATTTTTGCTACACTAGCTGTTGATTTCATTAATTTCAACTAACCTTGGGACTTTCCCCTAGTCAGATTTTATAGTCTTTAACAATTGAAATGCCGCAGCAGTAGCCGAAATAGCATTATTTATTGATAAGGCCAAAATTATACGGCTATCCACATCATATATCACAATGGCGTTATAATCTGGCGTACCGCCGCTGTGACCGATCCAGAATTGATCCGTTTGGTTGATTTTGCTGAAATCATAACCCATAGTACCTTGTCCGTAGTACAATCCCCGATCAAACATGGGATACAGGTGTTTTAACCAACTGTGAATGGTATCCAAAGGAAAGATTTCGCCGGTCATTAACTTTTGCATGAGTAAGACCATATCCTGAGAGCTACCCACTATATTCCCCGCTCCCAATGGTATTGAGTAGTCTTTGGTAGTCACTTCGCCATTAATATGGCCCA
Source organism: Candidatus Cyclobacteriaceae bacterium M3_2C_046 (assembly GCA_051418075.1). Lineage (GTDB taxonomy): Bacteria > Bacteroidota > Bacteroidia > Cytophagales > Cyclobacteriaceae > JBPRGG01. The sequence goes on along the minus strand of JBPRGG010000172.1, from coordinate 1,513 downwards.
AAGCCAGGTTTTCCGGTATTTCTTTTGGTTGTAAAACCCTCAATGTTTTTAATTGGTAAGGCCTGGCCACCAACTCCTCTACTAACTGAGCAAAATTTCTACCGGTAATTTTTTCTGCAATCAGTGCCAGCAACAAATAATTGGTATTGCTGTAGGCCCAATATTCTCCTGGATGGAAAAGGTTTTTATTTTCCCGGGCTATTTGCAACAGTTCCTGTGGCGTTCTGTATTTGGGGTTATTCTGCACACTGGAATCACTGTTGAAGCTGTAAATGCCACTGGTATGATGAAGTAAATCGTAGATAGTAATTTTATCAGCCCATTGAAAATCCGGAAACCAACCAGCCAGGGTATCATCCAGGCTCAGTTGCTTATCATCGATCAAATGCTGGATCATAATGCTGGTCACAAGTTTTCCCACACTGGCCCAGTAAAAAATGGTACTATGGTTAACTTTTCTTTTTTCAACGAAATCCAAATAACCAGTATCCAAACTCCAGATCCCCAAATCTGGTATCAGTACGGTGACGGTCAAACCAGTGATTTCCTGTTGATCCATCATCGCCTGAATGACACCATCCAATTCAGTGGCCATAGTAGCTGGCACTTTTTTATCAACATGATATTGCTGGTTATTGGGAAAAACTGTGATGGCGGGTTGGGAAAGCCTGGGAGACCCTTTGTAGCTGAATTTAGGAGTATTGTCCTGGCAAGCAGCAATCAGGACACCAAGCAGCATGAGAAAATTCAATCCGTATTTCATTTTTTAAAATATATATCAAGTTAAGATAAATCCAATGTAATAAAGCAACAGGGAATCTTCCTCATAACTAAATTTTAGCAAGGAAGCCAGGCTGATGTATTGATCGCCGGTTTGAACATAAATATTTTCCACTACAAATGATATTAGTCCAAAACAAAAATACTTTTCCTGAGCCTGGAAAAATTGGACAAAACCGCAAGAGAGGAGTAGCTGGAAATCTTTTTCAGCCTAAACTTAGATTTAAAGTCATTCCTACAATACGTTTTAAGCACATTCGTAAAAGCAAGGAATTCCCTGATTCATGGATGGTTTCTTCTGGTTCTTCCTCCTGCACAAAATGACCACATTCAAACCAAAGAACTGTGGCCAAAGGGATCCGTTTTTTCCACTTTTGCAGAAATAATCTATCAAATAATAAGGCTTCTGCATGCCCTCCAGTACAAAATAAGCATGCTTTTGCACTTCACCTTTGTGAGTAATGATGGCTTTACGAGGCACCTGATATTTATGTCAGTGCTGCAGGTATTCCTCCATGAGATCCTCGGCCACCGGATGAATTTGCTGCAAAAATGTTTTCAGTTGCTGACTCATTGATTGGCTTTAGCTAATTCGTTGTACAAATCAATCACCTCCTGCATATCCGGTTCCCGGCGCATCCATTGCACTCTTTCCGGCTGGGTTGGCATCCAGCGATAAAACCAGCTGATGCCCCATTTTTGATAATAATTGTTGGCTTGTTGATAAATCTCA